>JBAYPE010000013.1:0-59625 GCA_041677865.1 Flavobacteriaceae bacterium
TATGCAATACGTCCAAGAAATTTCTCGCTATCAGCTACAGATTAGTAGTTTGGAAGACAAGATTACAGTTGATAATCCTGTTCGGTTTATCAAAGCTTGGAACACACCTTACAAGAGAAAGGCTTGGCTTTTGTAAAACTGTACTTTTACGACTTCAAAACCTCATTTTTAAGCCAGTCAAATTTTAGTATTTTGAACTACAACTAAAAAATAAACCTCCTTAAAATTGCTTTAAAAGAGGTTGAGTTTTTATGTTTTTAAAGATTATTTGGAAAAATGAAAGGTTGTGCAACGGTTACTGATGTTGTGCCTTCGTTGTTCTTTTTCGGCCGCCTGTCAGCGTTGGCAAAGGCATACTCTTTTGCAATTTTTGGCTGTTGTGTTGGCTTGTGCGACTTGCCAATGTGTATGACCTTATGCGTTGGGTTTTCACTTCTCTAAATATTTCGTCAATACTGCTTTCTTTTCTTCTTCGGTGTTGGCAATGGATTGCTCTTGCTTTTGGATTTCTTTTTCGAGTTTTTCAATTTCTAAAACAATAGTCTTTTGAGTATCAAAATCAGGAATCCAAATCGCCATTTCCTTAATAAATCCTTGACTGACCATCTTATACTTACCCAATTTCTGAAATTCAGGATATAAGGAAAGCATTGTATAAAATACAAACTTATCTAATATCTTATCAGAATCAATTGGTGTTATGCCCGCAATGTTTTGATTAGTTGCTGCTTCTATTCTTAAAAAAGCTGTTTTACCTAGAGTTGCACCAACTAATGCTGTAAGTGTTGTTCCTGGTCTAAATAATTTTGCATTTGACTCTTTCAATCCCAACTCAGTAATAAATGTTTCTGAAGTGTCAATGTACATTTGGTTGCATACTTCAGACTTCAACCAAGGAATATTTCCATTATCATAATATTCCTTTACTCTGGTTTTTGGCGTGCCTCCCGATGTTACATTAAATACCTTTCCTATTTTAGAATTCTTGGTTTCATTATTTATCCTACTTATAATTGTTGAAATTTCATTGGTTTTCACCTCAATCACTTTTTTTGCTTTGGCTTCTTTGGCTTCAATGGCCTCTATTTCGTTGATGATTTTTTGTTGGATGTCTTTATCTGGAATAGGAATTTTTAAATTAGAAAGATACTTGTAATGGCGTGTATATTTCTGCGATGCTGGAATTTCCAACATTTGGCAGATGTAATAAAATGCCTTTGGAAAATAATCTGAAATGGGCTTAAACAGTTTCACCCCGTCAGCACCCCTAACAAATTCAAAATCTATATACTTAAAAATGGTTGTATGGTCACCAAAAACAATAACTGGTAAGTCTGTTACTGGTTCAACATCTGAAACATAACCCGAAATAAAATCTTTCTCCTGCGAAATAACAGGAATGTCACCTGTCTCTTTCCATTCTGTTTTTTCAATTTTGGTCTGGCTTCCTGTTATTGGTTGCAAAACGTATTTAAATGCCTTCGTAGGCCATTTGTAATCTTTTGGGTCTGCGAAACTTTCAGCACTTAGGTTTAATCGCTTATCAAAATCAATTTTCTCAAAATTGATGCAATCTGTGAGCCTTACTAATGAAAGATTATCAGCAAGCTCTTCATCTACCTTTATTTTTTCATCCACAAAGTTTTTGTAGATGTAGCTGTTTACTTTTTGGGGATTGAGCTGGTCTGTTCGGTCAAACATTAAGGTATCGCCTGTAAAGTCAATGCCTTTGTAGCCCCTGCGGTTGCTAAACTTGTAACCCAAAAACTTTTCTTGCTCTTTGTTAGTGCTTCCTGTTTTTACAATCAGCATTTTTTGGGGCACAGCTTTTTGTTGCGGGTAAGCCACTTTCAATGGCGTACCGTCTTCGGTTTGGTCGTCATACCAACCAAAATTTTCAGGGTCTTCTTCAATTCGGTGGGTGAGCAAGAAATAGAAAAATTTCTCTGTTTCAATTTCCAAAACTAAATCAAAGAACATTGATTTTAGTTTAGCTTCCTGGTCTGCTTTGGGCAAGTCTGTAAAACTTTTTCGCTTTTTTAGGTTTACCACTTCTGTTAAACCATCAAACCAACTTTTGTAGCTTTTATAAAACTCACTTTCCTTAATGGCATCATTTGGGGTTCGGGCAATAAAGCTTTTGTAATCCTCCATTTCCAACTCCAACTGAGCCACATAATTCTCAAAAAGTTCTTCGGAATTTAAAAAGTCGCCTTCACGCTCTTTGTTTTCTGAGATAAAATCTTCGGCTATATACTGGCAGTTGGTTACAAAATCTTCATTTCGTTTTTTAAGGAATAGAGTTACAGTATTGGTACTGGTTGCACCAAAGGTATTCCCCCCAAATTCTACAATGGCTTTTATTTCAAAATGCTTTAAAATAATCTCCCTTGCTTTGGTATAAGCCCCTGCATTGCTCAAAATAGAGCTTGGCAAAATAATTCCTGCCATTCCTCCTGGGCGAAGCAATTGTTTCATTCGTTCAATAAAGAATACTTCAATATCGTCAGAGTCTTGTGTAACGTGTTCCCATAATTCAAAATCGTGTGGATTTACGTTCAGGTGCTTTTTGAAGTCTTTTATGGTATAGGGTGGATTGGCAATAAGCACATCAAAAGTTCCGTCCTTTGCCAAACGTGGATGTTTTTCAAGACCATCACCAAAAATTATATTGGCATCACCATCACCGTGCATAAAACAAGCCACTTGGCTGGTTCTTGCCAATCGGTAGTCTTTTTCCAAGCCAAAGATATATTCACCTGCCCATCGCATATCTTCTTTATAGCGTTTTAGTTCGGTGATACTTTTTTCATCCTCAATTTCTGATTCGTCCATTGCTTTAATTAAGTCGGCAATTTCTTCAATGGCTTCCGTCAAGAAGTGTCCGCTACCACAGGCAAAATCAATCACTTTTGGCAAGAAGAGTTTATCGCCTTTCTTCAATTTTTCCTGAACGATTGATTTTAACGGAATGGACGAAATAATAAATCGTGCAATGGGTGTTGGTGTGAAAAACTGACCTTCAGATTGTTTGTAACCACTTTCGAGCATTAACTCAAAAAAGTCGCCTAAGAACTGAGCTTTCTGGTCGTATTTGAAACGGTATTTTTGGAAGAGCCTTACCACTTCTTCCAATACTTTTGCGTTTTCTTCAAATAGCTTTTTGTTGTAAACCTCCTTGAATGCAAATTCATTGTTTTGGTAAAACTTCAGCTCTTTATAAATGCGATAGAGAGTTTCTTTTGCCGTTTGTCTTGGGAAGTTTGCAATTTGGGCTTCAATATCTTCTAATTTGTAGTCGATTACTTCTTCGTCCAAATAGTCACGCATTGCCTTAGAATAAAGCGTTTGCAAACGCTCTAAAAGCGTTTCTGCATCATCAATACCCTCTTTGATTTGGAAATCGGTGATAGCTTCCTCACCTTTGTTTTCGTCAACGATTTTGGCAAGAATGAGCGAAATGATTCTGTTAAAAGCATTAGAGCGGTCGGAAATGTTATTGTGTCTGAGAATTTCCTCAAACTGATTGAAAACCTTGCCTTTGTCGTCCTTCCCAAAATCTTTTAGATCAGAAATTTTGATTGGGATATATCCTGGGTTGTAAGGTTCAATTTCAGGCTCAAAAAGACCTGAATTAAGGTACGTTTGTTTGCCTTTGGTTTTGTGTTTCCAAACTTCAAGCATCTCCTTAATAGTTTTTGCTTGGTCGTATGTGATAAGTTTTTCGGTTTCTTGCTGATTTACTTTTTCTTCAGTGCTATCCTCAACTTTGATTAAGGCATTAGCCTTTTCAATTTTTCCATTGTGCTCTCTTGAAGCATAGAGGCAGAGATAACGAGTGTTTTTGTCTTGCTGGTAATAGGAAAAAAGTTGTCCTCCGTTGGATTTCATATTGTCCAACTCTTTTTCGTACTCTTTGCCCCAAGTTTTGCACTCTATAATTAAAAGTGTTTTGCCGTCTTTTCCTTTTACAGTAATGTCAGCTTTTCCACTTTTGGCTGTTCTTCCAAGTTTCCATTTCTTTTCAAGGGTTAGGTCGGCAGGCTTATATCCCTTTACTAAAAGTCGGTCAACGCATTCAAGCACAACAATATTTTCAGGGTTCTCTAAATGAGAAGTGGTGTCGTCCCCTTTTTTTATTTCAAGTCCAAAGTCAATCCGCTTCTTTGTGAAGTCCACAGACATTTGGTATTTAATCTTGTCGTAGGTTTTTGAATAAACCTTTGCATCCTTTGGATTTGCCGAGAATCCAAAAGCTGTAATTGTGGTTATGATTTGCTTTTCTGTCATTTGCCGTTTGAATATTTTGCTTGTTCTTCTGCTACTTTTAAAGCGTCCAAACCTTGGTTTTCATCTTTAATCAAGTCATAGACCTTGTTAGCCAACCATAAGGTCTCTAAGTCGGAATGTGCTACATTGAAAAGTTCACTAAGTTTTTTAAGGTCGTCTCGTTTCAATAGCTTTTGGTCATTTTCCACTTTGCTTAAAAAGCCTTCGCCAATGTCAAGTTTTGCAGCAAGTTCCCGCTGTTTCATTCCTGATTCTTCCCTGAGTTGTCTAATTCTTTGCCCTATTGTCATTGACTTAATCTATACTTGTCCAAATTTGGTCAAAGGTAAAAATAAATTTTCTATTTGTCAGTCGAGCGATGGAAAAAATGGCTCTTTTGGTTTTTCAGCTTTGGGCTGTGTGATGGAAAAAACCAAATGTGCCATTTGTGCGGTGGGTTTTTCCAATGAGGCACAACGTTTTGGGTATTGCCGAAGGCGGGGATTTTTAGCACTAAAGTTCAATCGAAGAACGAAATTTGAACCTTGCACAAAAATGCCCAATCGAAGTTGTTCAGCCCCGCTTTTGGCAATACCTTGTTATGGGCTGCCTTTTTTATTTCGTTTCTCTATTTTTGTAAAATTCAGGAAAGCATTGCATCCCAATAGCTCCTCCGCCATATTGCAAAACTATATTTTCTTTGTAAAAAATGTT
The DNA here is from genome assembly GCA_041677865.1 of Flavobacteriaceae bacterium. Classification (GTDB taxonomy): domain Bacteria; phylum Bacteroidota; class Bacteroidia; order Flavobacteriales; family Flavobacteriaceae; genus Flavobacterium. Next base: position 4,984 of record JBAYPE010000013.1, read on the forward strand.
TGTGCAGCCGTCGTTATAATCTTCTATTTTATCTTTATTTAAATTTTGGTCAAAAATGACATAGCTGAACATTCCCATTCCACTTCGTTGCCAACCTATGACTATAGGTTCCTTTCCTGCAATTGATATACAGTTTGCTTTGTCTAATTTTTCTTTTAGAATTTTTAATTTCTTAGTTGACCACTTTAATTCAGTTAACAAAGAATCTACTTTGGGCGATTCTATTTTTAAATTCCAGTTACTTTGAAAAACGCTATCAATCCTTACGTGAAAAATTCCCAACTCATTATCATTTTTAAATTCTATATCAACATATGAGCCTTCTGGTAAAATAGATTTATAATATTTTTTTACATCTAAAATTTCTGTTTTTCGTTGTTCGTAATTTTCAATAAGGTCATTTTTGTCGTAAGATGGTCCTGTAAATATTCCGCCAAAGGCAATGTGTAGGAAAAGCAAAAAACCACCGAAGATCAATAATATTATTCCGGAAAATATTAAAAGTACTTTTAACGCCCTATTCATTTTATCGTGTTTCTAAGGTTGCCCATAACTCATAAATATACGCAATAGTACAAATTAAAAATTAGTTTACAAAGTTTTGTTAAAAAGTTTTAAAATAATGATAAACAGGTGTTTATGAAACACAAAAAACTTTGCAAAGTTTTTTTAGAATTTGCAAAGTTAGCATTGTGTTATAAAAAATGTGTAGTAGAATTAGGGTTTATTCCAACTCCATCTGAATGCTTTCCCATTCGTTGAGCAGTTCTTCGAGTTCTTTTTTGTTTTTTTCGTAAATCGGAAAAAACGAAAGGTCATTTATCAGTTTTTCGTGGTTTTCGGCTAACTGCAAATCGTCTTTTGCAATTTTTTTTTCGAGTTCCTGAATGCGACTTTCGATTTTGCTTAGTTTGTTTTGCAGGGATTTTCGTTGTTTTTGCTCTTCAAACGAAAGGTTTTTTTCGGGTTTGGGCTGTGTTTTGGGAGCGACATCTTTTTTCTCAATATCTCGCATATTATCTACTTTTCGTTGTTCGAGGTAGAAATTAATATCTCCGAGATATTCTTTGATTTTTTGGTCTTTGAACTCGTAAACCACGTTAGATAATCCTTGAAGAAAATCTCTGTCGTGCGAAACCACAAGCAGTGTTCCTTCAAACTTTTTCAAAGCGGCTTTCAGTACGTTTTTTGATTTAATATCCAAGTGATTGGTCGGCTCGTCCATTACCAAAACATTGATGGGTTGCAGTAACATTTTACACAATGCCAAACGATTGCGTTCTCCTCCCGAAAGCACTTTTACCTTTTTGTGCACGTCATCTCCTCGGAACAAAAATGCACCCAACATATCGCGAACTTTAGAGCGGTTACTGTCATTAGCTGCATTTTCCATTGTTTCTAAAAGCGTGATTTCTCCGTTTAAGTAATCGGCCTGATTCTGTGCAAAATAGCCCAACTGAACATTATGCCCGAGTTTGATGTTTCCTTCGTATTCGAATTCGTTTACAATTGCTTTGATAAAGGTTGATTTTCCTTGTCCGTTTTGCCCGACAAAAGCAATTTTTTTACCTCTTTCGACTAAAAGCGAAATATTGCTCAACACCTTTTTATCTCCGTAGCTTTTCGATACATTTTCTGCTTCGATAACCACCCTTCCCGGAGTTACCGAAATCGGAAACGAAACCGCCATAACCGAATTATCATCTTCATCTACTTCGATTCGTTCCACTTTGTCTAACTTTTTAATAAGCGATTGAGCCATAGAGGCTTTTGAGGCTTTTGCACGAAATTTCTCGATTAATTTTTCGGTTTCCTCAATTTTTTTTGCTTGATTCTTTTGTGTGGCTAATTGTTTTTCTCTGATTTCTTGACGAAGTACTAAATATTGGGAATAAGGCTTGTTAAAATCGTATGCTTTACCGAGTGAAATTTCGATAGTTCGGTTGGTTACGTTATCTAAAAACATTTTATCGTGCGATACAATTACGACCACTCCTACATAATTTCGCAAAAAATTCTCTAACCAAATAATACTTTCGATATCTAAGTGGTTGGTCGGCTCATCCAAAAGCAAAACATCGTTGTTTTGAAGCAGTAATTTTGCCAACTCAATCCGCATTCTCCATCCTCCCGAAAAGGTATCGGTCAGCTTATTAAAATCCTCTCTTTTGAACCCTAAACCAAGAAGTATTTTTTCGGTATCTCCCACATAATTATACCCTCCGATGATTTCAAAATGGTGTGTAATATCGCTTAATTCCTCGATAAGATTCAAGTAACTTTCGCTTTCGTAATCGTTTCGGGTAGTGAGTTGATTGTTGATTTCATCAATCTTTTTTTCGGCTTTTTTGATGCCTTCGAATGCCTGATAAGCCTCCTCTAAAACGGTTCTTCCTTTTACAAAATCAATATCTTGTTTCAGAAAACCAATTCTGATTTCTTTTTCGGCTGCGATAGTTCCCGTATCGGGTCGCATTTCTTTGGATAAGAGCTTAAGCATAGTTGATTTCCCAGCTCCGTTTTTTCCGACAAGTCCTACCCGGTCTCCGACTCCCAACCGAAACGTAATTTCTTCAAACAGATATTCTCCCCCAAAAGCAACCGATAAATTGTGTATGTTAAGCATCTTTATGTAATGAAAGTTACCAAAAGGGCAAAGATAATGCTTACCTTTGTAAAAAAATATTCAGAGCCTGTTTATATTTGTTTACAGACTCATTCTTTAAAATTAAACACGCTTAAAAATGTGTAAAAAAGGTTCTAAGCTCAACAGCATCGTCAAAGGAAACTGCCCCAGATGTCAAGAAGAAAGTATGTACGAAAGTAAAAACGCCTTCAACATTATCACTGCTACTAAAATGAAAGAAAATTGCTCCAATTGCGGACTTCGATATATGATTGAACCCGCTTTTTTCTACGGAGCTATGTATGTGAGTTATGGAGTAGGAATTTCTTTTGGAATTGCTGCTTTTATCATCTCAAAAGTATTACTGGGAAGTTCACTGATTACCGCTTTTATTGCTATTGTAGCAACACTTGTCGTTTTTTATGGAATCATTATGCGAATCTCCAGAAACATCTGGATAAACATCTTTGTTTCGTACAACCCGACTGCGAGAGGAGCAGATGTAGAAAATTAAATTTTGTTTTTTGAAAACAGTTCAAATTAAAAATCCCAAACTCTTACAAGCTTGGGATTTTCTTTTTTATTTTTTGTCCTCTCTCGGAGGTCTTGGCAACAAAGCTTTTCTCGATACTTTTGGCTTTTTGGTTTTAGGGTCGATTCCTAAATATTTTACCTCCAAAGCATCGCCTAAGTTTACAACGTCTGTTACGTTTTCAACTCGTTTCCAGTCTAATTCCGATACGTGAAGAAGCGTTTCTTTACCAGGGACGAATTCTACAACCGCTCCAAAGTCAAGCATTTTCACTACTCTTACCACATACGTTTCGCCTTCAACAGGTGCAAAAATCGTATTCTGGATAGAAGCTACCGCTTTGTCCATTCCTTCCGGTGAAACTCCAAGAATTTCGATGATTCCTAAGTCGCCCTCTTCGTTGATTACGACAGTTGTTCCTGTTTCAGCCTGTAGCGTCTGAATGTTTTTACCTCCAGGTCCGATAACTGCTCCAATAAACTCCTTAGCAATAGTCATTTTCAGAATTTTCGGAGCATGACGTTTCACAGTTTCGTTTGGCTTAGCAAGGGTTTCGGTTAGTTTACCTAAAATATGTAAACGTCCTTCTCTGGCTTGTTCCAAAGCTTGTTCCATAATATCATAACGAAGTCCGTCAATTTTGATATCCATTTGGCAAGCCGTGATTCCGTCTTTTGTTCCGGTTACTTTGAAGTCCATATCTCCTAAGTGATCTTCATCTCCTAAGATGTCTGAAAGCACCGCAAAACGATTACCATCAGTAATTAAACCCATTGCAATACCTGAAACCGGTTTTGTGATTTGAACTCCGGCATCCATAAGAGCCAAAGTACCTGCACAAACCGTTGCCATTGATGACGAACCGTTTGATTCTAATACTTCAGAAACAATCCTGATAGTATAAGGATTCTCAGCAGGAATCATATTTTTAAGTGCTCTTTGAGCTAAGTTTCCGTGACCAACTTCTCTACGTGAAGTACCTCTTAATGGTCTTGCTTCTCCGGTTGAAAAAGGAGGGAAGTTATAGTGCAAGTAGAATCTTTCTTCACCCTGGTCACTTGGTGAGTCAATTACGTTAGCCTCACGAGAAGTACCTAAAGTAACCGTTGCTAAAGCTTGGGTTTCTCCTCTTGTAAAAAGAGCCGAACCGTGAGTTGAAGGTAAATAATCTACTTCGCACCAAATGGGTCTGATTTCAGTAGTTTTTCTTCCGTCAAGGCGAATTCCTTTATCAAGAATTACATTTCTTACGGCTTCTTTTTGAACATCGTGGAAATATTTTGCAACCAAATCTCCGTTCTCTAACAACTCTTCTTCTGAGAAAAGAGCCAATACTTCTTGTTCTAATAGAGCGAATTTTTCGCTTCTCTCGTGTTTTGCACTCGCTTCAGATGCAATAGCAAAAGCTTTTTCATAAGAAGCAGTATGAACAGCAGATTTAATATTATCGTCTGCCTTTTCAGGCTCATATTCTCTGTATGAAAGCCCTAAAGCAGCTCTCATTCTTTCTTGAGCTTCGATTTGAGTAATGATAGCTTGGTGAGCAAATTTAATGGCTTCTACCATTTCTTTTTCAGAAATTTCTTTCATTTCTCCTTCCACCATTGCAACCGAATCCTTAGAAGCTCCAATCATCATATCGAGGTCAGACTCTTCTAATTGTGCTTTGGTTGGATTGATGATAAGCTCTCCGTTTACACGACCTACTCTAACTTCAGAGATGTAGTTATAAAAAGGAATGTCTGAAACAGCAAGTGCAGCCGAAGCAGCAAGACCTGCTAAAGCATCAGGCATTACATTTTCATCAAATGACATCAATTGAATCATTACCTGGACTTCACAGTGATAATCATCTGGGAAAAGCGGACGAAGTACTCTATCCACTAATCTCATTGTTAACACTTCGCTATCGCTCGGACGGGCTTCTCTTTTGAAAAAACCTCCCGGAAAACGACCTGCTGCAGCAAATTTCTCACGGTAGTCAACCGTAAGAGGAAGAAAATCTATTCCTGGATTTGCTGTTTTGTTTGCTACCGCAGTAGCAAGGAGCATACAATCTCCCATTCGTACAACTACCGAACCGTCGGCTTGTTTTGCAAGTTTACCGGTTTCGATAGTTATTGTACGACCGTCTTGCAATTTGATACTTTCTTGGGTTACATTAGGAACCATAAAATCATTTTAAATTAAGTTAAACTTTAGGTTTGTTGTGTTGTTGTGTAGTTGTTGAACCCAATGAAAAACCAAACTTTTTCTGTACTCTTCCAAAAACCTTTTTCGGAAGTTTTTTGTAAACAAAAAGGGGCACAAAGCCCCCTTTTGATTATTTTCTGATACCTAATTCTTTAATAATCTCGCGATATCTGTTGATGTCTTTATCTTTTAAATAGTCAAGAAGACTCCTTCTTTTACCTACTAACTTTACTAATGAGCGTTCAGTATTAAAATCTTTACGATTTCTTTTCAAGTGCTCAGTAAGGTGGTTGATTCTGTAAGTGAACAACGCGATTTGTCCTTCTGATGAGCCTGTGTTTGTAGCAGTACCTCCGTGTTTAGCAAAAATTTCTGCTTTCGTTTCTTTCGTTAAATACATTCCAATATTTTTTTAAATAATTTTTATGTAAATTCAGGTCTATCCTGAATATGGGTGCAAATGTACATTTATTTTTCTATTCTGCAAGTAAGAAACTCAGATTTATTTGTATTTATATTTTTTTGAAATCTATTCGTTTTGTCTCCTGTTTTTTTACATTTGTGGTATGCTATTATCCAGATTTTCAGATTTTAATATCGAGGCAGGAACAGACGAAGCGGGTAGGGGTTGCCTTTCGGGTCCCGTAACGGCTGCTGCTGTAATTTTGCCCGATAATTTCAAATCCGAATTGCTCAACGACTCCAAACAATTGTCTGAAAAACAGCGAAAATACCTCCGCTCTTTTATCGAAGATAAGGCCATTTCGTTTAAAGTTGTTCATCTTAACCCTGATATTATTGACCAAATAAACATACTGAATGCTTCGATTAGAGCTATGCAGGAGTGTGCTTTGGGTTTAAGTCCTAAACCCGACTACCTGATTGTTGACGGAAATCGCTTTAAACCTTTTTCGAATATTCCGTACAGTACGATTATAAAAGGAGACAGTAAATATCTCAGTATTGCTGCAGCTTCGGTACTGGCAAAAACTTATCGCGATGATTTTATGGAAAATATTCACGAAGAATTTCCGATGTATAACTGGAAAAAGAACAAAGGCTATCCAACTATCGAACACCGAAAAGCAATTAAAGAATTTGGCTCTACCATCTATCACCGAAAAAGCTTTAAATTACTACCTGAACAATTAAAACTCGAATTTTAATGGAAATTGCTTAAGGATTTTATTTTTAAGAGGTATTTTAAACATATCTGTATTTTTGTTTTTCTAATTTATTTCACTTGAAACGGTTTTTATCCCTTTATTTAGATTCTTATCGAGGTTTATCTAAACCGATTTGGATGCTTTCGTTGGTTATTTTAATCAACCGAACCGGAGCTATGGTCGTTCCGTTTTTGAGTATTTATATGACACAATCTTTAGGATTTTCGATTAAAGAAACCGGATATGTTTTGAGTTTTTTCGGTCTTGGAGCTGTGATGGGTTCTTGGCTAGGAGGTTGGCTTACCGATAAATTCGGATTCTTTAAAATTCAGGCTATCAGTTTGTTTTTTATCGTTCCGATGTACTTTATACTTCCGGAACTGAGAACGGTGGAAAGCCTTTCTATCGGGATTTTCTTTTTGAGTGCAATTTCTGATACTTTCAGACCTGCCAACTCGGTTGCGATTGCTTATTATGCCAAACCCGAAAATTTGACCAAAGCTTTTTCGTTAAACCGAATGGCTATCAACCTAGGCTTTTCGATTGGGCCTGCATTGGGCGGAATTTTGGCTTCAATTTCTTACTATTGGCTGTTTTACGGAAATGCTCTAGGTTCGCTAATTGCTGGAATTGTTTTTTATATCTATTTCAATAACCGAAAGACCAAATTTCCAAAAGAAAAAACAGCCTCTAAAACTGAAGTTATCACAACAGAAAAAGCTCCTTCGCCCTACAAAGACAGAAAAATAATGTTGTTTTCGCTTCTGTGTGCTTTGTATGCCATTTGTTTTTTTCAACTCCTTACCACCTTACCGCTTTTTTATAAGGAAGTACACCATTTGAGCGAAGCAGGAATTGGGGTTATTTTAGGATATAGCGGAATTTTCATCGTAGTACTGGAAATGTTACTAGTGCAAATTGCCGACAAACGCTTGACTATTTCTCAAGTCCTAATAGGAGGAACATTATTGTGTGGGCTTTCGTTTGTAATGCTCAACCTGAATAATTCTCTATTGATGCTTTATCTTTCGATGTCTGTGTTATGTATATCCGAAATTTTGGCGATGCCTTTTATGTCAACCGTGATTGTAAAAAATTCGGTTGAAGGCAATCGAGGAGCTTATATGGGTTTATATTCTCTTTCGTTTTCTGTAGCTCATATCTTCTCTCCTTTTTTAGGAACCCTTACAGTAGAACATTTCGGTTTTGAAGCGCTCTGGTGGGCAACCGGAATCTTATCTGTAATCATAGCTATAGGTTTTTATTTTCTGATGAAAACGATGAAGAGTTAAAACAAAAAAGCACAAAGACCGAAATCTTTGTGCTTTTTCTAGTTTTACCAACTTTTCCAAAGTTTGAAACTTTGGAAAAGTTTAAGTTCGAAACTATTTTTCGAATTCTTCTTTAATTTCGATATGCTCATAATCGGCTGTCATTTCTTGAGCATAATCTGTTTTTTGTTTGTTTTTAGAAAAACGTCTTGTGATTCCGTCGAATACAGAATACACAACCGGAACAATAACTAAGGTTAGGAATAACGAAGAAATAAGTCCTCCGATAATTACCCATGCCAATCCGTTGTTCATTTCGGCTTCTGCACCAGATGCCAAAGCAATCGGAACCATCCCGAAAACCATCGCAATAGTGGTCATCATAATCGGACGTAATCTTGCATGATTGGCCTGAATAAGAGCCGTTTTGGTATCTTCACCTGCTTCTCTTCTGTGATTGGTAAAATCCACAATCAAAATCGCATTTTTGGCCACAAGCCCGATAAGCATAATCATACCAAGAATCGTAAAGATGTTAATCGAATTATTGGTCAAGGCCAGAATAATCATTACTCCGATAAGTGCCAACGGAATCGAGAACAGTACTACAAATGGGTGTATGTAACTGTTATATAAAGCCACCATTACTAAATAAACCAAAATAATAGCAGCAAGTAACGAAATTCCTAAGGTTCCGAAGCCTTCCTGTTGCATTCCTATATCTCCTTCCCAGATATAACTTACTCCTGCAGGACGCTCAATTTGAGAAAAAACAGCTTCCCACTCGGTTGCCACATCTCCCACCGGACGACCGATCACTTGTGATTTAACCGTAACCGAAGGACTTTTGTCTCTACGTTCCAACACACTCGGTCCTGAACCTTGTTCGATATCGGCAAACTGGCTCAAACGTATTTTCTCCTCGTCTTTGTTAATAAAAACAATGTTTCTTACATCATCAATATTCGAACGATTAAACTCGTCATAACGGATATTGATGTCATATTCATATTCACCCGCACGGAACTTTGCATCTGTGTTACCACTAAAAGCAGTCTGCATGGTCATCCCGACTGTCCCTAAATCAAGCCCTAAACGAGACATTTTATCCCTATCTACCTGAACAGTGATTTCAGGATTTCCGTCTTCTACTGAGAGTTCAACTTCAGAAGTACCGGCAATTTTCAAAAGTTCAGCTTCTGCTTTTCGGGCAAAATCCATGGCACTGCCAAGGTCTGGACCAACCACCACCAGCTGCAACGGAGCATCATCAGCACCCATAATCCCGACAGGAACAATGGTGATTTTGGCATCAACCAAATATTCTTGAAGTTCTCTTTTGAGCTTGGCTGCATAGATAAATGTGTTGTCACTTCTTTCTGATTTATCAACTAATTCTACCGAAATCTCAGATTTGTAAACCGTTGCCTGAGTCGAGCCAAAACCACCACTGGTTTCTCCAACTTTGGTAATCTGGCTTATGATTTCGGGTTTTTCGGCTAAATATTTTTCCGCTTTTTGCGTAATGAAATTTGTTTGTTCGATAGAGGCATCTTTCGGTAATTCGATTTGTACTAAGAATTCTCCTCTATCCATTTTAGGGAAGAACTCTCCTCCGATAAATCCGGCTCCGGCCAAAGTAAACGAACCGAAGAACATTACAATCGCTACCAAAAGCGTAATGATTTTGTTTCTTCTTCTTTTGAGCGACCATTCTAAAAGTCCAGAAATCCAATGGGTAAAGGCTTCAATTCTTCCTTCAAACCAAAGAATTATTTTTCCAAATATGCTTTTATCAGATACTTTTTCTAATTTCCCAAATCTCGAAGAAAGCCAAGGTACTAATGTAAACGAAGCCAAGAACGAGAAAGCAGTTGCAATCATTACCGTTACGGCAAATTGCTTGATGATGTTAGCCACTAGGTCACCACTTAGCGTAATTGGGAAGAAAACCACGATAATTACAAGGGTAATCGCCACTACGGTAAACCCGATTTCGGAAGCTCCGTCATAAGCAGCACGAACCTTGTTTTTGCCCATCTCCATGTGTCTGTGAATGTTCTCTAATACCACAATCGCATCATCGACCAAGATACCTACAACCAATGAGAGTGCCACCAAACTCATCAAGTTCAGGGTATATCCCATAAAATAAATTCCGATAAAGGTTGCAATAAGCGAAGCCGGAATGGTTACCATAACGATAAGAGCATTTCTCAAACTATGTAAGAACAAAAGCATTACGGCAGCTACCAAGAAAATAGCCAAGAAAATATCGAAGATTACGTTGTTAGCAGCGGTTAAAGTAAACTCACTTGTGTCGTTTGCAATTGTGAGTTTTACGTTATTGGCTGCATAATCTGTTTCGATTTCTCGAACGGCTTTCTGAATCAACTCACTCACAGCCACTGCATTGGCGTCTGATTGTTTCAGAATTTGAATCAAAATGGCGTTTTCCTGATTGTTTCGGGCAACTTTTTCTACCTCTTTTTGGGTATCTCGAACCTCAGCCACATCACTCAATCGGATTTGGATTCCGTTTTTCTCTTTAATAATAAGGTTTTGAAGTTCTTGAACATCTTTATATTTCCCCGCCAAACGAATAAGTGTTGTGTTCTCTCTGGTTTTTACGTTTCCGGTAGGGAAATCAAGGTTCGAAGCCATAACGGCCTGTCTGATTTCAGGAACAGATAGTCCGAAACCTTCTAGTTTTTCCTGATTGATATTTACCTGAATCTCTCTTTCTTCACCACCCACAAGGTTTACTTGTGCTACACCTTCTACACGAGAGAGCGAGGGTTGAATTTTTTTATCGACTAAATCGAAAAATTCCACTTCGTCCATATCTCCGGTAGCAGCAATGGTGATGATTGGCAAGTCATCCATCGAAAATTTCACTAATGATGGTGGGTCTGCATCATCGGGCAAATCAGCCAGAATAGCGTTTACTTTACGTTGGGCATCATTCAAGGCATAGTTAGTGTCTGTACCCGCATTGAGCTCAATCATTACCACCGAAATACTCTCATACGACTGTGAAATAATTTTTTTAACGTTCTCTAACGAGGAGATGGCATCTTCGACTTTTTTGGTGACCGTATTTTCAATTTCCGATGGTGAAGCACCCGGATACACCGTAGAAATAGTGATTACGTTTACCTCAAATTTCGGGATAAGTTCGTATCCTAACTGATTGTAGGAAAATAGTCCGCCCAATGTTAGAATCGTGAACAACACGACAATCATCGTAGGACGTTTAATAGATATTTCTGCTAATTTCATATATTTTCTTTTTAGAAAAGAGAAAATAGAGAATAGAAAATAGATGCACTTTTGAGGTCTATTCTCTATGTTCTATTCTCTATGTTCTTATTCAACAATAGATATTTTGGTTCCGTCTTCAAGGTTGATGATTCCGCTTGTGATAACGATATCGCCTTCTTTTAAACCTTCAAGAATTTCTACTTGATTACCGAAATTTCTTCCTGCTACTACTTTTGTCAAATGAGCTACACCTTCACGAGCTACGAAAATTTCGTTGTTGCTGATACTTCCAACAAAAGCATTTCTAGGAACGACAGTTACAGGCGTATTATTTTCATTTTTCGAAGAGAAAATAACCGAACCATACATTCCGGCTCTTAAATCATTATCGTCGTTATTCAAGACTTCCACTTCAACCGGGAAGTTCAAAGAAGCATCTGCCATAGCAGCAATAAAAGTTACCTTTCCTTTGAAATCTTTGTTTGGATAAACACTGGCTTTGATAGTTACTTCGTCTCCAACTTTAATGTTGGCTACTTGGTTTTCAGTTGCATTTGCTTTTAGTTTCAGTTTTGAAACATTTACCACATCAAACAAAGGAGCTCCCGGAGCGACAACTGTTCCCGGCTCAATGTGTCTTTTGTTTACGATTCCGTTGATAGTAGATTTTATATTACTGTCACCAACATTGATTTTAGCTTGATTCAATCTTGCTTGAGCAGATTGTAGTTGAAGGTTCATTTGGTCGAGTTGTTGTTGAGTCACACCTCCTGTTTTGAAGGCACTAGCAAAACGTTCTGCATCTTTTTGAGCAGTCAGGTAAGCCGCTTCTGCATTTTGTAATTCGACTGATTGCAAATCAGCTTTAATAACAGCAAGCGTTTGTCCTACGCTTACTTTTGCTCCTTCCTGAACCAAAACACGAACTACTTGCCCACCTCTTTCTGAAGATAATTTCAAATCTTGAAAAGGAGCAAAATTTCCGTTTGCTCTATAAGCAGAATTGATAACTTCTGATTTTACAGTATCTACACGAACAGCCACATAAGCACTTTGTTCGGCTACAATTGCTGTTTCTTCCTGCATTTTTTGCTTGTTTCCTGCCAAGGTGAAACCAGCCCAAACAAGTAGGGCAATTACGATTACAATGTATATTACTTTTTTCATTTTATTTTGTTTTTGGTCTTATTGGTTATTTTAAGTTGTTTAATTCTCCTTTAGATTTTATAAGTTCGATTTCAGCTACTTTATATTCTAAAAGTGCATTCGAATAATTGTTTTTGGCTTCAGCTAAAGAATTTTCTGCTTCAATCAAATCTGTAAGTGTAGCCAATCCGTTGAGGTAATTGTTTTGGGTGTTATCCAAAACTTCTTGTGCTAGTTTTACGTTCTCTTTTTGATTTTCGATAGTGATTACACTGTTGTTGATTTGTGTTTTTGCATTCTCGAATGCAAAGTTCAAAGCCAATTCTGCTTCTTGCATATCTGCTTCCAAAACGTCTAATTGATTTTGAGCTTGACGTACTTGTGAACGAGTACGGAATCCGCTAAAAATTGGGATATTCAAATTAAGTCCAATAGTTGAAAAATCAGTCCAATAGACACCTTCTGCTGGAGTTTTGCCAAAAGGCAATTTATCTCCTAGACCTTGATAATTGTAGTTTGCCGTTAAAGAAAGTGTTGGATAATAGGCCGCCTTGAACGATTCTTTGTTGTAAACTAAAAGCTGTTTTTGGGTTTCTAAAATCTGATATTGAGTAAGTTTTTTTACATCCGGAGTAGCAAGCAAAACCGGAGTAATTTCTATACTTTCTTCTACAAGTTCAATCGGTTTATCAATTTGCATCCCAATAAGAAATTTCAAAGAATTCTCCTGAAGTTTTACTGCATTTTCCAATTGTAATTTAGTTGAATTCAGGTTAACCACCGTTACTTTAATTCTATCTAAATCAATTTTTTTGGCCAAACCGTTATCTACTAAACCTTGAACAGTGTTTTGTACTTTTTGAGTATTTTCTAGCGTTTGGTTGATTGTCTCAAGCTTTTGTTGTGTAATAAAGATTTGGTAATAGCTTTTTGCTACCGCTTCAATCACCTGCTCTTGAGTTAATTGCTCATTTACTTTATAAAATTCTCTGGTAGTTTTAGCAGCTTTTAATCCTGTAAAAACCGAGTAATCAAATAGGTTTTGCGAAAGATGTACACCTCCGAGTGCTGTCCATTTTTGACCGAAAGCCACAAGAAGTGTTTGTCCAGGAAGACCAACAATTTCACCAGGCATTGCCATTTCTTGTAAAATAGGGTTATACATCAAATTTCCGGAAGCATTGATTTGTGGTAAAGCTCTCGAGCGAACTTCTGCGATGAGGTGTTCACTGTTCTCCACGCTCAATTTTGCTTTTTTGGCATCTGCCTTATTCTCTAAAGCATAATTGATAGCATCTTTCAGACTCAATTTTTCTTGAGCATTGACTAGAAAGCCACCAAAAAGCAAAGCAAAAACACTTAAAAAAAGTGTTTTACGTCTGTATGATTGGGTTTTCATAAAATATATAATTGGGTTTTAATTAGTTTAATTTTTGAAGATGGTTTTTAGGATAATTTCTTTTCTTTCCGAGAGAATTTTGTCGTACTCTACGCCATCTAATTCAAAATTATTTTGAAGAAACGGACGCATAGCCACAGGAAAAATAAGCATCGAAATAAAATTCAACATAAACTGAATAGGAGGTATTTTTTGAATGGTTCCCTTTTCCATTTCTTCCTCTAGCTCCACATAGAATTTTTCTGTCATATATTTTATGTGTTCTTTTTTGTCATACACACAAAATTCATCTTTAATCATTTGTGTAAGCATATACACTTCTCTGTACGGATAGGTCTTTGCCTGTGCCAAAAAATAATCGATAAACAATTCTAACTTTTCTCTGATAGGTAAATCAGACATCACAATCATTTTCTGTCTTCGCTCATCTTCTTTTTTTCCTTCTTCGAATACCAAATCAAAAAGGGCATTTCTAGAACGGAAATAATAATTAATGAGGGTTCTGTTTACTCCTGCTGCATCAGCAATCTCCTGAGTTGTGGCATTAAACTTTCCTTCTTTAAAGAAAAGATTCTTTGCCGTGTTGATAATCAACTCATAAGTTACATCTTCTTTTTTCTGTGTTGACATAATTGTTTGACTTTTATGTTTGACAAAATTGTCAAGTGCAAAAGTAGGTTGTTTTTTTGACCTGAAAAATCGATTTAAAAAAAGTTTAACAATTTTGTAAAAAAGGAGGAATGACACCTAAGGTAGGATTGATTTGAATTGCTTCAATTTCATTTTTCATAACTGTTTAATATTTTGTACTTTCGTAAATATTCATTCATAATTTATGCTTGTTCAAAAACATTCAGGAGAACTCGTTCCGTTTGACAAATCGAGTTTAATACAGTCGCTTTCTAAATCGGGAGCTTCGCAACAGGAAGTAGCTAAAGTTTTCAGCGGAATCGAATCGAATCTCTATAATAAAATCACTACCCGAAAACTTTATCAACTTGCCTTTAATGAGCTTAAAAAAATTAGAAAGTCTTATGCAGCAAGGTATAGTTTGAAAAAAGCACTTCGGGATTTGGGACCTGACGGATATAATTTTGAGCTTTGGGTAACCCGACTTTTTGAGGAAACCGGTTGTAGAGCTACTCATGGTAAAATCCTAAAGGGAACAGCCGTAAATCACGAAATTGATGTCATTGCTGTCAAAGACGGAAAACTAATGCTCGGAGAGTGTAAATTCCGAAATGATGTAGATGCTAAGATTCCTGTTACCACTCCGATGTACTTTTTGTCAAGATTCAACGATTTGAAAGAAAACGAATTTGAATTTTTTGATCAAAAACTCAAACCCAGCTCAGGCTGGCTGATTACCAATGCTTACTTGACTTCAGACGCCATTAGTTTTTCTGATTGCTACGGAATAAAACTTATTTCGTGGAATTACCCCGAAGAATCAAGTATTAAAAATCGAGTAGATTCCAAAGGAATTTATCCCATAACCTGCCTTACAACGCTCAACAAACTCCAAAAAAGCATTTTGCTCAAAGAAGAAATCATCTTGGTAAAAGATTTATTGAACTCAATAGACAAAGTTTTTGGACTGGTAAAGCTCACCAACAGCCAAGAAAGAAAACTACTCGAAGAAGCAAAAGAGCTGGTGTTCTAGTATAAAAAAAGAAGAAAAACATTAAAACTAAAATTTTTGAAGAACTAAAAGTGTTAGCCCTAATTTTTTGTTTTTAGTGAAAATCGTGAAATCGAAGTTGCTGCGAAGTGAAACATTTAGTAAAGAAATAAAAAAGCCCCGAAGATAGTCGAGGCACTAAATGTTTTCACAACGGAATAATCCTTATTGTGAATTGCTTTAATAAGTTCTGATGCAAATATAACAAAAAATCTTATTATCCTAAATAAATCACAAAAAAGTTAAAATTATTTTTTTATATTGCGATTTAAAATAAAAATCACCTTACTAACCACTATAATTATGAAAAGAATTTTAGGACTTGATTTGGGAACCAACTCGATTGGGTGGGCTTTGATAGAAATCGACCACGAAAACGGAATAGTTAAAATACTTGGTTTAGGCTCTCGTATTTTACCGATGGACGCTGGAGAAATAGGAGATTTTGAGCGAAGTGGCAAAATTAAAAGTACAGCAGCTCAAAGAACAGAAAAAAGAGGTCCCAGACGTTTGAACGAAAGGTATCTATTAAGAAGGGATAGACTTCATTTAGTTCTGGATTTATTAGACACACTCCCGAAACATTATAAACTTGAAATTAATTTCACTAATGAAAAGAATGAAAAATGCGGACAATTCAGAAAAAATAAAGAACCAAAATTAGCTTATTTGCCAAAAGAATTTGGAAAAAAGGCAACGTTTCTTTTTAAGGATAGTTATCAAGAGATGTTAGATGAAATTGGTATCGAAAACAAAAGGAAAAGTAGAATTCCTTACGATTGGACTTTGTATTTTTTAAGACAAAAGGCACTTTCTGAAAAGATTAGTTTAGAAGAATTAGCTTGGGTATTACTAAGCTACAATCAAAAACGTGGGTACGAAAAAACAGAGGTTGTAGATAAATCAACCAAAGAAGGAGAAATTATTGAAGAATTAGATTTAAGGGTTAAAGATGTTGTTCCTCAAATTGACAAACAAGGAAATCAGTTTTATGAAGTGCATTTAGAGGGCAATGATAATTTCGTTTACAAGGAGTATTCGGATATTCAAATGACTTTTAAAAATGATTTAAAAGAAATTATAAAAACATCCAAAGTTGATGAACAAGGAAACATTGATAAGTTAAAAACAGAATTTGCAGTAGTTGATATTTATCCTTTAGCAATAAAAAATGTTGAATATGAAAATAAAGAAGGAAAGCATATTTACAGTTTAACCTACCAAAATGGTTGGAAAGAAATTAAACCGCCAAAAAACAATTATACTTTTCAGTACAAAAATGCTTTAGATAAAGCCTACGACTACATTGTAGAAACTGTTTATGATTACAAAGGAGAAATCAAAACGCAACAAGGAAAAGAACGTAAATTAAGAGAGCCTGATTTAAGCGATAATTCTAATGACTGGACTTTATTGAAAAAGAAAACAGAAAAGGAAGCTTTGGCTTACAATTATGACAATGGGTACATTGACAATCATACTAAAGAACCTAAGAAATATATTAGCACAAAAATTTACGATGTCCTAAAGAATGATGCAAAATCAGGTAATCGCACAAAGATTATTGGAGGCTTGTTTCAAGTGGTAGATAGAGATTTTTATCGTGAGGAATTGAAACAAATTATTGCTACCCAAAAACAGTATCACAAAACTTTAGAAGATAAGAATATTTTTGAGCAATGTTTAAAAACACTTTATCCTAAAAACAAAAACCATCAGGAGGCTTTGCTGAAAAACAAAGATGCCATTCAACATTTATTGGTTGAAGATATTCTGATGTATCAAAGACCTCTGAAAAGTAAGAAATCAGAAATTGCTAATTGTAAATACGAAATTCAATATTGGAAAAATATAGAAGATAAAAATGGAAATACAATAGAAGAAGTTGATATTGAAACGGGCGAAATTAAAATAAAGAAAGAACCTGTTTACAGAAAAGTAGTTTCTGCTTCTCATCCCTATTTTCAGGAGTTTAGAATTTGGGATAAATTACATAGTTTAAGGCTAATTCAACTGGAAAAAGAAGTTGATGGAAAGAAATTAACCAATCAAGACATCACAAAGGAATACTTTAAAAGTGAAAAAGAATATCAAAAACTTTTTGAAAAATTAAACAACCAAAAATCATTCAATCAGCATCAATTTTTAACATTTTGCAAAGAGCAGTTTAAAATTGATTACAAAGCTAAAGACAGCAATTATGCCTGGAATTTCCCGGAAGATGAAGAAATCAAAGGTAATGAAACAAGAGTAAGTTTTGCTACCCGTTTTAAACGTTGCGGATTTGCAGAATATGTCGATTTTCTGACTCAGCAAAAGGAATTAGAGTTATGGCATTATTTGTATTCTGTAAGCTATAAAGAACGAACAGAAAATAACAATAAAAGTGTAACTACTTTCTTCAATAATTATTTTGAAGGCTTTGATATTGCTGATGAGATAAAAGAAAAAATCATCAATGATTTTGCTAATTACCCAAAGTTTGCATCAAAATATTGTGCCTATTCTGAAAAAGCTTTAAAGAAGTTTTTACCGTTCATTCGATTAAATAAAAGAGAGGAAACAGATAGCTGGTCAAATGAAAAATGGTATCAAAAATGGCAAGACAGCATTGAGACTAGAAAAGAACTTATCCTGAAAAAATTAAAAGAAATAGACTTTAGCAATGAGCATATAGATTATTCTAAAGTAATTAATACAAGCGTTGATGTACAAAAAGGAGAACTTCCATTTCCGAAAGGTTTATTCAATGTATTTCGAGATTTTGAACAATCGCCCGATTTTAATCGCCTGAATTTAACGCAAGCATCTTATCTTATTTATGGACGTCATTCCGAATTGGCATTTGCTAAACAATGGGGATCTCCAAAACAAATTAGAGAGGAATTGCATCAAGAATTAAAGCAACATTCCTTAAATAATCCTGTAGCAGAGAAAGTTTTATTGGAAATGGTTCAAGTTGTAGCTGATATTTGGGAATATTGGGGAGTTAGAAAAATAGACAAAAAATATGAAAAAGGGGATGGTTATGAACCTCTATTTGACAGAATTCATTTAGAAGTAGGAAGAGAACTAAAAAAATCAGCAAAAGAAAAAGAAGCCGAGTCAAAACGTATGTCCGGAAATAAATCACAGAACAAAAGGCTACGACAATTATTAGAAGAATATTTAGCAAACAGTTCTTACAATGCTAATCCTAAAAACTTCGACCATTTTGAACGATTAAAAATTGTAGAGGAAGGAGCAGAACATACTAAAAATAATGACAAAAAATTCTTTGATGAAAACAAGAAACTAAAAGAAGCAAATATCTCTAAAAAAGATATTGAAGAAATTCTGAAAAAACCATTCATATCAAAAGAAGATTTTGAGAAGTATAAACTCTGGATAGAACAAGGCTATCGTTCTCCTTATTCAGGACAAATGATTAAACTGACGGAGCTGTTTGATGGTAATAAATATAATGTTGATCATATCTTTCCGCAGGCTTCCATTACTAATAATTCTTTAAGCAATAAGGTTGTTGTAGAAGTTGCTTTAAACAAATTAAAAAGCGATAAAACAGCTAGAGCATTTATTCAAAATCAAAACGGACAACCGCATTTAGGAATTCCTGTGTGTAGTGAAGAAGAATTTTTGAATATTGTTAAAACACAATTTTCCGGCACGAAGAAAATGATTTTGCTATCAAAAGAAATTCCTAAAGGTTTTACAAGTAGTCAATTAAATAATTCACGACACATTGCCCGAAAAGCGATGGAATTATTGAGCCATATTGTAAGAGAACCTGGAGAAGTGGAATTCCGTTCTAAAAATGTGCTTCCCGTAACGGGAATGGTAACAACTGAACTTAAAAAAGCTTGGAAGCTTGATCAAGTTTGGACTGAATTGGTTGCTCCAAGATTTATTCGTTTGAATGAATTGACACAATCTAATTTGTTTGGAAGTTGGCAAACTTCTAAAAATGGCCAAAAGTATTTCGATTGTAATTTGGATAGTAGTATTCGAGAGAAAGACGAGTCTTATGATATTAAACGAATTGACCATCGACATCACGCTTTAGATGCTTTAGTTGTCGCTTTGTGTACAGAAGACCACGTAAATTACATCAATAACATTAATGCAAATGCCAAATCTGATAATTATGGTAAGCTAAAGCAGATCGAAAAATACAGACAAACTTTAAAACGAAAAATCAAGTTCACAAAAAGAGATGATGAGCAAGATGAAAATAACTGGTATTATATGTTACCGGGAGAAATCCGCAAAAAAGAAGCAGAAAATTCACGAAGAGATTCTGTTATAGAAATGATTTACCAATATAAAAATTTTCAACCTTTTGGACAGGATTATAAGAAAATGGTTTTAATTGCATTACAAAATACTATTGTTACTTTTAAGCAAAATCTTCGTGTAATCAACAAAACAGTTAACAGATACAACAATTCTCCTAACAAGAATAAGCTTGAAATACAAAATACAGAAGACGGACAAAAACAAAATTGGTCAATTCGCAGAAGTTTGGGGAAAGATACTTTTTATGGAAAGCAAACAATTGAAGGAGAAGAAAAAATTGTGATTCGGAAAAATTTAGATACTTCTTTTAATAGTGACAAAATCAACTCAATTTCTGATTCGGTTGGATTTACAAAAAATATTTTGCTCAACCAATTAAAGCAATTTGATACTATTGAGTTACCTTTTGACGAAGCAGTAAATTACTTTGATGCATTATTAGAAAAAGAGGAATTTGATGCTATTTTAAATGATACAGAAAACAAATTCAGCTCAATTCACGATTTGTTTAAATATTTAAAAGAAAATAAATACAAGTATAAAAAAGTTGATTATTCTATACTAAATGTGTTTATAAATAAAGTTACTGAATTTGATTACAGAAATGATAATCGGTTTAAAGATAAAATAAAAGAACATCCTGAAATTGCATTTACTCCTGATGCCATTGAAGAAATGAACAAACCTGAAAACATTTTAAAACTCAATGATGGTAAAAAACACAAACCAATTATAAAAGTCAAAATTACTAGAGGATTTGGCAACCAAAGGGCATTGAATGAAGAAAATAGTGAATCCGTAAAATCAAAACAATATGTAGTAAATGATGCTGGTTCAAATCTATATTTAGGTTTTTACGAAAGAATTTATCAAGACGAGAATGGATCACAAGTAAGAGAAAGAAAATTTAAAGATATTGGATTAATAGAGCTAATTGAAACCTTGAAGCAAGACAAATCAAAACGACTAAATCCATTGCCAAGTGTCATTTATGACGAGAAATTGAATGGTGTTGAATTTAATTGGATATTTACAATATCTCCGTTAGACCTAGTTTATGTACCAACCGACGAAGAAATGGCGAATCCATCTGAAGTTGATTTTAACAACTTGTCAAAAGAGCAAGTTGATAGAATTTATAAATACGTAGATGGAAGTATTGATATCGCCAACTTTGTTCCTTATTCAGCATCAAAGCCTATTTGGAGATTCCACGGAAAAAACAACAAAGAAATTTTTAAGCAATTGAATGATAGTGGAAAAATTAATATTACTGAAAAGGATCTTATTCAAAACGAATTTGGTCTTGGAAGTCAACAAAATAAAAATCAAAATATGATTGATGGTAAAACACAAATAAAAAAGATTTGCTGGAAGTTAAATATTGATAGATTAGGAAATATTTCTAAATTTTAAAAGCTATTCTAACTTTTCCAAAGTTCAAAACTTTGGAAAAGTTTAAACCTATAAGTAAACGCTAAAATTAAAGCAAATGCTCGTTTTCGAAAAATATTACCATATTTATAACCATGCCAACGGAGACGAAAACTTATTCCGAGAGCAGAAAAACTATGCGTATTTTTTAGAAAAATATGAACAGCATATCAACCCGATAGCCGAAACAATAGCATGGTGTTTGATGCCCAACCATTTTCATCTATTGGTAAAAATTAAAACGGAAGATGAGATAACTTCAACTTTTCCAAAGTTCAAAACTTTGGAAAAGTTAAAAACCTTAGAAGCGAAATCAAACTTCCTCAGCAAGCAATTCGCTAATTTTTTTAGCAGCTATACCCAATCGTTTAATAAAATTTACGAAAGAAGAGGTTCATTATTTTTAAAAAACTTCAAACGAAAAGAAATTGTTGATGAGAATTACCTTAGGAATCTCATTTTATACATACATCTCAACCCTATAAAACATGGATTTACAGATATAATATCAGATTGGAAGTGGAGTTCTTATGCCTTTTTTCCGGTAATACAACAAGCAATATTTCAACTACTTTTTGATGATGAAGAGAACTACAGCTATATTCATCAAACCAAGAAAAATCATTTTGGGGAATATGAAAATTTAGAAAATGAACTGACCTGACAGCTATGCTCAAACGAACATTATTTTTCGGTAATCCGGCTTATTTAAGCACCAAAAACGAACAGTTGGTAGTTACTTTTCCCGATAAGGAACAGGAAGCACGAACCGTTCCGATAGAGGATATAGCCGTAGTGGTCATGGAAAACCAACAAATTACCATCACCAACGGTTTACTGGAAAAACTGGTGAACAGGGGAGTGGCAGTCATCAACTGTAACCAACAACATTTGCCTATCGGGATGTTTTTACCTTTGAGCGGACATACCGAACAAACCGAACGCTTCAGAAATCAATTAAGTGCTTCTGTTCCGCTAAAAAAGAATCTATGGCAACAAACCATTACGGCTAAAATCCTGAATCAAGCCGCTCTGCTCAAAGAAAACGGCATCCCTATTCAGAATATGTTACATTGGGCAAAAAGCGTAACTTCGGGAGACACGCAAAATCACGAGGCCAGAGCAGCCGCTTATTATTGGAAAAATCTTTTTGATATTGCTGATTTCAACAGACAGCAAAACGGAATTCCGCCTAATAATCTCCTGAATTACGGCTATGCGATTCTTAGAGGCATCACAGCCCGAGCTTTGGTAAGTTCGGGAATGCACCCGACTATGGGTATTTTTCATCGGAATAAATATAATGCTTATTGTTTGGCAGACGATATTATGGAGCCCTATCGTCCGTTTATTGATTTGGTCGTGAAAGATTTAGTTGAAGCCGAAGACAACATCGAAGAGCTAACACCAGCTCTAAAACAAGAACTGCTCAAAGCCCTTGCTATGGATGTAATGATAGATGGCAAACGTAGCCCGCTTATGGTAGCTATGAGTAGAACAACTAATTCGCTATATGAGTGTTATTCGGGTATTAGTAGGAAGATACTATATCCTGAAATGTAAGAAAAATGCTTAAAGCCTATTGCTTAAGGCAATCAAATATGAAAGACAGATTTTCAAGACTTAACCAGTATCGAAGTTTGTGGATTTTAGTATTTTTTGACTTGCCTACCGAAACTAAAAAAGACAGGCAGGTTGCAACCCGATTTCGGAAACATCTTTTGGATGATGGTTTTGCTATGTTCCAGTTTTCCATCTATATGCGGTTTTGTGCCAGTAGAGAAAATGCTGAGGTTCACACCAAGCGACTCAAAAACAATTTACCTCCTCACGGGAAAATAGGTTTTATGCAAGTTACGGATAAACAATTCGGAATGATGGAAGTTTTCTACGGACAAAAATCGGTCGAAACCGGAAAACCTTCACAACAGTTAGAGCTGTTTTAGAACTAAAAAAGCAACAATCTTCTGTTTTACGCACTCAAAAAACTGCTCCGTTTTTTATTTCTAAAATAACAGACAACTAACAACATATCAACTTCTTAGATAGAGGTATGTTGTTAATCGTCTGTAAAAATAGAACTTTGAAAGCAATTCACAACAAATTCCTGATGCAAATGAAGATAATTACAGTTGTTAATCGTCTGTAAAAATAGAACTTTGAAAGCAATTCACAACTTACTTAATCCATTCTTTAGGGCATGACAGTTGTTAATCGTCTGTAAAAATAGAACTTTGAAAGCAATTCACAACAAGTAGGCAATCGTTTCTTGGCTCATGTTGTTGTTAATCGTCTGTAAAAATAGAACTTTGAAAGCAATTCACAACCAACTTCACTAAACGAAAGAACATCAATTGTTGTTAATCGTCTGTAAAAATAGAACTTTGAAAGCAATTCACAACCAAGGTTAAACTCTTTTGGCAGTAAATCATGTTGTTAATCGTCTGTAAAAATAGAACTTTGAAAGCAATTCACAACCCTGTTTGGATATAAGCCTGACAAAATGCGTTGTTAATCGTCTGTAAAAATAGAACTTTGAAAGCAATTCACAACAAGACAGTTATTAGGCTGTATCGCTGTCGGGTTGTTAATCGTCTGTAAAAATAGAACTTTGAAAGCAATTCACAACTTGAATACTATTTTGCTATTATCTTTAAAAGTTGTTAATCGTCTGTAAAAATAGAACTTTGAAAGCAATTCACAACATGTTTGCCTGACCCGAACCGCCATAATAAGTTGTTAATCGTCTGTAAAAATAGAACTTTGAAAGCAATTCACAACTGCTGGAGGTAACGTGCTTTCGGCTTCTTTGTTGTTAATCGTCTGTAAAAATAGAACTTTGAAAGCAATTCACAACAATTTTTTGATTATTCATTTATTCTTATTTGTTGTTAATCGTCTGTAAAAATAGAACTTTGAAAGCAATTCACAACATCTTATTAGAAAGTTTCTCTAAGGTTTCAGTTGTTAATCGTCTGTAAAAATAGAACTTTGAAAGCAATTCACAACAAAGTTTTGTCCTCTTTACTCATTTTATATGTTGTTAATCGTCTGTAAAAATAGAACTTTGAAAGCAATTCACAACTCAACTTCATCAATAGCATCTTGTGCGTTTGTTGTTAATCGTCTGTAAAAATAGAACTTTGAAAGCAATTCACAACCAGCACCTAATTGAGTACCTAATATTAAAGTTGTTAATCGTCTGTAAAAATAGAACTTTGAAAGCAATTCACAACAATAGTGTGGTTCAATATCTAATGAAACTGTTGTTAATCGTCTGTAAAAATAGAACTTTGAAAGCAATTCACAACGAAAATTGAATACAAAATAAATGCTATTCGTTGTTAATCGTCTGTAAAAATAGAACTTTGAAAGCAATTCACAACGGAAGTCGTGAAGAATTGGAAAAAATTCAGTTGTTAATCGTCTGTAAAAATAGAACTTTGAAAGCAATTCACAACTTTTCCGAGATACCACAAAGGGAATTATTGGTTGTTAATCGTCTGTAAAAATAGAACTTTGAAAGCAATTCACAACTTCCTGCCGTTGTAACCTCATACACCATTCGTTGTTAATCGTCTGTAAAAATAGAACTTTGAAAGCAATTCACAACAGATTTATCAGGGTTGAAAAAAGGAGGCGGTTGTTAATCGTCTGTAAAAATAGAACTTTGAAAGCAATTCACAACATGTCAGCCGGTATGTCTTCTGCTTTTAATGTTGTTAATCGTCTGTAAAAATAGAACTTTGAAAGCAATTCACAACTAAAGACACTCTTTTTTATTACTCCAATGGTTGTTAATCGTCTGTAAAAATAGAACTTTGAAAGCAATTCACAACCCTTTTAACACACCGCCAGATGTATAAGTGTTGTTAATCGTCTGTAAAAATAGAACTTTGAAAGCAATTCACAACTAGATGAAAAAGGAGAGAGATTAAAAGCAGTTGTTAATCGTCTGTAAAAATAGAACTTTGAAAGCAATTCACAACCTATTGGCTGTTTCAGGGAATGACAGTTAAGTTGTTAATCGTCTGTAAAAATAGAACTTTGAAAGCAATTCACAACGGCCATCCAAGTAACCTTCAACGTTATAATGTTGTTAATCGTCTGTAAAAATAGAACTTTGAAAGCAATTCACAACTATTGGACGAAGCTGATAAGCTTGCGGATGTTGTTAATCGTCTGTAAAAATAGAACTTTGAAAGCAATTCACAACTCCGTCTGTTTTTTCTTTGTCAGAAAGAGGTTGTTAATCGTCTGTAAAAATAGAACTTTGAAAGCAATTCACAACAATCCTCGACAACATCTGTCCAGCTATCTAGTTGTTAATCGTCTGTAAAAATAGAACTTTGAAAGCAATTCACAACCTATTCCCATAACAGCAAGAACCCAGCTTAGTTGTTAATCGTCTGTAAAAATAGAACTTTGAAAGCAATTCACAACGTTTTCCTGTGCGAAGTTCCCATATGTTCGTTGTTAATCGTCTGTAAAAATAGAACTTTGAAAGCAATTCACAACTGCTCCAACCAAAACTTGAACTTATGAGTAGTTGTTAATCGTCTGTAAAAATAGAACTTTGAAAGCAATTCACAACTACGACCAAATAACGCTTGACAGAATTGAGTTGTTAATCGTCTGTAAAAATAGAACTTTGAAAGCAATTCACAACTATCTTCCGCAGAAAAACTACCGCTAACAGTTGTTAATCGTCTGTAAAAATAGAACTTTGAAAGCAATTCACAACATATGGCTACTTTTGGATTCGATGAACCAAGTTGTTAATCGTCTGTAAAAATAGAACTTTGAAAGCAATTCACAACAAACTATTGAGGTAAAAGAGGAGGTAATAGGTTGTTAATCGTCTGTAAAAATAGAACTTTGAAAGCAATTCACAACTCGAATGGTTATGTTATAAATAACCCTATCGTTGTTAATCGTCTGTAAAAATAGAACTTTGAAAGCAATTCACAACATGTTTAGGCTTTGTATTCAGCAACGAACGGTTGTTAATCGTCTGTAAAAATAGAACTTTGAAAGCAATTCACAACATATATTTGTAGTGCTAAACATAGTTATCTGTTGTTAATCGTCTGTAAAAATAGAACTTTGAAAGCAATTCACAACTTAGGTATGTGAAAGGTATGCCTGTATCAGGTTGTTAATCGTCTGTAAAAATAGAACTTTGAAAGCAATTCACAACCGTGGTCTATTGCCTGCCCTATTGTGTAAGTTGTTAATCGTCTGTAAAAATAGAACTTTGAAAGCAATTCACAACACTAATGCTAAAACGAAGTTAGGTACAACTGTTGTTAATCGTCTGTAAAAATAGAACTTTGAAAGCAATTCACAACTACAATGCAGGGCTTAAATTATCCACGCTAGTTGTTAATCGTCTGTAAAAATAGAACTTTGAAAGCAATTCACAACGAAATCGGATACGTATCATCGTCAAAAAGGTTGTTAATCGTCTGTAAAAATAGAACTTTGAAAGCAATTCACAACTGTGCAGTGCGGATAAGTGTATCGCAGAGGGTTGTTAATCGTCTGTAAAAATAGAACTTTGAAAGCAATTCACAACTATTTCGGTATCTAAAAAACTAAAGAAAATGTTGTTAATCGTCTGTAAAAATAGAACTTTGAAAGCAATTCACAACTATATACGACAGTTGCGGTATAGTCAGAAGTTGTTAATCGTCTGTAAAAATAGAACTTTGAAAGCAATTCACAACGCTTTTCGATTTCACTTTGCGAAATGGTTGTTGTTAATCGTCTGTAAAAATAGAACTTTGAAAGCAATTCACAACTTATTAGAATTTTAGGAGACTTCTCTACAGGTTGTTAATCGTCTGTAAAAATAGAACTTTGAAAGCAATTCACAACTATGCAGTGGCGGTTACAAAACTTAAAGAGTTGTTAATCGTCTGTAAAAATAGAACTTTGAAAGCAATTCACAACACGTGAACTATTATGAGGAGTACGGAGTTAGTTGTTAATCGTCTGTAAAAATAGAACTTTGAAAGCAATTCACAACAGTTGTTAATTGAAATTTTTGTCTTCGTAAGTTGTTAATCGTCTGTAAAAATAGAACTTTGAAAGCAATTCACAACTGGTTTACATAGCGATACACTTGATGTAGTGTTGTTAATCGTCTGTAAAAATAGAACTTTGAAAGCAATTCACAACGCACGGGTCTATGAGTTGTCGCATCTATAAGTTGTTAATCGTCTGTAAAAATAGAACTTTGAAAGCAATTCACAACGTATTTGAAATACATCTAATTGCACTTTGTGTTGTTAATCGTCTGTAAAAATAGAACTTTGAAAGCAATTCACAACATAGCTAACCTTTCCTTTTCTGATTTAGTAGTTGTTAATCGTCTGTAAAAATAGAACTTTGAAAGCAATTCACAACTCTTCCGTAACTCCTACAAAAGTTGATTTTGTTGTTAATCGTCTGTAAAAATAGAACTTTGAAAGCAATTCACAACTTGGTTTTATTTCAATCTTACCAAAAGCGGTTGTTAATCGTCTGTAAAAATAGAACTTTGAAAGCAATTCACAACGGACTCTCCAATTTCCATACAAGTTCGTAAGTTGTTAATCGTCTGTAAAAATAGAACTTTGAAAGCAATTCACAACGAGCGATAGGCAACCTTATTTTCTTTCCAGGTTGTTAATCGTCTGTAAAAATAGAACTTTGAAAGCAATTCACAACTAGATAGATAGTTAGGGTTAAACGCCCTTGGTTGTTAATCGTCTGTAAAAATAGAACTTTGAAAGCAATTCACAACTGAAAAAGCAGAACTAGATAAACATCTAGTGTTGTTAATCGTCTGTAAAAATAGAACTTTGAAAGCAATTCACAACATACAGATGATAGAATTATAGAACAGATTTGTTGTTAATCGTCTGTAAAAATAGAACTTTGAAAGCAATTCACAACTGGTGTAAAGGTAAGTGTCTCTTGTAAGAGGTTGTTAATCGTCTGTAAAAATAGAACTTTGAAAGCAATTCACAACTTGTTGCCCGTTGCTCCCTTTCAGCCACTGTTGTTAATCGTCTGTAAAAATAGAACTTTGAAAGCAATTCACAACTGTTTGAGGTCGCAGTACTTAAATCTACGTGTTGTTAATCGTCTGTAAAAATAGAACTTTGAAAGCAATTCACAACAATGGCTCCCAAATAGGCAGGCCTACCAAGGTTGTTAATCGTCTGTAAAAATAGAACTTTGAAAGCAATTCACAACGGTCTCCGCGTCTCACATCAGTTACAAGAGGTTGTTAATCGTCTGTAAAAATAGAACTTTGAAAGCAATTCACAACTTTGGCATTGTTGTCATCGCTTATTTTTTTGTTGTTAATCGTCTGTAAAAATAGAACTTTGAAAGCAATTCACAACAATGACACAAATACATAATATAATTGTTTAAATTTGAATCGCTTTTCTAACCTCTTATTTGTATGAACCCAGACGAAATTGACAAAATCGAACTCGAATATTTAAAATTCGAAGATTATATAGACTTAAAAGAAGCTATGGTGCAGGCCTACCCAAGTATGCCACAAAACTACTGGAAAGAATCTCAGATTAAAAAACTATTGAATAAATTTCCCGAAGGTCAGGCCGTAATTAAAATTAACGGAGAATTAGCCGGTTGTACGCTTTCGATTATTGTTAACTTTAACGACCTCGATCACAACCATACCTATAAAGAGGCAACAGGCAACTATACTTTTAGCACA
The DNA here is from genome assembly GCA_041677865.1 of Flavobacteriaceae bacterium. Lineage (GTDB taxonomy): Bacteria > Bacteroidota > Bacteroidia > Flavobacteriales > Flavobacteriaceae > Flavobacterium. Next base: position 33,733 of record JBAYPE010000013.1, read on the forward strand.
CATACTGATGAAGGTGACGTTCTTTATGGTATAGAAGTCTTTGTCAAACCCGAGTTTCGTGGACTCCGTTTAGGCAGAAGACTTTACGATTACCGAAAAGAACTTTGCGAAAAACTCAACCTCAAAGGAATCGTTTTTGGCGGGCGAATTCCGAATTATCACAAATATGCAAAAGAATTTTCTCCAAAAGAATACATTGACAAAGTAAAACAAAAGGAGATTGACGACCCGGTGCTTAACTTTCAGATTTCGAATGACTTTAGACCGATAAGAATTCTCAAAAACTATTTAGAAGGCGATAAACTATCAGGTGAATTTGCCGTACTCTTAAGGTGGGACAATATTTATTTTGAAAAGCCAAATAATAAAGCTGCCACCACAAAAAAAATAATTCGACTTGGGCTTATTCAATGGCAAATGAGGTCTTATAGCGATGTGAACAGCCTGATGCAACAAGCGGAATATTTTATTGATACCGTATCGGGTTATCGGTCAGATTTTGCTTTGTTTCCGGAGTTTTTCAATGCTCCGCTTATGGCAAAAGACAATCATTTGTCCGAACCCGAAGCAATCAGAGAGCTGGCAAAACACACAGAAGAAATCGTCAATCGATTTTCCGGATTTGCTATCTCGTATAACATCAATATCATTACCGGAAGTATGCCCGAAATGAAAGACGGAAAACTCTATAACGTAGGCTATTTATGCAAAAGAGACGGAGCTATCGAACGATACGAAAAACTTCACGTTACTCCCGATGAAGCAAGAGTTTGGGGGATGCAAGGTGGGGATAAATTACAAGTTTTTGATACCGATTGCGGAAAAATAGGAATCCTGATTTGTTATGACGTAGAATTCCCTGAACTCAGCCGACTTTTGGCCGACAAAGGAATGTCAATATTGTTTGTTCCGTTTTTGACCGATACGCAAAATGGCTATTCTCGAGTGAGGCATTGTGCTCAGGCCAGAGCCATCGAAAACGAATGCTATGTTGCCATTGCAGGAAGTGTGGGTAATTTGCCAAACGTACATAATATGGATATTCAGTTTGCTCAATCGATGGTATTTACGCCTTGTGACTTTGCCTTTCCGACCAACGGAATCAAAGCAGAAGCTACTCCGAATACCGAAATGATTTTAATTGCTGATGTAGATATTGACCTGCTAACCGAATTACACGAATTCGGAAGTGTCAAAAACCTCAAAGACCGAAGAACTGATTTGTTTGAGTTGAAGAGGAGGTAGAATTTCAACATTATTTTCGGATAGCAATCTTCTTATTTCTTGAGTTGTAGTTTCTTTGTGATGATGTTCTCGTTGTTTTTTTATATAATTTACAATCATATCTTTATCTCTTTACAACACGGGCTTGCGAACTGAACGTAGTTAAACAAGTTCAGCTTGACAAGTATCAGGTTATGATATTAGACGGATAATCATAATTAATTTTTATGTCTTATGTAAATGTTCAATTTTAATTTATGCTTGTCAAAAAACACACAATTGTATTGTTCGTAACATTTTCTCTAATACATAAAGCGAGTTTATTTCTTTCTCAAATAGGTTTCGAAGGTAAAATCGTAAAGGTGTTTTTCGTCTTTCGGATGAAATTCAGCACTTGTCAATTCCCATTTATTCAGGTCAATTTCGGGGAAAAACGTATCGGCTTCAAATTGATGGTGTACTCTTGTCAGCTCGATTTTGTCAGCAATATTAATGGCTTGGCTGTATATTTCTCCTCCTCCGACTACAAAAGCTTCTTTATCATACGGAACTATTTCAAGAGCGTGGTCTAAACTTCGGACGGTTATGACTTCCTGGTGTTGAAATTCTGCATTTCGAGTAATTACGATGTGCTTTCGTTTGGGTAAAATTCCCGGAAGCGATTCAAATGTTTTTCGCCCCATAATGATAAACCCGTTTAGTGTGAGTTTTTTGAAACGCTTCAAGTCATCAGACAAATGCCAAATAAGTTGGTTGTTTTTTCCTAAGGCGTTGTTTTGAGAGGCTGCTGCAATTATTGTAATCATTCCGAAGTAGTGTTCTCTTGCGAGGGTAGTTCGTCTGTTTTGTATTGTTCTTCTACTTTTTTTTGCAATTCGATAATTCTTCTTTTTTGTTTATCAACGAGTTTGTCAATTTCCTCCCGCTCCCATTGTTTGTTCATAAAACGCTTGGTAATAAAAACATTGATAAAATGAAGAATAAACAAAAATGCCCATGACAATATAATCCAATACGACCAATTCGGGTAGGCAACACCTACATTAAACAATTTTTCGATTACCAAAAGAAAAATACTTCCTACAAAAAACAACACAAAATGAACAAACAAATGCCTTTTTTGTTTAATGCGTTTACGTGCATTTTCGTATAGTTCGTGATTAATATTTTCCATATAAAAGTATTTTATAACAAGTTCTAAAAGTAGTGATAATTACAAAAACTGCAAAACAAAATTTTGAAAGAAACCAGTTTATTGATAAATATCGAAAGAGATAAGGTTCTATGCACCTGTTACTTCCTGTTTTTTTGTTCCGAATGCTCGTTTGTTAAAAACAATCAGAATCCCAACACCTGTGCTGATAGCCATATCGGCAACATTAAAAATAGCACTAAAAAAGCGAAAAGTTTTTCCTTCGGATAAAGGGATTTCAAATAACGGAAAATAAAGCATATCTACTACATATCCGTGAAAAAGTGTTCCGTAGGGTCTGTCCGAAAAAAGTGTGGCTGTTTGTCCGTAAGAATGATCAAAAATAATTCCGTAAAAAACCGAATCAATGATGTTACCTAAGGCTCCTGCAATGATACAAGCAATGGCAATTATCAGATAATTAGAGGCTTTTTTTCGGATACTGTCCCAAAGCCAATAACCGATTCCGATGACCACTCCAATTCTAAAAAGCGTCAGAATTAATTTTCCGTATTCGGTAGGTAATGTCATTCCGAAAGCCATTCCGTCATTTTCAACAAATTTAATCCGAAACCACTCAAATACTTTGTACTCTTGGTCGTATATAAAGTGGGTTTTGATGTATATTTTTGAAACCTGATCGATGACAAGAATTAAAAAAATCAGTAAATAGGCTTTTTTAAGAGACATTTTATTATTTTTAAACCACGCAAAAATAGGAATTAAATTCGGTTGGGAGAAATGGATAAAAAACAACTTCGCATTTACTATAAAAAACTTCGTGGTTTTTTGACAGAACAAGAAAAAGAACAAAAAAGTCTGGCTATTGCCAACAGGTTGCTCATGCTTGATATTTGGGATAAAACCTATTTTCATTTGTTTCTGACCATCGAAGAGATGAACGAAATCAACACAGAGTACATTCTTCAGATTTTGATGGGAAAAGACAAGGAAATCATTATCTCTAAGACCGATTTTGATAACCGAAAAATGATTCATTATCTGCTTACGGAAAACACAAAAATCAAAAAAAACAAGTACAACATTCCCGAACCAATAGACGGAATCGAAGTTCCTTCTGACAAAATTGACGTGGTTTTTGTTCCGCTTTTGGCTTTTGACAAAAAAGGAAATCGTGTCGGATACGGAAAAGGATTTTACGATAACTTTCTTACCCAATGCAAAGCCAATGTGATAAAAATCGGTTTGTCATTCTTTGAGCCGGAAGAAATAATTGACGATGTTTTTGAATCGGACATTCCGTTAGATTTTTGTATAACTCCAAAGGAAATTTATAAATTTCAGAATTACGAATTATGAATTACGAATTACGAATTCTAAAAAAATCAAAACTTCGGACTTCGGACTTCGGACTTCGGACTTGCTTTCTATTCTCTATTCTCTGTTTTCTATTCTCTTTAGAAGGATTTTCCCAAGAAGAAAAAAAATCGCATTTCAGTTTGGAAGCAGATTATTTCTACGGAAACATTATGGAACATCGCTCCTCCATAAAACACCTAATCAAAGGACATCCGGAAGGAATAATCGTAACATTTAACAAGCAAACTTTCGGAGAAAAACAATGGGAAGCCCTTTATAATTATCCCGATTACGGACTCTCTTTTACCTATCAGGATATGAAAAATGAGGTTTTGGGAAAGCAATATTCCCTTTACGGACATCTGACATTTTATTTCCTAAACCGACATTTGGCTTTAAGAATAGCTCAGGGAGTTACTTACAACACCAATCCGTACGACAAAGACACCAACTTTAGAAATGTGGCTTACGGCACACGCTTTATGCCTTCGACTTATTTTATGTTGAATTATAAAAAACAAAATCTTTATAAAAGCTGGGGATTTCAGACCGGAATTTCTTTGCATCATTATTCTAATGCACGTATAAAAGCTCCAAATACCAGCACAAATACCATTGCTTTTAACTTCGGGTTGAATTACGATTTTAACTCCGAAAATCCTGAATATACTACTTACGAAAAAGAAAATTTTACAGAACAAATAAAATACAATTTTGCTTTTCGAAGTGGAGTGAGTTCGAGTCCTATTGTAGGAATGAAATCGTTTCCGTTTTATGTTTTTTCGGCTTATGCCGATAAAAGAATTTCTCGGAAAAGTGCCGTTCAGTTAGGAGCAGACTTATTTTTGATGGAATATGTAAAAGAATATATTTATTTTCATTCGGTGGCTTATCCGGAAGGCTACCAAAATCCTGATGTTGATTATAAAAGAATAGGGATTTTCGGAGGTTATGAGATGTTTTTATCAAAACTGACTTTAGAAGGGCATTTCGGATATTACCTTTATGCTCCTTTTCCGGCAGAAGCCAAAGTATATCAAAGAATCGGAATGAAATACTATTTTTCGGACAAAATTTTCGGAGGAACTTCCCTCAAAACCCACATGGCAAAAGCCGAAGCCTTAGAATTCTCAGTGGGAATACGGTTGTAACGAAAGCAAAAGGATGTGCCTTAAAAAAATTATATCAAACAGCTACAAATCGCAACTGTTTGATACATTGCTTTTTAGCGGTTCAAATGTAGTTTAAATTAAATGCTGAACTTGGCTTCTGAAAAATTTTACCATAAATTAAAAGATTGACACAGATTTTTTATAATCCTAAAAATCCTTCAATTCGTGGTTATTTTACCTCTTATATTCCTTAACCGCATCAATAAACGCTTTGGCATGATCCACAGGAATATTCGGTAAGATTCCGTGCCCCAGGTTTACGATATATTGGTCTTTTCCGAATTCGTCTATCATTTGATGTACCATTTTTTTGATGGTAGGAATAGGAGAAAGTAATCTGGAAGGGTCAAAATTTCCTTGTAAAGTGATTTTTTCTCCGGACAAATATCTTGCATTTCGGGCAGAGCAGGTCCAATCTACTCCCAAAGCCGAAGCTTTACTTTGAGCCATTTCGCCCAAGGCAAACCAACATCCTTTACCAAATACGATTACCGGAGCAACTTTAGAGATTTCTTCTACAATCTGGTTGATGTATTTCCAAGAAAACTCCTGATAATCTGCAGGAGAGAGCATTCCGCCCCAACTGTCAAAAATCTGAACGGCATTACACCCTGATTCTACTTTTTTCTTTAAGTACGCAATAGTTGTATCTGTAATTTTTTGTAATAGAACGTGAGCCGCTTCGGATTGAGAGAAACAAAACCCTTTGGCTGTGTCAAAACTTTTTGAACCTTTCCCTTCTACAGCATAACAAAGAATCGTCCAAGGCGAGCCTGCAAAACCAATAAGAGGAACTTCATCATTGAGCATTTCTTTGGTCATCTTAATGGCATCCATCACATAACTTAATGTTTCGTCAATATTCGGAACAATCACTTTTTCAACATCTTGAAATGTCCTTATCGGATTTGGAAGCCAAGGCCCTACGTTTTCTTTCATTTCGACTTCAATTCCCATTGCTTGTGGAACGACCAAAATATCCGAAAATAAAATGGCAGCATCGGGTTTTACGATTCTGATGGGTTGTACCGTAATTTCAGAAGCTATCTCCGGAGTTCTGCATCGGGTAAAAAAATCATATTTATCTCGTAAAGCACGAAATTCCGGTAAATATCTACCTGCCTGACGCATCATCCAAACCGGAGGTCTTTCAACCGATTCGCCTTTTAAGGCTCTCAAAAATAAATCGTTTTTCAACATAATAAAAAATTAAAGCCCAAAGATACTCTTTTTTGGACTTATAGAGAACATTTATAAGCACACAACCAGGCTAAAAACGAATAATTGCAAACAAAAGTCAATAGTTTTCAGATATTCAGTAATTTTGAAGGAGAATTAAATAGGTTTGTTTTGAAGAAAATTTTATTGTTATCCGATACGCATAGTCATATAGACGAAAAGATTTTAAAATACGTACATCAGGCAGATGAGGTTTGGCATGCGGGAGACATCGGAGATTTGAAAGTAACCGATTCAATAAAAAGACTAAAACCGCTTCGTGGGGTTTACGGAAATATTGACGATGCCAAAGCTCGAATAGAATTTCCGTTAGACAATCGTTTTCGATGTGAAGATGTTGAAGTATATATTACCCATATCGGAGGATATCCTAAAAAATACAATCCCCGAGTTTTAACAGAATTAAAAAAGCAAACTCCAAAATTATTTATATGTGGTCATTCTCATATATTAAAAGTAATTTATGACAAAGAATTGAATTTATTACACCTGAATCCGGGTGCTGTCGGAATTTATGGAATACACCAAATTCGAACTATGTTACGGTTTGAGATTGACAAAGACAAAATCCAAAACTTAGAAATAATCGAATTAGGGAAGAAGTAAAAAGAGTTTAATACCGGAATGAATTTTAGTTTTTTTTGCAGAAACGGGTTTTGACTATGCTTTTTCTGTATAAATTATATAATTCGCACACACATATTTAGTTCTTTTGTGATTGTCATAAAGTTTCTTTTGTTAAATTTGCCACAAAATATAAATAATATGGATATGAAAAACTCCGTTTTAATCTTTTTAGGATTTCTTTCATCAGTTATAACAGGATTTGCCCAAAGTCCTACTTATCCTGCTTTTGGGTTTAATGTTTTTGTTGAAAACGATTTGATTTTAAAAACTAACGAAACCGAAGGCCCGGTTGCTGCAGGAGGAGATTTAACTATTGCAGGGAGTTATCAATTAGCTATTCATAATGCCGGAAATTTCTTGGTAGATGGTGTCAAAATAGGTTTACTTGTAGGAGGGAAGGTTAATTATAATTCAGGTACTGTTCAAATTAATCAGAACGGATATGTTAAAATAGGAGACAATACAGGTTCTGTGGTATGGTATTATGACCAGAATAATGCAGCATCTCCTATCAGGATAACTCAGGGACCTTATGATGCTAACTCAAAAATTTTACTCCAAACCAATGTAAATCAATTAGGGGTCGGGGTAAACAATAACCCTGTGTTTCAGAGTGATTTAATAGATTTTGCTTCAGCTTTTGATACGATGAGAAGTTCTTCTACAAGTATGTCACAATGTCCTCCAAATGCAGAATTGACCAATGCAAACGGCAATTCCATTCCTTATACAGATTTACCCAATCAGGTTAAAATAAATTTGCAAAACGGAGTTAATGTCTTAAATCTGAAAGGTTCTGATATGAATAATGTTCAGGTTTTTACTTACAACCAAGCCCCCTCACCAGACAAGGTTTTAGTAATAAACGTAGATGCTCAGGGAAACTTTACTTGGAATGTATGGAATCAGAATGGAATCAGCTTTCAACAAACAAAGTATGTTATTTATAACTTTTACAACACTACTGAGCTGAATATCGGAGGAAGTCCAACTATTGAAGGAACTGTTTTTGCTCCTTTTGCAAATATTTATAAAATTACCAATCAATCCAATATTCAAGGACAGATTATCGGAAAATCTTTCCATCATCAGGGAGGAGAAGTACACTATTCCGTTTTTCAACCTGATATTCAGGGTTGTGCACAACCTATGGTAACTCTTCCTGTATCGGGATTTGAAGTAAATGATGCTGAACAATGCCTTAACTCTAATAACTTCGTATTTTCTAACACTTCAACCGAGGCAACCGATTATTTATGGGATTTTGGGGACGGAACAACAAGTACGAATTCTAATCCGAGTAAAACTTATACTTCACCCGGAATTTATCAGGTAAGCCTGACTTCAACCAATGCAAACGGAAGCGATGCTTTTACAGAACAAGTTACAGTTTATGGAATAACAGATGCACAAGTAACCCAATCTACCACAGCAAACGGTTCAGGTTCTGTAACCAAACAGTTTACTTTAACCAACAACTCTGATTATACTTCTTTCTCGTGGAATTTGACGGGAGTGGGAATAGGGTTATACCCCAACGAATCTACGGTAAACTTTGAATTTACAACAGCCGGATATTATGAATTTACCGTTACAACGACCGATTCAAACGGCTGCGAGAACACAACGGTTATTCCGGTAGTTATAGCATCAGAAGAAGTAGGTACAGGTAACGAAGGAGGTTTGGAAAGTGAAAGTCTGGGAGACTTGGTTTCTAAAAGATACCTTCAAAGAAAAATGAATGATACGCCTACGTTTCTGCACAAAACCGATGCTTTATTGTTCAACAAAAATATTATGGTAAGCAAGTCGGCAAAAGCAAACGGACTTTCGCTTTTGCAAATGTTCCCTGCTCAACTAACATCAAATAGCATTTCCCACGTAACATCTCCTACGGATATATTGGATTATACCATTGCAGAAGAAGTGTTGAGTGTGGATTATTCTATAGAAAAACATACCAAAGCAGTAGTTTTGGGAGTAAGAACCTCGAACAAAATCTACAACCATACCAAAGCATCTTGTGACAGACTTCGAGGAGCAGAAATCTTAAATGTAAAAACGGTTTCGATTGAAGGCTATAATTTCTTGATGCAAGCCATAAAACAAAGAAACGGTACAACAGAATATGCGATTTCGTTTGCTGTGGGTAAAAATGCTGACGATAATCATTATTCACTTCAAACCAATTGGTTTGTGAATGAATACATTGTGTCAAACGAGGTATATAATTTTCAGGTTTGGGCTACACAACCTGAACACACTTTAAAATTGGTAGAAGATGTTCTGAATAACCTGAAATCATATCTTTCTGTGGTGCAAACAGAAATCCAAAAAATGCCTGAAACCTACGTATCAAAAGTTTATAGAGAAGGGTTGAATTTAGTGTTAAATCTGAAAAGCATCGAACAATCTCAAAGCATAGAGATTACAATGGACGAGGTTTATAGTGAGACCAACGGTTTTGCACTACGGTATAATCCTGTGATGTCTGAACTGGAACAACAAGTAATGATAGAAATAAAAGACGGTTATGAATATGACGGATTAATTAAGGTAAATGGTGAAATTCAAGATGCTTTTTATCACGCAGACGGTAACTGGGGATTGGATTTCGACCCGAGATATACTACCATAAATCAATACACGGTATATAATGATTTTGACCGAACTTATGAAGAAGACGAAAAACCCGTACACAGAAACGTAAAGCTAATTGCACACAGCGAATATGATTATTTAACACTGTACAAATCTCTATTACCCGGAAATTTACCCGATGATTATACAGACTACGAATATTTATCCTTTACGGCAAAAGGAAGCGGTTTGCTTGATATTGGTTTAGTAAAATCGTCTATAGAACAATGGAAACACCAATACAAAGCTACCGTTAATGTAAAAAACACCGAAAACACGTATTATATCCCGCTTAGTTGGTTTAAATCTACAGGAACAAACCAGAAAATAATAGCAGACGATTTATCTATGATTACCTTTACTTTTTTACCTGTTGAGGCAAATACAAACGATTTAGACTTAATTGTTGAGAATGTTAAGTTCACAAAAACGGCTCCTCAAGGATATGAAGAATTACTAAACACAATGAAAGATGAGTACTTAACCTACCCTAATCCGTCTTTCGGAGAAGTGAATTGCATATTGTATAGCGATTCGTCAACGTCTGCTACGATTACCTTAACAGACCTTACCGGAAAATTGGTTTACTCGGAACAAATCAATTTGGTAGAGGGCAGAAACGAATTGCGTTTTAACTTTAATGTTACTTCCGGATTGATGTTTATGAATATTTCGAGTTCTAAAACAGATTACGGAACTACTAAAGTGATAATTAAATAACTTACAACCCAAAAAGACTTTTTAACTCCCTAAACTCCTTTTCATTGATTCGAAAAGGAGTTTTTTATTTGACCTAATCTAAAGCGTTTGTTATTTTTTAAGAAAAGTTATATATCTTACACTATTATTTTACTGTAAATTTGCAAAGATGAAACGAGTTTTAGTCATATTACTTTTACCTTTGTTTTTTGCCTGCAACGGACAACAAAACCCGAAACCTATGAAAAATCCGAAAGAACTTACAGAACAACAATGGAAAGAAAAACTGACTGAGGACGAATATTATGTTTTGCGTCAGAAAGGTACTGAACGTGCTTTTACGGGAAAATATTGGAATGTCTTTGAAGACGGAACCTACCATTGTGCCGGATGCGGAAACCCGCTTTTCAGCTCCGAAACCAAATTCGATTCGAATTGTGGCTGGCCTTCATTTGACCAGGCCATTGAAGGAAGCGTAATTTATAAAGAAGATTTGTCTTTCGGAATGAAAAGAACAGAAGTCTTATGCGCGAACTGCAACGGACACCTCGGACACGTTTTTGACGATGGACCTAAAGAAACCACAGGAACTCGGTATTGCATTAATTCTGTTTCGGTAGAATTGAAGAAATAATACTCAAAAACCTCTTTCGAGCTATTCTAATTTTTGAGCAAAAACAATGATATATCCGTTCAGGTCTGAGAAATAGCAAGCTCTATCTCCCCAATTTCTGTCCTCATTAGACTTATGAGCAAATCTCCGCTTTTCTACAAAACCCTAAAACTATTTTTTCAGAAATAAGTATCAGTTATTTTCGATTTAAGTTTTCGATGATATTATTATAATTTTCAAAGTAATTTATTTCTAATAAAATATTTTAATTTTATCATTTTGAGAATGAGAATATTATAATTTTCAATGATACTTTTTGTGTGCAATTTGTTGATTATGATCTATCAAATGTTTATTTCTTTTAATTTGATTATAAACTTTTCTAAATTTTGTTTCATTGAGGCGTTGAAACTACTTCTTTCACGTCCAAAAGGATTGTTAAATTCGTGGTTATTATTAAAACGAATTTGATGATTAAATGAAAAAGCTATAAGAACAAATAAATCCAAAGGATTTTTTTGTTCATTATATTTTTCTCTCATTTTTTTATAACCTTCTTCGTTTGTTAAGGAAAGTTCAAACTCTTTTATTCTGTCTTCAATATGTGAAATTGTTGTGTTAAGGTCGTTTTCTTGAAATGTTTGATACATTTCAATTAAATAAGTTAGGTTGTCGTTGAAGTAAATTTTGTTAGCATTTGCGTTAATCCCTACATTACAACCACCTGCAAATAAGTCAATAAAATTATCAATTTCTTTTGGAAATAAAGGCAAAATTTGGTCTAATATTTTTGCTTTTCCACCAATATAATTTAAAGGAGATTTTATTTTTTTAAAACTATGTCTGCTTGTTACCGCCATTCAAATAACTGTTTTCGCAAAGTTACAAATTTTAGGATTGGAATTCAGATTCAAAGTTTCGTTTTTACTCAAATTGCCTTTCTTTACAAGGTTTTTCATTCTTTGCGAATTTACAATTTTTATTGTAGTTGAAAAGAATAGGAGTTTAGATTTATAAACAAAATAGGTGCTTTAATTTTAGTATTTTTGCCTAACTATAAAATTACAATATAACCCACAAAATGCTCACTTCGCTTACTATCAAGAATTATACGTTAATTGAAAATCTAAATGTTGATTTTTCAAGTGGTTTTTCGGTTATAACCGGAGAGACAGGAGCCGGAAAATCAATGCTTTTGGGAGCTTTAGGTTTGGTTTTAGGAAAAAGAGCCGATTTGTCTTCGCTTAAAAACGAAGACGAAAAGTGTGTGATTGAAGCGGTTTTTTCGGTTGAAAAATATGACTTACAAGCTTTCTTTGAAGCGCAAGATTTAGATTTCGAAAACGAAACGATTATTCGTCGTGAAATCCTACCAAGCGGAAAATCACGAGCTTTTGTGAACGATAGTCCGGTTACGTTACAACAGTTAGACGAATTAGGAAATCAATTGATGGATATCCATTCACAACATCAAACTCGTGAGTTGTCTGAAGAGAAATACCAGTTTGAGGTGTTGGATATTTTGGCTGAAAACGAAGATTTACTCACAGAATACTCTCAAAAACTATCGCAGTATAAAAAGAATAAAAAAGCCTTAGAACAAGCTCAAAGCAAACTTTCGGAGTCTTTAAAAGAACAAGAATATAACTTGTTTGTGTTCAACGAACTCAATGATGCCAATCTGAAAGAAAACGAACAAGAAGAGTTGGAAGTTGAATACGAAAAACTAAACAATACAGAGGTTATCAAAGAAGTTTTGTCTAAAACGCTCAATCTTTCAGACAACGAAATAGGTGGAATTCTTCAGAGTTTGAACGAAATAAAATCAGACTTTTCAAAAATTTCCGGATTCTCTGGAGCTTACAAAGAAATTGCAGATAGAATCACTAGCCTTCAGATTGAGTTTTCAGATATATTTCAGGAGGTAAACAGCTTATCTGAGTCTGTTTTTGATGACCCATCAGCTACTCAAAAAATAGGAGATAGACTTCAACTTTTATACGACTTACAAAAGAAACACAAAGTAAATTCAGTTGAAGAACTTATCAGAATCAAAAATAATCTGGAAGAAAAAGTAGTTTCGGTTGATGAGCTGAGTGCTGTTATCGAAAAAACAGAAAAACTCATTGCTCAAAACCAAACGGAATTAGACCATATTGCTCAGCAATTACACCAAAACCGAGAAAAAGCGATTGCTGTTTTTGATCAAAAAATTACTTTGCTTTTGGCTGAACTTGGTATGAGCAATGCTCGATTTGACATCAAATTGATTTCGACTGATGATTATTTTGCTAACGGAAAAGACAAACTCGAATTCTTATTTTCGGCTAATAAAGGTGGTAATTTCGGATTGCTAAAAAAGACCGCATCAGGAGGAGAGTTGTCGAGAATTATGCTGGCGACCAAAGCTATTTTAGCAGAATATAAAGCAATGCCAACCATTATTTTTGACGAAATCGACACTGGAGTTTCGGGTGAAATTGCCTTAAAAATGGCTCAAATTATGCAAGAAATGAGTAAAAATAGACAAGTAATTTCGATTACTCACTTACCACAAATTGCTTCAAAAGGCAATAATCATTACAAAGTATATAAATCTGTTACAGAAATAGATACAGTTTCAGACTTAAAGTTATTATCTAAAGAAGAAAGAATCGAAGAAATAGCCGAAATGCTATCAGGCAAAAACTTTTCGGAATCAGCCTTATCGCATGCTAAAACATTATTGAATTAAATCATTATATTTGTCACTTCAAGCGAATTCGCAGATTTGCAGATTTGCAAAACTTAAAAACAATAAGCTATGTATAATTTATTAAAAGGAAAAAAAGGAATTATTTTCGGAGCATTAGACGAGAATTCTATTGCTTGGAAAACAGCAGAACGTGTGCATGAAGAAGGAGGAACTTTTGTTTTAACCAATGCACCAATTGCTATGCGAATGGGAACCATTAATCAATTGGCAGAGAAAACAGGTTCGCAAATTATTCCAGCTGATGCTACTTCTGTAGAAGATCTTGAAAACTTAGTAGAAAAAGCCATGGAAATCCTTGGCGGAAAAATCGACTTCGTTTTGCACTCTATCGGTATGTCTGTGAATGTGAGAAAAGGAAATCATTATACGTCTCAAAACTATGATTTTACAGAAAAAGGATGGCAAGTTTCAGCTGTTTCTTTTCATAAAGTAATGCAAGTATTGTATCAAAAAGATGCTATGAACGAATGGGGAAGTATTGTAGCCTTGACTTATATGGCTGCTCAAAGAGTTTTCCCAGATTATAACGATATGGCAGACAACAAAGCATATTTAGAGTCAATTGCCAGAAGTTTCGGATATTTCTTCGGAAGAGACAAAAAAGTTCGTGTAAACACCATTTCTCAATCTCCAACGCCAACTACAGCCGGACAAGGCGTAAAAGGCTTTGGAGGATTTATCGCTTATGCAGACAAAATGTCTCCGCTTGGCAATGCAACCGCTTTAGATTGTGCGAATTATACTGTTACGATGTTCTCTGATCTTACCCGAAAAGTAACACTTCAGAATTTGCTTCACGATGGTGGTTTCTCAAACATGGGTGTGAGCGATGCGGTAATGGAAAAATTTATGGACGAAGAATAAAAAAAGAGTAAAAACCCTTTTAAATTTTTATTCATATAAAGAGAAAGATTCGTTTATCCGACTTCTCCTCTGTGTGGCAAAAGAGCGTCTCTTACGCTAATCATATCTTTTTTATCCACAGTAACAAAAGCTATTGAATAAAATTCCGAAAGCTGTTCAAATCCTGAAACAGCATTCGGAATTTTGTTTTTTTCGATGTATTGGTCTAAATGAATTTGATGGTGTTTTGCGGTATTCGAAGCGTCAGAACCTCTAAAATCCCAAATCAGTTTTATTCTATCGTGCATTTTCGTTGTTTTTGTAATGTAAGAATTTGTATAAATACCAATCTTTCAGGGCAAATTTTTGTTCCAAAAATATAAGTACCGTAATCGGAATATAAACAATCTCGGTATATCCGAATTCGTAGAAAATAAACGAAATAACCAAAATAACCCTGCCGTATTCCAAATAATAAATCCATTTTCGTTGTTCGAGCAAAGCCCCTATGTTTACCAAAGTAATCAGAGTTAGAAGGGTAAAAGCTGTTTTTTCGACCCAATCAAAATACGAGAAAAAGGCACTGAATACCATAAGTCCGAAAGCCACCGAAAACAACTGGATATTGATGTACTTTCTGAAAGTAAGTTGCAGGGTTTCTCGGTTGGTGTTTTTTTGAAAAAATTTCTTTTCTAATTTCGGACGAATATCCTGATCCATAACAGCAGGCGATCCGAAAATAATTTTCAGTTTGTTTCTAATACCTTTTTGTCTTCGAGCAGCTTCATAAATTTCTAAATAATAATGAAAGTGTTGCCACAAAAAACTGTAACTTCCTATCGGGTGAGTTAATCCATATT
The DNA here is from genome assembly GCA_041677865.1 of Flavobacteriaceae bacterium. GTDB lineage: Bacteria > Bacteroidota > Bacteroidia > Flavobacteriales > Flavobacteriaceae > Flavobacterium. Next base: position 48,917 of record JBAYPE010000013.1, read on the forward strand.
TGGGTTTTTCTTCTTCCTGTTGAAATGTACCGAACATTTTATCCCAAAAAACAAAAACATCTCCGTAGTTTTTATCTAAGTATTTTTCGTCCGAAGCATGGTGAACTCCGTGAAGCGAAGGAGTAATAAAAACATATTCCAACCATTTTGGGGCTTTAATTGCCTGAGTGTGCGTAAAGAAAGAATACATTCCGTGAATAACCAAAATTCCCATAACCATCAGAGGTTGGAAGCCCAAAAGAGGCAAAGCACACCAAAAAATCGTTCGGATAACCGCCTGAATAGTCGTAATGCGTGCAGCAGCCGAAAAATTAAATTCCTCACTCTGATGATGTACAATATGTGCTGCCCAAAAGATGTTTATTTCGTGTCCAAGCCTGTGATACCAATACCAAACAAAATCAGCGGTTAAGAGCAAAAGTACCCACATATACCACACATTCGGAATGTTAAAAAAGGCGTAATTTTCATATATCCAAACAAACAGGTTATAAAAGACAACCGTAACAAAAAGGTTCAAAAGTCGTTCTGCAATTCCGATTGTAGTATTAGAAACGGAACTTTCGTACTTAAAAATGTTTTCCTGCTTTTTGTATTTAATATATTGGTATTCCAAATACAAAAAAATAAAAAAAGCAGGAGCAGCAAAAGCTATGGGATTTATGTTTTCCATATTTGTGATTTTTAGCTTAATATACTCAAAAACCAAACCGATTTAGGGCTTTGGGCAGGGCTTTTTAGTCTAAAAAACAAAACTTTGGTTGTTACTGGATCTCAACTTTTGGTTGTTACTGAATCTCAAAGATATGAAAAATATTGTTATTAAAACTGTAGTTCTTAAACAGATAGGTTTATTTGAAAAGGCTAAACAAAGTGATTAAGATTGCTTGGCACCGTACAAAAATGTGCAACTTCAACAAACAAAAAACCCTAAAATCTTAATTCAAAAGATTTTAGGGTTTTATTTTGTGGTACCTCCAGGAATCGAACCAGGGACACATGGATTTTCAGTCCATTGCTCTACCAACTGAGCTAAGGTACCTTTTGGGTTTAGCGAGTGCAAATATAGAATGATTTTTGGTTTATTCCAAAATAAAATTAAAAAATCGAACTTAGATTAGATTATACTTTATACAAACTGTTTTCGGGCTCTTTGCAGGTCTTCGGGAGTATCAATTCCGATTCCGACATGAGTAGTTTCTATCATTCGGATTTTCTTTCCGTATTCTAAGTAGCGTAATTGTTCTAACTTTTCGGATGCTTCTAAAGATTTCATAGGAAGGGAATAAAAATCCATTAAGGCTTTTTTTCTAAAAGCATACACTCCGATATGTTGAAAATATCTCACTCCCACATTTTTTTCTCTCGGATACGGAATTACCGAACGCGAAAAATACAAAGCAAAACCAAATTGGTCGGTAATGACCTTTACATTATTCGGATTTTGAATAGCTTCTTCATCGGTAATTTCACGCATAAGCGAAGCTACATCAATTTCTTGTTTAGTATCGCTTTTATAGAGTTCGATGATTTTTTCGAGCGATTCTTTGTCAATAAAAGGCTCATCTCCCTGAACATTTATAACTATATCAACATCCAGATTTTCGACTGCTTCCGCAATTCTGTCGCTTCCCGATTCGTGCTCTTTCTTGCTCATAATAGCATTACCTCCACTACTGACGATTTCCTCAAAAATCAGTTCAGAATCCGTTACCACAAAAACATCATTGAACAGACCGGCTGCCACTGCACTTTCGTAGGTTCTTCGAATGACGGTTTTACCTGCTAAATCCTGCATCAGTTTGGCAGGAAAACGAGTAGAGGCATATCGTGCGGGAATTACAGCTATAATTTTCATTTATCAGATTTTTCTTTCGATTACATAATTTACCATCAGAATAAGAGCATCTTTATACTCAGATTCGGGATAATTTTTGATGATATCAAGTGCTTTTTGACGGTAATCTTGCATTACTTTTTCTGCATAAACAAGACCGTTTTTTTCTTTCACAAAAGCAATCACTTCTTTTACTCGTTTTTTGTTTTTGTTGTGATTTTTAACGGAATTGATAAGCCAACTTTTCTCTTTGGTTGAAGAATTGTTTAAAGCATAAATTAACGGAAGTGTCATTTTTTGCTCTTTGATATCGATTCCCGTTGGTTTTCCGATTTTATCTTCTGTATAGTCAAACAAATCGTCTTTTATCTGAAATGCCATTCCGATGTACTCTCCAAACCTTCGCATTTCTTCTACCTTGTTGTTGTCGGATTCCTCCAATACGGCTTTCGCTCCCAAAGCACAACAGGCAGCAATCAAAGTGGCTGTTTTTTGTCGGATAATTTCGTAGTAAATATCTTCGGTAATGTCTAATCTTCGGGCTTTTTCGATTTGTAGTAACTCTCCTTCACTCATTTCACGAACTGCAACTGAGATAATTCTGAGCAAATCAAAATCTCCGTTGTCAATCGATAAAAGAAGCCCTTTAGAAAGCAGAAAATCTCCAACCAAAACCGCAATCTTATTTTTCCAAAGTGCATTTACAGAGAAAAAACCTCTTCGTTTATTGCTGTCGTCCACCACATCATCATGAACCAAAGTTGCTGTGTGAATAAGCTCAATAACCGAAGCTCCTCTGTACGTTCTGTCGTTTACCTCGCCTTTTGAAACCATTTTTGCAACCAAAAACACAAACATCGGTCGCATTTGTTTTCCTTTCCGATTGACAATATAATGTGTAATCCGATTGAGCAAAGCTACTTTAGAAGACATCGAAAGACGGAACTTTTTCTCGAAAAGTTCCATTTCGAAACGGATAGGCTGTTTTATTTGTTCGGTTATTTTCATTGTTCGGCAAAAGTACAGAAATCAATCCAAAAATTTAGCTTTTAGTTCAGCAGTAGGAATCATACAACTATCTTTTTTGCCGAACCAGCGATACCGGTTGAAGGCCACTAAATCGTAAACTGCATTTCCGATAAACTTAGGGAAAATCTGAAATATTCCGATAAGCGAATAAACTCCTCCAAAACTTTTGATAATCCTCAGAGCTGCTTCTGATTTGTGAAAATAGGCAACTCCGGGCTCGTACAAGATAACAGATTTTATGTTTTTTGGGTTGAGTCCTAAATACTTTTGTACTTGTTGCCCGTATTCGGACTGAAGTGAGGCAAAGCGATAAGCGTCTTTTTTATCGTGCTTGATTATCGTCTGTACGAATTGATTACACAGGTTGCAAACTCCATCAAAAAGCACTATTTTTTTACCTTCGGGGAACTCCATAATAAGCACGAATTTTGTACAAAAATACAGCTATTTTTACTTTTAATGCTCGTTTTCAGAATTGTTTTTCAAACCTAACAGGTTTCAAAAACCTGTTAGGTTTGGTGTAATCTTTTTAGAAAAAATCGTTGTTTATTCGAATTCGACAACTAAGTCATTTTGGTCAACCATAGTGTTCGGAGCCAAAACCACTCGTTTGATTTTCCCGCTTACAGAAGCCGAAACCGTGCTTTCCATTTTCATAGCTTCAATAATAAATAGAGGAGCTCCTACCTGCACTTCATCGCCTTGGTTTACCATTACCGAAGACAGACTTCCCTGAAGTGGTGCTCCGACTTCTTTTAACGGATTTGCAACTTTCTGATGAGACTGTTTGGTGGAAGCTACAGCGTTGTCTTTTACCTTAACGGTTCTGTTTCCTCCGTTGAGCTGAAAGGTGACGGTTCTCATTCCTTCTTCATCGGGGCTTGAAACATAAATCAGTTTAATAAGTATCAACTTACCTTGTTTCAATCGTACCGAAATTTCTTTGTTTTTTTTCAAAGGATAATAAAATGCCGTTGTTGGCAATTCGGTAACTTCTCCATATTGCTTTTTGTGGTAATGGTATTCATCATATACTTTCGGAAACATCTTGTACGATAAATAATCGAGAAAATTGCTTTCGGGATACTTTTGATAAAATGCTTTTGTATCTGCTTCTAAATCTACATCGGGTAGAATTTGAGCCAGAGGATCCTGATTTTTGTCTTCGTTTTTCAGGACGATATTTCTCAGTTTTTCAGGAAATCCCCCGTACGGAATTCCTAAATCACCCTTAAAAAACCCGACAACCGAAGCCGGAAAAGAATGATTTTTGGTTTCGTCCAGAACATCTTTGGCTGTAAGTGAATTGGCTGTCATAAAAAGAGCCATATCTCCAACTACTTTACTACTTGGGGTAACTTTTACAATATCTCCGAAAAGTTCATTGACCACGGCATAATTATGTTTTATCAGAGGTAATTTGTCCCCAAGTCCTACACCTTCTGCCTGCTGACGCAAATTGGAGTATTGACCTCCGGGAATTTCGTTATCATATACTTCTGCTGTTGAGGACTTTAAATCCGATTCAAACGGATAATACACCTCTCGCACAGCTTCCCAATAATTGCTATACTGATTCAGACTATGCAAATTCAGTTTGTTTTCTCTTTCTTGCCCTTGCATTAGAGCAACCAAAGCGTTCATACTCGGTTGAGAAGTGGTTCCGCTAAAAGAGGCCAAAGCACAATCAATACTGTCAATTCCAGATTCAATTGCCTTGAGATAGGTAGCTACTTGAGTACCTGCTGTATCGTGCGTATGTAGTGCAATTGGGACGGAAACACTTTCTTTCAGGGCAGGAATCAACAATTCAGCCGCTTGTGGTTTCAATAGTCCTGCCATATCTTTTATGGCAATCATGTGGGCTCCCGCATCTTCTATTCGCCTTGCTAAATCCGTATAGTAATTAAGATTGTATTTGTTATTCCCGCTTCTTAAAACATCGCCTGTATAGCCAATGGAGGCCTGCGCAATTCCTTGTGTGTTTTTATCTACAAATTCGATGGCAGGCAACATAGATTCCAAATTATTAAGAGAGTCGAAAATTCTGAATATATCAATTCCGTTTTTCCAAGATTCTTCGATGAATTTTCCGATGATATTTTTCGGATAAGCTGAATATCCTACTGCATTACTTCCTCTGAAAAGCATTTGCAGAAGCGTATTTGGCATGGCCTCCCTGAGCCTTTGTAGTCGTTCCCACGGACATTCGTGCAAAAACCGAAGGGCTACATCAAAGGTTGCTCCTCCCCAAACTTCCATAGAAAACATTTCGGGATTATCTTTGGCAAAGCCTCCTGCAACAGCCATTAAATCTTTGGTTCGCATACGAGTAGCCACTAATGATTGATGTGCATCTCTAAAGGTGGTATCGGTATAATGAATCTTTTTGTCGTTTCGTATTTGTTTCAAAAATTCCTCTCTGCCCAATTGTGTAAGTAAATTTTTTGAACCTATCGGATATTCGTTATTAGTAACTGCTGGAATTACAGGAGTCCTGAATGTTTTTGCCGAATCGTAGTTTTTTATATCCGGATGTCCGTTTACTTTTATGTTTGCCAAGTACCGAAGCATTTTGGTAGAACTGTCCTTGAATTTTTCAAATTGAAAAAGCTCCGGATGTTGGTCGATAAAGTTTACGGAACATTCTCCTGCTATGAATTTTTCGTGATTAATTACACTTTTCAAAAACAGAATGTTGGTGGTAACACCTCGCACTCTGAACTCAGAAAGTGAACGATATAGCCTTTTTGAAGTGCTCGAAAGGGTTCTTCCACTTGCAGTAACTTTTACAATCATCGAATCGAAAAAAGGTGAAATTTTCATACCTTGATAAGCGCTTCCTTCGTCGAGTCGGATTCCGAAACCTCCCGCATTCCGATAAGCAATAAGCGTTCCGTAATCGGGCTTGAAGTTGTTTTCAGGGTCTTCGGTGGTGATGCGACATTGGATAGCAAATCCGTTGAGCTTAATACTTTCTTGATTTGGGATTCGGATTCTCGTATCCGAAAGTTTTGTTCCTTGTGCAATCAATAGCTGATTGCGGACAATATCAATTCCGGTTACTTCCTCGGTTACGGTATGCTCTACCTGAATACGCGGATTTACCTCAATAAAGTAAATATTGTTGTTTTTGTCCACCAAAAATTCAACCGTTCCGGCATTGTTGTAATTTACAGCTTTTCCGATTCTGATGGCATATTCATATAGCTTGTTTTTAACTTCTTGCGGGAGGTTTGGGGCAGGAGCAATTTCAACTACTTTCTGAAACCTGCGTTGTACCGAGCAGTCTCTTTCAAATAAATGTACAATATTTCCAAAATTATCAGCAAGTAACTGTACCTCGATGTGTTTTGGAGCCTCGATAAATTTTTCGATAAAAACCGTGCCGTCTCCGAAAGACTTTAAAGCCTCACCCGAAGCTTCTTTGAACAGCGGTACAATATTTTCTTTTTTATGGATAACTCTCATTCCTCTTCCTCCTCCTCCTGCTGCGGCTTTCAGGATTACGGGGAAACCGATTTGCTCTACTTTTGTTATAGCACTCTCGATGTCATCTGCCGAAATCATTGCATCTTCAATCACGGGAACATCTACAGAACGAGCCAGTTTTTTGGCTGCTATTTTGTCTCCGAGTTGTTCCATAACTTCCGGATGTGGTCCTACGAAAATAATTCCTTCTTCTCTACATCTTCGGGCAAAAGTTACATTTTCGCTCAAAAAACCATATCCGGGATGAATAGCGTCAATGTTGTTTTCTTTGGCAACTCTGATGATTTCTTCAATATCGAGATAGGGTTTTAAAGGTTCGTTATCTTCTCCAATTTGATAGGATTCATCTGCTTTATATCGGTGTAACGAATAGCGATCTTCGTAAGTGTAAATAGCTATGGTCCTCACTTTCATTTCCGAAGCAGCACGGAGCACACGAATGGAAATTTCTCCTCGATTGGCAACTAATAATCTTCTGATTACCGTTGGAAGGGGCGGGTTTTGTTGTGTCATTAGATAATGTTGGGTTTAGTTATAATTTTTTTACGTGACTTAGCTGAGTAATATTTTTCCTATTGTACATTCCATACAACGCTTTTTATCGCAATAGTGTTTTTTGAGTTGCAATAATGCTTGAGTGTCAAAGGCATTTTTTGAAACAACTCCTATATTTTTAAATTTATTTATAATGTTGTTCTGCTCGGGTTTTATTTCTGAAAGCACATTTTTAAGCACGGAATCAGGAGTTTTGTTCAGGTATTGATTATAAGCAAACCGAAACGGGATTACCGTATTTATGATAAGTAAATCAATAAATCTTTTGGATAATTGTTTGCGTTTATAAGGGCTTTCTTTTTCAAATACATAGTGCGTTTGCCAATATTCAGAAGTCTCTAAACTGAAAATTTTGTAAATATCCTGTAAGGTGTCTGCCTTTGTTACAGCATCAAAAAAATATTGATTTTTATGATACAAAGCAGCCAATTGAGCCAGTCTCACAGTCGGAAAATTATCAGGTCTGTGTTTGAAAAATTCTAATCCTCCCACAAAAGTATCTTCCAGACGGTGTTTGACTTGCAGATATTTCCACCTTTGTTGAAGCTCTTTCGGATAAGTATCTTCAAAATCATCGCTTAGTAAACCGGCTTTTCCGAGAAACAAAGCCTCTAAGTTTTCAACCTCATGAGCCTCTTTTCTGATAATCGAAAATGGTAAGGATTTAGCAATTTCTAAGAAGGTTTCTCCGTTGGTATTAAGTCCAAAATTTTTGGCAAGCATACAAAAAAGTGTGGCTTCCCAGTCGTTTTGATTCTGTTGTAGCAAATCCCTAACGACTGAAGTTTTTTGAGATAGACGTTGATTAATTAGGTCGTCTTTCCAACCAGAGATAATTTCTTCGGAAACACCACCAATTTGATTTTCGCAAAATATCCACGATTTTGTTTTTATCAAATCCATATAATTGCTGTTTATGTTTTTGCTGACATAATCTTTGAGCTGCAAAACAGGAATTTTGGTGTTGTTCTTTCTGTAAACATCCACATCATAATCCCAAACTACGTGTAAAATTACATTGTCATAATTAGAATCTGTATGATGATTATGCAGATACCAGTCCGATGATTTCAGATGAATTTCTACATTTCCTGCCCAACGCAAACCGTCAATAATAAGTTGGGCATTAAAAAAATCAGCTCCCGAACTCCGAATGTATTTTCCTGTATCGAGCAAGGTTATTTTTTTATTGCACACGGTTTTGAGGTCCGAAAAATCAAACTTTTTACCATCCCATACATAATGCAAAAAATCTTCCCTCATTACTTACAATAATCAAGATACAATTACAAAAACTGCTTAAAATTATTTTACTTTGCAATGTAAAAAACCTGTTTAAAATTATTTTTGCAAAGATTTGCAGAGATTTTTTTTGATATTATGAAGTACAGAAAAACCTCTTTGGGCTGTATAGCCTATGGCAAAACAAAACCTTAAACAGCTTCTTAACAGAGTATAAAATTAGAAAAAATATTGTATTTTTATACAGATAAAACAAAATATAATGTCTAAATCATATATTTTAATCATAGCCAGTTTTGTTTCATTAACAACCTCTTTGTTTGCTCAACAGGAATTTGCTCTGTTGGAGCAATTTAACGGACGGTATGATTTTACATTTGTAGGAAATACGATGAATTATGCCGAAAACGGAATAGGTGTTCCCTGCATTATCCAGACCTCCTCATCTGCCCAGTTACAGTTAAGTGAAGAAGACATAATCGAAAAAGTCTATCTCTACTGGTCAGGATCGGGAGAAGGGGACTTAGATATAAAACTCAACGATATTGACATACAGGCAGAAAAACACTTTAACCTCACATATACCAATCCTTCTCTGAATTTTGACCCGCCTTTTTTCGTTGCCTTTGCCGATGTAACCCAGCAGGTTCTTGCTACAGGAAACGGAACTTATACGGTTTCGGAGCTTGATGTTTCGGAACTTTTTTCGGAACCCGCATCAAGTCCTTATTGCATAGTGGCTACAAATTATGCCGGATGGGCATTGGTTATCGTTTATAAAAATGAAGAGCTTCCTATTAATCAGATTAATGTCTATGAAGGATTTAAGAATGTTCCCGATGCTTTGACCATAACTCTGGACAATCTGAATGTAATTGACAACATCGGGGCTAAAATAGGTTTTGTAGCCTGGGAAGGGGACTCCGAAATAAGCGTAAACGAAACCCTGCGGATAAACGGGAATATATTGAGCAACCCTCCCCTTAATCCTGCCAATAATGCTTTTAACGGAACAAACAGCATCACCGGATCTTCCGAACTATACAATATGGATCTGGATATTTATGATATTCAGGATAACATTCAGATTGGGGACACAACTGCAGAAATCCAGCTTACTTCCGGTCAGGATCTGGTAATGATTTCAACAGTTGTTACCAAACTCAACAGTCAGCTTCCCGATGCAACCATTACAATCAGCGAAATTCAGACATACTGCAACTCAAAAGAAATAGAAATAGCATATACTGTTTTTAATACTGAAGCTACCGATACCCTTCCGGCTCATACTCCTATTTCTGTTTATATAAATGATATTTTAGCCACTTTAACCGAAACACAAAACGATATTCCCGTCGGAGAATCAGAAAATGGAAGTATAACTGTAACTATTTCTGAAGAAATTACAGGAGACATCGAAGTTTTGTTAGCTGTTGATGATCTGGGAGACGGGTCCGGAATTGTTATTGAAATAAATGAAAACAACAACCATAGTGAGCTTTATTTTATAACACTTTTGACTTCTCCTCTTTTTAACGATTTAGAAAATTTGATTGCTTGTGATGATGAAAACCAAACAATTTTATTTGATTTTTCTGATTACGAAGATTTAGTAAAACAAAACAGCTCCGATATTGTATCGTTTCATACTTCTTTTGAGGATGCAGCTTCAAATATAAATCCTATTATAAACACTTCATCATTTGCAGCACAAAGTCCTCTTCAGGAAATTTTTGTCCGTATTGATAACGGAGATTGTCATAGTATCACTTCATTCTTGCTAATTATTGATAATTGTTCCCTGATAATTGTAATTGATGAAATCATTACTGAATGTGATTCTGACCAGATAGAGATCTATTATACAATTTTCAACGATAGTTCAAGTTATATTTTACCTGAAAACACCCCAATCGGAATTTATGCTGATGCTGATTTAATTTACACAATATATACTCAAAATGATATTTTACCAAATTCCTCAGCAAACGGAAATATAATAATTACTATTTCTGAAAACACGGATGAAGAAATCGTAATAGTTCTGGTGCTCAATGATACAGAAAACAACATTACTATCGAAAGCAATACCAGTAATCCTTATATAATACAACTTGGACACTCTCCTCTTTTTAACAGCTTAGAGGATCTGGTCTCTTGCAACACAGGACATAATACTGCTGTTTTCGACTTTTCTGAATATGAGTATTCCGTTAAGATAAATAATCCTGATACCGTGTCTTTTCATACTTCATATCAAGATGCTTCTCTGGGTATAAATCCCGTTCTCAACATTTCGTCTTATAAGGTTCAGAACGATTTTCCGAAAGAAATTTTTGTACGGATAGCCAATGATCTTTGCTTTAGCATTACTTCTTTTTTCCTGAACATCAGAAACTGCCCTCCTGTTGTGTATAACGGAGTCTCAGCCAATAATGACGGATATAACGATCATCTTATCATAGACGGATTATACGATATTTTTATGGATTTCGAATTGTATATTTATTCCCGCTGGGGAGAACTCATCTGGAAAGGCAACAACAACACCCCA
>JBAYPE010000014.1:0-58379 GCA_041677865.1 Flavobacteriaceae bacterium
AATCTTTCGGAGGATTGTTATACGGAAAAATCTCACAGAAAATATTTAATTCTCTGACTCTGCGGGCAATAAGCTGTGTGTATTGTGACCCGAAATCTAAAATAAGTACGTTGTGTTGCATAGATGCAAAAGTAGCTATTTCGGTAAAGGTTAAAAAATTTTTTTGAAAGGTTCGCAGTAATTTTTAATTCTCGACATATTATCGCTATTTTTGGAAAATGAAACTACAGTACATTATATCGATTCTCAACGAAATGTCTCCTGTTGCTTATGCAGAAGATTTTGACAATGTCGGGCTTTTGGTAGGAAATCCGAATCAGGAAATTACAGGAATTTTGGTTTGTCACGATGCCCTCGAAAATGTGATTGATGAAGCTGTTCAGGAAAAATATAATTTGGTGGTTTGCTTTCACCCAATTTTGTTTTCAGGATTAAAGAAAATTACGGGAAAAACCTACGTAGAGCGAGCTATAATCAAGGCCATTAAAAACGATATTGCGATTTATTCTGTACATACGGCTTTGGACAATCACAAAAACGGAGTAAACAAAATTATGTGTGATGCTCTCGGAATCAAAAACCCGAAAATGCTTGTCGAAAAAGAGAACTTTATTTATAAATTGGTTACGTATGCCCCTTCGGAAAATGCACCTCAGGTTCGAAAAGCTCTTTTTGAAGCAGGAGCCGGAAGCATCGGAAATTACGATAATTGCAGCTTTAATTCTGAGGGAAAAGGGACTTATCGGGGCAATGAAGACAGCAATCCGGTAGTCGGAGAAAAACACGAGTTGGTCGAAGCAGACGAGATAAAAATAGAAGTTACTTTTGAAAAACATTTGCAAAACAAAATCCTAAAAACTCTTTTTGACAGTCATATATACGAAGAAGTTGCTTACGAAATCTACTCCATTCTCAACAAACATCAAAATATAGGGTTGGGAATGATAGGTGAGCTAGAAACCGAACAAGACGAAAAAGATTTCTTGTTTTTTGTAAAACAGAAAATGCAATGCGGAGTTATTCGTCATTCAGACCTTTTAAACAAAAAAGTAAAAAAAGTAGCCGTTTTAGGAGGTTCGGGAGCTTTTGCTATTAAAACCGCCCTGGCAAAAGGTGCTGATGTTTTTATTACAGCAGATCTGAAGTATCACGATTTTTTTCAAGCAGAAAACAAAATGATTTTGGCCGATATCGGACATTTTGAAAGCGAAAGATATACAAAAAATTATATTCTTGGTTATCTTACGAAAAAAATTCCTAATTTTGCAGTCGCTTTATCGAAAGAAGACACAAATCCTGTTAAGTACTTATAATTATGGCAACTACCAAAGAATTGACCGTTGAAGAAAAGTTGAGAGCTTTGTATGATTTACAGCTTATAGACTCCCGTATTGACGAAATCAGAAACACAAGAGGAGAACTTCCTTTGGAAGTAGAAGATTTAGATGCAGAAGTTGTCGGACTTACTACTCGTTTAGAAAAACTGAATCAGGAAGTAGATAGTATTGAAGAGCAAATTAAAGAGAAAAAAAGTGCTATCGAAGAACACAAAGCTCTTATCAAAAAGTATTTAGAACAACAAAAAGAAGTTCGAAACAACCGTGAGTTCAATTCTCTTACCAAAGAAGTTGAATTTCAGGAACTTGAAATAAAACTATCTGAAAAACACATCAAAGAGTTTCAGGCAAGTATTGCTCACAAAAAAGAAGTAATTGCTCAGACTACCGAAAAATTGGCTACTAAGTCAGAGCATTTGACTCACAAAAAATTGGAGCTTGATGCGATTATGGCAGAAACCGAAAAAGAAGAAAACTTCCTTATCAAAAAATCTAAAGAGTTCGAAACGAAAATCGAAGAGCGATTGCTTGCTGCTTACAGAAGAATCCGCACAAACGTAAAAAACGGATTAGCAGTAGTTTCTATCGAAAGAGGAGCTTCTGCAGGATCTTATTTTGCCATTCCTCCGCAAACCCAAATGGAAATTGCTTCACGCAAAAAAATAATTACCGATGAGCATAGCGGAAGAATTTTGGTGGACAACTTGCTGGCAGAAGAAGAAAAAGAAAAAATGAACAAAATTTTTACTGCTCAATAAAGACCCCGTTTTCTAAACATAAATCTAACCTCTTTAAAATCACTTTTAAAGAGGTTTTTTAATTTGACAAGGATTATCCGAAAAGTTGATGCACTACATCTTCAATTTTTGAAACCAATTTGATTTCAATTTTCGTGTTTTTGAGCGAAAACTTATTGTACTTGGAAATAAAAATAGTCGAAAAACCTAATTTTTCGGCTTCCTGAATGCGTTGCTCTACTCGATTTACCGGACGGATTTCTCCCGAAAGACCAACTTCACCGGCAAAACAAAAATCTTTTTCAACCGAAATATCTTCGTTTGACGAAAGAATAGCAGCAACAACAGCTAAATCAATAGCAGTATCATCAACTGAAATTCCTCCGGTTACGTTCAGAAAAACATCTTTTTGAGCCAATCGGAAACCTACACGTTTTTCGAGAATTGCCAAAATCATATTCAGCCGTTTGGCATTATATCCTGTGGTGCTTCGTTGGGGAGTTCCGTAAACAGCAGAGCTGACCAATGCCTGAATCTCAATCATCAGCGGACGCATTCCCTCAAGAGTAGCGGCAATGGCTGTTCCGCTCAATTCTTCTTCCTTATGCGAAATCAATATTTCAGACGGATTACTTACTTGTCTGAGACCTGAATTTTGCATTTGATAAATTCCCAGCTCGGCAGTCGATCCAAAACGATTTTTAAGAGAACGCAAAATACGATATACATGGTTTCTATCACCTTCAAATTGCAAAACCGTATCGACCATGTGTTCGAGAATTTTTGGTCCGGCAATGGTTCCGTCTTTAGTGATGTGTCCGATAAGAATAACCGGAACATTGGTTTGTTTGGCAAATTTTATTAGTTCGGCTGTACATTCTCTGATTTGCGAAATACTTCCTGCACTTGCTTCGATATAATCAGAATGTAGAGTTTGAATAGAGTCTATAATTACTACTTCGGGCTGAAAATCCTGAATATGCTTAAAAATGGTCTGGGTTCGGGTTTCGGTCAGAACGTAGCAGTTTGGACTTGCATTTTCGATACGCTCCGCTCTCATTTTTATTTGCTTTTGGCTTTCTTCTCCCGATACATAAAGCGTTTTGTAAGGTAATTTTAGGGCAATTTGCAACAAAAGTGTACTTTTCCCGATTCCAGGTTCACCTCCCAGAAGCGTAAGTGAGCCTGCCACCAGGCCTTCTCCCAAAACCCGATTCAGTTCGTTATCAGTAGTGTCTAAACGAACTTCGTTAGTGGCATCAATTTCGTCTATCCGAAGTGGTTTTTGAGCAATTTTGGTGTCCGTTTTCGCAGAATTCCATGCCGGTTTTTCTTCCTTTTGGATAACTTCTTCTACAATAGTATTCCACTCTTTACAAGAATTGCACTGACCTTGCCACTTGGCATACTGTACTCCGCAATTCTGGCAAAAAAAAGCTGTTTTTACTTTAGACATTTTTTGGGTTTTGATTGTACAAATATAGCATTTTTAGCAGGACTCTGATTTCAGTCTGTAATAGCAAAAACACTAAACCCTTTACGAGGAAACTCTGTTCTGAATTTACTTTATTTATCTGTTAACCCGTTGTTTTTTCGCATTTTCATATTTATAAACTCTACTGCTAACGAAAACACAATAGCAAAATATAAATATCCTTTCGGAACAGCACCTACATGTTGGTCAAAAAGTACAGCATCAGATAGGTGCATACTTTCGGTGGTAAGCATAAATCCTATCAAAATTAAAAACGAAAGAGCCAAAATCTGAATCGACGGGTTTCGGTTTACAAAATTACCAATCGGAATAGCAAACAACAGCATTACTCCTACTGATATAACTACTGCTGTAATCATAATGTACAAAGATCCGTCTAATCCATTGGTCATACCAACAGCTGTCAGGATACTATCTAAAGAGAAGATGAGGTCAATTATCAGAATTTGTACCAAAACCGACCCAAACGATTTGGCAAGTTGCCCCGATACGGTTGGTTGAGTATGATTTTCGATATGTGTTACTTTTTCGTGGATTTCTTTGGTGCTTTTCCAAATCAGGAAAATACCTCCGACCAGCAAAATAAGAGCTTGTCCGTTAAAATGGGCACTGAACCAACCCCAATCTATACTGAACCAAGGTTCTTTCATTGCAATTAGCAAAGTAATCCCGAAAAGCATAGCAATACGCATAAACATTGCCAAAAACAACCCTATTCGAGTGGCTTTTTTTCGTTTTTCTTCTGGGAGTTTTCCCGTTACAATTGATATGAAAATAATGTTGTCTATACCCAGAACCACTTCCAAAAAAGTAAGCGTTGCAAAGGCAACCCATGTATCAGGATTTAATAAAAAGTCCATTGTGTTTGCTTATTAATTTAGGTGGTAAATGTAAAAGAAATTTTTAATATTTCTATACTCAGATTAAACGATTTTATAGATTTTTTAGCACAAGTGTTATATCAAAATTCTTTTAATATCTGTTGTAAAAAATCAGAAACAGCTCAAAATAGCGTTATAAAGAAGTTAAAACCTGTTTTTTACTTAAAAAAGTATTTTCTTTGTAAACCAAAAATAAATAATCAACGTATGCTTTCATTTAACTTCAAAAAGTGGAATACCCTTTTGGGCTGGTTTTCGTTTGCGGTTGCACTTATCACCTATTCTTTGACGGTTGAACCGACAATCAGTTTTTGGGACACTCCCGAATATATCGCAACTTCTGCAAAGTTACAAATAGGTCATCCTCCGGGAGCTCCGTTGTTTCAAATAATTGGAGCGTTTTTCTCAACATTTACTACAGAGGCCTCTCAGATTGCCCTGATGGTAAATATGGTATCAGCAGTATCGAGTGCTTTCACGATTTTGTTTATGTTTTGGTCGCTTACGATGATTTTGCGAAGAGTAGTTAGAGGTTTTTCGGAACTCAACGAAAACAATTCTAAAATGATTCTTGGGGCAAGCTTAGTTGCCTGTTTAGCCTTTACTTTTTCAGATACTTTTTGGTACAATGCGGTAGAAGCAGAGGTTTATGCGATGTCTTCGTTGTTTATAGCAGTATTATTTTGGCTGGGGCTTCGTTGGGAACGAGATATGGACAAACCGGGCGGAAACAAATGGTTGTTGGCAATTTCTATGTTTATAGGATTGTCGTTCGGGGTGCATTTCATGGCTTTGCTGACCATTCCGGCTATCGGGTTGTTATATTATTTCAAGCATTACAAGGAAGTTACGGTTAAGAATTTTATTTTGGCAAATATCGTTGTGGTGGCTGTATTGTTTTTTGTTTTCGGGTTTTTGTTGCCTTATACGATGTCGTTTTTTGCAAAAATGGAAATATTTATGGTAAATTCTATCGGATTGCCTTTTAATTCCGGGACAATTTTGGCTACGATTTTAGTGGTTGCTTTCTTTGTTTTCGGGTTGCGATATACTTCAAAGAAAAACTATGCTAAGGCAAATACCTTTATACTTTGTATTCTTTTTGTATTTATCGGATTTTCTTCTTGGTTGATGTTGCCGATTCGCTCTAATGCAAACACTCCGATAAACGAAAATGCTCCGACCGATGCAACCGAATTGTTGGCTTACTACAACCGTGAGCAATACGGAGAACAAAAAACATTTTACGGAGAATTATATTCCGAAAAATATGCAGGATTAGACCCTGAGCGTCCGTATGTTGATGCCAAACCAAACTACGAAAGAGATTACAAAACCGGAAAATACATCATTACCAACCAATACAAAAATGCCAATCAGAATCTTGACGATTCGCATAAAGCATTTTTCCCAAGAATGAGAAGTACAGAAGATGCACACCGAATCAATTATATGAAATATACAGGAGTGCTTGAATTTAGGCTCAATCCACACTATGATTTTGTAGAGGATTTATACCAGTTTGACATAGATGTAGATTCGCTTTCTGACGACGAACTTTTTCAGGCTTCACAAATGCTAAAGGAGAATGCTCAGGAAAACATTAATCAGTTTAAATCAGCTTATCAAACAGGAAGAATAGACGAAGAGGACTACGACAAGTTTTTAAGGCAAATGGGAGATGCCATTATTATCGAAAAACCGTCTTTCGGAAAAAACATTCAGTTTATGTTTGAATACCAATTCGGATACATGTTTTGGAGGTATCTGATGTGGAATTTTTCCGGTCGTCAGAACGATATTCAAGGAAAAGGCGATTTGCAGAACGGTAACTGGATAAGCGGAATTAAATTCATAGACGAAATGCGTTTAGGCAACCAAAGCCAACTGACTTCCGATATGAAAAACAACAAAGGTAGAAACGCCTACTTTATGCTTCCTTTTTTGTTTGCCGTTATCGGAATGATTTTTCACGCTAAAAAAGATTGGAAGAGTTTTTATGTGTTGTTGGTTTTGTTCTTATTCATGGGACTGGCTCTGAAAGTATTTTTGAACGAAAGACCTTTTGAACCTCGGGAGCGTGATTATGCTGTGGTAGGTGCGTTCTTTGCTTTTGCCATGTGGATTGCCTTCGGAGTATATGCCATTTATGATTTTATCAGTCAAAAAATAAAAAGTAACATAACCAGCTACGGAGTAACTGCTCTTTCGATTTTGGCTCTACCTGTACTGATGGCTTCGCAAAACTGGGATGACCACGACCGTTCAGGAAAAGACACTGCCTTAGTTGCAGCAAAAGCTTATATGGATTCGTTAGATGAAAATGCTATTATTTTTACTATTGGAGATAACGATACCTTCCCGCTTTGGTATTTGCAAGAAGTAGAAGGGTATAGAACTGATGTCCGGGTGGTTTGTACAGCACTTTTGGTTACGGATTGGTACATTGACCAGATGAAGAGAAAGACCCACTTGTCAGACGGTTTACCGATTTCGTTTACTCACGACCAATATTCGGGAGGGAAACTCGAAGCTGTGATTTATAGACCTCGTACCGATGAGAGAATTCCTTTAGAGTTGCTTTTAGAATATATCCGCTCGGAAGACCAAAGCACTTATATTACTTGGCAAAACGGACATAAAATACACACGTTCCCTGCTAATAAAATCAGCATTCCGGTAAATCGGGAAAATGTTCTTAAAAACGGAATTGTTGCCCAAAAAGATGCAGACAAGATTGTTTCTTCTATTGATGTGGACATCAATGCCAGAGGAGGGGCTATATATATTCACAGACTTATAATGCTGGATATAATTGCTCAAAACAATTGGGAAAGACCGGTTTATTTCTCAGGGGGTGCTTTTGATGATGAAGATTATTTGTGGATGAAAGATTATCTGCAACTTGACGGATTGGTATATCAGTTGGTTCCTATCAAAACTCCATACAAAAGAGCAGGAGGTTCAGTGGATTTAGGTCGTATTGATACAGAAAGAATGTATCACAAAATTGTGGAGAAAGAATACGAAAACGGAAAACGCAATGGTTGGTTCTGGGGAGCAAGCGGAAGCGATAAAATTTACCACGATGTAGAAACCCGTAGAAATGCGTTTACTTACAGAATGCAGCTGGCAAGGCTTACCGAAAAACTATTGGAAGAAGGCAAAAATGACAAAGCCAAAGTTATTACCGATTTGGCAATGACCCATTTTCCGGTAGAGTTTTATCAACTGTACGAAATGGCAGACCCTTTTATCGGAGCTTACTATCACTTGGGAGAAAAAGAAAAAGCTCGTGAACTGGCAGACAAAATAACCGCTAAATACAAAGAGCATCTCAACTATATTCAAAGTTTAGATATTAGTCAGCAAAATGCGTCTTTGTACGAAGCTGGAAGAAATATCGAATTATACCGAAGCGTACTGCTGATAATGAGAGAACACGATACAGAATATTATCAAGAAAAGTATCCTGAATTTAACGAGTTTAATGCCAAATTCAAAGCAAGAGTCGGAACGGAAGACGAACCTTCTGAAACAGATGAGGAAAGAGCAAAAAAAGATTCCTTGCTGAATTCCCTTCCTGATTCTACTGAGCTTGAAGTGCTACTTGACGGAATGGATGTTGAATAAAAATCGAATAGGTAGATTTCTTTTCTGACCGTTTCTTTCTGTGAGCAATATTGGTTAAACTTTTGTTTTTGTTCTTTTTTGATTAAATTTACAAAAATCAATACTTTTTTCAGATGCCAATTCAATCTGCCATAAAGCATTTTCACGCTATTTTGCCCAAAGGCGTTAGTCTTGTTGCTGTGTCCAAAACGAAACCCGTATCAGATATTTTACAGGCTTATGAAGCAGGGCAACGTATATTCGGAGAGAACAAGGTTCAGGAAATGTGCGACAAACAACCACAATTGCCCGATGACATCAAATGGCATCTTATCGGACATCTGCAAACCAACAAAGTGAAATATATGGCTCATTTTGTAGAGCTCATTCACGGAGTAGATAGCCTGAGGCTACTTAAAGAAATCAACAAACAAGCCAAAAAACACAATAGGGTTATTAGTTGTTTGCTACAAATTTACATTGCCGAAGAAGAAACAAAATTCGGATTGAGCGAAGATGAATTTTTAGAAATTATCAACTCCGGAGAATTTAAACAACTCGAAAACATCAAGGTTGTCGGGCTGATGGGAATGGCTACTTACACCGAACTTGACGAGCAAATCCGAAAAGAATTTACACACCTGAAATCTATATTTGATAAATATAAAATCCTTTCAACTTCCAACTTTCAACTCTCAACTTTATCTATGGGAATGAGCGGAGATTATCAAATTGCCATTGAGTGCGGAAGTACTATGGTACGAATCGGGAGTACTATTTTCGGAAGTCGAAATTAATTCGTCTGTAAAAGCCCTACTATGAGAATAACATTTTTTGCCTTTTTGTTTATTACCTCATTTTTTTACGCTCAGGAGAATCATCCGAAAGATTATTTCGTTTCTCCCTTAGAAGTTCCGTTGCACCTCTCAGGAAGTTTTGGAGAGTTGCGAAACAATCATTTTCATTCCGGACTGGATTTTAAAACACAACAAAAAGAAGGACTCAGGGTTTTGGCATCTGCTGACGGATACGTCTCACGGATTAAAGTTTCTCCTTGGGGATACGGAAAAGCTATTTATATCACGCACCCCAACGGATATACAAGCGTTTATGCTCACTTGCAGAAATACGCTCCCGAAATTGAAGAATATGTAAAAAGAGGGCAGTATATCAAAAAGTCTTTTGAGATAGAATTTTTTCCGAATGCTTCCGAACTGAAAGTCAAACAAGGACAACTCATTGCATTTTCAGGAAATTCGGGAGGCTCCGGAGGACCTCATCTGCATTTTGAAATAAGAGACAGCAAAACCGAAAACATTATCAATCCGCTGTATTTTGGGTTTGATAAACTAATAACAGACACCAAAAAACCTGTCATCAACAATGTTTATGTATATCCTTTGTCAGAAAACTCGCATGCTAATAATTCAGAAAAAGCCACTGCTGTGACACTTTCTTTGCAAAAAGATGGAAATTATCTGGCACAAACCGTACTTGCTGACGGAAAAATAGGATTTGGAATAAATACCTACGATACCTTTAATTATAACTACAACAAAAACGGAATTTACAAAATAGAAACATTCCTTAACGGAACTCCCGAATTCGGGATTACATTCAACGAATTTGCCTTTGCAGAAAGCCGATACATCAACGCTTATATCGATTATGAAAAACTTTCAAAACAAAAAAAACGCGTTCAAAAAGTGTTTATTGAAAATAAATATCCATTAAGCCTGATAAGTTCCAACAAAAAAACGGGAATTATTGATATAACTCAAAACGTTTCTTATACTTACAAAATAAAAGTATCGGATTATCATTCTAATAAAGCAGAAATTATAATCCCTGTAAAACATACAACCGATTTACCTAAAATCAAAAAAGCAAAAGCAAAAACGGGTTATGTGCTGAAATCAAAAGTTGAAAATCTTTACGAAAAAGACCATGTATCAGTGTATGTTGCTCCAAACACTTTTTACCAGGATTTTGATTTGGAATTCGATGTAAACAACGGAATTTTAACCTTTGCAGATGATACTGTGCCGGTTCATAAAAATTATACAATTACCTTTAAAGACACTGATATTCCAAGCAATTTACGAAGCAAAACCTATATTGCTTCGCTCGAAGGAAATTCGAAAAAATATAATAAAACCTACGTTTCCAGAGGTTCATTTAAAACCTATACCCGAAATACCGGAAAGTTTGCCTTAGCACAAGACACTATTGCTCCGACTGTAAAACCTGTAAACTTTACGCAAGGCAAATGGATAAGCAACGAAAAAGATTTAAGAGTTATGATAGACGACAAGGATTCTGGAATAAATACATACAACGCATACCTGAACGAAACTTGGATTCTGATGGAATACGACTACAAAAAAAAACTACTGGTTCACGATTTTGCTGACGGAAAAGTTGGGGAAGGGAAAAATGATTTGCGACTAATCGTTACCGATAATGTAGGAAACGCCACCACCTTTGAAACACATTTTTTCAGAAGTCAGAAACCCAGGGAGTAAACTTTTTTCCGGACAAAGTATAGTATTTTGTACTTTTGTGAATTAAATTTTAATTTTTCGATGAAATCCAATTTTTTAAAATCGTCTATTTTCTTCGGGTTGATATTCGGAGTAATAATGATACTTGAGTTTTTAGTCCTGAACCAATTAGATGTAGATGGAGTAAAAAACCCGAGCTTAGGTGTAGTTATCAACCTTCTTAACTATATGGTTTTTCCGGTCGTATTTGTGCTTTTGGCTGTTTTGACCTACAAAAACAAATATAACGGAGGCTACGTTTCTTTTTCCGAAGTATTGCGAATCGGAGCAGCAACAACAATAGTGGCTGCCTTAATTTTTAGTCTTTTCAACTTGGCTTACAACTATATTTTTCCTGAATTTGTTGAGCAAACTATAGAAAAAATGAGAAATATTGCCCTTCATCAAAGAGAGAGAATGCTGGCTGAAGGAGCAACCAAAGAAGATGTCAATTCGATAGAAAGCATTGAAAAATACTTGGAAGGAACTCGAAAATCAATGCAGTCGTTTTTTTCTATTCCGATGAGTATCATAATGTATGCAGTAATTGGGCTTATCAGTTCGCTTGTAATTGGTGCATTCGTTAAAAAAGACAAACCTCAAACCATATAATGAATATTTCTGTCGTCATACCGCTTTTGAACGAAGAAGAATCTTTGCGGGAACTTCACGACCGAATTGTTCAGGTTATGAAAGCAAATGATTTTTCGTACGAAATTCTCTTTATTGATGACGGAAGTACGGATAATTCGTGGAAGGTTATTTTCGGTTTATCAAACGAAAATCCGAATGTACGGGGGTTTCGCTTTCAACGGAATTTCGGAAAATCACAGGCTTTACATTTAGGTTTTGCTCAGGCAAAAGGCGAAGTGGTTATCACCATGGATGCAGATTTACAAGACAGCCCTGAAGAAATTCCGGAACTTTATCAAATGATTGTTCGTCAAGAAAACGATTTGGTTTCGGGCTGGAAAAAGAAGCGATACGATTCTGTCTTGACTAAAAATATTCCTTCAAAACTATTTAATTGGGCTGCCCGAAAGACTTCTGGTGTTAAACTCCACGACTTTAATTGCGGGCTCAAAGCTTACCGAAACGAAGTAATTAAAAATATTGAAGTTTCGGGGGAAATGCACCGCTATATTCCCGTTTTGGTAAAGAATGCAGGTTACCCGAAAATAACCGAAAAAACGGTACAGCATCAGGCGCGTAAATACGGAAAAACCAAATTCGGGGTAAATAGGTTTATAAACGGTTTTTTAGATTTAATCACGATTTGGTTTTTGTCCAGATTCGGAAAACGACCGATGCATCTGTTTGGTGCTTTGGGAGTAATGATGTTTATAATCGGTTTGGGTGCTGCACTATACATAGGAGCCTCAAAAATTTACAGACTCTACAACGATTTGTCTTATACGTTGGTTACTAACAACCCTTGGTTTTACATCGCTTTGACCACTATGATTATCGGAACAATGTTGTTTTTGGCCGGATTCCTCGGAGAGCTGATTTTAAGAAATCGCCCGAATCAGGAACATTACAAAGTTTCAGAGAGAATAAACTAAGAAACTGCTAAAGTTAAAAAAACAAAGACTAATCTGCTAAACAGATATTTTTTATTATTTTAGTAGCCGATTCGGCATAGCGTTTGCTTATTCAGAAAATCAATTTTTAAATTTCACAAACTCATGAAAAAAACAATTTTTGCTTTTTTCCTTTTCGGGATTACGGTTACCACTCAGGCACAAACCATAAATTGGGTAACTTTTGAACAGGCGTTAGAACTTCAGAAAAAACAACCTAAAAAGATTTTTATGGATGTTTATACCGACTGGTGTGGGCCTTGCAAAATGCTTGACAGACAAACTTTTGGAAATGCAGATGTAATAAAATACATAAACGAAAACTACTATGCTGTAAAGTTTAATGCAGAGGGTAACGAAACTGTTACTTATCAGGAAAAAACATTTTCTAATCCGGGATATGTAGCGGGGAAATCCAGAAATTCAGTGCATCAACTCACTCGTGCCTTAGGTGTAAGTGCCTATCCAACGATGTTGTTTTTTGACGAAACAGGAAAACTTATTCATCCTTTAAAAGGATTTTACAAACCCAAAGACATTGAAATTTATCTTAAGATTTTTGCCTCAGATGACTATAAAAAGTTCGATACTCAAGAAAAATGGCAAGAATATCACGCCAATTTTAAAGGAACTTTTGCAGGATAATCTCAATTTAGTATTGTTTCATTTTAAAAAAACCGCTTTTATGACCTGAGTCATAAAAGCGGTTTACTTTTGTATTGTAATTTAGCCCTTATTTAAAAACTATTTTTATGGGCTTATATAATAAACTTCTGATTCAGGTTAAAGAATCCTATTATTTATTTATCGTTTTAGGTATTCTTGCTTCGAGTTGTATTGGTTCTGTGGCAGCTACGATGTCTTTAATCAAGCTGCCGGCTACTATCGAACTTATTCAACTTTGTATAGCTGTGGGAACAGCAATGTGGTTTAATGCTACTATTCTGGCTCAACTCAGTCACAAAATAATACTTAATGCACTTATTTTAAGTGTGACTTTAAATTCGTTGATTATAATTATTCATCTGTTCTAAGATTAGAGCCTGTTTAAAAATTAAATTAAAAAAAATCGTATGTGAAATTTTAACAAACGAAAATACATAATAGATTGATTGTCAGTTTTTTACGTGATTTATTTTCCTAACTTGTTGGTGTTAAATCAATTAAGTTAAAACGAAAAATTATCCTACAAACATTACTGACAATCAGTGACAATTTATAAAAAATACATTGAATATAGGCAATAGAAAACGAAAATATAGTTTACGAACGATTTGGAACGCTATTATGTATCTGGTAAAAACAGGTTGTCAATGGCGAATGCTTCCGAATGATTTTCCAAAATGAGAATTAGTTTACTACTATTATAGCAAGTGGGCAAAAGCAGAGGATTTTGATTTACTGCTTTCCAAACTTAGAGAAAAAGCTAAGTTAAAAAGGAAACAAAATAGTGAACCAAGCTTAGGTATAATGGACAGCCAAAGCGTGAAATGGGGAAACTACCGTTCGTTAAACGGTTTTGACGCAAACAAAAAAGTAAAAGGCATTAAACGACACGTTATTGTGGACAAAAACGGATTTTTATTAGCAATAATGGTAATCATTGCCAATATTCACGACAGTAAGGCGGTAGAGTTGTTAATGAGAACTTTGGCTTATTTTCTTAGCCCGATAAAGGTTATTCTTGCAGATGTTGTTTATGACTATACAATAAACAACCCAAATTCACTATTGAATAAGACTTTAAGAGAAAGGTAAAAACAGTTAAATTTATTCCTGTTTTATGAAAAGTGATGTGAGGTTGTGAAAGCGTCTGCTGTTAGGTGCTTTGTGTTTATATTTATTTTACCTCTAGCTTTGCTCCAGCTTTTATTTCTACTCCCAAATCGTTCTGTTCAGGAGGAATCGGACACGAATATTTGTAATTATACGCACAATACGGGTTATAGGCCTTGTTGAAATCAATATAGATTACATTATTTTCAGGCACGGTCAAATCCAAATATCGCCCACCTCCGTAAGTAGTAACTCCGTTTGTAAGGTCGTTAAAAGGAAGAAACAAGTTGTTTTTGTATAAAGGCACTTGTGAGGCTTCCACATTTTGAAAAACATCGAGTTTTAGTTTTTTTCCATCTATTTCAAAATGGGCTTCTCCATATTTTACGTACAAGGGTTTTCTATCGGTTGAAGTAGGCATTTCAAATGGTTTTTCGTCAGGCGTTCTGATAAATTTTGCCTTTACAAAATATTTTCGGTCGGGCTTAAAAAAATCAAGCGATTTAAAAACCTTTAAACCTTCTTCGGTTAGCGGACTTTTTTCAGGGTCTGCGTAATGTTTATTCAGTTCTTTTTGAAATTTCCGCACTTCTTTTTTGCTGAATTGTTCTTGTCCAAAACTCATTGTTCCCACAAAAAGAAAAATTATTGTCAAAAGTAATTTCATCGTTAATCAAAATTATAACAGCGTAAATTTACAAGAAAATCCACAATAAAGTTTTGTAATTTTTATAATACACAGTAAAAATAGTATATTTGCTCTATTGTAGGGTTTGGCATTAGGGTCAGCCCTTTTTTATAAAAAATAAATAATTGAAGTTATGATAAAAAAAGGTTTGTTTTTGGCACTTTCCGTTGCCTTATTTTCTTCTTGCGTGTCTAAAAAGATATACAGCGATTTAGAAAAAAAATACAATGACTTGAAAGATGAAAAATCATTAGTAGATAGTGAAAATGCTGATTTATCACAGCAAAAAAATCAATTAGAATTAGACAAAAACGCTTTACAAACTGAATTAGAAAGGTTAAAAGCCGAATATACCAAGTTAGATTCCGAATGTAACTCGGTAAAAAACAACCTTAAAAATCTACAGGGTGCTTATGCTGCATTAGAAAAAGACAGCAATGCTTCCATTCAAGCCAACTCGGAGAAAAACAGAGAACTTTTAGCTCAACTCGAAGCCAAAGAAAAAGCCTTACAAGCAGAGCAGGAACGCTTGGAAAAACTCAAACAAGACCTACAAAAGCGTTCGGATCGAATTAACGAACTCGAAAGCCTTATTGCTGCTAATGAAAATAACCTAAAAGCCCTAAGAGATAAACTGTCTAAAGCACTGTACAGCTTTGAAGGAAAAGGACTTACCGTAGAACAAAGAGACGGGAAGGTATATGTTTCTATGGAAAATAAACTGCTTTTTGCTTCAGGAAGTTGGGTTGTAGGAGCAGAAGGAAAAAGTGCAGTGGTTGAAGTAGGAAAGATTTTAGCCGAAAATCCGGACATTTCTGTACTTATCGAAGGACATACTGATAATGTTCCATACAACGGACAAGGGCAAGTTCAGGACAATTGGGATTTATCTACCAAAAGAGCAACTTCTATTGTTAGAATCCTTAAAGAAAACAAGGACATAAACCCACTGAGTCTGACCGCTGCAGGACGTAGCGAATACGCTCCAGTTGCCCCGAACGAAACTTCGGAAGGAAAATCTAAAAACAGGAGAATTGAAATCATCTTAACTCCGAAATTAGACGAAATATCAAAAATGCTTAACGATATATAATTTTTATGACAGACAAAAGCATTTTTATTACTTTTGCCGGAAATTTCAACAAATAAAACCAATGAGAAAAATAATTTTGGCCTTAACAGTCGCTTCCTTAATATCTTGCGAAAAAAAGGAAGAAATAAAACAAACATCGAATAACATCGTTTATATTGATTCTTCAAAACTGCTCAACGAATATGAACAAGCCAAAGACATTGAGGCAAAATACAAAGCTAAATCTGAGCAGATGGGGAAGGAACTTGATGCAGAAGTTCAGAAATTTCGAGCAGATGTGGCTTTTTTTGAAAAAAACGCACAAACAAAAGGTGCACAATGGACACAACAGACAGGAGTTGCATTGCAAGAAAGAGAACAGCGATTGGCTTATGCCCAACAGGCAATGATGCAACAACTTCAGGAGGAAAGCGGTGATGAGATGGATTCTTTGGTCAAAGAAGTTAAAGACTTTATTACTGCTTACGGAAAAGAACAAGGCTACGATTATATATTATCAACAGACGGAGCAAGTACCATTCTTTATGCCAAAGATGGGCAGGATATTACAAGCGAAATTGTAAAAATGCTCAATGATAAATATAAAGTAAATCTGTCTAAAGAAGATGATAGTATAGAGATTGAAGACGATACGACTTCGGTTAAGTAAACACTTCTTTTAGCACTTCTAACGACTTTGGTCTTTTGAAATTTTCGATATGACGGCTGTAATAGTCTAAAACTATTTCCAAAAGTAGTTTTCGTTGTGTATTAGAGAATGGGTTATTTGAAGCATTTATTTTCTGTTTCAAGAGTTGTCTGAAAAGCAAAGATTCTTGCTCGGAAATACAGTTTTTTGATTCGGAATTTGTAAAAACACCTTCTGACATATCAAAAAAACACCCCTCGGAAGCACTTGGATAAAATCCTAAGAATTTGGCCGTTTCCAATAGAAAAACCAGATGAAAATTCATATTGACAGGATTTTCATCAAGCCACAAAAGTACTGTTTCTAAAAACAAGAACAAGTCTTCGTTTTTGCCTTCGTCTTTTAGCACAGCACTAAGAACCTCAGATAGAAAGAGGGCAAACGAGCTTTTTATGATGTCACTCGGAATGGACGCATAAACTAATGGTTTTACATTTATAAAATAATCAAGTGAGTTCTTATTCCGATGATTTGCTTCGATTTCCAGCATTGTAAAAGGTTGGAAATAAGCTGATTTTTTGGAGTTTTTTTTGGAAGACGAAAAAGCATCTCGTACAAAATATGATTTGAGTCCGTCCGAAAACGTGAGGCATTTTACAATAAGTGCCTTATCCTGATATTTTACCGAATTGATGACAATGGCTTTAGTTTTCAAGATAAAAAGTTAGGGATATACTTTAATTTTTCTATCAAAGACATAAAGAAGATTAGTGAAAACTCAATTGTTTTCTTTGAACTAAGAAACGTAAATGACATTTCTTTATTGTTGAAACACAATTATACTAACCCGATATACTGCAAACTTAATGACGAATATTCAGATATGAAAGCGTTCGGACAAAAAAGAACTTAAGGAATGAAAAATAAATCCCTACAAGAAGCTTAACTTTTGAAGTCAGAATTCGCTTCGTATTTTCCTTAAAAAATATCTAAAACAATACTATTATTCATTTTTAATTGTTACATTTACTCACTCGCTTTACTTTTTCTTCAAATAAGAAGTTTTAATGTAGAGCGTGATATTTTTTTTAAAAATGACGAGTAAAATTATTGGTGTAGGCAACTACATACCTTCGGAAACCATTACTAATCTATTTTTTGATAAACATCAATTTTTAGACGAGAGTGGTCAGACTTTAAAACAAGACAACACAACAATTGCCAGTAAGCTAAAAGAAATTACAGGGATTGAAGAAAGACGCTATGCCCAAAAAGAACAAGTAACTTCTGATTTAGGATTTTATGCAGCGCAATCAGCAATAGAGAATTCAGGAATTGATCCCGAAACATTAGATTATATCATCTTTGCCCATAATTTTGGCGATGTTCGTTTCGGTACAATTCAATCTGATGCGGTACCGAGTTTGGCATCCAGAGTAAAGCATCTTTTAAAAATAGAAAATAATTTTTGTACAGCTTATGATGTTCTGTTTGGATGTCCAGGCTGGATTGAAGGAATGATACAGGCCAATGCTTTTATAAAATCGGGTATTGCCAAACGATGCCTTATTATTGGAGCGGAGACCCTCTCTCGTGTGGTTGATATTCACGATAGAGATAGTATGATTTATGCAGATGGGGCAGGAGCTGCAGTTTTGGAAATCAGTAATGATGAAACAGGTATCAAATCGCATATATCGGGTTCGTTTACGCTTAAAGAGAAAGATTTTCTGTATTTCGGAAAATCTTACAACAATGAAAGTTGTCCGGATATAAAATACATCAAAATGAATGGCAGAAAAATTTACGAATTTGCTCTTTTGAATGTTCCTCCGGCAATGAAAAAATGTTTGGACGATAGCGGATATTCTATCAATGAATTAAACAAAATTGTCATTCATCAGGCAAATGAGAAAATGGACGAGGCTATCGTTGATCGTTTTTATCAGTTATACGATACTCCCGTTCCCGAAAATATTATGCCTATGGTCATACACAAATTAGGAAACAGCAGTGTTGCTACAATTCCCTCGTTGCTAACGATGATTTTGAAGGGAAAATTGCCCGAACATACCATTGAGAAAGGAGATGTTGTTTTGTTTGCTTCGGTAGGAGCCGGAATGAACATCAATGCGATTGTGTATAGGTTTTGAAAAATAAAGAGGGAATATGAACAAATTCATATTCCCTCTTTGCAAATAAAACAGGATTAACCCGTGTGTATTATCAATTCAAAGACGTAGCATTGAAAATCAAAAACGGATGTTTATTATTTTCTTTTAACATTTACAGCCATTAAGCCTTTTTTGCCTCGTTCAATATCAAAAACTACTTTGTCGTTTTCCTGAACATTGTCTAATAATCCTGTGGTGTGAACAAAAATATCTTCATTTCCGTTCTCTTGTGAAATAAACCCAAAACCTTTTGAGTCATTAAAAAATTTTACTGTACCTTCTTGCATTTCTTGTTGATTTTAAATTAATTTTTATTGTTACTTTTTTATATCTATAGCTCTGTATCCTTTCGGAGAGTTTTCTTTCTTGTAGCTAACTTTATCGTGTTTTTCGACAGCAGAATTCAATTCTCCGTGATGAAAAAAGATGTTTTCTCCGGTTTTGTCTTCTGTAATAAATCCGTATCCTTTTTCGCTAAAATAAGTTACGATACCTGTAAACACTGTTGATTCGTTTTCAGCTGTGTTTTTAGACAACCTTCTGGCTTTTGCCAAATCTGCCTCTTTGTTTTGAAGATGCGGAGGAACTGAAGTAAATTTTCCGTTTACGTCCACATACACAATCATATCATCAAAGTTTTTTCCTTTGTTATTATTGGTTTTTCGCTCTTCTCTTCGGGCTGTTTTGTCTTGTAATTTTTTAATTTTTTTCTTTGAATTTTCTTTCTTGGAAAAAGAATCTGCCATAGTTTATATTTTTATTAGATGAATAAATGATTTTGTTTAGCGTGTCAATACAGGCATACTAAAACCTATCAGTTTTTGGATGTTTTTTAGTTCTTTTTTCTCTTCGTTATCACAAAAAGAAACTGCGACTCCTTGTGCTCCCGCACGTCCTGTTCTTCCGATTCTGTGAACATAGGTTTCGGGAACATTCGGTAATTCATAGTTTACAACATGGGGTAGTTCATCTATATCAATTCCTCGTGCTGCAATATCGGTAGCTATAAGCACCCTGATACGGCTGTTTTTGAAATCGCTCAATGCTTTTTGCCTTGCGTTCTGTGATTTATTACCGTGAATGGCAGCTGCATAAATTCCGGTTTTGACTAATTGTTTGACCAATTTATCAGCTCCATGTTTGGTTCGTGCAAAAACTAACGAACGGTTTATGGTTTTGTCTTCCAAAAGATTGATAAGCAGATTTAGCTTTTCGTTTTTTTCAACAAAATAAACCGATTGTTTTACTGTTTGAGCTGTTGAAGAAATAGGAGTTACATTAATCTCTTTAGGCTCATTCAATATGGTTTGTGCAAACTTTCTTATTTCCTGAGGCATCGTAGCCGAAAAAAACAAGGTTTGCCTTTTAGAAGGAATTTTTGTGAGTATTTTTTTTACATCATTCACAAATCCCATATCAAGCATACGGTCGGCTTCGTCTAACACGAGTATTTCAATGTGCGAAAGATTGATACATCCCTGTCCGATAAGGTCTAATAACCTTCCCGGAGTTGCAATCAGTATATCCACGCCTTTTTTTATAGCATCTACTTGCTTTCCTTGTGGTACTCCTCCGAAAATTGCCAGATGATTCAGTGGTAAAAATTTACCGTAAGCGGTAAAATTTTCGTTTATCTGTATGGCCAATTCTCTTGTAGGGGTCAGAATTAGTGTGCGAATTACATTTTTAGAAACAGGTTTTTGATGTAATAATTGCAGTACAGGTATTGCGAACGAAGCTGTTTTGCCCGTTCCGGTTTGTGCACAGCCGATTAAGTCATTTCCGTTTAAGATATGAGGAATTGATTGGTATTGTATTTCTGTTGCCTGATGATATCCGGCCTGATTTACCGCTTTCATAATAGGCGGTATAATATTTAAGTCTTTAAAATTCATAATGTTGCTTGTCGGAATACCGACATTTTATTATATACTCCAATAAAGTTGTATCGCAATAATCCGGAGTAAATGAATTATGCGAATCGTTCTTTTTTCTATAAAGAACACGAACCGTCAAGCTGTTAAAAACAACCTGATGCTTAGGGTTTGAAGAGGGGAAAATTTAATTACGGGTATTATCTTCTCTTGGTTTAGCTTCGTTTACAACTATTGAACGAGAATTCAATATGTAATTGTTGAGGTCGTGAACAGCACTTTCACCCTGTGTTTGATTAGGCATTTCGACAAAAGCAAAACCTCTGGAACGCCCCGAAAATTTATCGGTAACGATTTTAACAGATGATACTTCACCAAAAGGAGTAAATAAATCTTGTAATTGTTCTTCTGTAGTCTGAAAATTCAGATTGCCAACAAAAATGTTCATAAGTAAAAAATTAAGTTTGTAAAATATGGCAACTGAAAACGCAAAAACTGAGAGAGAAAAAAATGTTTTTGACTATTTCAGAAAAGGCAGAGGCAGAAGCCTGTTTGTAAATTCTTCGCAAAGATATGTAAAAAATAGTTGCCCACCTTGTGATTCTGCTTTTTTTTCTGATTTATAGTTAATTAGGCCATTATAAAAGACCCAAAATCATTTATCGACAGGAGTGTTGTGCTAAACCCAGCAAGAGCTTATTTCTTTCGGACTGAGCTTTTGCAACAAAAAAGTATAGATTTTACACAATAGATAATATTGCTTTATCAAGCCACAAGTATTTATTTTTTTATATAATAAAATTCATAACAAAATTAATTATTGAAACCATCTCGAGAATGAAAAACCCACTAAATTAATGAACTTATTTTTTTATTGGTTTCGATATGATTTTGCTAATCTGAATAAAGTATAAATTGTTAATCCAAGAAATATTAAAGAGCTAATAAAATACCACTCTCTGCTTAAAGGTGATTTTATTAAGTCGCCCCCATTTAACATAATAACAAATAGATTAAATAATGAATGAAATAATATTACGGTATAAATATTCCTCTGATAATAATAAAATGTAGATATTATAAGAGAAAACAAAAGTAGATGTGTGAAATGGTAGTACTCAAAATTATTGTGCATTAGTGAGAACAGCAAACTAATAAATACGAAAGACAATATAATATGCCATTTTTTATTTTGATTGGTTGGTAATAGATAGTTAATCATTATACCCCTGTAAATAGTTTCTTCTATAATCGGTGCAAGTATTAAAGTGTTTATTATTCCTAATGAAAAAAATATTGGAGAAGAAACTACATTATGTTTGTAATAGAAGAAGATTGTATTAGTAACTACAAAAAAAATATAAATTATTAATACTAAAAACATTCTACTTATATCAATTAGCATTGGAGTTTTTGAAAAACTTATACCTTTTTTTAACAAGTCGCTTTTAAACAGAAATATTGTTATGAGACATAATTCAAATAAGAGTATAATAAATTTACTCATTGTTTCATTTCCTTTTTCTTCAAAAAACAAATTAGTACTTATAAAAGAAAAATAGAAGAGAAAGCCCAGTAAGTGAAAGGATACAAATAAAACTGATAATTTTAAATACTTTTTTAGCATAGTATATGTCGAAAATAGACACATTATCAAATGTAATGTGCCATTCGTTCTATTAAATTAAACATTTTAATTAGTCCCACAAACCATTCCACCAATCTTTAATGGCATCACCTATTGGTTTGTATAATTCTGCTTCTGCTTTAGCTTTCTCAATCTGATATTCTGGAGTAAGAGGATTATTATGACACGAGTTTTCAGTTCCTCCTGAAATAGTTGCTAATAAATCTTCTGAAGCTACTGCTTCTGCTCTCATCTTAAGAGCATCTAAACTTAATTTGTTCATTTTTTTAATGTTTTAAATTGTACAATAAATTTAAAAAACACTTTAACTCATTTTGCTACTTGCCACGTGCACTTGGTTTTTACAAAATGGGTTATTGCTGTTTTGGGCAATATTATACATTATGATTTACACTTTAGGGTGTTTAAAATACCCACTGTGTTAAAACTTTAAATTGAATTATACAATTCCTTTTTACTCAATACATACACACTGAAAATCTTTTGTCATATTCAAGGTTTAGTTTCTCTAGTAAAGAGGAGAATTCTTTGTAGAGGAGGAGCTGGGTTATCTCAATTATTTCAGTTTGATATTTTTCCATTACTTTAAGATTTCATAAAAACATTAAGCTTAAATTTTATTTCTTTTTCCTCGTTTTCCCGCTTTATTTTCAGATGTAATTCTTCATTGGCTTTGAGCTTGTCTGTAAATTTGTCGAGGTCCATTTTTTCTACTGGAATATTATTTACTTCGATGACTTGGTCATTCATTCTGACCCCTTGCCGAAAAGCTTCCGAATCTTCAACAATCCCTGCTACAGTCCACTTTTCTCCCATATCCTGAAAAGAAATACAGCGAAACAATTTTCTTTTATTTTTATTAAAATTCTTATTAGGCTTTACCCAAATTTTCCCTTTTTGATAATTGAAGATTATATTAAAGTCGTCTAATAAATCATTACCTATTATTCCCATATAATCTGAATTTGCCAACATACCTAAGGAATCTGTCGAAACAGATACAATCAAATTTTTTAGCTTAAATTTTCCTATTTCAATAGCAGATACAGGTAAAAAATACCCGTTTGAGTCCCCTCCTATACCTCCTTTAGCAAAAAATTTCTTTTTGTCTGTTGAATTATAAATACCGTCCGTCACAAAAACGTGACTGTTCAAAATAGTTTCATTAGATCCTGTGTCAAGTAAAAACCTTCCTTGTATTTTCTTTCCATTCTTTAATGTTATTGACAAGTTAAGATAAATTTTAGCATTATCAGCTTCCGCATAAATATTTTCATAACCTTTAATTGAATCTGTAAATATTATTTTTTGGGAAACATAATCTATCATATATGGTTTTTGTCCAAAAGTATTTATACCCAAAATACCATTTATATTTTTGTCAACCATATCTTTAAGATTAAGCATAACAGTTGGTGTAGAAAAATGATATTCTTTATTGTTTAACTCGTAATGAATCGTATCTGTAATCAATTGAGCAGCTTTTGTTGAGTTTCCTATACCGCCTATTTCGATTTCATTG
The DNA here is from genome assembly GCA_041677865.1 of Flavobacteriaceae bacterium. Classification (GTDB taxonomy): domain Bacteria; phylum Bacteroidota; class Bacteroidia; order Flavobacteriales; family Flavobacteriaceae; genus Flavobacterium. The sequence goes on from JBAYPE010000014.1 coordinate 23,592, forward strand.
GTTTTGTAGTCAAGTCTATTCTTTTTACAAAACAGGGAATCTAATACTAACCCTGGCACTCCTGTGTCAAATACAAAGTTTCCGTAGATTTTATCTTCCACCTTCATATCAAGGTTTATGTGACCATTATATCGTATAGGTATTGAGTTGTTTATTGTAATTTTTTTGGAGCAAGAAACAAGAAACAAAGACATAAATAATAGAAGATGTATTTTCATAGTTTGATTGTTAAAAGATAAGCGGAATTTGTTCCGCTTATCTTAAAGGTAAACTACCACAAAATTAAAATTTAATTTTAATTCCAAGATTATAAGTAGGTTGACCTCCAACTGGAATTTCAACACCAGCTTCTATTTCCCAAGAAGTTGAAGGTGTTGCTGGTTGAGTTGTCTCTTCTGTACCACCATCGTGACACGAATTTTCAGTTCCTCCTGAAATAGTTGCCAATAAATCCTCTGAAGCAATAGCTTCGGCTCTCATTTTAAGAGCTTCTAAACTTAATTTGTTCATTTTTTTAATGTTTTAAATTGTACAATAAATTCTAAAAACACTTTAACTCATTTTGCTACTTGCCACGTGCACTTGGTTTTTACAAAACGGGTTATTGTTGTTTTGGGCAATATTATAGATTATGATTTACACTTTAGGGTGTTTGAAACACCCACTTTGTTAAAACTTTAAATTGAATTATACAATTCCTTTTCACTCAATACATACACATTGAAAATCTTTTGTCATATTCAAAGTTTAATTTTTCTAATAAAGAGGGTGGGCTTTATAGAAGAGAAGTTGAATAAGGTCAGATGTTCTGTTTTTCAGTTCAGTATTTAAGGTGTACATAGTAAAAATTACCAAAGAAACATTATTAAACAGTTTACGAAAGAATGGCATACGATAGGCACTACAATATTTTGACTTCTTAAATAAATTTGAGAAAGAAAAAAACCTGCAAAGAAAAAAATCAAAAAATCATCAAGGTTTAAATGTGCTATACTAAAAAAAATATTTGTAACAATTATTGAAAACAATATGTTGAGTTTACTTTTTGATAAAAAATTAAAAAGAAATTTTCGAAATATAAATTCCTCTAAAAAAGGTATAATAATTATAGACCTAAATAATTTATAATTAACCCATTCATTATAAAACGAACTTCCGCTCTCAAAAGAAAAATTTAAAAAGCTAGAAAATCTTAGTCCTGTTGATAAAAAGGAAAAAATTATAAAAACAATAATGTATAATATTGTTTTCGGAATTGATTTTTCATAATATAAACTATTGCAATTCTTCGTAATATAATACAGAGTAATAAAGGCAAAAATGTAACTTAAGTCAATTGCTATTAAAACAAGTTTTTCTACATCATCATATGGGATTATTTTATAAAAGAGTGTAGATAACAAAAATTGCATAATTATAACACCTAAAATTAAAGCAATAGATATATACAAATTTTTCATAATATTTTTACATCATAGTAGATAAAGAAGAAGTTCTTTTAAATTAGAAACTTCTTCTTTATGCAAAAACTAATCTTCAAACAACCATCTCAATATAGCTTCTCCTAGTGGAGTGTAACCCGGTCTTGGTTGATTTTGAACGTGGTTAACGTGATTCATAACGGCTTCATTTCCGTGACACGCATTTTCAGTTCCTCCTGAAATAGTTGCTAATAAATCCTCTGAAGCTGTTGCTTCTGCTCTCATTTTAAGAGCATCTAAACTTAATTTGCTCATTTTTTTAATGTTTTAAATTGTACAATAAATTTTAAAACCACTTTAACTCATTTTGCTCCTTGCCACGTGCACTTGGTTTTTACAAAACGGGTTATTGTTGTTTTGAGCAATGTTATACATTATGATTTACACTTCAGGGTGTTTGAAATACCCACTGTGTTAAAACTTTATTTTATACTGCAGAAAATTATACAATCCCGTTTTTAACAGCTTCTTTGATAAGTCCGTTAATGTCCATAACATTAAAAAGCTCTTTCAGTTTTGTTATTCGTTTTTGAATGCCACTGGTGGTTAGCGGGACGTATTGCTCTATTTCATTTAACTTATATCCCTGTTTCAGGTATAACAGAATTTCACGGTTTACCTCATTGAATAATTCTTCATTACTGTTGATAATACCAATGGCTTTTTGAGCGGTAGTACTCAAATATCTGTTTTCGGAAGTAAGACACTCTTTAAAGCTTGTATAAGAAATATCGTTCTTTATTATCAGAGCATCAGGTTGGGCTTTCCTGTAAATATCATATACGATTACAGCCTCCTGATAAGCTGTTATCATAATTACTTTACACTTCGGGTGATATTTTTTTATCAGTAAAGCTACATCTACGCCACTGCTAAGTCTTTTTTCTTCAAATTCAGGAATCTGATAATCTATAATTGCCCAATCCAAAAAAGAATCAGAGTTTATAATATGATAAGCCTCCTCACAATTCAGGGCTTTAAAAGGAGTAAATACAGGAATTTCTTTTTTGAGTAGGGCTATATATCCTTCAATGGTCATTAGATGGTCATCTATTATAAGTATGTTCATAAAAGAAACTTTAACAAAGTTGGTGCTTCAGGCACAACAGAATATTTTTAAACTTGCTTAAGTTGCTCTCCGCTTTTAACAACGTATGAATTACTCTTTTATTATTATCGGAGATAACAGCAAGCAGTCTGAAATCATTCAGCAATGTATGGAGAATTTCCGTCATTATTCCTGTTTGGGCATTTTCGAAAATGATATAACCACTATCGAAAAACTCATAAAGCTAAAGCCTCATCTGGTTTTTGTCTATGTCGATTCCTTTGTCAAAAATAAAGATTTTTCTTTTGATACGGTAAACGAATTGTACCAATATATAGATATTGTTCCTTATTTTGTTGCTTTATCCGATACTCCGCAATATTCCCTGCAAGCCATACAATCGGGTTTTTCCGATTACCTTTTAACTTCGCTTGACTGGCACCGTTTAGGGAAATGCCTTTTCAGGTTTGAAAAAAGAGTCCCAAAAACAACCTATAATTCCATCTGTATCAAATCTTATAGTGATTATCAATTTATTGATTTGCAGGACATCATCTATCTCAAAGCAGACAACAGTACTACCGATTTTAAATTAGAAAACGGTAACACCATTACCGGCTTTAAAACATTAAAACATTTTGAGCAAAAACTTCCTTTTTATTTTCTAAGAATCCATAAAAGTTATATCGTAAATATCAGATACGTTTCCCGGATACATCTAAGTAAAAAAATATGTTGTCTTGATTACAACGAAACCTTACCTTTTTCCGCTTCTTACAAAGCCAATATAGACTACATTATCAAAAAATTAGAACTATAATTTTTTAGAAAATAGAGAATAGAAAACAGAGAATAGAAATCTAAAAAAGTTGAGTTCTGAAGTTTTTCAGTTTTTTTTTGTACAATATACGATATACATCTTACAATATACAAACTGAAATACTACCCTTTCACACCTCAAATCCAAACGTTTGCTATCAGACCGACACAACTCACATTTTAAACTGAAAATCAGTTTGTTATATAGGGTTTTGCTCGTTCCTTTGCCTCGGTTATTAACCTATAACAACAAGAAGCTTCTACATAAATAAATCTGCCAAAATGGGGAAAAGCTCTAAAGTAAAGAGTTTCATTTTGACAGGTTCGGAACAGCTAATTTCCGACTTTTCTAAAATTTTTTTAACCTAAATTAATTTGAAATTTTATGAAAAAGTTGCTTTTTGCTATGGCATCGCTGTGCCTTGTTGTGTCGGTAAGTTCCTGTTCAGCCGATGATCACTTTACGAAATTCTTTACATATTTAACAACTGTGTTGTTCGCACAATTCTTAACGCTTCTCAACCAGAATTCATAATCCATTATAAATGCGTGGTCTATTTTGCCTATATCAATATCATCAACTTTATATTTCCACTTTAAGAAATCCTTTGTGTGCTTTAGTGAAGTAACATATCGTTCTAAAGTTCCGGAAGCAAATTCCTTTCCTACCAGTTCTTTCATCTTTTTGTTATGATCTTCAAAAATTGGTATAAGCATTCGCTTGGTTTCACTTTTTCCGAACAATTCATTCTTTAAATTTTCGGAAGTAAGACTAATGTCTTTTTTGAACAAAGTTTTCTCTGCCTCCAAAATCTGATTTTTTATATAATCAAGATGATTATTTATTGTACGGGCTTCTTCTGTAGTACCCCTGACTTTACTGCCTTCCGTTGACCATTTATCAGGATTTATGTATTTATTCGTATTAAACTCAAACCGTTTAGTGTTAACCGTAACCCTCGTATAGATAGGGCATACCCCTAAATTATTAGCTTTAGACCTCTTTATGTAAAAGAGAACAGATAATGTAGTTTTCATATTCGGTGACCTTAAAGTTATTACTAAATTTATTCGATTTAATAACTACAATCAAGATGTACATTTTTTGAATATGTTATTGAACACCTTGTTGTAGAGGTGTTTTTCTGTGGGAGGTGTCACTTAAAATCTGATTTTTTACTGACACCTCTAAAGACACCTAAACTTTGAGATTTGATGAATAATTTGGTATATCCCGAAAATGAAAAACCCACTAAACCATTGAATTTAGTGGGTTTTGTTACTTTTTGCTTTTTATCTTGCAGAAAGGATGGGATTCGAACCCACGATACGTTGCCGTATACTACCTTTCCAGGGTAGCCTCTTCAACCACTCGAGCACCTTTCTGTATTAAGCTTGCAAAGATATAAATTTTCTATAAAATCTCGCCTCTAAGTGAGGTTTCAAAAATTGTTTTGAACACGGCAGGTGACACTTTTTGACTTAACATATACATAAGTTTAGTAACTGCAGCCTCGGTAGTCATATCTTTTCCTGAAATCACTCCGATTTTTTTTAGGGCAGAACTGTTTTCGTATTTGCCCATAATCACTTCTCCTCCGACACATTGCGTTATATTAATAATCTGAATGCCTGATTTTATGGCCTTTTCGAGCTTGGCTATAAACCAGTTTTCCATAGTAGTATTTCCGGCTCCGTAGGTTTCCATCACAATACCTTTAAGGTTCGGAATCGATATAATGGCATCTAGAACATTTTTAGTTAGGCTCGGGAATAATTTCAGTATAACAACATTGTTGTCTAATTTTTTATGAAAAATGGGTTTTTTAGTAGTTTTTGGCAACAGCAAATCATTGCGAACTTTAAGGTGTACTCCTGATTCTGCAAGTGGAGGATAATTAGCCGACTCAAAGGCTTCAAAATGCTCAGCATTGATTTTGGTGGTGCGGTTACCTCTATATAGTTTATATTCAAAATATAGGCAAACTTCCTGAATAATAGGCTTTCCGTTTTCTTTCAAACAAGCAATCTGAATAGCTGTAATCAGGTTTTCTTTGGCATCGGTACGTAAATCTCCAATTGGGAGTTGAGAGCCTGTAAACACAACCGGTTTTGATAAATTTTCTAACATAAAACTCAGTGCAGAAGCAGAATACGACATCGTGTCAGAACCATGTAGCACAACAAAACCATCAAAACTGTCAAAATTTTCTTCAATTATCGATACAATTTGAATCCATTTTTCGATACTCATATCCGAAGAATCAATCGGCTTTTCGAACGAAATAGTGGTAATATTACAATCCAATTGTTCCAGCTCGGTAATTCTTTCCTGAATTTTGCTAAAGTCAAAGGCTTTGAGCGAACCGGTTTTCGGGTCTTTTACCATTCCGATAGTTCCTCCGGTATATATAAGCAGAATATTAGTCTTCAAATTCCTCATATTTCTTTTTATTGACTACCGGATTGGCATACATAGCCAAAAAGCCTTCTAATTCAATCGGATTCGATTCATCAATTTTAATGTCTAACCTTCTTGCAAAAAGCTGTTTTTCTTTTTCTGTATAAAATGCTTCGTATTGGTTAGTTTTGTGCAGAATATCATAAGCGATATAATTGGTCGGCCAGAGTTTATATCCGGTAATAATTGACGCATCTATGGCTTGAGCAAGTGCTTGTACTTGTTTGTTGGTTCCCTCGATTTGAGTGCCGATAAAGTCAAGTTCCGAATCCAAAACATCTCCGATATGGATGTGGATTCGTTTTTTTTGACCGAGAATACCACTTATCAAATTATTGAAATCTTCGTCTTTTTCTTTGATATAAGTTTCTTGTTTTGCTTCGGCTACTAATCGGGGAATTTTTAGAGCATCTGTCGGGTCGTATTCGTATGAAATCGAAACAGGGACAATGCGTAGTTTTTTGAAATAATCCATCAGGTTTTCTTCGTCTGATGCCATTCCTAACATTTTCAGTACTCCTTGCTGAGTAGTGTCGTTTCCGTCTTTGGTACGACCTTCTCGTTGAGCAATCCAAACCGAACGATTTTCGGATGTAATAAGCTTATTGATATATTCCGAAACCAATTTGGAGCTTTGCAAAAGCTCTCTCGGGCTTAAATTTCTTTGAATCAGAAAATTGCGATTGAGTCGTGATAAAATATGAGTAAATTTCTTCTGAACCAGATTGTCTCCAATAGCAGAAGCCGTCATCACAAGACCTTTGTCGAGTAGAGTAATATTCAGAAGCGAGGTGTCCAGAATAATATCTCTGTGATTCGAAACATATAAATATGAAGTGTTTTTTTGGAGTTTTTCGAATCCGGAAGTAGTAAGCCCTTCCGAAGATTTTTCTAAAACCCTCTGAATGGAATGGTAGAGAAACTTTGCCTGAAAATCTCGAATCGAATGAGTATCCAACAATTTTTCTTCCCAAAAAGAAGGTTCTTTGTCGGGAAAAGTAAAACTCATCATTGCTTTCATCATCGGATGATGTAAAATCAAAGCCAAGGCTTCGTTTACTTCACTGTCATAAAAAGGTCTTATCGAATCGAATTGTGACATAAGAGAAAAAACAATCCTACAAAAGAACAAAAATTTATTGGAACTTAATATCGAAATCCAATTAAATTACAACACAGGCTTAATTAAACTTATATCTTTTGAGAATCGAGGCGAACCTTGATTTGATATCGTTTGAAGCATCAAAAAGCATTTGTTCGTTTGAGGGGAACGGCACGAATTTATTTCGTATCATTGCTTCTTCGTCTTTGTTAAGCACTCTTTTATCTCCGCTAAATTCGGCAAAAAGGTTTTCGAATATAAATTCTGACTGAAGAGGGTAGCTGTTTATTTTTTGATTTCTTTGCAAGTCGAAATAATGAACCTGTCCTGCAACTCCGACAGATTTTGTCTGTATAACCTGATTCAGTCTGCCTTTTACGATGCTTTTCACTTCTTCGGTAATTTTATTTCCTCGGTCATCTAAAATGTAGTTTCCGCTTCGGTCTTTTTTATATAGGGTTTCTATTATCTCTCTTTCTAATGGAATTTCTTTTTCTGCCAACCTTTCGGGAGAAACAGCTATTTCACGAAATTCTAACACCACTTCGTAATCATATTTTTGTCCTTTTATCGGATTTCCGTGGTATTCTGTCCAGAAGTCATCAAGTCCATACGTATTAAAATCCAACAAAGCTTGTTCTAATCTTATGGGAATAACAACATTGGTGTTGTTTTCGAGGGTTACATACACAAAATCAGTTCCCTTGTATCTTGCTTCTTCCCGAAGTTTTTTGGCATCTTGATAGTTTGGATACAAATTGAGCAACTGTCCGAATGTGTTATATGCTTTTCTGTTGTCTTTTTTATTTCCCTTACTTAACACAACTCCTTCGTCGTACAAAGAGGTAACATAATCTTGTTTTGCCTGAACAATTTGGTCAGAGAAATCCTCAAAGGTAAAAGTAGCAGGAGTTCCGTTTGCTTTATAGAGCGGAAGAAGTGGTTTTATTTTATTTTGAACCTTGTCCATTCTCAAATACAAATCATAAACCTTTTGGGTGTTTACATTGATGTCTTTTTTTAGGAAACCAATTTTTTCTGTGTAAGCAGATTTCATTTTTGCAAAAGCGTCTTCTAATAGAGCCACTTGCTCCTTATCGTTTTTTTTGTTTTTGTTTTTCTGAAGTCTTTTTACAGCAATGTCGATAGCATGTTCGTAATTTCCCGAATATAAGGCTTTATTAGCCTGTTTCACTCCTGAGCAAGAGACTGTAAGAATAAACAATATCAAATAAGATAGTTTTGTTTTCATAACTCTGAATTATAAAATTTTTAAGCAAAAATTCAAAATGCTTGCCAAAGATACTATTTGTTGTAATATGTGATAAACAAGTAAGAAAAATATCTGTTTTCTGGAAGAAGTTTTTTTTAACAAAAACCTTAATTCCTTTTGTCCTCTCCCCACAGGAGTTTGTTCCGAAGTGTGTCTAAAAAGGATTTGTCGTGAAACGAAATCATACTGATATCAAACGGCTTCTTTTTTACGGTAAGTTCGTTCTGGTTAGTAATGGTTGTAATTCGTGAATCGAGCGAAACCAAATATTGTTCTTCCCTGCCCGAAACTTTGAGTTTTATTTCGGTGTTTTCGGGAATTACAATTGGTCGTGTGTTGAGGTTATGAGGAGCAATAGGCGTTATAATCAAACTTTTGGCATCTGGCAATAAAACCGCTCCTCCGCAGCTCAAAGAATATCCGGTAGAGCCTGTTGGAGTTGAAATAATAAGTCCGTCAGCCCAATAAGAATTGAGGTACTCTCCGTTCAGAAAAGTTTCTATGACAATCATCGAAGTAGTATCTTTTCGGTTAATACTTACTTCGTTCAAAGCAAAATTTATTTCTTCTAATTCAGGGATTTTAATTGAAGTTTCAAGGCCTAAAACAGTTCTCTTGGAAAGGGTGTACTCTTTTTTGTGTACCAAATCTAAATAGTATAAAACTTTTTCTTTTGGGATACTTGCCAAAAATCCAAGCCTTCCGGCATTTATCCCCAGAATCGGAATTCCGGAATCTCGCACGAAAGTTGCCGCTCTCAAAATGGTTCCGTCTCCTCCGATGCTAATCAAAATATCATAAGAGTTGTCCAAATCTTTATACGACGAAAAAGTTTTGGCTTGAAAGTGATTTTTTTCACAAATAAGGTTATAAAACTTTTCTTCGAATACGATTTCGATGAGTTTTTCTTTAGCAAAGAAAAAAATATCAGACAAAATTTTGTCTAAATTCTCGTGATAATATTGTCCGTAAACGGCTGCCTTCATAAATCAGATGTTGAGGTATTTGTCCATATAATCCAAACGTTCTTTAAGGCTTTTCATATAAATATCTTCGGAATGCTCGGAAATAATTTTGTATTCGTACCGTCTAAAAGTTTGCAGGATTTCGTTGATGTTTTCAGTATTGGTTTTTAGATAAATTCTTACCACATTACCTATTTCAGAAATAAACATTCCGAGTAATTTGTGCCCGTTACTTTCTACTATTTGAGCAATTTCAGAAGCCGAGTACTGCATTATATTTTTTTCAACTACAATAATTCCTCCGGGTTCTCTAAGAAAAGAAGACTCGTTAAAAACCTGAACAATATCCGATAACCTATAATATCCCAAATAGATGTTTTCCTGATTCAAGACAGGCATTATGTCGGTGCGATTTTGAGCAAATTTTTCCAGAACATCAAGCCAGTTTGAATTTTCTCTGACAAAAAAGCCTTCGAGCGTATATCTGTAGTCTTCAATTTTTTTGCTCGAATCAAATGTTTCTACATCATCAGACGAAATACAACCCATATAAACTCCTCCCAAAGTTATCGGAAAATGCGAAAATCCATTATCAAGAAAAAAATCCTGAAGAATAGTAACACTTTCGGACATTTCAAAAGGTTTCAAGCCAGAATGAATATACTTTTCTGTATCTATCATAATCACAAAACTACGAAAAAAGATTGGCAAGAAAGTGTTTCAAAACACACAATCGAGGCAAAGACATAAAAATTTCCTGCAATTGTTTGATTTTCTGAATGTAGGTGCGAATTGTGATGAAACTTTAATTTATCATTTTACATTTTTTTTATGAAAATCTGATTAAATCTATAATGCTGATTTTGGTTTTACTATTGTGGTTAATGTTCCAATTTATACCCATAGTGTATTATTGATTAGCCACAAATGCATAGATTTTTTATACTTTTTGCAAAAAAATATATTTCACAGATTGGATTGAACGCAAAGTATTCAATATCAGTGTAATTTACAGTCCATTTTTTTGAACCGTTTTTTGACGCATCATCTGTGCATCTGTGGTTGAAAACAATTACAAAAAAACATTAATAATCAATGAGTTATGCTTTCAGTGATAATGCACAACGGATGTTCCTATATATAAATATTTATAATTACCTTTGCCCATTGAAATTTTAATTAAAAATAATGATTTCCAACGAAGAAATATTTGATGAAATAGGCGACAATCATATTGCCTCATCTTATGATACGCCTTTGCGTAAAGACGCTTTTGTGCTTTCGGATGAACAAAAAATCGAAAGCATCAAAAAAGATGTTGAGAGTATTCTTAACACACTTGGAATGGATTTGACAGATGACAGCCTGAAAGGAACTCCGAACAGAGTGGCTAAAATGTTTGTAAAAGAAATCTTCGGAGGGTTAAACCCAAAGAAAAAACCGTCTTCTTCTACTTTCGAAAACAAATACAAATACAGCGAAATGCTTGTTGAAAAAAACATTACGGTTTATTCAACTTGCGAACATCACTTGTTGCCTATCGTAGGTCGTGCACACATTGCTTATATCTCAAACGGAAGAGTTGTTGGACTTTCAAAAATGAATAGAATTGTCGATTATTTTGCCAGAAGACCTCAAGTGCAAGAACGCCTTACGATTCAGATTGTGAGAGAACTTCAAAAAGTTTTGGATACTGAAGATGTAGCTTGTGTGATTGATGCAAAACACCTTTGTGTAAACTCCAGAGGAATTAAAGATATCGAAAGCAGCACCGTAACAGCCGAATTCGGAGGAAAATTCCAAGACGAACAAGTTCGTAGAGAATTTTTGGAATATATTAAGTTAGAAACGAAGTTTTAGGAATGTCAGACAAAAAACTTTACATAATTGCAGGCTGTAACGGAGCAGGAAAAACAACAGCTTCTTTTACTATTTTGCCTGAAATTTTGGATTGTAAAGAATTTGTCAATGCAGACGAAATAGCAAAAGGACTTTCGCCTTTCCAACCCGAAAAAGTTGCTTTTGAAGCAGGGAGGATAATGCTCGGAAGAATTAACGAACTTCTGAAAAATAACGAGAATTTTGCTTTTGAAACCACGCTTTCGACTAAAAGCTATAAAAACAAAATCAAAGAAGCCCAACAAAAAGGATATACCGTAATCTTGCTGTTTTTTTGGCTACAGAGTATTGAACTTGCTAAAGAACGTGTGAAAACAAGGGTTTCCGAAGGAGGACATAACATAGAACCTGAAGTTATTGAAAGAAGATATATCAAAGGAATTAAAAATTTGTTTGATATTTATCTGCCGATTGTTGATGGAGCATTTATCTTTGATAATTCGGAACAAAAGCACGAACTTTTAGCTGATAAACAAATAAATAGTTCGCTAAATATTGTAAATAAAAATAAGTTTATCCTTTTACAAAAATACTATGACAGCAACTGAAAAACATATTGAAGAGAAAAACAAAATTCTTTTAGGACTTGAAAAAGTTTACGAAAGGCTTATTGAGTTCAAAAAGCAAAAGAAAACCGACCTTGTTGTAATGAAAGACGGAAAAGTGGTTAGGATTAAACCTGAATTAAAACAAGATGAATAATTTTTGTTAAATCGTGAAATCGTTGAATTGTTTGGGAATGGGATATGTTTTTTCGTTTGAAAAATTAGAAGTTTGGCAAAATGCTAAAAATTTAGTTTTGGATATTTACAAGATTGTAAAGAGATTTCCGAATGAAGAAACATACGGTTTGAGTTCTCAAATAAAAAGAAGTTCATCTTCGATTGCAACGAATATAGCGGAAGGGACTTCGAGAAATACGAAAAAAGACAAAGCACATTTTTTAACTATTTCATATTCGTCTGCAACGGAAACATTAAATCACTTGATAATCAGCAAAGAATTAAATTATATTTCAGAAACGGAATATTTATTTTTGAGAGAAAAAATAGAGAAAATCTGTAATCAGATAAACAGTTTGAGAAAATACGTTTTATCACAAAACGATTAAACAAATCAACGATTCAACGAATAAACAATGAAACTAAAAATATACAACTCCTTAACCGGAGAGAAAGAAATTTTTAAGCCTTTAAGCGATGATAAAGTAGGTATGTATGTTTGCGGACCTACCGTTTATAGCAATGTTCACTTAGGAAATGTAAGAACTTTTCTTTCTTTTGATTTTATTTTCAGAACGCTTCAGTATCTGGGTTACAAAGTTCGTTACGTTCGCAACATCACAGATGCAGGGCATTTGACGGATGACGGAGATGTGAACAACGACCGATTCGTAAAGCAATCCCGTTTGGAGAAGTTAGAACCCATGGAGATTGTTCAAAAATATACGGTTGACTTTCATAATGTTTTGAAATTGTTCAACTTACTTCCTCCGACCATTGAGCCTACAGCAACCGGACACATTATCGAACAGTTAGAACTTACTCAAAAACTTATCGAAAAAGGTTTTGCTTACGAAAGCAATGGCTCGGTTTATTTTGATGTATTAGAATACAACAAAAGAGGAATGAATTACGGAGAGCTTTCTCGTAGAAATATCGAAGAACTTTTTGAAAATACCCGTGATTTGGACGGGCAAAGCGAAAAGAAAAATCCTCAAGATTTTGCTTTGTGGAAAAAAGCTTCTCCACAACATATCATGCGTTGGACATCGCCTTGGGGTGATGGTTTCCCGGGCTGGCACTTAGAGTGTACGGCAATGAGTACTAAATATTTGGGAGAACAATTTGATATTCACGGAGGTGGAATGGATTTGAAATTCCCGCATCACGAATGTGAGATTGCACAAGGAAAAGCGTGTAACGATATTTCGCCTGTTCGCTATTGGATGCACGCAAATATGCTTACAATGAACGGGCAACGTATGAGTAAATCTACCGGAAACTATATACTTCCGATGCAATTGATTACCGGAGAAAACGATTTCTTTGAAAAAGCATTTTCTCCGAGTGTATTGCGATTCTGTTTCTTACAGGCTCATTACAGAAGTGTGTTAGATATTTCGAATGAGGCGATGTTGGCTTCTGAAAAAGGTTTTGATAGACTCATGGAAGCTATCAAAATACTTAGAGGTTTAAAGACTTCTTCAGAATCTTCTTTTAATGTTTCGGACTGGAAACAAAAGTGTTTGGATGCTTTGTTAGATGACTTCAACAGTCCGATTTTGATTGCGAATTTGTTCGAAGCTGTGAAATTCATCAATTCCGTAAAAGAAAATAAAGCAACCATTTCAGCTGTTGATTTAGAATTGTTGAATGAAAGCTTGAATGCTTTTGTATTTGATGTCTTAGGATTACAAGATGTAAATCAATCTCTAGCCAACAACGATAAATTAGAAGGAGTTATCCAAATGTTAATCGGAATGAGAAATCAAGCCAGAGCCGATAAGAATTGGGCTATGTCTGACCAAATCAGAGATGAACTTTTAGCACTCGGAATTCAACTCAAAGACTCTAAAGAAGGAACTACTTTTAGTTATTAGTAAGCATTTTCAGTAAAAGAGTCATGATGTTATGAAAAGAGAACGTGTTGTTTACATTCGCTCCGGAACATCAATTCCTAATAACGAAAATCCGGACTTAATCGTATCTCCGACTTTCTTAGAAAGCTGTACACGGAAAATTTTATCCATTTGATTTTCGGCTGCCAAAATCGGCACACTTTGATAGAACGAATTGTATTCTTTTACCAAATCATAAACATAATTCGCAATCAAAGCAGGGCTATACGTAGCAGCTGCATTTTGAATCACTTCCGGGAACAAAGCAATTTGTTTGATAAGTTCTTTTTCTTTTTCACCTAAAGCTGTTTGACTTACAGGTTGCGAAAAATCAAAATCTGCTTTGCGGAGAATCGACTGAATTCGGGCATACGTATATTGAATAAACGGTCCTGTATTTCCTGCAAAATCTACCGATTCTTGAGGGTTGAAAAGGATTCGTTTTTTAGGATCAACTTTCAAAATGTAATATTTCAAAGCTCCTAAACCTATGATTTTATAAAGTTTCGCTTTGTCTTGGTCTGAATAGCCATCAAGCTTTCCGAGTTCTTCCGAAATTTCACGAGCGGTGGTTTCCATATCCGAAATCAAATCATCAGCATCAACCACAGTTCCTTCTCTGGACTTCATTTTTCCGGAAGGCAAATCAACCATTCCGTAAGACAAATGGTAAAGATTTTCTGCCCAAGAATACCCTAACTTTTTAAGTATCAAAAACAATACTTTAAAGTGGTAATCTTGTTCATTACCTACTGTATAAACCATTCCGTTTACATCCGGAAAATCTTTTACACGTTGAATCGCTGTTCCGATATCTTGAGTGATATAAACCGAAGTTCCGTCTGAACGAAGTACTAGTTTTTCGTCAAGGCCTTCATTGGTCAAATCAATCCAAACCGAACCGTCTTCTTTTCTATAGAAAACACCTTTCGAAAGTCCTTCTTCAACAAGATCTTTCCCTAAGAGATACGTATCACTTTCGTAATAATTTTTATCGAAATCTACTCCGATGTTTTTATACGTGACATCAAAACCATCGTAAACCCAACTGTTCATCATCTTCCAAAGTTCTAAAACTTCAGGTTTACCAGCTTCCCAATCCAAAAGCATTTGTTGGGCTTCGAGCATAATTGGAGCTTGTTTTTTGGCTTCGTCTTCTGATTTTCCTTGAGCTACAAGTTCGTTTATCTGGTTTTTGTATTCTTTATCGAAAGCTACATAATAGTTTCCGACCAATTTATCGCCTTTAAGCCCGGTTGACTCTGGAGTTTCTCCGTTTCCGAACTTTTTCCAAGCAACCATAGATTTACAGATGTGAATTCCTCTGTCGTTGATAACTTGGGTTTTGTAAACTTTTTTTCCTGATGCTTTCAAGATTTGAGCTACCGAATACCCCAACAATACGTTTCTCACGTGTCCTAAATGGAGTGGTTTGTTGGTATTCGGAGAAGCATATTCCACCATTGCGGCATTTTCGCCTTGAGCGACAGAACCGAAGTTTTCGTTGTTTTTTATCTGATTGAAAAAGTCAAGATAATACTTGTCTGAAATAACAATGTTTAAAAACCCTGAAACCACATTAAAACGAACTACTTCGCTAGTGTTTTCAACTAAATATTCTCCGATTTTGTTTCCGATTTCAATCGGGTTCCCTTTTATAACTTTTACCAAAGGGAAAATTACAAAAGTAATATCGCCCTCAAAATCCCTACGAGTAGCCTGGAATTCTACCCTTTCGATAGTCGTATCGAAAAGAGATTGCACAGCTTCTTGAATTTTGGTTGTAAGGATTTGTTGTAAGCTCATCGTTTTTAATTTTTAGATTGAAAAATTAGTTTGCAAATGTAGTAATATTTTAAACATCAGTTGTATGAGGCAAGCTCTTAATTGGAGGTGTAATATGTCTTTTTAAACCGAATAAAAGCCTATTTTTCACTGTTTAGGATTGGTTATAAAGTTAAAATAGACTTATTTTAAGTTTAAATTTATTATTTTTACTTAAATTGCTCCCCTAAAAAAATAACAAACAATTATAGACATGAAAAAAAAGATGTTTAAGGCACTACTTTCAGTAGTGGTGGTGGTGGGTTCATTTTTTTCTCAGGCACAGGAAAGACCTGTGATTTTTGGGAAAGAAATCAGTAGTGAATATATTAATCCGAATACGGGAAAAATTCAATGTGTTTCTTATCAATATAGTGAATATCTCAGAGAACAAAATCCTGAGAATTTGGTTTTTAAAGAATCAGCCAAGCAATCTAATGCTGAGGGAACTAACGAAGTTTATGTAATTCCGGTTGTTGTACATGTTATTCATAGTGGTCAGGCTGTTGGAGTAGGGAAGAATATTTCTGACGCTCGTGTTTTGTCCCAAATTACTGTTTTAAACGAAGATTACAGAAAAATGGCAGGAACTTTAGGTGACGGAACAAATCCTTTAGGGGTTGATGTAGAAATAGAATTTTGTTTAGCCCAAAAAGATGAATTCGGAAACGACACAAACGGAATCAACCGAGTAAATTTAGGAAATACTACTTGGAATGAAACCAATGTTGAGTCTATACTTAAACCAAGCACACAGTGGGACCCGACAAAATATTTTAATATTTGGGTATGTGAGTTTGGAGGGAATTTGGATGGAATTTTAGGGTACGCTCAGTTTCCGAGCAATTCGACTTTGTCGGGACTTCCTTGGGGTGGAAATGCCAGTACTGACGGAGTAATTATCGATTGGAGATGTTTTGGTCGTAGTACAGAAGCTCCCGGAGCGTATTTTTATGGTTACGACAAAGGAAGAACAACAACCCACGAAATAGGTCACGCTTTAGGATTACGTCATATTTGGGGAGATAACACTTCTTGTACGGTTAATACTACTGACAGTGGACAAGATTATTGTCCGGACACACCCCCTCACGCAGGACCAAATTATTCTTGTTCGGCAACTTGGTCATCAATTTGTTCGGGTTATACGCCTATGCCAGAAAACTATATGGACTATGGTTCAGACCTTTGTTTGAACACCTTTACGGATAATCAGAAAACAAGAATGAGAACAGCAATGGAAAACGCAACAAGAAGAGCTTCTCTTCTTACTTCTGATGCTTGTCAGACTTCTGCAAATACAGATAAATTTGGTTTAGGGAAGGTATCTTTGTACCCGAATCCAACCAATGATGTATTAAATATTTTTGTTCCTGACAATCAGCAACTTTCAGGTAATGTTACTATTTATAATACTTTGGGGCAAATGGTATATTCGAATGACATATCAGAAACCAATTCATACAGCATAAATGTTTCGAATTTTCAGTCGGGAGTTTATATTATAAAAATCAATCGCGAGAATCAAACTAAAGCACTGCAATTCATCAAAAAATAAACATTGTTTTAACAAAAATAGAAACAGGCTTGGTTTAATAATAATCAAGCCTGTTTTTTATTGAACCTTTTTTTAGGGAAGAACCAAAATGTTAAAAACTAAATTTTATTAAAATCATACTTGCGTAAGTTAGGAATCCTAACTACATTTGTTCTGACGATTTTGTCATACAACTTTTAAAACTTTGAAAAAATGAGTAAATCAGTTTTTTATCACGCAGGTTGTCCTGTTTGCACAAGTGCAGAACACGACATTATTAATTTGATTGGGGCAGATAAAGTAGAGGTAGTTCACCTTGGAGAAGTCAGCAACAGAATTGGAGAAGCCGAAAGGGCAGGAGTAAAATCTGTTCCGGCTTTAGTTACACCAAACGGAAACGTGCTACACATTAATTTTGGTGCTTCTATGGAGGATGTAAAAGGGTAAAACCTTGTGCTTTGTTGTGTATTTGGTAAATCCGAAAGTTATGCTCAGGCTGATAAAATTAAAATCAGATGCACAACAAAGCAAACTTTACAGTTTGTAGTTCGGAGATATTTTTTAATTTTATCAAATAAAATTTAATACACGACAAAAATTATAACTGCCACAGATGCACAAATTTATATTTATGTTTTAGCTAAAATTGCATAAGTTCACACAGATAACTTCGACTTGTCGAAATTTTAAACACTTAAAAGTTAAATGCAAAACATTTATTTGTGATTATTTTTTTGATTGTTCCCATCAAATTTCATCTGTGCATCTGTGGCTAAAAGCATAATAATATGTAGGTTACTATTTTTTGTGGTGTACTGAACAAATAAAAATACTTTGAGCATTTTGTGTTGCTCTTTTAATTCTCCGGATATATGAAAGCCCAAATAAACTATAATGGACAAACCTTTTCGGTTGATTTAAGCCGACCTATTGATATTTCGATTCCGCTTTCTGCTTCGGACGAAAATCCGATTGCATGGTATTTAGACAAACCCAGAATCGAGCCGGTTCAGTTTGATAACTGGATTGGAGCAGTTAAAAAAGGAAGCTCAACGAATTTCAATAACATTCTTTTCAATCCTCACGCTCACGGGACTCATACAGAATGTTTAGGGCACATTACCCAAGAGTTTTTCAGCATTAATCAAAACCTGAAAAGTTTTTTCTTCTTAGCAGAACTTGTTTCGATTACACCCGAAAAAAGGGGAGAAGATTCGGTTATTACTAAAGATTGTCTGGTCTCTCACCTAAAATCAAACGATAAAATTAAGGCGTTAGTTATTCGAACTCTTCCGAACGAAGTTAGTAAAAAATCAAAAAACTATTCGCATACCAATCCGCCTTATCTCTCGGAAGAAGCAACGCTTTTTTTGGTTGAAAAAGGAATTCAGCACTTGCTTATTGATTTGCCGAGTGTAGATAGAGAAAAAGACGAAGGAAAGCTGGTTTCTCACAAAGCATTTTGGAACGTAAAGGATGTAAAAAATATTAATTCTGATGCTCGATTTGATGCAACTATTACCGAAATGATTTATATTCCTAATGAGGTTTTGGACGGACAGTATTTGCTAAATCTACAAGTCGCTTCGTTTGAAAATGATGCTTCTCCGAGTAAGCCTGTTTTATATAAAACGAATGCTGTCTGAAAGGAAGTTTTTGCAGAAAAATCACAGTTAATTCATCTAATTCAACATAAAATTGATTTGATGTTTTTCTAATTCGTCTAATAATTCTTTACAGATATTAATTTTCATATTTCGACTGTCTAAAGCCAAATGATTGAGTACTTTGACTTCGTCTGGCAAGGTTATTTCTTCTTCAATTTCGAGATCTTCGGACTCGGTATAATCCTCTAATTCGTCCAGATCCAAGTTCTCTGTTTGAGGCTTTAGCGAAATGTTAGTTAAGGGTTCTTTTTCTTGATAGTCTATTTCGAATATTTCAAACGAAACAGAATTATTTCCTTTGTTTTTTCTGAAAACATCTAAGATTTTTTCTACCACATCGTTTTCCAATTCACTCAAACTAAGTTTGATGATCAGGTTTTTAGAAAAATTTGAAAGCACATCTTGCAAGTATTGCATCTGCAACACCTGTATTATGGGTTCGCCTCTTTTTCCTGTTTCTTTGTTTATCCAACCCTCTTTTACCGTAAATTTCATGTAGGTAAACTGATTTAGGTTGAAATACATTTTAAATTTCAGATAGTCTTCCCCGAAAAAGCGAAAATCATAGCTTCCGTCATAATCTTCAAGAGTTATGATTCCCCAGCCTTTTCCGTTTCTGGCAATTTTATGTTCAAAGTTAGTGATGATTCCCCCGACATTCATCTGTTTACCAATCAAACTGTTTAGATCATTTATTTTGTTCAAACTCGTGTTGCAGAAATATTTCAGTTCGTATTTATAATTATCTAAAGGATGCCCCGAAATATATATCCCAACCACTTCTTTCTCTCGAGCGAGTTTTTCCATAGCTCCCCATTCTTCTGCTGCAGGGACAACAGGCTCGGGAATTTGTACTTCGCTTGAGTCTCCGAACAAGCTTACCTGAGCAGAATTCTCGTTTTCTTGATATTTGGCTCCGTATCTGATTACTTTTTCAAGAAACGAAATTCCGTCTGTATCTATTGTGAAATATTGGGCTCGATGCGTATCTGTAAAGCAATCGAAACCTCCGGCCAAAGCTAGATTTTCAAAAGCTTTTTTGTTGGCTGACCGCAAATCTACTCTTCGAGCCAAATCAAAAACCGATTTATATTTTCCGTCTTTTCGGGTATCAACAATCGTTTGCACGGCTCCGCTTCCTACGTTTTTCACAGCTCCCATACCAAAGCGAATCGCATTTCTCTCGTTTACCGTAAATTTATAGAACGATTCATTCACGTCCGGAGGCAATACTTCGATGCCCATTCGTTTACATTCTTCCATAAAAAACGTAACCGATTTAATATCGTTCATATTGTTCGAAAGCACTGCCGCCATATATTCTGACGGATAGTGAGCTTTGAGATAAGCTGTTTGATAAGCAATCCAAGCATAACAAGTTGAGTGTGATTTATTGAACGCATAACTAGCAAAAGCTTCCCAGTCTTTCCAAACTTTTTCAAGAATTTTCGGGTCGTGACCTTTGGCTGATGCACGCTCGATAAAACGAGGTTTCATCTTATCCAGAACATCTTTTTGCTTTTTACCCATCGCTTTTCGAAGCACATCGGCATCACCTTTTGAGAAATCAGCCAATTTTTGCGAAAGCAACATTACCTGCTCCTGATATACAGTGATTCCGTAGGTTTCAGATAAATATTCCTCCATCGCATCGAGGTCATATTTGATTTCTTCCTCTCCGTTTTTTCTACGAATGAAACTCGGGATATACTCTAAAGGTCCCGGACGATAAAGAGCATTCATCGCAATGAGATCCGCAAAAACCGTAGGCTTCAACTCCCTCATATATTTTTGCATTCCTGGTGACTCATATTGGAAAATCCCAACCGTTTCACCTCGTTGGAAAAGCTCATAAGTCTTCTTGTCATCAATCGGGAAGTTATCTGGATCGAGGTCAATATTTTTTGTGTATTTTACGAGTTTAACCGTATCTTTTATAAGCGTAAGAGTCTTCAGACCCAAGAAGTCCATCTTCAGTAGTCCGGCACTTTCTGCCACCGAGTTGTCAAACTGAGTGACATTGAGTTCCGAATCTTTTGCATTGGCAATCGGAACGAAATTCGAAATATCATCAGGGGTAATGATTACGCCACAAGCGTGGATTCCGGTGTTTCGAAGAGAACCTTCCAGCATTTTGGCCTGTTTGATGGTTTCGGCTGTTAGGTCTTTCGAGTTTGCTAATTCTTTAAGCTGAATTACTTTTTCAAATTCATCAGAACGCAAAGCTTTTTTGAGCTGGTCATCTTCCATCGAGAAAATTTTAGCCAAACTCATATTCGGAATCAGTTTCGCTACTTTATCAGCTTCAAATAGTGGCAAATCCAGTACACGAGCTGTATCGCGAATCGATGACTTAGCTGCCATCGTACCATACGTAATAATTTGAGCAACCTGATTTTGTCCGTATTTATCGATTACGTATTGCATCACTCGACCTCGACCTTCATCGTCAAAGTCGATATCGATATCGGGCATCGAAACCCTATCAGGATTCAGGAAACGCTCAAAAAGCAAATCATATTCGATTGGGTCGATATTGGTGATTCCGAGACAATACGCCACCGCAGAACCTGCAGCAGAACCACGACCTGGCCCAACGGATACTCCCATTTCTCGAGCCGCAGCAATGAAATCCTGAACAATCAAAAAGTAACCGGGATAACCCGTTTTTTCGATGGTTTGCAATTCGAAATCCAGACGTTCTCTGATATCGTCTGTGATTTCTTTATATCTTTTTTCAGCACCTACATACGTGAGGTGTCTGAGGTATTTATTTTCTCCTCTTTTTCCTCCGTCAAGCTTGTCTTCTTCTACTAAAAACTCCTCCGGAATATCAAACTTCGGAAGCAATACATCACGATAAAGCGAATAGGCTTCAACTTTGTTTACAATCTCGTCAATGTTGTTTATCGCCTCTGGAATATCAGCAAACAATGCTTTCATCTGTTGTTCCGACTTGAAATAATATTCCGAATTATCTAATCCGTAACGATAACCTCGACCTCGACCTTTTGGTGTGGCTTGTTTTTCAGCATCTTTTACACACAACAAAATATCGTGTGCATTGGCATCTTCTTGGTTTACGTAAAACGTATTGTTAGTCGCAACTAATTTGACTTGGTGTTTTTTAGAGAATTCAATAAGGGTTTTATTAACGACATCTTCATCTTGTTGACCATGTCGCATCAATTCCAAATAAAAATCATCTCCGAACTTTTCTTTCCACCAAAGCAATGCTTCTTCAGCTTGAGCTTCTCCGATATTTAGAATCTTACTCGGAATTTCTCCGTATAAGTTCCCCGAAAGTACAATAATATCCTCTTTGTATTGTTCGATAATGCTTCTGTCAATCCTCGGAACATAATAAAATCCTTTGGTGTAAGCAATCGATGACATTTTTGCCAGATTGTGATATCCCTTTTTGTTTTTTGCCAAAAAAACCACCTGATAACCGTTATCTTTTCGGGATTTATCCAAATGGTTTTCACACACAAAAAGTTGGCAACCTACGATAGGTTTGATAAAAACTTCTGTTGGGACACCTCCGTTTTCTTCTATTTCAGCATTTTTTGCTTTTACAGATTTGTTATGAGCTTCAATTTTACTCACAAACTGAAAAGCCCCCATCATGTTCCCAATATCGGTCATGGCAACAGCTTTCATTTTGTTTTTTGCCGTGGCAGCCACCAAAGCAGAAACCGAAATGGTCGATTGTAATACCGAAAATTGTGTATGGTTGTGCAAATGCACAAAGTCTCCCGTGATTTGAGAAACATCAACCGTAGCACTGTCTGAACCTTGAGCAGCTTGAGTAGCTTGCTTTCTGATTTGATCTGAAGCTGCTTTTAGATTGATGTGCTTTAGCCCGATAAGTTGAATGGTTGTCGGGTTATTTTCTTTGAAGTTTCGGAAGTAATCTGCCGGAACATCCAGTTCTTCTTTGGTGAAAAACTCTTTTCGGATAAGTTCTAAAAAAGCTCTTGTAGTTGCCTCAACATCGGCTGTGGCATTATGAGCTTCGCTAAAACTTTCCTGAAACAAAAACTGATAAAGTTCGGTAAGTGTTGGGAGTTTAAAACGTCCGCCACGACCTCCGGGAAGCTTTAGCAATTCCGCTGTATCTTCTGTACAAGTATCTAAAATCGGTTTGTTGTTGAGTTCTGTATCGACCAAATAGCGATGAAACTCACAGCCCATCACATTCAAATCAAAACCTACGTTGTGCCCTACTACAAATTTGGCTTTCGACAGAGCAATATTGAATTTCTCTAAAACCTCTTGAAGCGGAATTCCTTGCTCTAAAGCTAGCTCCGTCGAAATTCCGTGTACTCGTTCGGAGTCAAACGGAATATTGAATCCGTCGGGTTTTATCAAATAATCTTGATGCTCGACAACATTCCCCATAGCATCGTGCAACTGCCAAGCAATCTGAACGCATCTTGGCCAGTTGTCTGTATCAGTTATGGGAGCACTCCAATTACGTGGTAATCCGGTTGTTTCGGTATCGAAGATTAAGTACATTTGACAGGAATTAGGGATAAGTGATTAGAAATTAGTGGAAAAACTAACTGATAATTATATCTCCAAAAATACATTTTTGACTACTTAAAATCAAATTTAGTTATTAACAAGAGGCTTTTTTTGATTGATTCTATCAAAACGGGATTTACATCGGGCTAAGATATTTTGAATTTTTATCTTGTACTGAGAAAAATAGATTATTTTTGTCGTTATGCAAGATATAACCGAAAAAAACTACCGAAAATTAGTACTCAAAGTTTCTTTGAATGGTTTTTCGTTTGTTGTTTTCAATACACTTTCCGATAGTGTTTTGCAACTCAAAGAAGTTTTTTTTCACGGATATGACAATCCTTCTAATATCGAAGAGTGTTATAAACAAGCCTTTTCCGAAAACCCTGAACTCACTTATAAATATGATGAAATTGTTATTTTGCACAACAATAATTTGTCTGCTTTTGTGCCACAGGCTTTGTTTGACGAAAACCAGTTGGGGAGTTATCTGCAGTATAACGTAAAGGTTTTTGACTCGGATTTTTTTGCTTTTGACACGTTGGAAAATTATCAGATAAATAATGTGTATGTTCCGTATGTAAACATCAATAATTTTTTGTTGGATGTTTTTTCGAGTTTTGAGTACAAACACAGCTCGAGTATTTTGGTCGAAAAACTCTTGGATTTGTCTAAAAACGATGATGATAAACAAATGTTTGTCCATTTTGAGGATAAATCGTTTGAAATAATTGTGATTCAGAATCGTAAACTGTTGTTTTATAATTCGTTTGATTTTTCTACGAAAGAAGATTTTGCCTATTATCTGCTTTTTACCGTTGAGCAATTAGGTATGAATCCCGAGTTTTTCACTCTTAAAATGCTCGGAAACATTGCCAAAGAAGGAGAACTTTTTGAAATAGCCTATACGTATGTAAGAAATGTTTCTCTGTTTGACGCTTCCCGATTATCGGAGATTAATGCACTTGACCAAAGAGATAATTTAACCTATTTTGTATTAGTTCAATCGTGAGAATAATTTCAGGAAAATACAAGGGGAGACGCATCACAGCACCCAAAAACTTGCCTATCAGACCCACAACCGACCTGGCAAAAGAATCGTTGTTTAATATTTTGAACAATTTTTATCATTTCGATGAGTTGAAGGTTTTGGATTTGTTTTCGGGAAGTGGGAACATTTCGTATGAATTCGCTTCAAGAGGTTCAGAAGATATTACTTCGGTAGATACAGATTTTGGTTGTGTAAGATTTATTAAACAAACTTCTGATGCGTTTGATTTTGGCATTAATGCTATAAAAAGCGATGTTTTTTCGTTTTTAGAAAAAACCAAATCGGAATACGATGTGATTTTTGCCGATCCTCCTTACGGATTTACGCAAGAACAGTTTGAAAAAATTCCGAAGTTGATTTTTGAAAATGCTCTTTTGGCAGAAGACGGAATGTTGATTATCGAACATTCCACACATACACATATAGAAGATATTGAGTGCTTTTCTCATTCCAAAAAGTACGGAAGTTCTGTTTTTTCGTTTTTTATAAAAGAAGAAGAATTATAAAAAAAGCAGACCTGTAAGCCGGGTTCTGTTCTTGTCCGAAAACAAGACCTTATCATTTATCTGGACTTGCCATTGCTGGCAAGTTCTATCTGCCTACCCTCCGACATTGAGCGAGTAACCCTTAATTGTCGGTTTACTTGGCATTTCATCGCATAGAGTTTACCTGATTTCACTACAGCCTTACCTGTACATTCTTTCTGTTGCACTTGTCCGTCCCTTTCGGGAGATGGGTGTTACCCACTATGCCACTCTGTGATGCCCGGACTTTCCTCCCTTGAATTCAAGAGCGATAAGGCGGTCTGCTCGGGTGCAAAGATACGGATTTCAAAGTTAATCAATGACTCCTGAACCAATCAACTCATCATCAATATACCAGGCTGTAAATTGCCCTTGAGTAATTGCAGATTGAGGTTTTTCGAAAGCGACATACATTCCGCTTTCAAATCTGTAAAGTGTTGCTTTTTGCAAAGGTTGTCTGTAGCGAATACGAGCCATTACCTCGAGTGTTTCTCCGTTTTTAAGAGCTAAATCTTTTCTGACAAAATGCACTTCGCCCTCTTTTATAAAAAGAGTTTTTCTGAAAAGCCCTTTGTGATAATCTCCTTGTCCTGTATAAATAGAATTTGTTTGGGTATCTGTTGCAATAACAAAAAGAGGTTCTTTTGTTCCGCCTACATTAAGCCCTTTTCTTTGTCCGATAGTAAAGTAATGAGCTCCTTGATGCGTGCCCACTTTTTTTCCGTCAGCAGGAGAATACACAAAAGGAGAGGCTTCAAAAGCTAACTTTTCTTCTATTGATGAAAACTCAGGTTTTTCTTTGTTATAAATTTCAGAATCGTTGCTTATTTCATAAATAAAACCTTCTTTAGGCTTGAGTTTTTGTTGTAAAAATTCGGGTAAGCGAACCTTTCCGATAAAACACAATCCTTGTGAGTCTTTTTTTTCTGCTGTAATCAAGTCGAGCTTTGTAGCAATTTCCCTAACTTCGGGTTTCGTAAGTTCTCCTATCGGGAATAATGATTTTGAAAGCTGTTCTTGCGAGAGCTGACATAAAAAATAAGATTGATCTTTGTTTTTATCAATTCCCGAAAGCAAACGATAAACGATTTTTCCGTCTTTTTGTATAGCATCTTTTCGGCAGTAATGTCCTGTTGCTACAAAATCTGCTCCGAGGCTCAGAGCGATTTTCATAAAAACATCAAATTTTATTTCACGATTGCAAAGCACATCAGGATTAGGAGTTCTTCCTTGTTCGTATTCATTGAACATATAATCTACAATACGTTCTTTGTATTGTTCGCTCAAATCAACGGTCTGAAAAGGGATTCCCAATTTTTCTGCAACCAGAAGTGCGTCATTACTGTCTTCAAGCCACGGACATTCGTCAGAAATAGTAACCGAATCGTCGTGCCAGTTTTTCATAAAAAGCCCAATAACATCATAACCTTGCTCTTTCAAAAGATAGGCAGCAACACTCGAATCTACTCCTCCGGATAAACCAACTACAACTTTTTGTTTCATAGTGCAAAGATACTTCTAATTGTATTTAAAATCTGGTAAAAAAATCTAAAACTAATACCTGTAAGTGTATTATTGATTAGCCACAGATGCATAGATTTTTATGTTTTTAGAAAGATAATTTTACATATTAATCAAATATAAAGCCTTCAAAAACAGTTTGATTTTCTATAATAATGCACTACGGGATTATTTAATACTTTTCTCTAACTCCGTAATGGTTTTAGCAGCCTTGTCATAATCTTGCTCAACCGTAGAGGCTAAACTCGGAGCGTATCGAACCAGCTCGGCATTTTCTAAAAGCGAGATAAAATCTTTGATGGTTTGCGGATTTGCTTTTTTATCCAACAGAATTTCAGATATTTTGTCTTTGCTCATCTCGGTAGTTTCAATCTTGAACTTTGCCTTTAAGAAATTATGCAAAGCCCGTTCTAATGACTCGTAAAACTTTTGCTTATCGTGCTGATTTTTCTTAGCTTCCGAAAGGTATTTTTTGACCAATCTACTCGTAGTTCTGATTTTATTTCCTACCACATCGCTATCTCTTTCTTCTTTTTTGCGTTTTGCCAAAACAAGTATAGGGATTAAAAGCAGAGGAAATAGCAACCAGAAATAAAATGATTTAGAAAACAAAAAATCTTGTTTTACGACAGGTTGCAAGTTAGTTTTTAAGTTAATGAATCGAAACTGATTTTGTGTTGGCACTTTATTATCAGTAGAGGCAAAGCTTTCCGATTGTTGAGGTTGGTTGTTTATCGGTCCGTCAATCATATCAATCAGGATTTCTTCGGAGGTAATGGTTTTATAGGAGTTTGTATTCAAATCAAAGTACGAAAAACTCATCGGACGGATGATATATTTTCCTTGAAATTGTGGAATAATAGTATATTTATCAGATACTTTTCCGTTCATTCCCGAAAGCGAAACTGTAATTTGTTTTTTCGGAATGGGGTCGTATATTTCCAAAGTACTTGGCACAATAGGTTTTGGAAGTGGGAATAATTCTAAGTTTCCTTTTCCTGAAACCACAACATCGAGTTCTATTGATTCTCCGTGACGCAAAGCAGTTTTATCGGTAGTTACGACAAAATCAAATGTTCCGACTGCACCCGAAAAATCCTCAGGTCTTCCTGCCTCGGGAAGCGGTTTGACATCAACAGTAACTTCGCCTGTCGAAACCTTAATACTTGTGGTATTATAAACTCTTCCTCCGAAAAAATCTCTTCGGTTAGTCGGTACACCTAAGGCAACATCCATCTCAAATGGAGCTAAATTCAGTTTGCTCGACTTTTGCGGATACAACACTACTTTTCGGATAATAGCACTTCTGTATTGCTCGCCTCTGAAGGTTTCGGTTGTGGTTTCGTATTGTTTGATTTCGATGTTGTGGGACCAAAAGTCATTGAATTCGGGTGAGTTGGTTATGTTGAAATTTCGCACTTCCAATTCAGGTTTAAAATACAGTTTGTACAAAACAGTTATTGGTTCATTCAAGTACGGATTGCGTTTAGATAGTTGAGCGACTAAATGAACACTTTCATTTGCTTCTACAAGCGGAACAGATGTGTCGTTGGGTCTTTGTACAGGAGCGGTAACCTCAATAGTTACGGGCTCAGATTCATAGGTTTGTCCGTTAATGGTTATTGTGGCACTCCCGATTGTGAGCCTCCCTTGTTTAGTTGGTTGGAGTGTGTAGCCAAAACTTTTACTCATCGAGCGTTTTCCGTTTACGTACGAGTGGCTTATTTGCTGATACGGACCTCCGATAACTCTGAAGTTTTCGAATGAAGGCAAGCGAAGGTTATCTCCGTCTGCGTTCATGGTAAAATCAATTCTTACATTTTCGTTTACACCAATTTTTGTCCTGCTCAATTTGGCTGTAAACTCCACTTGAGCAAAAACCGTTTGAGTGAGTAAAAAAAGTAGTATAAATGTTAGTTTTTTCATTTTTTTATTGCTTTAAGCTAAAGGCTTTAGGCTGTAAGGTTTTTTGCTTGGTGCATACGGTTTACAGCATATTGCCTAAAGCAAAAAATTACCAATTTTTTTCTGATTGTCTTGGTTGTCCTTTCTTTTGTTCTAATTCTTTCTTTTTCTGCACGCGTTGCTGAATACCTTTCTCTTGATTTTCTACGGCATCGAGAAGATTTTGCATTCTTTGTTTAGGTATTCCACTCTGATTTCCTTCGGGTTTTTGGTCTTGATTGCCGTCTCCTTTTTGATCTTGTTGGTCTTGATTCTCTCCTTGATCCTGATTTTGGTCTTGATTGTCTTGGTTTTGGTCGTTCTGATTATCTCCTGATTTTTGGTTTTCCTTGTTCTGATTTTCCTCGTTTTGATCTTGACTGTCTTGGTTTTGGTCGTCCTGGTTTTGGTCAGGAGGTGGAGGGTTTTTCTCTAACATTTCTTTTGCCAAAGCAAAATTATATCGTGTTTGCTCATCATACGGATTATTTCGCAAGGCATTTTTATAAGCATCAACAGCAGCCTGATAGTTTTTTTCTTGCATTAGGGCATTGCCTAAATTGTGATAAGCCATGTGTTTTTCGGCTTTGTTTTCTGATTTCTCGATAACCTCTAAATAAGAGTATTTGGATTCTTCGTAAGATTCTTGTTTGTAAATTGTATTACCCAAATTGTACGAAGCTATCGATTTATTTTCTGCTTTTGACTTTTTAATACGAAAATCTGCTTCTGCTTTTGCATAGTTCTGTTTTGCAGATTCTTTGTTTTCTGGTTCTGTCTTTTTTTGAGCGAAAATATTGGCAGAAAATAATACGAAAAATGTAAAGATGAAACATTTGCCTTTTGAGCACAGCCTCAAAGCTTCAAGAGTTTTAGAAGACTGCGAAGTTTTTCTGAAAGAAATATTTTTGTTATAAAACATCATACCTACTTATTTCTTTTCGTTAAACAAATTAAGTTTACTAATCCACGCTGTTTTTCGTTCTAAGAAAAGCATTTCTAAACATAACAAAAAGAAAGCCACTGCCAAAAGCCATTGAAATTTTGAGTCATATTCGGCTATTTCTTGTGATTCAAACTGTGTTTTTTCGATTGTATCTACCACATTTTTGAAATGGTCAGTAACTTGTTTTGTGCTTATATTTCCCGATGCATAACTTCCTCCGGTTTGGTTTGCAATATCTTTGAGTACCTGGCTTTCTAATCGAGTAATCACTATATCATTATTCAAGTCCCTCAAATAAGTTTGAAGAACACCTCTGGTTCTTATAGGTATTTGTCCTCCTTTTTCGGTTCCGACTCCGATGGTCAGGATTTTGAGTTTGCTGTCTTTTGCCTGAGCAAGAGCGTCTGAAATGTTTTGTTCGTGATCTTCTCCATCTGAAATCAAGATCAATAACCTGTTGGTTTCTGCATTGTCAAAATACGTATCCGATAATAAAATTGCCTCGCTAATGGCTGTTCCTTGTGAAGAAAGCATATCGGTATTCATCTGTTGCAAAAACATTTTGGCAGCACTATAATCAGTGGTAATCGGCAAAACCGGAAAAGCACTTCCGGCATAAGCCACAATTCCTACTCTGTCTGCTCCGAGCGTATTGATAATCTGCGAAGCAATTTGTTTAGAACGCTCCAACCTGTTGGGAGTTACATCTTCAGCCAACATACTTTTTGACACATCAATAGCAAAAACAATATCGATTCCTTCTCTTTTTACGGTTTCTATTTTTGTTCCAATCCTCGGATTAGCCAAAGCAAAAACAAGAGCAACAAAGACGAGCAACAAGACGGTCAATTTTAAAACTGGTTTGAAGTCTGATTTTTCGGGACTTAGTTTAGCTAATAAACCTGCTTGAGCAAATTGCTTTTGTTTTTTGAGTTGCCAAAAGCGATACAGCAAAAATATCAGTACCAAAACCGGTATGATAAAAAGTAAATTCAGGTATTTTATTTCTTCTAATTCCATTTTCTTTTTAGTCATAATGTCGAAAGTCAAAAGTCAAAAGTCCGTTCGACTTTATAACCTTTGACGTTAAGACTTTATATAAAACTTTTGAAAAGCGTTTTTCTCAAAATAAATTCAAGCAATAGTAAAACTCCTGCGAGCAGGATTAAACTTCTGTATTTTTCGTCATAATTAAAATATTTGAGTTCTTCTACATCGGTTTTTTCGAGTTTGTTGATTTCGTCATAAATTTCGTTGAGCTTGGTATTGCTGGTTGCTCGATAATATTTCCCTCCTGTTGTATTGGCAATATCACGCATTAATGCTTCGTCAATTTTTACTTCCATCATTCGATACAAAAAACCTCCGTTAGGAGCGTAGGCATAAGGCATTTCTGCCATTCCGTTAGTTCCGATTCCGATGGTATAGACCTTTACTCCGTATTCTTTAGCAATTTCAGCGGCTGTACGAGGTTCTAAAAAACCGGAATTATTTTCTCCGTCTGTCATTAGGATGATTACTTTGCTTTTTGCTTTGCTTTCTTTGAGTCGGTTTACTGCTGTTGCCAATCCCATTCCAATGGCTGTTCCGTCCTGTAAAACACTGTCATAACGAATATCCCTAATAGCATTCAGAATGATTCCCTTATCGCTGGTTACAGGAGTTTTGGTATAACTTTCTGCGGCATAGATTACCAATCCGATTCGGTCAGTAGGTCTTTCGCCAACAAAGTCAGAGGCTACTCTTTTCAGCGCTTCCAAACGATTGGGCTTTAAATCTTTTGCCAACATACTACCC
Source organism: Flavobacteriaceae bacterium (assembly GCA_041677865.1). Classification (GTDB taxonomy): domain Bacteria; phylum Bacteroidota; class Bacteroidia; order Flavobacteriales; family Flavobacteriaceae; genus Flavobacterium. The sequence continues at coordinate 54,601 of JBAYPE010000014.1, forward strand.
GAGACATCGATGGCAATTACAATATCCACTCCTTGAGTGCTTGTTGTTCGGCTGGTTACATCAACGGTTTGAGGTCGTGCCAATCCGATGATGATAAGCGAAAGAGCTGATAGTCGCAATACAAATAACAAGATTTTTATTTTTGCTAAAAATGAGCTTTTTGGGCTGAATCCGTCAAGGGAACTCATAGTTAGCGTAGCTGATTGTTTTTTTTGCGTAAAAATATACAACGCTATAAGCCCCGGAAACAAGACAAAAAGCCAAAAGAATTCAGGATGTAAAAAAGTTATGTTCTCCATAATTATTTAGCGTGTATCAACTCAACTGAATTTATGATTCTGTCCGTTATTTCTTTTTTGTTTATATCGTTGTCGTCTATATGGACAATAATATGAATAAAACCTTGTTTATGTTGAAATACCAACGATTCGTAATATATTTTTTTGCTGTCTTTCGAATCTTTATTCAAATAATCAAACGACCCGAAAATCTTTACTCCTTGTGTTCCGGTAAGCGAAGTAAATTCTTCCCTTTGAATCAGGATGTTTTTGGCTCCTTTGGCTTCCCATTCTGTAAAAGCACGATCAATATATCTTGCTACGTCTTCTTCGGTAATCTTACCGTCTTCGAAGGCTTCCGGATTGAGCTTGGTTGTATTTACTGATATGTATAGGTTTTCTGTAAACAACGTACCATATTCAAAAAACAAGTGTTCTTTTATTTCTTGTTTTATTTGTGACGTAAAAGACGAACTAATGTCCGTTCGCATTAATACCTTTGGCGTTTCAATCTTAACGGGTGGATTTCCGTATTCAGAAGTTATCCATTCTGAGGTTAAAAACGCTGTGGTTGGGCTTCCGAAAAATTTGCTTTTTATGGTTGAAATTCCGCTTGTAGCGACCCAATAGGCCAAACCGACAACAATCACGATTCCGGCTGCAAACGAAATGTTGGAAATCATTTTTTTCTTTCTTCGTTTTCTCTCTAACTCCAAACGAAGTTCTTCATTTCGTTCTGCTTCCTCTTCTTCAGGAGTTTTCAGAGGAATAATTCCGTGCATGGTTCTGAGGGTTTTCTCTACCGAATTTCGGTCTTCAACAATCTCAAAATCCAGAGGTTTTGATTTAGCGAATTTCACCAAATCTGCCTGTTTGAGCACTTTTTCGAGTGAAAAAATCATCTCATCAGAAAAAGCTAGTTTTCGCTTCAAAGCGGTTCGCTTTAGATTCTCAACAAGTTCGGCTGTGGTGTTTTCCATAGCCGGAATTTTAACGGCCTCTTCGAGATAAGTTCTGGCGATATCGGTAAGTTCCGAATAATAATCTTTAATTGCTCCTTTCTCGATAAGTTGTTTTTCTTCGAGTTTTTTAAGCCCGATAGTCGCTTTTTCGATAGGCGTATAAACCATTTCAGGTTCTTTAGAAGTTTTCGTTTGTTTTTTCTTCCATTGTAGGAATGCCCAAACTCCACCTCCGATAAGAGCTAAACCAATCAATAACCACATCCACCATTTCATCGAAGACGATTGATTATCTGCAATGACATCTTTAATGTCGAAAAGAGGTTGTTTCAGTGTGTCAACCGTTACATTTTTTACCTCAATAAACATCGAATCCGTCAGAAAAGGCTTGTTATCAATCAGTACTTTGAGTTGCGGAATCACATATCGTCCGGAATCGAACTGAGTGAGTCCGTATTTTTTAATGAGCTCAAATTTTGCTCTGTCTTTTTTGTCGATGATAGTATCGGTAGGGTAATCTTCAAGAACTTCAAGCGCTCCAAACATCTGTTCTTTAGGGAAAATAACAGCTGAAGTGGTATCTACTTTTGTTTTTAAAATCAGGTGAAATTGTGACCCAATTCGGATTTTGGTTGAATCAACAGATGTTTCTATCTGCTTTTGTTGAGCAAAACATCCGAATCCTATAGAGATTAAAAATATGTAAAGTAGGTTTTTCATTCTTGATTGATGATTGAAGATTAACGATTGATGATTTCAGATTTTTTTAAACTCTGTCATAAATATAACCTTTCAATTCCCATTGATGATTTTTAGATATTCGTTTTTGCCGTTTTAATACTTACTACAAAAATTGAAATAAGTTCGTTGGCGTCTGTTTTTAATTTATTTATTAATTCTTCATTTGAACTTAAATTTGCTCTTTCTATAATTTTTAAACAATTCAAAGTTTCTCGCAATTCTTTCAGACATATTCCCATTTTGTGAACAAAGTCTTTTTTACTCTCTGCGCTTTGTGCTTCTCCGTAATTTAAAGCAGGAGACGTCGATGAACGAATAATTTGTCCTGTAAGATGATTTCCTGCATAAGACTTAGAAATAAAATCTGTAAACAAGATAATATTTGCCGAAAAAGTAATCAATCGTTCTTCTAATTCTTGTCTTTTCATTTCCTTCTTAAATCAACAATCGTTAATCATCAATCTTAAATCCTTATCTCGCTCTAAAATATCCTAATAACTTTTTTGCATAATCTTCGTCTAAACGAGTACTCATCATTCCGGCTCCACATTTGGTAAATACTTCTTGGAAATACTTTACTTTTTCGTGATAATACTTTTCGTATTCGGTTCTTACTTTCTTCGAACTCGTATTTATCAGCCTTTGTTGACCGGTTTCGGCATCGAGCATATTCACCAGCCCAATATTCGGAAGATGACGTTCTTTTTCGTCAAAAACTCGTATTCCGGTTACGTCATGCTTTTTGGCTGCAATTTTCAGCGTATGCTGATAGTCACCCGCCATAAAATCAGAAATCATAAACACGATAGCTCTTTTTTTCTGAATTCCTGATAAGAATTTGAAAGCTTCCGACACACTAGTTCTATTGCTTTTCGGTTTGAATTCGATAAGCTCTCTGATGATGCGTAAAACGTGTGATTTTCCTTTTTTGGGTGGTATGTAAAGCTCGATTTGGTCAGAAAACAAAATGAGCCCAATTTTGTCGTTGTTTTGAGTGGCTGAAAAAGCTAGTGTAGCAGCAATTTCTGTGGCTGTGTCTTTTTTGAACTGTAAGTTCGTGCCAAAGTTTCCAGAACCACTCACATCGACCATGAGCATCATCGTAAGCTCTCTTTCTTCTTCAAAAACTTTGATATAAGGTTCGTTATATCGTGCTGTTACGTTCCAATCAATCGCTCTTACATCATCACCAAACTGATACCTTCGAACCTCACTAAAAGTCATTCCTTTACCCTTAAAAGTCGTGTTGTATTCACCTGAAAACAAATGATTACTTAACCTTCGGGTTTTAATCTCGATTTTACGTACTTTTTTGAGTAATTCCTTTGTATCCATTTTTTTGTTTAGAGTTTAATGTTTAAGGTTTAATGTTGTGCGAACTTGAAACCTTAAACCTGAAACAAAATTTTATGGCACTTCAATCTCGTTTACGATTTTGTTAATGATATCTACGGAAGTCATATTTTCAGCTTCTGCTTCATACGTAATCCCGATTCTGTGACGAAGCACATCATGAACAACAGCTCTCACGTCTTCTGGAACCACATAACCTCTACGCTTGATAAAAGCATAACATTTTGAAGCCAAAGCTAGGTTGATACTACCCCTTGGAGAAGCTCCGAAACTGATAAGTGGTTTCAGGCTTTCTAATTTATATTTTTCAGGATAACGAGTTGCGAAGATAATATCGAGTATATATTTTTCGATTTTTTCGTCCATATAGACCTCACGAACCGCTTGTTGAGCACGAAGAATTTGTTCTGTCGAAATAACCGGATTTACTTTTTCGTAAGCTCCT
>JBAYPE010000015.1:0-57583 GCA_041677865.1 Flavobacteriaceae bacterium
ACAGGTCGGTAAATAACTTTATAATCAATATTTTAGGAACTTTGTCGGCTTATAGTTTCTTCCCGAAAAAACCTTCTTTAAATTTAGAAAATATTGAATCAAATCAATTAACTCTAAGAGTTGCTTAAACCGAACTCACGTTAATTTTATATCTTTTTTATGTGTTTTGCAAGAGTAAAGACAAATCACTATGAAAAAAAAACACTAAATTTTAATCTAATACCCATATTCTTATTGATTTAACACCTCCTTGAGGTGATGTATATACACTACTGATACAAATTCCATTTATTATAGCATCAACGTGACCCGAATAAGTAGCTTGGCTATTATTTATAATGACATAAATTCCATTCTTACCATTTAGTAAATTAGCTACTTGTTGCGGGTCATTTGCATTTGTGCCTTCTAATTTGTGAGGTGTATCCCCCGCTGGTGCGAGCGTCACGCTCGTATGCTGTTTCATTTATTAGGCACGAGGTACAGAGCAAGATGCCCGCACCAGCGGGGGGACTATTGTGGATAATAACTTTTTCCATATATTTTTGTTTTTCTTTTTACTTCATTTTTGAAGGCTTCTTTTGCTATTGAGTCTAATTCTCTACTTGTGTAATAATGTAAGCAAGTAGCAGATATATAATTCTTATGTTTGCTTTCGTCTTTTTCGTAAAAAAATTCTTCAGAGTTAAAATATGTTTCTTTTGGAAGGTCTTGGATTATTTTTTTCCCTATAATCATTGCTGTATCTATATCTACGAAATCAATACCATCATAAGGATTAAACCAATCTTCTTTACTCATTAAAAACCAAATACTATCATTTTTATAACCCTCTCTGATACAACTATAAAATACAGCGTCTTTATATGCTGTAATCCAAGAATTGTTTGTTGCACCATATTTAAATGGTTCAGTTTCTTTCCCAAAAGAATCTCCCCAGTACTCCTGTTTTTGTTTTTTAATCGAACAACCAAGAATAATTACAAAACTGAACGACAATATAATACACTTTCTCATTGTAAATAATTTAATATTATTCTAAAACCCAAATATCAACACGGTCAACAGGAATTTGAAAATTACAATTAGAGGGGCAGGTTCCATTTGGTCTTAAAATATCTGCGTGTCCAGTGATTCCATTGTATTGAGGTGTATCGGGTTTCATAATTGTATAAATACCTTTTAATCCGTTTACCAAACTTGGAAGGTTAACACCATTTGTACCTGTTTCAGAAGCTGTAAAATAGTAATGATTTTCATTGTAAGGATTATTGTCATTTGGGTCATTTATTCCAAAAGTAGCTCTCATCCATTTATTTAGTGCTTTAACATTTAAGAAAAAATACTTTCCTGCATAATCACCTCCTCCTTCTATCGTTTGTCCAGGTATATAGGGAATTACTACCCCAGAATAATTAAGAGCAATAGATACTTTTAAAGCACAAACATTTTTTGTTTGTTCTCCAGGATAATCTATTTTGACTGTTTGTTCTCTATGTATTGTTTATATGCGTTATTAGCAATTGAATCAAGTTCTCTACTAGCATAATAAACTAAACAATTATAAGAAATAAAATTTTTATTTCTTAAATATTCTTCACCTTTATCTATTTTAATATTAGCGTCAGGCATTTCTTCAATAATTCTCTTACCATATTCTCGTGCTTGGTCAATTATGAAGAAATTTACATTTGAATTTTTACTAAACAAATCCTTGTTTTTTAAAATAATTCTCAAGCTGTCATTTCCTATTCCTCTTTCAATACAACCATAAAAAACTTGATATTTATATGAATTTATCCATATTTTTTTCTCCTGCTCATAATATGTAAATCTTTCTCTTTTGTAAGAATTACAGGAGAAGAAAAACAAACTACTAATAAACATAATGATAAAAACTCTCATAATATAATGTATAATTTTGTTAGTCTAAAACCCAAATATCTATATAGTCTATAGGTGCAGGTGGTATATCGTATAAATGACAACCGAAGACACATATGTCATTTTTTATATCTTTTTATAGCTATTTTTTGTAACTCTTTACTGTTGTAAAATTCCAAACACCCATTTATTATATTATTATAACCGTCCAAATCTCCGCCCTTATACCAAACATTTCTTTCTTTAATAATGTCTGAATACATTTTTCCAATAGAATCTGTTTCAGCAATCACATTAAAATCTCCAATTATTTGAAAATTCAATGATGGAGATGCGTCATTTTTTATTTTAACATCTAAATTTTTTAAGCAAGAGCAAAATACATTTGCTTTATAAGCTGATACCCAGTGTTTTTCTTTTTGAGTTTTGCAAGATATTACAAAGAACACCGCTAATAATAAAGTTACCTTTTTCATCTCATTTTAATCTAAAATCCAAATATCTATATAGTCTATAGGTGCGGGTGGGGTATCTTGAAAATGACACCCCGCTTTACACGTTCCGTCAGGATATAAAATATCTGCGTGACCAGATCCCCAAGAAGACTGTATAGGGTCGGGGACTTCTATTTTTCTTATCGTAGTTTTACACTATCAACAACAATCGTTTTTAAATCACTATGATTATCCCGCTTATAAACAGAAGCATAAACTTTTACTTTTAGCGTTTCATTTATTCTGTTATATATTTCCTTGTTAAAATAATCCCTGTTAAAAACCTTACTATGTAATGGAAATCCATATTTTATATGAGGTTCGTCTTCCAAATAAAAACCTAATCCAGTATTAGCAAAATCTTCGTTTTTGATTTTAGTAATTGCATATATTTCCTTATAATCATCTTCATAAATAGGGTGTTTAAATATCTCGTCATAAATAGCGTCAAAAACATAATTTGCTTTTCCATCAATGTAATTTAGTTCAGGCAAGTTTATTGAAAGAGTGTCTTTTTTAAAACCATAATTACGGTTTTTTTTATTACCAATATAAATTACAGAATCTTTTTTTGTGTAATCAATTTCTTCTTTTTGTATCACAAAATCTTCTTTGTTGTTTTTGCAACTTACAAAAAGTGCTGATAATAATATAAAAACAATTGTCTTTTTCATTTGCTTTTCTACCGCAGTTTTATACTATCAACCACAATGGTCTTTAAATTACTATGATTATCACGCTTATAAACAGAAACATAAACTTTTACTTTGATTTTTTCATTTTCTCTTATTTTATTATCTGTTTCTTCATTAAAATCGGTATTAAAAACCTCTAAATTCAAGGGAAAAGTATAGTATAAATTAGGTTCATCTTCTAAATAAAAAGCCAAACCACTATGGTTTAAATGTTCTCTATCAATTTTAGTAATAGCGTACACTTCGTTATAATCATCTTCATAAATAGAAACTTTGTGAATTTCTAAATAAACAGCATCAAAAACATAATTTGCTTTTCCGTCAATATATTTTAGTTCAGGTAAGTTTATTGAAAGAGTATCTTTTTTAAAACCATAATTACGGTTTTTTTTATTACCAATATAAATTACAGAATCTTTTTTTGTGTAATCAATTTCTTCTTTTTGTATCACAAAATCTTCTTTATTGTTTTTGCAACTTACAAAAAGTGCTGATAATAATATAAAAACAATTGTCTTTTTCATTTGCTCTTTCTTATTTGGGTTACTATATAGCTATATTCTGTGTAACGATTACGATAAAAGGCAACTTGTGTAGTTCCTACAAGCATATTTAGCACAGTATCTAAAAAAAACTTATTTTGAGAATGGGCTCCTTCATACGCAGTTGAAGCAGCATTGTCAAAAAAAGTAAAATAAATTTCACCCTCTGAACTAACTCCTGTACCTACTATCACTACAAAATGGTCGGTTGTATTATCCGTATAAGGATTTGGCGAGCCCGGTTGGTTATCTATACCAACAATAACAGGTATTCCGTTTGATAACGCATATTTCAAATAGCTTATTCCCTCCCACAAAGCATCAGCATCTACTCCGGTATTTTCTTTGTAAATCTGAAAGGTCTGTCCGGGAGCATAATAATTAGATATTGTATAACCCTTTTTTGCGATTTGAGCCTTTGCATAATCCATACAATGCCAATCGGGTAAATTTCTATCCCACCCTACAAAATCTGACGCAGGTATTACACTCTCAATAGTTGGCCAGTCTTGTTGTAAATTATTCAGATTAACCATTTCATAGGGTGTATTGTCATATCCACCAACGGTGTTATTATCAAAATCGCCTGTTTCTACATCAAAACCTGTCCTGTTGTTTAATAAGTCCTCAAAGCTTACATCAGGGTTATCCTTCAAAAATCCAACCCCCCATTTAGCAAAATCAACAGCATCAGTATTGTTATACCCTGTTATCATACTCATAGCAGATATATTGGTTTCAGAATCGTCTAAATATTGGAAAATCAGGTTTCTTATTTCGTAGTTTTCTAAATCTGTAAAGAAATCTCGTTCTTCCTGTGAGAGTATGTTGTTTATAAAGAAATCTCGTTTTGCATATTTTATATTTTCATAAGGAACGGTAACAATTGTAGGATTGCTGTTTCCGCTGTTGTGAGAGCTTGAACTCCCTCCGACAGGACCTGTGCCGTTGAAGGGACCTCCTCCTGAAAATTCACCATCTCCTCCTACTACAAAAGGAACATCATTACCACTACTGCTAATATTAGTAATAGTACAATCAACAAGAGTATAAACAGGAACATAATCTAAATATATCCCTGTAGCTTCTCCTGCAAGTGCAGGAACGTAAGTAACGCTATAAGTACAATCATAAAAAATACTTGTATGTACTCTCGCTTGAATTAAACTTCCCGAATCAAATTCAGGTAAAAAAGTAACTTTTGTTTTAGAAGAAAAGTCATCAATTTCCTGATTATTTAAGATATTTTGATAGTCATCATTTTCAACAAGATATTCTATCAGAAAAGTATCATAGCTTTCAGTTTCGGAGTTATAATTTAAGACAAGGTTTTCCAATTCGTTTGTATTGTCATCTCTGTAAACTCTGAATGTGTAACTGTTTTTATCATTGTCTTCAATGTATAAAAATTCATCAGTATCTACACTAAATCCATAATCTGTTTGTACAATATTCTTAAAAAGAACATTGTCTTTTTTGTCTGACGGCTTAAATCGTTCTAAAATTCTGTATGCCTCGCTATCCTTGTTCAAATCTTTTAAAGACATTTTTTTAACCATACCTTTAGAGGCTAAAGATGATAATTCGTTATTATAAAGATCATCCTGCTGACAGCCCCATAAAGTTATAAAACCCAAAATAATCAGTAAAAAATATTTTAATGCGTTTTTCATTGGTATTAAATTTTGATTTGTTAAACATTAGTTAATTTTGTTGAAACAAATCTATGGAATGTCTTGGTAAATCATTATGTGTTTATCGGGTATTTTTACCCTGATTTTGCATAATGTTTTTTTGTGCTTTTGTTAAACCTAAACAAATATAAAAATAAAATGAATGTTACAATAGGAAAAAAAACTACAAAACCTCCGTAGGCAATCAGGTTTTTCACAAGAGCACATAGCCAACAGACTGCATATTTCCCAATCTGCTTATGCACGTATCGAAAACAGAGAAAGTCATTCGTGGGCAAATCATATCAGTCAGCTTTGTGAAATATTTGAAATTACTCCCGAAGAATTAGTAAACAGTGATAGTGTTGTTATAAATCATAACCAACAAGGTGGTGGAGGCTATATACAAATCAACCAACTTTCCGAAAAACTCATCGAGCAATATGAAACCCGTCTGAAAGAAAAAGACGAAATCATAAAAGATTTGAGAGAAAGGCGATAATAGTTTTGAACGGTCTTAAAAACAGTCGCAATATTCAAAAATTATTCTGACTTCTTTTCTGTGCTATCGCACGAAATCCTTTTGTATAGTACTTTACGATTGTTTTTTCAGCCCTAAACTTTCTGCTTTTTTCAGTACAAACTCCAAAGCTGCTTCGTATTCGTTCGAGATTTCTCCTTCTAAGATAGCTTCTTTTACAGCTTCTTTGAGGATTCCGATTTCACGTGAAGGTTTCAAATTAAATAGCTCCATAATCTGTTCTCCCGAAATTGGAGGTTGAAAATTGCGAATACGGTCTTTTTCTTCCACTTCGATGATTTTCTCTCGAACAATCTTAAAGTTGTTGTGGTATTTCTGATACTTTTTCGGATTTTTGGTAGTAATATCCGCTTCGCACAAGGTCATCAAATCTTCGATGTCTTCGCCTGCATCAAATACCAATCTTCTGACAGCCGAATCGGTAACAGTATCTTCGGCAATGACAATCGGTCGGGAGCTCATCATTACGAGTTTCGACACGTACTTCATTTTGTGATTCAGAGGCATGTGCAGTCGGGTAAAGATTTTCTTTACCATTTTTCCTCCCAAAAATTCGTGTCCGTGAAAGGTCCAACCTTGTTTTTTGTTGAATTTTTTGGTTGGTGCCTTCCCAATATCGTGCAAAAGAGCAGCCCAACGCAACCACAAATCATCTGTATTCGGAGCGATGTTATCTACGACTTCGAGCGTGTGATAAAAGTTGTTTTTATGAGTGTGTCCTTCGATTTCTTCTACATTATTCAAAGCGGTAAGTTCGGGCAGAATATCATCTAACAATCCGGTTTTGTACAGTAACAAAAAACCGACAGACGGTTTTTCGGACAAAAGAATTTTATTGAGCTCCTCAACAATCCGTTCTCCGGAAATAATTTTTATTCTTTCTTTGTTTCGGCTAATGGCTTCCAAAGATTTTTCTTCAATTTCAAAATGGAGTTGCGAAGCAAAGCGAACAGCTCTCATCATTCGGAGTGGATCGTCTGAATAGGTAATATCTGCATCAAGAGGAGTTTTGATGAGCTTGTTTTTTAAATCCTGCAATCCACCAAAAGGGTCGAGAAGTTCTCCGTAATTCTTTTTGTTGAGGGAAAGAGCCAATGCATTTATGGTAAAATCCCTTCGGTTTTGATCGTCTTCCAAAGTTCCGTTTTCTACAATGGGTTTCCGAGAGTCAAAATTGTATGATTCTTTTCTGGCTCCTACAAACTCAACGTCCATATCGTTATAACGCAACATTGCTGTTCCGTAATTTTTAAAAACTTGGACTTTGGGCTTGTTGGGTAAAAACTCCGAAACTTTTTGTGCCAGTTCAATTCCACTTCCGACCGTTACAAAATCAATATCTTTTTTGAAATCTCTTTTCAGGAAAAAATCCCTGACAAAACCCCCGATGACATAACTCTCCGAGCCCAATGCTTCAGAGACTTGAGAAACAATATCAAAAATTGGATGGGTTAAGGCTTGTTTGTAATTCATTTTTTGCGGAAAATTCGAAAATTTAAGGTCAGTTTTTTTCCTTGATGCAAATTTACAACATAATCTACACCTTTAATAATTTCGGGATTGATTTCCGAAAAATGTAAGTGAAAAGTTAGAGCGTAACAAGATGTGCCAATGCTCGTTTGAAGATTGGTTTAGTTAGAGCAGTTTTTAGTGCGGAAATTTTTGCCTTTCACTTGTCCTAATCCCTCAAGCTGACTCCATACCAAGCAAGCGTTTTGAATATCTTTAGTATGATAATAAACCACAGCCTTGTTGTACAAAGCATCAATGTTTCGGGCATCTAAGGCAAAGGCTTGATTGAACAGCGAAACAGCTTCCTGATATTTTTGATTGTTAAAGGCATCGATTCCTTTTTCATACAAAGAAAGCGAAGTGCTTATGTCTTCATCTGAAGGAGGATAATAATTCTCCGTATCGAATAGGCTCAAATCATCTTTGTAATAAACAATATCAAGCTGGTACTTTTTACCTATTTCATGATTGTCTATTAAAAACGGGATTTCGATTTTTTGATAATCTTCAAATCCTTTAAGGTTCCATTGTTCGTAAGGAACAGAAAGTATTTCCTGCAAAAGAAGCATTTCTTTTTCGAGGTCTTTTTGTTTTTTCATCTCAAAATCTTCGAGATAAACATTTGATTCTTTATTTACTAAATCAATAACCAGGAGTCCTTTGGTTCGGTATGGAGAATTACTAATCTTTCTGAACAAGGAAAGATTTTTGTGATTGTGTTTATAGGTTGGTGTCAAATACTCGGTTGCAACTAAAAGTTCTTCGAGGGTATCTTGCTTCTTTTTTTCTTGTAGTATTTCTTTTTTCACTAAAAAATAACGTCTAAGATGATGACTTTCTATTCCCTCTATATTCTCAGAAAGAATTAGAGTTTTTGAAGTAATTTCATCTATATCATACGTTAAATCATTAGTAGTAATCGAAAAACCTTTGGTTGAATACAACTGCTTTTTGTAAACAACTACAGGAGAAATAGACACCGTACTAACTTGCAAGTGCGTTCGGGTAAAGCTAAATTTATGTATGCGTTTTGTAGATGGGTACGGATTGTAGCTTAAACTCCCGTCTTTCATTTCTGTACCGACTTCTACCCACTCTCCAACCAAAAGATTGGTATCTATCTGTGCTTTTGCATCAATCAAAACAACAACAATAAACAACAGTAATAAAACTTTCTTTTTCATAACAAGTTAAAATTTTGACTATCTATTGAAGTGATTTAAAAATCAATATAAAAGTAATAATTATTTTCTAATAATTGTCACTTTGTTGTCTAAAGTCAGTTTTATGATTGTTGAAGGCTTGTCCATTTTTGTATTTTGGTGCAAATTCACTACATAATCTACACCTTTAATAATTTCAGGATTGATTTCTGAAAAAGACTTCGGAGTAGCCTCTCCGCTTAGGTTGGCAGAAGTAGAAACCAATGGTTTTTTCATCCGCTCCATCAGGTTGAAACAAAAAGGTTCTTTTACGATTCGAATACCGACAGAGTTATCTTCTGCTATGATTTCTTTGGCTATGTTTTTCGGATTATCTAAAATAAGGGTAGTTGGTTTCTCAGATAAATCCCAAATCTGAAAAGCGTTTTCTGGGATTTTGTCAAAAACCTGATACAACATTCTGTCTCCGCTTACCAAAGCAATCATACTTTTGGATTCGGCTCTTTTCTTTAGAGCAAAAATCTTTTTTATAGCATTAGGATTCGTAGCATCACACCCGATTCCCCATACCGTATCTGTCGGATAGAGGATAATTCCTCCGTTTTTGATTACTTCAAAAGCTTTGTGAACTTCTGTTTTTATATCATTCATAAATTTTATTTCAAAACTCTGAATTATTGAGTCTTTTCAAATTAATTTTCAGATTTAAAGTACTTTTTTTATTGTGCTAATAATATGAATTGAATTTCAAAAAATATTATTTCGCAGTAAAGATACAGATTGTAAGTAAAAAACACCTATATGCACCTTATTTCTGCCAAAATGGTAAGTAAAACTCCTGAATATTTGCAGTAATAAAAATATTTGTATAACTTTTTTAAAATTTTTATTTTTGGTTCGTTGTTCCTTATGTTTGGGGTAACTGTGTTTTGGGCTTGTTCTGATGAAAGAAGCATAACTTCACAATCAGACACGAAAGCTAATTTAAGAACTTTTAGTAGTGAAGAATTTGGGGAGTTACGAGCGATTGTAGATGTGTTTTACGAAGAAGAAGTAACTTTCGACATCGGTAGAACAGCCACAGTAAGCGAAGAAGATGCTCATTATGATTGTACGGAAATAATCTTTGCAGGACACGAAAGAGCAAGAGGATATCTTGTTTCTGACCACGAGACGGGAGAGTTTCTTTACCTTGCCGATGTAGATAGAACAAATTATGTTTTAAAAACTTTGGATATTGCAAATGCTGAAAGAGAAACTATAAGGGATATAAATCTTCTTCCTGACTATGGGGCTTCTGATGGGTTTGATATTATCGGGGTTATTGGAACAGAACCCATTGTACAACCGAATGGTTGGTTTTGGGGAAAGTGGAATTGTGAACAAGACCCTAATAATTTTATAATAATCCCACCTACCTATGATTCTGAGGGCATGATGACTCATCCTGGTGATATACAATGCAGTAGTACTTGTGAGATAAGAAGATTTGGATTTACCGTTGGTACAGAAGAGACTTGGTCAACTTGCAGCTGGGCTTATTAAATTATGGCATATTATTATAATTCCGAGAAACTTAAAGATTTCTCGGAATTATATATTTTAAAGTAAATGATGAAAACGAAGCTTACATTTTTATTCTTTTTTATTTTCCTGTATTGTAATGGGCAAATATCAGGGACTATTTATGATGAACAAAACTTGCCGATAGAAAATGTCTCTGTTTTTTTGTTAAAAGACCAAGACACTTTAAAGACTACATTAAGCGATAAAAACGGGGGTTTTATATTTAATACTGCTTTAGAAAATGAAACAATGCTTTCAATGTCGCATATCAGTTATGAAACTCTAACTACAAAACCTGTAAAAGAAAAGACTTATTTTCTCGTCCAGAAACAGTACTTTATAGATAATGTATCTGTAACTTCCCATAAAAAAGAGAAAAAGCATGTAATGAACCGTATATTTAATACTGTATTCTATGGTTGGATACACCTACTTTATGATAGTACGCTCGCTGTTTTTATACCTTCTTCAAAAAAAAATAAAGGAAAAAAAATAAAGAGCATAAAATACCAACTGACTGATTTAGGTGATGGAGTAAAAAACAATAAATATCAGCCTTTCAGAGCTTGTATTTATACTGTTGACACGATTACCAAAGAACCTGAAGAAAAGATTTTCCGTTCAGAAAAAGTCAGAATGACCAAAAATGAAAAATGGTTTTATGTGCATATAGATTCTTTAAATATAACAATGCCCGAAGAAGGATTGTTTATTGCTTTTGAAACATTAACAAGAGAAGAAGCTAATAATAAGCAAATACAAGGGAAAAGAGGAGTCTATGATATTATTCCTACTATGAGAACAAAATTATATAATCCAAAAAGTCCAAATAAGTCTTATCATAAATATAGGACAGGAAGTAATACTTGGAAATTTGATAAAAACTTTCATTATTGTATGGAGTTCGAGTTTGAATAAGTTTACCCATTATTGTCTCTATCTGTTTTGAGAGCAAGAGGGTATTAACAGTACACTGGCTTTTTCAAGAGCATTCAAAAAGCAAAAAGGAACAAACCCCGCCATTTTCCTGAAAGAACTCCACAAAAGGAAGAGTGTCTGAATCGGTTTACTCTATATTTAATATTGGCTTGTTTTTCCTAAATTGTGCATATTCTTTTTTGAGCTCGTCAAAGATAAATCGAGCTATTTTTTGCGAACCTTTGGTATTGAAGTGCGTATAATCTTTGTTTCCTAAAGCAGGTTCGTCTTCGACCCATCTAACCATCGAACCGTCTCCTCCCATAAGTGTATAGAGATTGACAAAACCCGAACGGGTAGTTTCTGCATATCTTTGTTGAGCATTTGCCAAAGGTACAACAGCCGAATCGGTTTTCATTTCCATTCCGTATTTTGTAGATTTATCTGCTGTGGAAACAATCAAAAATGAAGCATTCGGGAAGCAAGTTTTCAGATGATTTACCACTCGAGTCATGGATCTTTCGTACCACGAATAATTCAGATTTCCGTAGTTGAGTACGTTGGTTCCGTAGTGTAAAATAATCAAATCATAGCCCCCTAATTCTTGATCAAACTCTTTTATAAACGAAGGATTGAGCAACGAAAGTGGTAAACCAGAGTTTCCTCTGCTCGAAAAGTTGTCGATATACACACCAGAATCCTCAGCCGAATTGATTCCGTAAAAAGCAATTGAATCGGCATTGACAAAATTCATTTTTATGCTTATCAGGTTTTTATCAGCCAATCGGAGCGTGTTTAGCTTTTTGTCTGTATTCAGAGGTTTTACTACTCGTGTGGAATCTCCATTGTAAAAAAGTTCAACATAGGCTTCTTGATTGTCGGAACCTCCGTAAAATAAGGTCGGGTTATAAAGTTGTGATACGTTTTTCTGATAGGATGCTTTGTATTCTACCCAAGTTGCATTTGCCGAATCATTTACAAAAAACACATGGCCGTTTACTCCAAAGGGTCGAATGGGTTTTTTGGTATTCACATAAGATTGTGCTTGCCAATTATCAGAATAAGAGTGTTTTATGCTTCCTCTGGAAGCAGCCGACTCAGAAGTTATTGACACAAACCCGATACCTTTTCCTGAGAATTCATCTTGAAAAAAGCGTCTTAAATCCTGTACAATATAATCTCCGTCTGTCATCGAATCTCCAAAATAACCAATACGAATTTTACCTTTTTTGTCCTCTTCTAACTTAGCTAATTTTTCAAAAAACAGTGTTAGATGTTCTTGAGAATTAGGTTGCTGAAATTCCTCAATAACTTTCTCTTTCTCGGCTATGACCAAAACAGTATCGGTTTCTTGTTTTTGAAAAGTTGTAAAATTTTCTTCTTCCCAAATAGCTTCTAACAAAAGACTATCAATAACCATATTAGGATTATCTGTTGCTATTTCTGGAAAGATGCGTTTGGGCAGTATTTCTTTCAACCCCAAAAAAAATAAGGTAGCCAAAAGAATAATTACAAAGGCTTGTATAAAATAAGACTTGTTCACTTAATGAAATTAGAGAGCAAAAGTAGTAAAAAGTCAGAGAAGGCGTAAAGTCATAAAGTTGAAAATCTAATACAACTACAAATCACACCCTAAAACTCTGCATTACTTGCTCTGCTATTTTCTCGTATTGCTCAAAATCTTTTTCGTGAGCGGTAAACGTCAAAATATAGAGTTTTGAATTTTTGATGATGTAGTGTATAAGGTATTTCAAGTTTTCTCCATAATTCGGAGCAATGACAACCATTCTTTGGTATTCTTTGTTTGGAGTTATTATTTTTTCAGAAGAAATTACAGAGCCTTTTATCAACAGAAATTCTTTTTTAGCCGATGTTTCAATGTCTTTTAGGGTTGTTGAAGAACTCGGTAAATCGGTTATTATTACATTGATGTTTTCGGAAAAATCATCTTCCGTATCTAAGTAGATGGAAAGCGAAGTTTCGTTTTGGCCGTGTTCAACATACCAATCTTTGTGAACCGTAATGGAGTAATTATCTTTTTTGATTTCTTTAAACTCCGGATTGTTAATTGAAATTTCAGGTTGTGTGGATACACCCGAATTTGAACTTTCCTTTTTGCACGAAACAGCCAAAATTCCGATAAGAGCAAACAGGATAAATTTAGTTTTCATAACAGTTTTAGTATTAAGACAAAAGTAGTAAGTAGTAAGGCTTTTTAGGTTACAGATTCAAATTCCCTCATAACATCAACCAAAACCTGAACACCTTCTATAGGCATCGCATTATAGATAGAGGCACGATAATCGCCTACGGTTCGATGTCCGTTAAGTCCCGAAATACCTGCGTTTTGCCAGAGGTTATCAAAACGCTCGGTAAGAGATTTGTCTTTAAGAGCAAAAGTGATATTCATTTTGCTTCGGTCTTCTTTTTTTGCTTTTCCGACAAAAAGCGGATTGTTGTCAATTTCTTTGTACAAAAGTTCTGCTTTGGCATTGTTTTGTTTTTCTATGGCCGCAATTCCTCCTTTTTTCTTAATCCATTTCAAGGTTAAAAGCGAAGTGTAAACCGCAAAAACAGCCGGAGTATTATACATGTTTTCTTTAGAAATATGTTCTTTATAATCCAGAATATTCGGAATGGTTCTTCCTGTTTTTCCGAGAATTTCTTCTTTTACCACAATAAGCGAAATGCCAGATGTGCCAACATTTTTCTGAGCTCCTGCATAAATCAAATCAAAGTTAGAGAAATTCAGCTCCCTCGAAAAAATATCCGAACTCATATCGCAAACTATTGGTATATCAAGCTCGGGAAAATCATTCATTTGGGTCCCGTAGATGGTATTGTTGCTCGTACAATGGAAATAATCTGAGTCGAGAGAAATTGAATAGCTTTTGGGAATATAACTGTAATTTTCATCTTTTGAAGTAGCCACAACTTCAGTAGTCCCGAAAAGTTCAGCCTGTTTGATAGCTCCCCAAGCCCAATTTCCGGTATCTAAATAAGAGGCTTTTCCGTTTACTTTCATCAGGTTGTACGGAATACGCAAAAATTCCATACTTGCTCCACCTTGCAGAAACAGAGCGTGATAATCCTGGTTTTCAAGTCCTAAAAGTTCTAAGGCTAAAGCACGGGCTTCTTCAATAACGGCTACAAATTCTTTACTTCGATGAGATATTTCGATTAGTGAAAGTCCACTTTCGTTAAAGTTTAAAACCGCCTCAGCTGCCTTTTGCAGAACTTCTTGCGGTAAAATTGCAGGACCGGCACTAAAGTTATATTTTTTCATCTCTAATGAATTGTAAGATACAAATTTCCGACTTCGCCTTGAATTACACAAGTTTCCATAAAAAAACAAGTTGTATTTTTGTAAATTCGTGATTTAAATCTTGATTATAAATGACATCTCACATAAATTATTTTCAGTCTGTCATAGGTTCAGAACGAGTATTAATTGATGAAGAAAATCTTATTCGATGTGCCTCTGACCACACCGAAGATTTTGTTTTTAAACCTCAAATTGTCCTGCAGCCCGAAACTACAGAAGAAATAAGCCGGATTTTAAAATATTGTAACCAGAACAAAATTATCATTACTCCCAGAGGAGCTGGAACCGGATTAAGTGGAGGAGCTTTGCCTATTTTTGGAAGTGCAGTTTTGGATATGAAACGGATGAATAAAATTCTGAAAATTGATACTGAAAATTTTCAGGTTACCACAGAGTCTGGAGTAATTACCGAAGAGCTCCAGAACGCAGTAAAAGAATTCGGATTGTATTATCCGGTTGATCCGGCAAGTAAAGGAAGTTGTTTTATCGGGGGAAATGTAGCCGAAAATTCGGGAGGAGCAAGAGCTGTAAAATATGGAGTGGTCAAAGATTATGTATTAAACTTAGAGGTGGTTTTACCCAACGGAGAAATCATTTGGACAGGTGCCAATACGCTAAAAAACTCCACAGGATATAATCTTACTCAGCTACTTGTGGGCTCGGAAGGAACATTGGGAGTAATTACAAAAATTGTATTGAAATTGTTGCCTCATCCTAACCACGATTTATTAATTTTAGTTCCGTTTTATTCTGCACAAGAAGCTTGCAGGGCAGTAAACAAAATATTTTTGGCAGGTTTTACTCCGTCAGCTTTGGAATTTATGGAACGTGATGCAATATTGGCTTCGCAAAAATTTTTAGACAATTATTCAATTGAACTTCCCGAAGACATTCAAGCTCATTTGCTTATTGAAGTAAACGGAAATGACCAAGAAGTTTTAATGCGAGAGATGGAAGGAATCGTAACGGTTTTGGAGCAATTTAAAACAGATGAAATCTTGTTTGCCGATACCGAAAAAACCAAGGAAGATTTGTGGAAACTCCGAAGAGTAACCGGAGAGGCAGCCAAAAGAAGTTCAATTTACAAAGAAGAAGATACGGTTGTGCCCAGAGCTAAATTACCTGAACTTTTAGCCAAAGTGAAAAAATTAGGAACCGAATACGGATTTGATTCTATTTGCTACGGACATGCAGGAGACGGGAATCTGCACGTGAATATTATTAAAAATAATATGAGTGATCAGTCGTGGAATAATAAATTGCCTGAAGCGATTCGTAAATTATTTGTATATACCAAAGAACTTGAAGGAACAATAAGCGGAGAACACGGAATTGGGTATGTTCAGAAAAGTTATATGGATATTGCTTTTTCTAAAATTGAGCTGGATTTAATGCGAAAAATCAAAGCGGTTTTTGACCCAAATCATATCCTGAATCCGGGGAAGATTTTTGATTGATATTAGGGTTTTATGTTGTTGATTTTTAAATAATTGAATTGAAAAAAATCAAAAATAGATGTTGCTGTCAGGTATAGGATTTAAGTAGAGAATTTATTATTAAACACACACTTAACTTCTTTTTAACAGCAAATATATTTGTATAAACCTTATCTTTATAGCTAAAATTTTTTAAACTAAAACAATAACAAGATGAAAAAGTTTATTATTGCTGCAACCGTGTTTTTGACGGGAGCATTGGGTTTTTCGCAGGTTCAGACTCCTGCTGCAAGTCCGCTTGGAAAAGTACAGCAAACCGTAGGACTTACGGAAGTTTCTGTTGAATATTCCAGACCAAGTGCAAAAGGAAGGAATATTTTTGGGAATTTGGTTCCTTTCGGAAAAATATGGAGAACAGGAGCCAACAAAAACTCTATCGTTTATTTTGGTGATGATGTAGTGATTGGAGGAAAAACGCTTAAAAAAGGAGAGTACGCCTTGTTTGTAAGTCCAAAACCGGATTCGTGGGAAGTTTACTTTTATACGGACACTAACAATTGGGGAAATCCTGAAAAATGGAACGAAGAAAAGATAGCTGCTAAAGTAACGGTAAAGCCTGTAACACTTTCAAACTATGTAGAAACATTTACTATCGGAATCAATTCGTTGGATAACAACTTCGGACATCTTGAATTTTCGTGGGAAAAAACAATGGCATCGGTAAGATTTGATGTTCCTACTGCCAAAATTGCCAATGCGAGCATTGATAAAGCCCTGTCAGGACCTGACCAAAATACTTATTATCAGGCAGCTAATTACTACTATCAATCTGGTGGAGATATTAAAAAAGCTTTAGAATGGATTAACAAATCTGTTGAAATGGCTGGAAAAGAGGCTCCGTTTTGGTACTTGCGTTTAAAATCACTTATCCAAGCAAAGGCAGGAGATAAAAAAGGAGCTATTGAAACAGCTCAACGCTCACTTGAGGCTGCCGAAAAAGCAGGTAATACCGATTACATCAAGTTAAACAGAGATTCTATTTCTGAATGGAGTAAATAATTTATTTTCACATAAAACACAAAAAAAGAGCCTAAATTTGGGCTCTTTTTTGTTTGTGTTAAATCAATCATATTTATCTCACTCCGTGCATTAGTTTCTTCAGTATAGGATTTAACGATATTACTATTAAACCTGCAACAGCTGGAACTATAGTGAATATCAAGAAAAATGTTGATAATGAATGCTGTTCTGTAATATTATCAATTTGTCCTCCTAAAAGGGCAGCTAATTTATTTCCGATGGCAATGGCCAGATACCACATTCCGAACATAAAAGCAATCATACGTGCAGGAACTAATTTTGATACATAAGAAAGACCTACGGGAGATAAGCAAAGTTCTCCTAATGTATGGAATAAATAGGCCAAAATTAACCACATCATCGACACTTTAATTCCCTCTTCGATTCCGTGAGAACCATAAGCCAGTAACCCGAATCCGATAGCCATAATAATAAGACCTAATCCGTATTTGTAGGCAGCAGGCGGATTGTATTTAGAATCCCATATTTTGGATACTGACGAAGCAAAAGCAATAATAAAAAATGAGTTTAAGATAGAAAACCACGAAGGCTCAATTTCTGAAGCTTCTTTGGAATATTCATTTATGAGCATCCACCCGGCAACAAACCACACAATTAAGAAAGTAAAAACTAAAGTTACATTGGTTATAGCAGCTTTCTTCCAAGTCTGTTTTGCCAAGAGATATAACACCCAAGATATAAAAATAAGCGGTATTACAGTAAGTAGGGTATTTACGGTATTAAAAACCGTAAGTGATGTCCCGGACAATGAGCGATCTACACTATCTCTGGCAAAAAGCACTAAGGAAGAAGCAGCCTGTTCAAAACTCATCCAAAAGAAAATCGTAAAAAAAGCGAAGATAATTACCGCAATCATTCGGTCTCGTACAACTTTATCATAGCGAACAAGTCTTGAGATAATCAAACCGATAAAAACAAGAAGTCCTACAAATATTAATACATACATTCCTCTAACGACATCCATCCCAATGAAAGACAAATCAATAGAAGGAAGTAAGTCTATGTTTCCAACCACATATAAAGGAGCATCAAAAGCAAACAGCAAACCAACAATGGCAGTAAAAGCAATCAAAATAAAATCAAGAGTTGTGAAGTGATTTCTTTTGCTGTCTTTAACTCGCTCTACATAATCATCTTCAGATTCACCTTCTTTTTTTACTAAATCAACATTCGTTAAATTGGCATTTTCTTTTTTAGGGGCTTCTCCGATAGTGCCAAACAAAGGTTTAGCAAGCCAGAACTGTAGTGTTCCTAAAAACATGAAAACAGCCGCTAAACCAAAACCAAAGTGCCAACCTAAGTTACTTGCCAAGTAGCCGCAAAGCATCATCCCGAAAAAGGCCCCAGCATTTACTCCCATATAAAATATGGTATAGGCTCCGTCTTTTTTTTCAGGAAAAGCTTTATACATTTCAGATAAAATCGAGGTCATATTTGGCTTAAAAAAACCGGTACCGATTACCAAACATCCTAAACCTAAATAAAGAGCCATTTCTGAACTGAAGAACATAATTACGTGTCCCATAGTCATAATAATTGACCCTATAACTACTGCCCAACGATAACCGATATAGCGGTCTGCTATAATCCCTCCAAAAATTGGAGTAATGTAAAGCAACATGGCATAGGTAGAATATAGTGCTCCTGCATGTTCGGCAGACCAACCCATTCCCGGATTATTCCCGGATAAAGTAGCAGTAAGAAAGAGAACCAATAAAACTCTCATTCCGTAGAACGAAAACCGTTCCCACATTTCAGTAAAAAACAATACGAATAACCCTGAAGGATGACCTAATACTTTTGATTTAAAAAAGTCCGGGTTAGCTGTTTCTGTAGCCATATTTTATAAGGTTTGGTTAATTTGAAGTGCGAAAGATAATTAAAATTTAATATACAACAAAAATTAAACACCTTCCTTTACCGAAAACTGTGATTCGTAAAGATTTTTATAAACACCATTTTTGTTTTTGAGCAATTCTTTATGCGTTCCTTTTTCAACGATCTGTCCTTTATCCATCACGATGATTTGGTCTGCATTCATAATGGTTGTCAGTCTGTGAGCAATGACAATCGAGGTTCGATTTTGAGTTAGTGTATCAGTTGCGTTTTGAATAAGCTCTTCCGAATAGCTATCAACAGAAGAAGTAGCTTCGTCCAAAATCAGAATACTTGGGTTGCTCAAATAGGCTCTCAAGAAAGCAATCAACTGACGCTGTCCCGAAGAAAGCATCACTCCTCTTTCTTTTACGTTATAATCGTATCCTCCCGGAAGCCCTATAATAAAATCGTGTAACCCGATTTGTTTAGAAGCCTCGATTACGTCTTCTCTCGAAATTTTTGGGTCATAAAGCGTGATGTTATTATAAATAGTATCTGCAAATAAAAATACATCTTGCAAAACAATAGAAATTTGTTTGCGTAAACTTCCGATTTCAAATTGGTTTATGTTGGTTCCGTCAATGAGGATTTCTCCACTATTTATTTCGTAAAAACGATTCAAAAGGTTGATGATAGTAGTTTTTCCTGCCCCGGTACTTCCGACAATAGCCAAAGTTTCTCCTTTGTGAATAGTCAGATTGATGCCTTTTAAAACTTCTTCATTTTCTTTATATCCGAAACGCACGTCTATAAATTCGATATTTCCTTCGAATGATTTGGCTTTGATGGTTCCGTTTTTTTGAGATAAATCGGTTTCTAAAATATCAAATACACGATTGGCAGCAATCATTCCCATTTGCATCTCGTTGAACTTATCGGCAATCTGACGAAGCGGATTAAACAACATTCCGACAAGCATCGTATAGGTTACTAAATCTCCCATTGTGGTATTTCCACCTTGAATTATATCGCCTGCGCCATACCAAATTACAACCCCAAGTGTAATACTCGAAACAATATCGGCAATCGGAAAGAAAACCGAGTTGTACAATACGTTTTTTAGCCACGCTTTTCGGTGTTTGTTGTTGATTTCTTTGAATTTTTCGTATTCGATTTGTTCTCTGGAAAAAAGCTGAACGATTTTCATTCCGGTTAATCGTTCTTGAATAAAGGTATTCAGGTTAGAAACCTGAGAGCGAACTTCCTCAAAAGCTCCTTTCATTTTCTTCTGAAAAATCCGTGTAGCGACAAGTAAAATCGGCATAGCAACCAGTATAATCATTGTCAGTTTCCAGTTCATATAAAGCATAAATATGATGGCAACGGTCATTTTCATCAAATCGCTTATAATCATAAACAGCCCTTGGCTGAAAATTCGTGCAATGGATTCTATATCGAAAACCGAACGGGTAACTAATTGTCCGACAGCTGTGTTGTCAAAATACCTCATTCGAAAATTGATGATGTGACTAAAGAGTTTGTCGCGTAAATCTTTGACAATATCCTGCCCGAGCCAGTTTGCCCAATACACAAAATAAAATTGTGAGAGCACTTCCATCAGCAAGACAAAAGACATCAGTCCGATAAAAATCAAAAGTCCGTATTGGTCTTTGGGTTCTATGTACGCATCAACGGTTTGTTTGAGTAAGTATGGGCGAAGTGCTGCAAAAACCGAAAGTGAAACCGACCATATAATAATAGCGTTAAACCTCCATTTGTAAGGCTTTGTGAATACCATTATCCGACCGAAAATTTCTTTATTGCTTCGTTGTTTCATTTTGTTAATTAGTCGTTTTCAATTTCGAGGTTTCTGTTTTTTTGTTCCAAAAAAGGATATTCTATTTTGGTTAAATACAATCCGTGAGCCGGAACCGAAAAGCCCGCTTTACTTCTGTTTTTGCTTTTGATGATTTCTTCGAATTGCTCGATTGAAACTTTGTGTAGCCCTACTCCGATAAGCGTTCCGACAATAGCCCTGACCATATTTCGCAAAAAGCGATCGGCCGAAACAGTAAAAACCAATTGGTTTCCTTCTTTTTTCCAAAAAGCCTCAACTATGTTACAGTTGTACGTAAACACATCGGTATTTGATTTAGAAAAACACTGAAAATCAATGTATTTAAGCAAAACCTCAGAGGCTTTGTTCATTCGTTGCACATCTAAATTCTTGTAAAAATACCAACTAAAATCTTCTCTGAACACATCTTTTTGCAAGTGAATGTGATATTGGTAGGTTCGTCGGGAGGCATCAAAGCGTGCATGAGCATCATCGTTTACACGAAAAATATCAAAAACGGCTATGTCTTTCGGAAGGAAAGAATTTAATTTTTTTATCAATTCTTTCGAGTTGATTTCATTGTTGAAATCAAAATGAGCGTACATTTCTTTGGCATGTACTCCGCTATCGGTACGACCTGCACCTATAATTTCTATTTCGGATTTCAGCAGTAATGATAAAGCTTTGGTAAGTTCTCCTTGCACAGAAGTTGCGTTGGGCTGTACCTGCCAACCGTGATAGTGTTTTCCAAAATACGAAAAATGAATAAAGTACCTCAATCTTGCAAAATCAAAGTTACAAATTTACGATAAATTCAAATATATAGACCGTTAAAATCCTGTTCAGAAATTTATAAGGACATAAATACAAAAAGTTGTTCTATCTACAAAAAGAAAAAACCCGATGGATATTCGGGTTTTTAGATCAAAATTATGTTTTTTTATGTGAGTTTTACTTTTTTTAAGCCCAAGTTTAGTTTAACAAAAATATATATCCTACGCTAATTGAGATTAAAAAGTCATTGTTTTTATTTTCGCTATAAATCTGAGGGTCAGGATTTAAACCATCTACCCAATCAGAAAAGAATTGTTGTCCTCTGATATCAAAAACAAGATCCCCATCTCTTGAAACCTTGTATCTTGTTCCGATGCTTCCCACAAAAGAAAAGGTATTTCCGGGTTCGTTGGTAAACCCATCCATATATTTGACCGGTGTAGTAAACGGATTACCCATAGGACCTAAATCAGACTTAACCTCGGGTGTATAATAATTGTATTGTCCTCCTATGCTGACATAAGGGCTAAACGAACCTTCGTTATAGTTAAAATTCACTAAACCTAAAGGGAACCAAACCAACTCTGCACCAAGATTTACAATAGAGGTTGAGCCGTTCATAGCTCTAAGTTGTTGTGAAAAAAGAGATGTATTTCCCGGGTCTACATATTTTCCGTAGTGTTGAAAATTAGCTTTAGTATATGAAAGTTCTGCTTTTACTTTAAAGTGCTCGGAAAAATATCTTCCTCGGTTGTACGAGAAATCTGCAAAATAAACTATTCCTACATTAAAACCTGTGTTACCGGTAGTTGATTTAAAATCTTTGCTCTCTCCGTAATCTGACTGGATTGAAACGAGCCCTGCGGTAAATCCTAACTCGTGAGCTATATCGTGAGGTCTGTACTGCGAAAAAGATACGGTCAAGTAGCCAAACACAAAAATTACTGATAGTATAAGTCTTTTTTTCATTATAATCTTTAGCTTTTAGTTCTTTTAACTTGGCAAATATATACAAAAACATTAATATTTTTAATAAAATGCCAAAAATTAAATTTTTATTAAAATTACATTGTTGAAAAATTATTTTGACAAGTGCTTTGTGAACTGAAACGATGTGCCTCTATGCAATAACGACAAACCTATAAATCTCTTGCCAAGTAAATTAAAAACGCTTTAATTAGCCCACAAAGCTAAAAAAAATACAAATATAGTCCGCAACTTTGTGAGAAAATTTAATTTGGGTACTTTTGTTGTCACATTAAAATAATTAATTGTATAATGGCAAAGAAGTCTGCAAAAAAGAAATCGTTAAAAAAACGCCTGTTCAATAAGAACAGATTGGTTTTACTCAACGAGGATACTTTTGAAGAACGATTTTCTTTAAGACTAAACCTGATGAATGTCTTCGTCTTGATTACGGTTGTGTCGATTATAATGCTTACGCTCACTACGTATGTAATTGCATTTACTTCTTTACGTGAATATATTCCCGGATATTCTTCTCCAAAGCTCAATAAACAAGTTATGGAACTGACTATAAAGTCTGACTCACTTCAAAATGTTTTGCAACAAAATCAGGTTTATATGGAATCCATACGCAAAGTGCTCATAGGAGAGATAGAACCCGTACCTGTAAATAAAGATTCTTTGATAGCCACAGGAGTTGAGCGAATTTCGGAAACGGATTTTATTCCTTCAAAAGAAGATTCTATTTTGAGAAACGAGGTTGCGGTTGAGGACAAGTACAATGTGTTTGAAAAAGCAGAACACAAAGTAGATTTAGTATTGTTCTCTCCTGTAAAAGGACATATTACAAACGGTTTTAGTGCAAAAGAAAAACACTATGCGGTTGATATTGCCTTGGCTTCCGGAACTCCTATAAAAACCATTGCAAACGGAACAGTCCTCTTTGCAGATTGGACTCCGACTAACGGAAACGTCATTATAATTAACCATTCCGAAGGTATTATGTCTGTTTATAAACACTGTCAGAGTCTTACCAAATCACAAGGCGATACGGTACACTCGGGTGAGGTAATTGCAACTGCAGGAAATACAGGAACACAATCTACAGGAGTACATCTTCATTTTGAACTTTGGAAAAACGGACATCCTGTCGATCCGACTAATTTTATTGATTTCGAATAATGTCTATAAAGAGTTTTTTGTCAAAAATAGTAGCCAAAAGAATTGTAAATCAGACTGAAAAGTGGTCTGGAAATCCGGTGCAAACACAAAATAAAATTTTCAAAGAGCTTATACAAAGTGCAAAAAACACAGCCTTCGGAAAAGATCACAACTTTGACCAAATTACATCGTACGAAGAATTTGCAAAAAACGTTCCCGTTCGAGATTACGAAGCAATAAAACCCTATATCGAAAGAATTACAAAAGGGGAAAAGGACGTGCTTTGGAAAGGAAAACCTTTGTATTTTGCTAAAACATCAGGAACAACTTCAGGAGCAAAATATATTCCGCTTACCAAAGAATCAATGCCTACGCACATAAACGCTACTCGAGATGCGATACTACACTACATTCACAAAACAGGAAAAACAGATTTCATAAACGGAAAAATGATTTTTTTGCAAGGAAGCCCCGAACTCGAAGAAAAAAACGGAATCAAATTCGGGAGGCTTTCGGGAATTGTAGCTCATTATGTTCCTGCTTATCTGCAAAAAAACAGACTACCGTCTTACAAAACAAACTGCATAGAAGATTGGGAAACCAAACTCGAAGCGATTATAGGAGAAACATTACCTCAAAAAATGACCCTTATTTCGGGAATTCCTCCTTGGGTGCAAATGTACTTTGAAAAAATTCAAGAAAAAACAGGAAAAAAAATCAATGAAGTTTTTAAAGATTTCAGTTTGTTTATTTACGGAGGAGTGAACTACGAGCCGTATCGAGCCAAATTTGAGAACTTAATTGGAAAAAAAGTAGATAGTATCGAGTTGTTTCCTGCATCAGAAGGTTTTTTTGCCTATCAGGATACTCAAACCGAAAAAGGAATGTTACTTCTTTTGAATTCAGGAATTTTTTACGAATTCATAAAAGCCGATGAGTTTTTTACAGAAAACCCGAAACGACATACCATAGGAGAGGTTGAAATAAGAACAAACTACGTAATGATTATTTCGAGTAATGCAGGACTTTGGGCATATAATCTCGGAGATATGGTTGAATTTGTTTCTACAAAACCATACAGAATAATTGTTTCGGGAAGAATTAAGCATTTTATTTCTGCTTTCGGAGAGCACGTAATCGGGAAAGAAGTGGAGCTTGCTCTGCAAAAAGCCATGAAAGGAACGGACATATCAGTAAACGAATTTACCGTAGCTCCTCAAATAAACCCCAAAAGCGGATTGCCGTATCACCAGTGGTTTATTGAATTTGGAAACCATCCCGAAAGTATAGAAGAATTTGCCTTGAAAATCGACAACGAAATGCGAAAACAAAACGCCTACTATGATGATTTGATTTCAGGAAATATACTCCGGAGTTTAATAATAACAAAAGTTCCTCCTCAAGGATTTCAGGATTATATGAAATCTCAAGGAAAGTTAGGAGGACAAAACAAAGTGCCTCGCCTCTCTAACGACCGAAAAATAGCTGATGAATTAGAAAAAACAATTACCTCTTCCGGAATTTAAAACCCATTAAAACCGGAAAAATAATTTTTAAGACAGGAATCAATAGTAAAGAAATTTTTATTTGTACCTTTGCTCTCAATATTAGTAGAATATTTTGCTATGAACACATTATCAATATTTTTAGGAATGATTGGAACTCCACAAATAATCATTATTGTTGTGCTTATTCTCTTGCTTTTCGGAGGTAAAAAAATTCCTGAACTGATGAGAGGTTTAGGAAGCGGAATCAAAGAATTTAAAGACGCTGCCAAAGGAGAAGATGAAGCTCCAAAAAACACCAAGAAAGACGAAAATCGAGAATAATATTCTTATTGGGTTCAAAAATCTTAATTTTCACAGATTCAACTTCTTGAAATTTATAAAAAATACTTGCCAATTATTATTTTGCTACCTTTGCACTTGTTAACTACGTTTTTCAAGCAACAAAACAGATGAAAGGACCGGTTTTTTATTCAAAAATTTTACTCTTCGGAGAATACGGAATTATCAAAGATTCCAAAGGATTGTCCATTCCGTATAACTTTTATAACGGGGCTTTAAAAATTGAAGAAAACCCAAGCGAAGAGGCACGAAAATCAAACGAAAGCCTGAAAGGGTTTGTTTGTTTTCTCAAAGAATTATCTTCAAAAAATCCGGAATTGGTACAATTCGATTTTGACACTTTAGAACAAGATGCCAATAGAGGAATGTATTTTGATTCTTCTATTCCGCAAGGTTACGGAGTGGGTAGTAGCGGAGCTTTAGTTGCTGCCGTTTACGACAAATATGCCCAAAACAAAATTACGGTTTTAGAGAATCTGACTCGTGAAAAACTCCTGATTCTGAAATCTATTTTTGCTGAAATGGAAGCCTTTTTTCACGGAAAAAGCTCAGGACTTGATCCTCTGAATAGCTATTTGAGCATTCCGATTTTGATTAACTCAAAAGACCATATCGAAGCCACGGGAATTCCCACTCAAAACACAAACGGAAAAGGAGCCGTATTTTTGTTAGACAGTGAAATTATCGGAGAAACTGCCCCTATGGTTTCTATTTTTATGGAAAGTCTAAAAGACCAGGGCTTTAGAAAAATGCTAAAAACGCAATTTATCGAACATACGAATGCCTGTGTAGAGAATTTTCTGAAAGGTGATATAAAATCTCTTTTTGACAATACCAAAAAACTCTCTAAAGTTGTACTTGATAATTTCAAACCGATGATTCCCGAAAAATTTCACGAACTATGGAAAAAGGGAATTGAAACCAACGACTATTACCTGAAACTTTGTGGATCGGGAGGTGGAGGCTACATTTTGGGCTTTACCCAAGATCTTGAAAAAGCACAACAATCTTTGAAAGCACATAAATTAGAAGTGGTTTACCAGTTTTAATTAATCTCGTGTAGAATTCAAGATTCCGAAGTGAATTCGGATAGACAAAACAGAAAGTAAGTTATGCTAAACCGAAAAAACAAGCTGCTTTTATGGAAAATCATCAGTTTGTTTTCTGTGGTTCGAGGTTATAACATTTGGATAATCGCTTTAGCTCAATATTTATCGGCTATTTTCGTACTGGCTCCCGAACGGGGTGCTTTGTCAATTCTGTTTGACCCGTATATGTTTGTAATTGTTCTGGCAACGGTTCTTTCGGTTGCTTCGGGCTATATCATCAATAATTTTTACGATTGGGAAAAAGACCTTATCAATCGTCCGAAGAAAACGATGTTAGACCGACTGATAAGTCAAGGTACACGATTAAAAATTTATTTTGGAGTAAACTTTGTGGTTTTTGCTCTTGCTTTTCTGATTTCGTGGAGGGCTGCTTTGTTTTTTTCTGCTTATATTTTCCTGATCTGGTTTTATTCGCATAAGCTCAAAAAATATCCGATAATCGGGAATGTTACTGCCTCTTTTTTGGCTGTACTTCCGTTTTTTGCCGTTTTGTTTTATTACCAAAAAGAAGAGCTTTTTAATATCTTGCACCTCAAGCATAAATACTTTATCATCTTTGCTCACGCTTCTTTTTTGTTTTTGCTTATTCTTATTCGGGAAATGGTAAAAGATTTAGAGAATATTTCGGGAGATTTTGTCAATAATTACCGCACGATTCCCGTAGTTTACGGAGAAAAAACCTCAAAGTATATCATTTCGTTTCTGATTGCTCTGACCCTGATTCCCGCTTATGTCCTGATTGAAGAAGCCGATGTAGGTTATATGGATATATATTTGTATTTCAGCCTAATAGGTTTGTTGTTGTTTTTGGTTTTTCTGTGGAATTCTCAAAGAAAAATCCATTTCATTGCCTCGCATAACTTTTTGAGGTTTCTAATTATTTGCGGAGTTTTTAGCGTAATACTCATCGAACCTTCTCTGCTCTGGAAAGGACGGGAACTTTTGTCGATATAATTATTTTCCCAACAAATTTCTATCTACAATTTTATCGAAATAATTTTGAAGAAATGACTTACACATCAGTTCTATTTCTGCGAATTCGGGTCTGTTTTCTTTTATCAGATTTTTTGTATAATTTTTATCAGACTTGTGATAGTAACCAGTTGGTTTTTGTCCGTCAAAAAGACAAATATAATCTCCGTACATAAACTGATACTGGTTGTTCAGGTAATTTATGACAAAAGGTGGAACTTCTTCTTTGTTCAAAAGGCTTCTTCCCCAACTTCTGAAAGGTTTGTTGTAGCCTAAAATGTCTAATACGGTCGGATAAATATCAATATGTTGTGCCCAATCGGAATCAATTCCTTGGAGTTCAGAATTGTTTGGCATATAAAACAAAATCGGAACAGCAGTTCGGGTAATGGTTGTAAAGTATTCCGGTTCGTAAATCTGATTGCAATGGTCTGCTGTTATCACAAAAAGCGTATTCTCGAACCAATCTTCTTTTGAGGCTTCTTCAAAAAATTGCTTCAACGCATAATCTGAATATCCTATACATTGATGAATTGGTACTGTTCCTTTCGGAAACTTTCCTTCGTATTGTTTAGGAATTCTGTAAGGGTCATGTGAGCTTACCGAGAAAAGCGTTGCAAAAAACGGTTGCGAATCTTTAGAAAGTTCATTTTTCATATATCGAAAAAATGGCTCGTCCCAGATTCCCCATGTTCCATCAAAATCAGCATCGTTTCCGTATTCTTCCATTCCTTTGTAAGCGTCATAACCTAAAATATTACTGTATCCTAAAAATCCCATCGAACCGTTAGGAGCTCCGTGAAAAAACGTAGTTTCATATCCCAAACCATTTAAAACCGAAACCAAAGATTCCGCTTCTGTATTGGAATAAGACGAAGAAGTAAACGCATCTTTAAAAGAAGGAATTCCCGCTAAAACAGCAGGCATTGCATGAATAGACTTCAGTCCGTTAGTATAAGCATTATCAAAAATAAGTGAATGTGAAGCCAGTGAATCCAAAAAAGGAGTATAGCTTTGATAAGTGTCGCTCTCTATTTTTGTATTAAAAGCTCCTGAATATTCCCTTGCAAAACTCTCCATAATAAAAACCACAACATTCATTTTTTTCATCTCACTGTCCTCAGGATGGTATTGCTTGAAGGGCTTTATTTTTTTGTCAACTATTTCTTCCGATACAAAATCCACTTTTTTAAAACTCTGTTTAGACATGGTTCTTACCACACAAAAAGGCGTGTTCAGAACCACATTAGCGTGAGCAACATTATTTACATAATTGCTGGCATCTACAACATTTATAGGTCTTGTACTGTGGTCAAAATCTCCACGAATCCCTGCAATACAAAAGGGAATTATTCCCAAAAATATTATAGCGGAAGAAATATAATAAATGTTGTTTTTAAAATAAGTTTTAGGATGTATTTTAATTAATTTATACAGCTTCGCCCACATAAAAACCGAAACAAAAAACAAGAGAAACACATACCAATAATCGGTAAAGAAATTAGAAAACAAAGTGGTTTTGTTGGTTTCGTTTTCGATGCTTTCGGTAATGTTTATCGAGCTTCGAGCAAAAGTAAAGCGATAGTAAACAAAATCAATAAAATTGAAAGCTACAGCTATGGAATTTGTAATGAAATACAGATAAAACAAAAACTTCTGAAAAGGTTTTTCGGTCAATTTTTTTATAGGCAAGAGCGAAAGAACAATAAAAAGTGAGTTGGTGTATAGGATAATGGTAGTGTCAAATTTTAACCCGTAAAGGCAGAGTCTCAGGAGCTGACCAATGCTTTCTATCTGTAAAAGCTCTTTGTTAAAAGCCACAAAGAGCAGTCTGGAAATCGTATAAAAAACGTAAACCAGAAATATTCTGTACAACAATACTTTGTATTCGTTTAAACGTATGTTTTGCATATAAGCGACCTGATTAGTATATTTTAAATTTTAGTGAAAAAGCGGTGCGAAAATTTGTATTTTATAATATAATGTTCCTTTGTATAAAAACTCGACAAAGATATGAAAAAAAGAAATGATTTACAGTCTGATTTTAATTCACTTACCCAAACAGAGCAACAACATATTCTGCAACATTTGACCTAAAAAACCTCGGCAGATGATGATTTCAGGCAAATTCAAAGAAAATGATAACTGCCTGTTATTCAGTAGTGTATTTTTTAAGTGTAAGTTTTATTTTATGCTAAGCTACTTTTCATAGGATAAAGATTTTAAGTAATCAATCTAAAATGTATATTTGCCACACCTAAAACAATTTAAATAACAACAGCTATGGAAAAATCAATTTCTGATTTTGTAGAAATGGTAGCCAAAAGAAACCCGAATGAACCGGAATTCATTCAGGCTGTTCAGGAGGTAGCAGAAACCGTGCTTCCTTTTATGTCAGATAAAGATATATACAGGGGTAAAAATATTCTTCTGAGAATGGCCGAGCCTGAAAGAGTCATTACTTTTAGGGTTTGTTGGGTCGATGATAAAGGCGAAATACAAGTAAACAGAGGATACCGAATCCAGATGAATTCTGCTATCGGACCTTATAAAGGAGGAATTCGTTTTCACCCTTCTGTAAATTTGAGTATTCTTAAATTTTTAGCTTTTGAGCAAACTTTTAAGAATGCACTTACTACACTTCCGATGGGAGGAGCAAAAGGAGGTTCTGACTTTAACCCGAAAGGAAAATCAGACGGAGAGATCATGCGTTTTTGTCATGCTTATATGGGTGAACTCTATAAATATATCGGGCCAAATACCGATGTCCCTGCAGGAGATATTGGAGTAGGAGCTCGTGAAATCGGATATATGTTCGGAATGTACAAAAAGCTGAAAGGCGAGTTTTCGGGAGTAATTACCGGAAAAGGAATGTCTTGGGGAGGTTCGCTTATGCGACCACAGGCAACCGGATTCGGGGCAGTTTATTTTCTTCAGGCGATGCTTGCTACCAAAGGATTAGACATCAAAGGGAAAACTATTGCTGTTTCCGGTTTCGGAAATGTGGCTTGGGGAGCGGTTACCAAAGCAACCGAACTTGGGGCAAAAGTAGTAACGCTTTCAGGACCGGACGGACATATTTACGATCCGGACGGAGTTACGGGGGAAAAAATTGATTATATGTTAGAGCTCCGCGCTTCTAATAACGACATAATTGAACCGTACGCTGAAAAATTCGGAGTGCAGTTTTTCCCGGGACAATTCCCTTGGATTCAAAAAGTTGATATTGCACTTCCTTGTGCCACTCAAAACGAACTTCCGCTCGAAGGAGCTAAAAAATTAGTAGAGAACGGAGTAATCTGTGTGGTAGAAGGAGCTAATATGCCGACAACTTATGACGCTTTGGAGCATTTTCATAAACACAAAATTATGTTCTCTCCCGGAAAAGCCTCTAACGCAGGAGGTGTGGCCACTTCAGGACTTGAAATGTCGCAAAACTCTTTGAGAATTGAATGGACAGCAGATGAAGTAGATAGAATTCTAAAGAAAATTATGACCGATATTCACGCTTCGTGTGTGAAATACGGAACTCAAGAAGACGGATATGTAGATTACGTAAAAGGAGCTAATATTGCAGGTTTCGTAAAAGTAGCTGATGCGATGATTGCTCAAGGAGTTGTGTAATCCTTTACTGTTATATAAAAAGAGGCTGTCTAAAAATCACTTGTTTGTCATTCTGAATTTATTTCAGAATCTTATATTAAGTGATTTTTAGACAGTTTTTTTTAATTAGTTTGAGAATAAATTTCCGAAAGAACCTCAAGTTCAGTTCTGAAAGCGAGCATTTTATCTCCAAAAAGCCTCAATCCTTCTTCTCTTAACCGAAAAGCATCTTCTTTGTAGTAACTTTCTAAGTTTTCCTTGTTATTGGCAAAATACTGTACGGAATAGGTTATTCCTTCCGTTTCTTCTACCAAAACCTTAACTAATTGGGCTTTAAAGAATTTTCCGGTAGCCAGTACTTCGTTTATGTGTTTTTTTTGCATCCACGAAAGCCACTGGTCATGTATGCTTTCGTCTATATTTATGGTTACGTTGTAGATTATCATATTAGCCCTCTAACCCCCAAGGGGAATTTATATTAAAAATAGCCTTTTTTTCTCTCTCATAAAGCCCCTCCTTTGGAGGGGTTGAAGAGGCTAAAACTCTGCATTTTGAGGTGTTCTCGGAAACGGAATTACATCTCTGATGTTAGTCATTCCGGTAACGAAAAGCACCAATCTTTCAAAACCAAGTCCGAAACCACTATGAACAGCCGTTCCGAATTTTCTTGTGTCTAAATACCA
Source organism: Flavobacteriaceae bacterium (assembly GCA_041677865.1). Classification (GTDB taxonomy): domain Bacteria; phylum Bacteroidota; class Bacteroidia; order Flavobacteriales; family Flavobacteriaceae; genus Flavobacterium. Next base: position 31,621 of record JBAYPE010000015.1, read on the forward strand.
CCACATTTCTTCTTCAGGAATATTCAGAGCTTTCATTTTTTCGACTAAAACATCATAACGCTCCTCTCTTTGAGAACCTCCGACAATTTCTCCGATTCCCGGAAACAGAATATCCATAGCCCGAACGGTTTTGCCGTCTTCGTTCAGTCGCATATAAAACGCTTTGATTTTAGCCGGATAATCAAACAGAATAACAGGTGATTTAAAGTGTTTTTCAACCAAATATCTCTCGTGTTCGCTTTGTAAATCTGCTCCCCATTCTTCGATTAGATATTGGAATTTTTTGTTTTTATTCGGTTTAGAATTCTTTAAAATATCAAAAGCTTCGGTATATGAAACCCGTTTAAAGTTGTTGTTCAAAACAAATTTCAATTTATCGATAAGCGACATTTCACTTCGTTCGTTTTGAGGTTTTTGTTTTTCTTCATCTAACAGGCGTTGCTCCAAAAATTTCAAATCCGTTTGGCATTTTTCAAGTACATACTTAATCACGTATTTGATAAAATCTTCTGCCAAATCCATATTGGCATCTAAATCGTTAAAAGCTACTTCGGGTTCAATCATCCAGAATTCAGCCAAATGTCGTGAAGTATTTGAGTTTTCAGCACGAAATGTAGGTCCGAAAGTATAAACTTTACCCAAAGCCATCGCATAGGTTTCGGCTTCTAACTGACCCGAAACTGTAAGATTCGTCTCTTTTCCGAAGAAATCTTCACTGTAATCTATTTTTCCGTTTTCCGTTCTGGGAATATTATCTAAATCCAATGAAGTGACTTGAAACATTTCTCCTGCTCCTTCGGCATCCGAACCGGTAATAATCGGAGTGTTTACGTAGAAAAATCCGTTTTCCTGAAAATATTGATGCACAGCAAACGAAAGCACGGAACGAACCCTCATGATTGCTCCAAAAGTATTGGTACGAATTCTCAAATGTGCATTTTCCCTTAAGAGCTCTAAACTCGGACGGTTTTTGAGTTGAATCGGGTAAGCGTCTGCTTCACATTCTCCTAAAATTTCAACCTCAGTAACCTGAATTTCGTATTTTTGACCTGCCCCCTGACTTTCAACCAAAGTTCCTTTGACAGAAATTGCTGCTCCTGTTGTTATCTTTTTTAAGGTTTCTTCCGGAAAGTTTTCAAAATCAACCACACATTGTATGGTTTCTAAAGTAGAACCATCATTCAAAGCTATAAAACGATTGCTTCGGAAGGTACGTACCCAACCTTTGGCAACAACTTCGTTTAACAATCCCGAACCCGATAAAAGTTCTTTTATACTAATATGCTCCATTCTCTTATAGTTTTTGGCGACTGCAAATATAAGAAATAGAAATCATTTTAAACTTTTGTTGCATTTATTAGCTGAATCTACGCTGTGAAATTGAGCATATATTTTTTCTCTGTTCGATTAAAAAAACCTACTTTTGCACAACATTAAAAAAACAAAAAATGGCAACAAACAGAACCTTCACAATGATTAAACCCGATGCTGTAGAAAAAGGATACATCGGAGGAATTTTGAACATGATTACCCAAGCGGGTTTCAGAATCGTTTCTATGAAACTCACTCAACTTACTGTGGCTGATGCAAAGGAGTTTTATGCTGTTCACAAAGAGCGTCCTTTTTACGGAGAATTGGTTGAGTTTATGTCCAGAGGTCCTATTGTGGCTGCTATCTTGGAAAAAGAAAATGCGGTTGAAGATTTCCGTACATTAATCGGAGCTACTAATCCTGCTGAGGCTGCAGAAGGAACAATTCGTAAAAAATATGCTACTTCTGTCGGAGAAAATGCCGTACATGGTTCAGACAGTGACGAAAATGCAGCTATCGAATCAGCTTTTCATTTTTCGGGAAGAGAAATGTTTTAAAACCTGATTTGTAGTTTTAACCCAACAACTAAATAAAAAAGTTTTGCTTTTCAACAACTCGAAAAGCAAAACTTTTATTTAAAGAAACACACAACTAAAGAATACCAAAAATTCAGAAGAATACCAATAAAATGAATCAAACCACAAATACCATATTAATGATTCGTCCTGTTGCGTTTAGAATGAACGAGCAGACTGCTGTAAACAACTATTACCAAAAAGTTTTGGATAATCTTTCTCCGAAAGATGCTAACCGAAAAGCTCAGGAAGAATTTGATGCTTTTGTAGAAAAACTTCGTAAAGTTGGAGTAAATGTCATTGTGGTGGACGACACGCATATTCCCGACACACCAGACAGTATTTTTCCAAACAACTGGATTTCGTTTCACCAAAACGGAGACGTAATTCTCTATCCGATGTTTGCCGAAAACAGACGTGCCGAGCGTAGAGAAGATATATTAGACATTGTTGAAGACAGCGGATTTGCTATCGAAAACGTAACCGATTATACCTTAGCCGAAGGAGCGAGTATGTTTTTGGAAGGAACTGGAAGTATTGTTTTGGACAGGGCCAATGCCAAGGCTTATTGTGCTTTATCTCCCAGAGCAGACGAAGAATTGCTTATTGAGTTCTGCGAAGATCAAGATATGGCTCCAATCATTTTCCATGCTTATCAAACCGTAAACGGAAAAAGAGAACTTATTTATCACACCAACGTAATGATGTGTATAGCAGAGAAATTTGCTGTTATTTGTGCGGATAGTATTGACGACAAGCAGGAGAGAAAATTGGTTTTAGACTCGCTCAAATCAGACGATAAAGAAGTTATCCTGATTACAGAAGACCAAGTGAATAATTTTGCCGGAAATATGCTTGAGGTAAGAGGCGAAAACAATAAAAGTTATTTGGTAATGAGCAAATCGGCACATCAGAGTTTGACTTCAGACCAAATCTCTAAAATCGAAAAATATTCAGAGATTTTGTCTTCGTCTCTCGATGTAATTGAGGCTTGCGGAGGTGGAAGTGCCAGATGTATGATGGCAGAAGTTTTCTTGCCAAAAATTTAACGATTCAAGAGTTAAACAAATCAATATTCAACATAAAATGGCTTGGATTTTACTCATCATTGCAGGGTTGTTCGAAGTAGCTTTTGCTTCTTGTTTGGGCAAAGTAAAAGAAACAACGGGAGCAGAATCAACCTATTGGTTTATAGGTTTTTTGGCTTGCCTGACTGTGAGTATGACACTTTTGTACAAAGCTACTCAAACGCTCCCAATCGGGACGGCTTATGCTGTGTGGACAGGTATTGGAGCTGTGGGAACGGTACTTATCGGAATATTTGTGTTCAAAGAACCGGCAACATTCTGGAGAGTGTTTTTTATATCAACTCTTATTGCTTCGATTGTCGGGCTGAAAGCAGTTTCGTAAAAATTACGGATTGTTTTTATGTTTTTACCAAGATTCGTTACAGGAATTTATCAAAAAAGTCCGTTTAGCTCTGCATCAATCTTGTTGATGATATTTCCTAAATCTTCCTGATTGTCCACAAAATTGATGTTATCTACATCTATAATCAGGAGTTGTCCTTTGTTATAGCCCTGAATCCAGGCTTCATATCTTTCGTTCAGCCTTGATAGATAGTCAATGGAAATCGAATTTTCGTAATCTCTCCCTCGTTTGTGAATTTGTCCTACCAAATTCGGAACGGTACTTCTCAGGTAAATCAATAAGTCCGGAGCTTTTACCATAGTTTCCATAAGTTCGAAAAGCGAAACATAATTCTGAAAATCCCGATTGGTCATAAGTCCCATATCGTGAAGGTTTGGAGCAAAAATATGAGCATCTTCATAAATAGTTCGGTCCTGAATTATTTTTTTTCCGCTTTGTCTGATTTGCAAGATTTGTCTGAAACGACTGTTCAGAAAGTAAATCTGAAGGTTAAAACTCCAACGCTCCATTTGATGATAAAAATCGTCTAAATACGGATTGTCAACTACGTCTTCATAGTGTGGTTCCCATCTGAAATGTTTGGACAAAAGCCTTGTAAGGGTAGTTTTTCCTGCTCCTATGTTTCCTGCTACTGCTATGTGCATTATGGTAAATTTATTTTGTAATTATATAAAACATCTCCTGTAAAAAGGGTTAAAAATCCGTTCTTGAAATCGAATTTTTCAATCTTTTTTTCAAAAGAAAAAATGTGTATTGCGGTGTTTTTATCCACCTGGTAAAGGTACAAATTTCCAGATGAGGTAAAAAGTATTTTTCCCGAATCGGTGATTAAGATTTCTTCAAATGTCGGAATTTTCCCCGATTGCGTAACTTTCCCGTAATTATCATAAGTGTAAATCTCATTTTCTTCGGAAATCCGCATCCAATAATTGTAGTGTGAGTTGTAATATTTAAAAGTATTTTTAAAGGGCTGATTTATCGGATTTGCTTTTTTGTTTAGATAATCAAACAAAACCAATTGGTTACTCAAATTGTCATAAATCCAAAATCGATTTTGAGAAGCAACCGAACAGGTTTGAGCTACCAGATTAAATCCATTCAGAGTTATTTTCATAATTTCCGAAAGTTGGTTGTCCAGCAAAACTACCGAATTAAATTCCTTGTAAAAAATCAATATTTTCAATGGATTTATCAAATCAACCGAATGTATTTCTCCCAAAGACAGGTTTTTGTATTCCCGTTTTTCTGATTTTTTCTGTTTGTATAAAATATTATTTTTAGCGTAATAATCATAACCTAAAATGTCTTTTCCGAAGTATTGGCCTGCCACTATTTGAACCGAATCCGTAAAAACAGCTTTTGTATTTTGTGCCATCGCCAAAACAGAAAAGAAAAACAGATAAATAACAAAAGTGCTTTTTGACATCGGAATAATTACTTTCAAAAATTCTAACAGAATTCAAAATCTATAAATGCGGGTGTATTTTTCATAAAAATTTTAACCAAAAGTAACCGATATTATTTCAACCTCCAAATCCTTTTGAAAAAGAAAAGATTACAACCACTTTATGAATAAAACAACTTACTTACAAATCTATTTTTATTTGTTTCGATTTTCTAACAAACTAAAGGATTTCTGTCCTAACATTGGGGGGAATTATTGTCTTATGATGCCAATATTCCAAGAAGTCAGGTAGGTAGAATTGAACGAGGAGAAATAAGCACATCTATTACTACACTTCACAAAATATGCAAAGCTCTTAAAATAGATATTAAAGAGCTGTTTAAGGTTTTTATTCACGTTTCGTCATTGCGAGGAACGAAGTAATCTAAAAAAACATTAAGATTGCTTCACTTCGTATTCGACAAACAAACCTAAAGCTTTCAAATTATTAGAATAAAACAACTACATTCGAAAAATGTTTAAACAACACAAAAACAACTGCCAGAATCCGTAAAGTCATTTTACGGATTTTTTGTTTTTATCTATATCACAACGATTAAACAAAATTTCGTAATTTCGCAAACTTAAATAGCAGAGGAACAATAATGAACAAGAGATTTACTGAATATAAAGGCCTTAATTTGCCTGTTGTAGCTGATGAAATTCTAAAATACTGGAAAGAAAACGATATTTTCCAAAAAAGTATCGAAACCCGTGAAGGGAAAACTCCTTATGTTTTCTTTGAAGGACCACCTTCTGCTAACGGACTTCCGGGAATTCACCACGTGATGGCTCGTGCTATTAAAGATATTTTCTGTAGATATAAAACCCAAAAAGGTTTTCAGGTAAAACGTAAAGCAGGTTGGGATACCCACGGACTTCCGGTAGAACTCGGAACCGAAAAAGAACTCGGAATCACCAAAGAAGATATCGGAGTAAAAATCTCTGTGGAAGAATATAACGAAGCGTGTAAAAAAACCGTAATGCGTTATACCGATGTATGGAACGATTTAACCGAAAAAATGGGATATTGGGTAGATATGGAAAACCCGTATATCACCTACAAATCCAAATATATGGAATCGGTTTGGTGGCTCTTGAAACAGATTTACGACAAAAAATTGTTGTATAAAGGTTACACCATCCAGCCGTATTCACCAAAAGCGGGAACCGGATTATCATCTCACGAATTGAACCAACCGGGAACGTATAGAGATGTTACCGACACTACAATTATAGCTCAATTTAAAACTAAAAACGAAACACTTCCGAGCTTTTTACAAGCTTTTGGAGACGTTCACTTCTTGGCTTGGACGACTACGCCTTGGACATTACCTAGTAATACCGCTTTAACCGTAGGGCCAAACATTGATTATGTTTTAGTAAAATCATTTAACCAATATACTTTTGAGCCAATTCACGTTGTTTTGGCTAAAAACTTGGTTGGAAAAGTATTCGGTGCGAAATATTTTGTAGTGGAATCCGAAGAAGATTTTGCGAATTATAAATCAGAAGACAAAAAAATCCCTTACCAAATCTTAGCCGAAGCAAAAGGTAAAGATTTAGTAGGAATCCGATACGAACAACTCATTCCGGTTGCTCTTCCGTATCAAACACCAGAAAATGCTTTTAGAGTAATTTCGGGTGATTTCGTAACTACTGAAGATGGAACAGGAATCGTACATACAGCTCCAACTTTTGGTGCAGACGATGCTAAAGTAGCCAAAGAGGCAACTCCCGAAGTTCCTCCGATGCTAGTTTTAGACAAAGACGGAAATGCCGTTCCGCTTGTAAACTTACAAGGGAAATTCATTGACGGATTAGGCGATTTGTCAGGAAAATACGTTAAAAACGAATATTATCTTGATGGAGAAGCTCCAGAAAAATCAGTAGATGTAGAGATTGCTATTCGCTTAAAAGAAGAAAACAAAGCCTTTAAGGTGGAGAAATACGTTCACAGTTACCCACATTGTTGGAGAACCGATAAACCGATTTTGTATTATCCACTAGATTCGTGGTTTATCAAGGTAACGGAAGTAAAAGACCGTATGTTTGAATTGAACGAAACCATCAACTGGAAGCCAAAAGCAACCGGAGAAGGTCGTTTCGGGAACTGGCTTAAAAATGCGAATGATTGGAACTTGTCTCGTTCAAGATATTGGGGAATTCCGCTTCCTATCTGGAGAACAGAAGACAAAACCGAAGAAATCTGTATCGGTTCAGTAGAAGAATTAGTAAACGAAATCAACAAATCCGTTGAGAAAGGTTTGATGAGCGAAAATCCGTTCAAAAACTTTAAAGTGGGAGATTTCACAGAAGATAATTACGATTTAATCGACTTACACAAAAACGTAGTTGATAAAATCGTGTTGGTTTCCGCTTCAGGAAAACCAATGAACAGAGAAACCGATTTGATTGATGTTTGGTTTGATTCTGGAGCAATGCCTTATGCGCAATGGCATTATCCGTTTGAGAACAAAGAATATATTGACCAAAACAACTTCTATCCTGCTGATTTCATCGCAGAAGGAGTTGACCAAACTCGTGGCTGGTTCTATACGCTTCACGCTATCGGAACCTTGGTTTTTGATAGTGTAGCCTACAAAAACGTAGTGTCTAACGGATTGGTTTTAGACAAAAACGGACAGAAAATGTCCAAACGTTTAGGCAATGCTGTTGACCCGTTTACGACCTTGTCAGAATACGGAGCAGATGCAACCCGTTGGTATATGATTTCGAATGCGAATCCTTGGGATAACTTAAAGTTTGACTTAGAAGGAGTAGCAGAAGTTCGTAGAAAATTTTTCGGAACGTTATATAATACGTATTCGTTCTTTGCTTTGTATGCTAATATTGACGGATTCAATTATTCTGAAAGTGAAGTACCACTGGCCGAAAGACCTGAAATTGACCGTTGGATTTTATCGGAACTCAACACTTTGATAAAATTTGTAGATGAATCCTACAACGATTATGAGCCGACCAAAGCTACTCGTGCTATTTCTGACTTTGTTCAGGAGAATTTGAGTAACTGGTACGTGAGGTTGTGTAGAAGACGCTTCTGGAAAGGTGAATATTCAACAGATAAGATTTCGGCCTATCAAACGCTTTATACGTGTTTAGAGACCGTTGCTAAACTGATGGCTCCGGTTGCTCCGTTTTATGCAGAAAAACTTTACAAAGATTTAAACTCTGCTACGCAAAAGGAAACATACGAAAGTGTACATTTGGCTGATTTTCCGAAATGTAATGAAACAGCTATAGACAAAGCCTTGGAGAGAAGAATGCAAAATGCACAAACCATATCATCATTAGTGCTTTCATTACGTAAAAAAGAAATGATAAAGGTGCGTCAACCGTTGCAAAAAGTGATGATTCCTGTTTTGGACGAAAGTCAAAAACAAGACATTCAGATGGTTGCTGATTTGATTAAAGCAGAGGTAAATGTCAAGGAAATTGAGCTTTTAGATGATGCTTCGGGAGTGTTGGTAAAACAAATTAAACCGAACTTTAAAGCTTTAGGGCCTCGTTTCGGAAAAGACATGGGATTGATTTCCAAAGCAATTCAAGGATTTACTCAAGAACAAATCAATGAATTAGAGAAAAAAGGCGAAATTTCTTTAGGAATATCAGAAAATAGTATTATCTTGTCAAGCCAAGAAGTAGAGATAACTTCTCAGGACATTCCGGGTTGGTTGGTTGCCTCAGATAACGGAATTACAGTCGCTCTTGATATTACGATTTCTGACGAACTGAAAAAAGAAGGAATCGCCAGAGAGCTTGTAAACCGTATTCAAAACATCCGTAAAGATTCCGGTTTTGAAGTAACCGATAAAATTAAGGTTGAAATTCAAACCGTAACCGAAATAGCCGAAGCTATTCAAACGAATCTGGAATACATAAAAACTGAAACATTAACTCGAGAACTCAAAATTTCTGATGCCTTAACAAATGGAGAAGAGATAGAGTTTGATGGATATAAATCAATAGTATTAATTTCTAAATAAAGGGATTATGATAGAAGAAAAAGTAAGATACTCAGATGCCGAATTGGCAGAGTTCAAGGAATTGATTTTACAGAAAATAGAAAAGGCACAATCAGACTTGGAACTGATAAAAAGTGCGTATATGAACGATTTGAATAACGGAACAGATGACACTTCTCCAACGTTTAAAGCTTTTGAAGAAGGTAGCGAAACTATGAGCAAAGAGGCAAACTCTCAGTTGGCTATTCGTCAAGAAAAATTCATCCGTGACCTGAAAAATGCACTTATCCGTATCGAAAACAAAACCTACGGAATCTGTAAAGTAACAGGCAAACTAATCGGAAAAGAACGTTTGAGAATTGTTCCACATGCTACAATGAGTATTGAGGCAAAGAATATGCAGAAATAATTACTCTACCCGAAAAGGGCAAGAATTAAATTTATATAGGCGAAATTCTTTTGCAGGATTTCGCTTTTTTGTTTAAAATGTTTATGCTTACACCTTTTTCAGACGAATATTTCATGAAAAAAGCCTTATTAGAGGCACAATCTGCTTTTGAAAAAGGAGAAATTCCAGTGGGAGCAATCGTGGTTTGTGATAATCGTGTCATTGCTAAATCGCATAATCTTACGGAGCTTTTAAATGATGTTACGGCTCATGCCGAAATGCAAAGTATAACAGCTGCGGCTAACTTTTTAGGCGGAAAATACCTCAAAGGCTGTACGATTTATATTACGTTGGAGCCATGTCAAATGTGTGCAGGTGCTCTGTATTGGAGTCAGATTGACCGAGTTGTTTTCGGAGCAAGCGACCCTCAACGAGGCTATCGAGCTATGGGAGCTAAACTTCACCCTAAAACTCAAATCACAAGTGGAATCCTTGAGCAAGAATGTGCTGATTTAATGCTTCGCTTCTTTCAACAAAAACGAAAATAACCTAAACACAAATGACCCGAAAAATCATCCATATTGATATGGATGCCTTTTTTGCATCTATAGAACAAAGAGACAACCCGTCTTTTAGAGGGAAACCTTTGGCTGTAGGTCATCCGGGTTTGAGGGGAGTAGTGGCTGCAGCCAGTTATGAAGCTCGGGAATTTGGAGTGCGGTCTGCTATGCCTTCACAAACGGCTATCAAAAAATGTCCGGAACTTATTTTTGCTCCACCTCGTTTTAAGGTGTATAAAGAAGTTTCTCAGCAAATCAGAGAAATATTTTTAGAATATACTGATTTGGTCGAGCCACTTTCGCTAGACGAAGCTTTTCTGGATGTGACTCAGAATCACAAAAACATAGATTTCGCTATGGATATAGCCAACGAAATCAAACAAAAGATTTGGGAAACGACAGGTCTCACGGCTTCAGCAGGGGTTTCATTTAATAAGTTTCTAGCCAAAATAGCTTCTGATTACAACAAGCCCAACGGAATTTATGTCATTACCCCAAAACGAGCAGAATCGTTTGTAGAACAACTCAAAATTGAGCGATTTTTCGGGATTGGGAAAAAGACAGCCGAGCGAATGCATCAAATGCAGATTTTTACAGGCTATGACCTCAAACAAAAACCTGAAGAATTTCTTGTGGAACATTTTGGGAAAGCAGGAAAAATCTATTATTTGAATGCCAGAGGCATTGATAACCGCATCGTAAATCCTGATAGAGAACGAAAATCTGTAGGAACCGAAATCACTTTTGATGAAGATATTGACGATTTTCAGCTTTTACAAGCGAAGTTAGAAGTGGTTGCTGATGACCTTTTCAAACGAATAACCAAATCCGGTTTTAAAGGCAAAACATTGACTTTGAAAGTAAAATACAGTGATTTCAGAATCTTATCCAAAAGCAAAACCCTCCCGGATTATATTCAGGACGAACAATTAATTCACCAAACAGCAGTGGATTTATTAGTTCAAATTCCGTTGGATACTAAAATCCGGCTTTTGGGCTTGACTATAAAAAATAATTTACCCACTCCAACCCAAGTAAAACCTCAAAAATATATTCAGTTAAGGTTTCCTTTTTAATAGAGCATATTTTTTATATTTGTATGAGTTTTAAAATTTATCCGGTCTATAATTCTAATAAATGAATATTGTGATAATATTCAAGTAAATCAGAAAGATCACATCTAAAAAATTAAATAGAACAATTGAACTAATACATAAACAATGAAACTACTCACCTATTTAACATCAGACAACGAGCAACGAGCTGCCTTTATACATAACAACAAAGCTGTAGATTTAGAAGATTTTGGAGATGTAACGAATTTTCCATTACCCAACAATTTATTAGAATTGATTGATATGGGCTTTGAGGTAATTGCCGAAATCAATTCGCTTTTAGAAGATGTTTCCGAAGCAGAGCTAAACGAAATCAGCTATGATTTGGACGAAATTCAAATTATAGCACCAATTCCGAAGCCTCGAAAAAATATTATCGGAATCGGATTGAACTATACCGAGCACGTTGCCGAAAGTGCCAGAACATTAGACACTACAGGAAAATTACCTCAAAAACCAATTATCTTCTCGAAACCACCTACAACGGTTACAGGTCCAAATACCAATGTTCTTTTGAATCCTAAACTTACTCAACAACTTGATTGGGAAGTGGAACTGGCTGTCGTAATTAGCAAAAAAGGAAAATATGTGGCTAAAGAAAATGCTTTAGATTACGTATTCGGATATACGATTATCAACGATATTTCCGCTCGTGATTGTCGCAGAGAAGGACAATGGATTGTATCAAAAGGACAAGATACTTTTGCTCCGATGGGGCCTTATTTAATCACCAAAGACGAAATCGAAAATCCGCATAATTTGAATTTGTCATTGAAATTGAACGGAGTAGAAAAACAAAATTCCAACACGCAATTTATGCTTTTCAACATCAATGATTTGATTGAAGATTTGAGTACTGTTTTCACTCTTGAAGCGGGAGATATTATTGCTACAGGAACTCCAGCTGGAGTTGGAGCAGGTCGAAATCCGCAAGAATGGATGAAAGACGGAGATGTAGTAGAATGTTATGTGGAGAAAATCGGTCATCTGAAAAACACGGTAAAAGAAATACGTTTTTAGAAGAAAGAACAAAGAATCAAGAAAAAGAATTTCAATTCGTAATTCATAATTTGAAATTCGTAATTATAGAAATTAAACAGATGAAAAAATACAGAATCGGACAAATTGTTCCGTCATCAAATATAACAATGGAAACGGAAATCCCTGCCATTTTCAGAGCAAGAGAAACCATTTTACCCGAAAGATTTACTTTTCATTCAAGCAGAATGCGAATGAAAAAAGTAACCAAAGAAGAACTCGAAGCCATGGATTCGATGAGCCTGAAATGTGCTTTGGAACTTTCGGATGCTCACGTAGATGTTATGGGTTATGCTTGTTTGGTTGCTATTATGAGTATGGGACGTGGTTATCATTGCGTTTCGGAAGTGAATTTGCATCAAGAAACCATTGCTAACGGATTCCCTACTCCTATTGTAACTTCAGCAGGTGCTTTAATAAACGGTTTGAATGTTTTAGGAGCAAAAACTATTTCGGTAATTACCCCTTATATGCGTCCGCTTACGGATATGGTGGTGGATTATATCGAACATCAAGGGTTTAAGGTAAAAGAAAGCATCGCTTTGGAAATTCCGGATAATCTGGAAGTAGCCGCTCAAAACCCGATGAAACTTTTGGATATTTACAAACAGCTCAATTTAACAGGAGTTGATGTATTGGTCGCTTCGGCTTGTGTGCAAATGCCATCACTGGAAGCGATTGATAAAATTGAACAAGAAATCGGAATTCCGGTAACCTCAGCTGCTGTTTGTACGACTTACGAAATGATGAAAAAAATCGGAATCAAAGCACAATCAACCATTGGTGGGAGTTTGCTAAATGGGAAATATTAAAGAAATTGTTTGATTCTGTTTTTCGGGGTTTAAAAAATACTTACATTTGCACCTCTTAAAATTTGAGTTCTTATTCAGATATAAAGGCCACGTGGAGAAATTGGTAGACTCGCCATCTTGAGGGGGTGGTGCTGCAAGGCGTATGGGTTCGAATCCCATCGTGGTCACCACCAAAGAGCTTAGTTACTTGATTAAAAAGTAATTGAGCTTTTTTTATTTTACTTCTATTTTAAGCATTTCCTGTAAATGACCTTCTCAGCAAAGTAAAAATTGAGCTTTTAAACAAAGTTCGCTAAAATAACTGCTTCTACCTTTGTCCCAACAAAAAATCTAAAAAAACATGGGACATTCAAATTACAACGGAGCATTACAGCAACCAATAGGTTCAGGGTTTAATGCGACTTCTACCACAACAGAAGTAATCAAAGGAATTGATTTAACCGGTAAAATCGCTATCGTAACAGGTGGTTATGCTGGTATCGGGTTAGAAACTACTAAAATCTTAGCTTCGGCAGGAGCAACAGTTATCATACCTGCAAGAGATATTGAGAAAGCAAAGAAAAACTTAGAAGGCATTCCAAATATCGAATTGGAGTTTATGGATCTGATGAATCCGAATACTATTGAAGATTTTACTGAAAAATTCTTGAATTCGAAAAGATCTTTACACTTACTAATCAACAATGCAGGGATTATGTGGGTCCCTTTACGGAGAAATGCTTTAGGATATGAATCTCAATTAGTAACTAATTATTTATCTGTATTTCAACTTACAGCCAAATTGTGGCCTGCTCTAAAACAAGCCAACGGAGCAAGAGTGGTCAACGTTTCTTCTCAAGGACATCAATTCGCTAATTTTGATTTTGATGACCCAAACTTTCTCAATAGAGAATACGAAACTTTATCTGCTTACGGCCAATCTAAAACAGCAGTCAATTTATTTACAACAGAATTAGACAATCGCTCTAAAACCTTTAATGTAAGAGCTTATTCCTTACACCCAGGAAGTATTGCCGGAACCGATTTAGGAAGAGAGGTAAGTATCGAATTATTCCAAAAAATCGGTTTATGTGATAAACAAGGAAACTTTTCTCCTGAAGTAATTGCTTCTTTGAAAACCATTCCTCAAGGAGCTGCTACAACCGTTTGGTGTGCTACTAACCCTTTACTTAACACTATAGGTGGAGTATATTGCGAAAATAGCGACATTGCTCAACTATCAATTACTGCTGAGGTTTCAGATGGAGTAAAACCGTATTCGTTAGACCAGACAAATGCTAAGCGTTTATGGAAGTTGAGCGAAGAATTAATAGAAATTACTTTTCACGTTAATTAAACTTTATATTTGTATCATACAAGCAATATGGAATTTCAATTCAAATACATTACACCGGATATTAAACTTTCGTGTAACGAGAGTAAGTTTTCCAAAATGGAAGTGATGTTTGATTGCCATATGCTTGTATGGTTCATTTCGGGAGAAACAAAAATTATCCAGCCTGAACAAACTTATATCTTTCAAACAGGTGATATCTTTTTAATTCCGAAAAATCAGTTAGCTACCATTATTAATTATCCGAAAGATGGACTACCTCATCAATCGGTAATTATGCATCTTACAACCGAGAGACTAAGAGAATTCTATTCAAAACTGAATGTAAAATTCAAACCGGGTTCTACTCATAAAGTTCAAACATTCAGTAAACATGCTTTATTGGAAAGTTGTCTTTCTTCGCTCATTCCTTATTTTGATATACAAGAAAGTTTTCCTGAAGAGATAGCCACTCTAAAAATTACTGAAGCTATTACTATTTTAAGGACTATTAATCCTGAAATAGATAATCTTTTGGCTGATTTTTCTGAGCCTTATAAAATCAATTTGCCTGAATTTATGGAGAAAAACTTTATCTTCAATATGCCTTTGGAAAAGTTTGCTTACCTCACAGGCAGGAGTTTAGCTACTTTCAAACGAGATTTTAAAAAGGTTTTCCAAACCACTCCACAAAAATGGCTTACTCAAAAAAGACTCGAACTCGCCTATCGTCAAATTACAGAAAATAAACAAAAGCCCATAGATGTATATCTCGAGACAGGATTCGAAAATTTATCGCATTTTTCCTTTGCTTTCAAAAAGCATTTCGGATTTGCTCCTTCTGTGTTAATGAATAAATAAAGAGATTTATTGTATGCCTTTCTGTTAGAGTTTTATTTTTGTATGTTTGTAATGAAATTTTTGAATCAAATGTACTCTCTCAAAGCCTATAACACCTTCGGGATAGACGTAAATGCAAAAGAATTTATTTCTGTCTCTTCCCTTCCAGAATTACAATCCGTTTTAGAAAAGTATAAACATGAAGAAATTTTCGTGTTAGGAGGTGGAAGTAATATGCTTCTGACTCAAGACATTCAAAAACCTGTTGTACATATCAATCTTACAGGAATTCAGATAGTTAAACAAGACAAAAGCCATGTTTGGGTAGAAGTTCAAGCAGGTGAAAATTGGCATCAATTCGTACTGTGGACTCTTGAAAACGATTTTGGAGGAATTGAAAACTTATCACTCATTCCCGGAAATATTGGCTCTGCTCCTATTCAAAATATTGGAGCTTACGGAGTAGAACTAAAAGATGTTTTTGATTCTTGCAAAGCTATAAATATCAAAACTCAAGAAATTAAAACATTTACCCTTGCTGAATGTAAATTCGGTTATAGAGAGAGTGTTTTTAAAAGCTCAGAAAAAGATAAGTATATTATTCTATCTGTTACTTTAAAACTCACTAAAAAAGACCATAAAATTTCAACTTCTTATGGAGTAATCTCAAACGAACTCCAAAAAATGGAAATCTACAATCCTACTATCCAAGATATTAGTAAAGCTGTAATTGCTATCAGACAAAGCAAACTTCCTGATCCTAAAGAAATTGGAAATAGCGGAAGTTTCTTCAAAAATCCTGTTGTTACCAGAAAAACTTTTGAAAAAGTACAAGAACAGTATCCAGAAATGCCTTTTTATGAGGTTTCAGAAAATGAAATTAAAATTCCTGCAGGTTGGCTTATCGAAACAGCAGGATTTAAAGGAAAACGCTTCGGAGATGCAGGAGTGCACCAGAAACAAGCATTGGTTTTAGTAAACTACGGAAATGCAACCGGAAAAGAAATTTATGACTTAGCCAAAACCATTCAAAAAACTATTTTAGATAAATTCGGAATAGTAATTGAAACAGAGGTTAATATTGTGCCTTAAAATTTCGGGTTAGACAAAATCGTCCCAAAAGAGTTTTTCAAAATTTACAATCTGATTATTTTTGACTTGTATTCCCTCGCTTTCTAAGAGTTGTTGCATCAGGTTTGTTCCTTCAAAATGGTGCTTCCCCGAAAGTAGCCCCACTCGGTTTACTACTCTGTGAGCCGGAACATCGTCAAGATTATGCGAAGCATTCATGGCCCAACCCACCATTCGGGCAGAACGAGCCATTCCGAGATGTTTGGCAATAGCTCCATAAGTAGAAACTCTTCCGAACGGAATCTGCCTTGCTAAATCGTGAACATTGTCAAAAAAAGATTTTTCCATTTTTTAAAGTAACAAGACTTGGGTTTTAAAACTTTATTAGTCTTAATACTTTCGTCTCTAATCTTAGTACTTCTATATACCCATTTCTATCTGAAAGCGAATATACCAATTGTTTTTGGTATCTCCGCTCAAACATTTCAGCTCATCAAAAGTAACCTCTGCTTGCATTTTGAAAGCGTGTTCCCAGATGTATTTGGTAACTCCAAAACTGTATTGATTCTTATTTGGAGTAAGAGCTTCTACATCCTTGTGCATTTTTTGGAATGAATACCTTCCGATAACTTCTAAATTATTCGGAAACAAATAACTCAACTGGTAGTCCATTCCTTTTCCGACATATACAAACGAAATATCCAAATCATCCGAAGGGTTTACCGTGATAGGGTCATTTGCTATCCGGCTCATATAGGCTGTCATAAATGCCCATCCGTTGTATTTGAACACAGCATCGAAAAACACAGAACTCATATCTCGTTTTTCAAAAAGTTTGTTTCCTAACTGTCCTTGTGTTTTAGTAGCTTTATTGTTAAAAGAATAAGCTCCTGAAATCATCAATTTCGGTTTTTCTTCTCTTACAATATCTCCTTCAAAAAAGCTTCCGTTGTTTTTAAATGGTCCTAAAGGAAACAGTTCAACTTTTCCGGTATAAGCCAGTCCTGTATCCGAATTTCCGGTATCGTTACGACCTTCTCCAGTGGTTATGGCAGCTTTAAAATTATACGAAAAACGGTCTGTAAATTCATTCAGATTATGAGCCTGAAAACCAAAATCTCTGTCTATGGTAAAGTCGGCATTGTTTATCGAACGGTCTGTAAATTGCAAAGCTCCGGATGAATTCATACGCTGACGATTTCCGGGAAGTTTGGTTTGTCCGAAACTAAAAGTCCAGCTATCGGTTGGTTGGTAAAAAATAACTGCATCTCTGATAACTTGCATGTTTTCTCCTTCTTCGATACTCCCTCCGGTATCTCCGGGAGAAAACGAAAGTTGAATAGCATACATAAATTTTGAACTTCCCACATATCCGTCAAAACGAAGTCTTAACCTTCTGATTTCTGCACTTATTTTGTCTTCTTCTGCATCCTCTTGGTGAAAATACGTAGCTCTGTTTTGCATTCTGAAACGAATATTGAACTGAAAAATACTATCGGGAGAAGTAAGTCCTAATCCTTTTCCAAAATTATAATACGGTAAAACTGACATACGCAAATCCTTATCGGGATCAACAGTGTTTTCCTTTTGAGCAAAAGCAAAAAAGCTCATCACTAAAAAGAAATAAACAACTATTTTCTTCATTTTGTTAGTGTTTAATAAAATTGTGCAAACGTATAAAAGAAATTTATTTTGAACTACAATAATTTTTTAGAGAAAACCAAAGGCTGCATAACCGTTGAAAATTTACCTGCTACTTTCTAAAACGCTATTTTTTTCCCGACCTCTAATCCTTGTGACTTAGCAAAAACACCACACATCTGAAAGAGCATTCTGGCTCCTACATTTCCGTCCCAGTCGTCTGATGCTCCAGGAGCTACTTCGACCAAATCAAAACCAATGATTTTCTTGTCGGAATCTGCTAATTTTGTAAGTAAATAAGCCGCTTGTTCAAACGAAAATCCTCCAGGCACAGGAGTTCCCGTATTCGGACAATACCACGGATACATTCCGTCTATATCAAAACTTATGTGTACGTTCCGGGGAAGTTCCGAAATAATTCTCTCACATTGAGTTTTCCAAGTTGTACCTTCAAAAGTTTGATCTTTTAAATCCATATCTGTAAAGACCTTAACTCTTTCGTTTTCAGACCTTATCACTTCAACCTCCTCTTCCCCAAAATCACGAATTCCGACCTGAACAAGTTTTGATATTTGAGGAATTTTTAAAGCATTGTACATAATCGAAGCGTGAGAATAGGTAAAGCCTTCGTAAGCTTTTCTCAAATCCATGTGTGCATCAAGATGTAAAATTCCAAAATTGTCATACTGTGTTGCCAAAGCCTCGTAATATCCTAACGGAGTGGAATGATCGCCTCCCAAAAGCACTACTTTTTTACCTTGATTTTGCCAAAAAAGCACTCTTTCTTTAAGCTGGTTTTTCAGGATCTCACTCTCTTTGTTGATTTCCTCTAAACTTGCTTTTAACATAGGATTATCTTCAACATTTTTACCGTTTTCCAAAGCTTCGATAATTGGTTGTGCCTGGGCTTTAAACTTATCACTTCTTTCTTTCCAATTCGGGATTTCTTCATCCATATAAAT
Source organism: Flavobacteriaceae bacterium (assembly GCA_041677865.1). Taxonomy (GTDB): domain Bacteria; phylum Bacteroidota; class Bacteroidia; order Flavobacteriales; family Flavobacteriaceae; genus Flavobacterium. The sequence continues at coordinate 50,107 of JBAYPE010000015.1, forward strand.
TCCTAATTTCCATAATTCAGGAAACTCTTGATGAGCCAAATCTACTTGAAACGAAGCATCAAAAACAGCATCAACACCTTCCGAAGCACCTGCTCCGTAACTCACAGTAACTTCCCAAGGCACAGGAATTACGATGATTTCGCTATGCTCTGCTCCAAAAGGCAACCCAAAAAGAGAGGCATCAGACAGTCCCGGGTCATTCGGATTAAAGTTGTTTATGATTTCTTGTTTTGTCATTTTATATGAATTTAAGCAGGTTTATTTATAATCAAAAAATGCTTAAAAACAGTACCCTTCTTTTAAGCATTTTTTATATCAAATTTTATCGGGCAAATATAGTGAAAAATCTTTTTGTTATTTTTTGTGAAACACACTCGTTTAAACAAATAATTTTTAGTGTTAATTTCTTTTTAGTAGTGTCTTTTTATTTACCTTTGTAAGTTATATAAACAAACCTAATTTTTTAACCCTTAGATAGTTTATGGGATTTTTTGATTTTATGACCGAGGATATTGCCATTGACCTTGGCACCGCGAACACATTGATAATACATAATGATAAGGTGGTTATTGACAGTCCGTCAATTGTTGCCCGAGATAGAATTTCCGGAAAAATTATTGCTGTTGGTAAAGAAGCTAATTTGATGCAGGGGAAAACTCACGAAAACATTAAAACTATTCGGCCACTTAAAGACGGAGTTATAGCAGATTTTGATGCTTCGGAAAAGATGATTTCGCTTTTTATCAAAAGTATTCCCGCTCTGAAAAAGAAAATATATACACCTTCTTTGCGCATGATTGTTTGTATTCCTTCGGGAATTACAGAAGTAGAGATGCGAGCCGTAAAAGAATCTTGCGAGAGAGTAAACGGAAAGGAAGTTTACTTGATTCACGAACCAATGGCTGCCGCTATCGGTATAGGGCTTGATATTATGCAACCCAAAGGAAATATGATTGTGGATATAGGAGGAGGAACAACTGAAATCGCAGTCATCGCTTTAGGAGGAATTGTTTGTGACAAATCGGTTAAAATTGCAGGAGATGTTTTTACCAATGATATTATTTATTATATGCGTATGCAACACAACTTATATGTTGGAGATTCCACAGCAGAAAAGATAAAAATAGAAGTGGGAGCTGCAACAGATAGTTTGGAGTCTCCTCCCGATGATATGTCTGTACAAGGAAGGGATTTGCTTACCGGAAAACCAAAACAAGTTGAGATTTCATATCGTGAAATAGCCAAAGCATTAGACAAATCTATTCAAAGAATTGAAGATGCTGTTATGGAAACCCTTTCGCAAACTCCTCCCGAGCTTGCCGCAGACATTTATAACACAGGAATTTATCTGGCAGGTGGAGGTTCAATGCTTCGAGGGCTTGACAAACGAATTTCTCAAAAAACAGATTTACCTGTTTACATTGCCGAAGACCCGCTAAGAGCTGTTGTACGTGGAACAGGAATGGCTCTTAAAAACATTCCTAAATACAAAAGCATTCTTATAAAATAACCGTAAGACCTACTATTAATGCAGCAAATAATCGGTTTTATCATCAGAAACGGACTTCGATTGCTGTTTTTATTGCTTTTGGGGATTTCGTTGTGGCTTACTATAAGCTATCATTCGTTTCACAGAAGCAGGTTTGTTAATTCTTCAAACCTGATTACGGGTTATGTGTATTCCAAAATGACTTCTGTAACAGATTATTTTTCGCTTAGAGAGGAAAACAAACGGCTTTATGAAGAAAATCTGTTGATGAAAAACTTTTTGTTAAACCACAAACAAATAACCGACAACAACCAATTAAACCTGCCCACACTTCCGAGTAGAGAAATAAATGTGGTAAGTTCTAAAATAATCGAAAACTCGTATCGAAAACAAAAAAACTTTCTGACCCTAAAAGGAGGCACAAAACAAGGAATAGAAAGAGATATGGGAGTTATTAACGACAAAGGAATTGTCGGTATTATTGAACATACCTCGAATAATTACGCTACAGTTCTTAGTGTTTTGAATACTGATTTTCAGATTGTGGCTAAAATAAAAAAAAACAATCAGTTCGGAACGCTAACTTGGGACGGAAAAAGTACAGGATTTGTACAGTTGATTGACATTGCCCGAATAGAATCCATTGCAAAAGGAGATACCATCGTTACAGGATTTAGCTCCAAAGCATTTCCTGAAAATGTCCCTATTGGAACAATTGACAGAATAACCATTGATGAAAACTCCAATACCTCTACGCTTCACATTCGTTTGTTTAATGATATGACCCGAATAAGTTATGTTTATGTGATTGGAAATACACACAAAGAAGAAATTCAGGAATTAAAAGAAAGAACAGAAGATAATGAGTAGTGAAATCATCAAAAATGCTGTCCGTTTCTTTTTGCTGTTGTTAATGCAGGTAATCGTATTCAACAACATTAACTTGTATGGTTACGTACAGACCTTTCCTTATCTGCTTTTTATAGTATTGTACCCGGTAAACTCCAGTAGGTATGGATTGTTATTATGGAGTTTTTTGTTGGGATTATCCATGGATATGTTTGATAATTCGGGAGGAATACACGCTGCATCTTGTCTTATTCTGGCTTATTTTAGGCATAATATTTTTAAAGTCGCTTTCGGGTTGAGCTACGAGTACCAAACTATAAAAATCCAAGCCGTTTCGCTAAAAGATCAGGTTGTTTTTATTAGTATTTCTGTTTTTATACATCACTTTGTTTTGTTTCTGTTGGAAGCATTCAGTTTCAGCCTATTCGGATATGCGATGTTAAAAGTTTTGTTTTCGGGAATTTTTACAATTATATTTAGTGTCCTTATCATTAATTTGTTCAAAATGTCTAAAAAATGAGAAAAGGACTTTTCCCGTTACTGATAATTGTAGCTTCATTATTTATTGTTGCCCGATTGTATTACCTCCAGATAATAGATGAGAAATACAAACTTTTGGCAGAAAATAATGCCATAAAAATAAAGTATGAATTTCCTGAAAGAGGTTATGTTTACGATAGAAACGGAAAATTAATGGTAGCTAACCAACCCTCGTATGACATCATGGTGGTTCCGAGAGAGGTTCGAGAATTAGACACTCTTGCTTTCTGTGAGGCTCTAAATGTTACCCAAGAATATTTTGAAAACCAACTTTTACGAGCAAAAAATTACAGCCCGTTTTTGCCCTCTCCTTTTCTGACTCAACTCAATAAAAAAGAATTTGCCACTTTTCAGGAACAAATGAGAAGGTTCAAAGGATTTTATATCCAAAAAAGACATTTGAGAGATTATCAAACTCGTTCAGCAGCCAATATTTTCGGAGATATTGCTCAGGTTAATAGGAGTGAAATAAAAAAAAATCCGTATTACAAAAGTGGTGACTTAAAAGGGAAAAACGGCATTGAGTTGGCTTATGAAGATGTCTTAAAAGGCACAAAAGGAATTAAACGTGCTCAAGTGGACAAGTTCGGTAGGGAAATAGGTCCTTACAAAAACGGGGTTTACGACACAATTGCCATAAAAGGAAAAGATATTACTCTTACTATTGATTTGGCTTTACAAGAGTACGGAGAATCGCTTATGGTCAATAAAAGAGGAGGCATCGTAGCCCTTGACCCGAAAACAGGCGAAATATTAGCTTTGGTCACTGCTCCTAATTATGATCCCGCTATTCTGGTCGGTAGAGAACGCTCTAAAAATTATACCCAACTCCATTACGACACGCTTTCAAGACCTTTGCTCGACAGAGGGCTTATGGCTGAATATGTGCCTGGTTCTCCTTTTAAAATCGTAACGGCTTTAGTAGGATTGCAAGAGGGAGTTATAGACGAAAAAACTTCTTTTATCTGCAACCACGGATTCAATTACGGAGGTGGAAGACGAATGAGATGCCACGATTCTGGTAATTTTTCTCTCAAAGATGCTATGCGAAGTTCCTGTAATACTTATTTTGCCAGCACCTACCGAAAAACCATTGACAAATACAAGACCGGAAAAGAAGGAATGGATGTTTGGAGCAATCACGTAAAGAGTTTCGGATTAGGAGATTTTTTGGGATACGATCTTCCAACAGGAAGAAGAGGGCACATTCCTGATGGGGATTATTATAACAGACGATATCCCAACGGAAGATGGGGAGGAACAACTACCATATCCAATTCAATCGGACAAGGAGAAATTCTAACTACTCCGATACAGTTGGCAACGATGATGTGTGCCGTAGCCAACAGAGGTCATTATTATACACCTCATATCATCAAGTCGATTGAGGGTAAAGAAATAGATAAAAAATTCGTAACTCGACAACAAACAACCATTGACCCAAAATATTTTGAACCTGTTATAGAAGGTTTGCATGCGGTTTATACAGCAGGAACAGCTCAAAGGCTACAAATTCCGGACATAGATATTTGCGGAAAAACCGGAACAGCCGAAAATTTTATTAGAATAGACGGAGTGAGAACACAACTTACTGACCATTCTATTTTTGTTGCCTTCGCTCCTATGAAAAATCCTGAAATTGTGATTGCTGTTTTTGTAGAAAACGGATATTGGGGATCTCGATATGCCGGACCTATAGCCTCTTTGATGATAGAAAAATACCTGAAAGGAGAAATTACACGAACCGATTTAGAAGAAAGAATGTACACCGAAACCTTAGAGCACGAATACGAAAAACCATATTCGGGTCAGCCTTTCTTAATCAATCATAATTATATCGTAAAAAAAGCAGATTACGACAAAACCAAACAATGAAAAGTCAATCGACCATAGCCAATATCGACTGGATAACCGTATTGATATATATGGCTTTGGTTACTATGGGCTGGGTTAACATTTTTTCGGCTTCTGTCCCAGTAGAGGGAATTACACAATTTGATTTTTCTGCAGAATACGGAAAACAGCTAATATTTATTGGGTTGAGCCTTTTTCTAATTATCTTTTTACTTTCTCTTGATGCAAAGATTTACGAAAAATACTCCGGATTATTTTATGTTCTGGCACTGCTTTCCTTGGTGGGATTGTTTTTGTTCGGGAAAACCGTAAACGGGCAGACAAACTGGTACGGAATCGGGAGTTTCAGCATTCAACCTTCGGAATTTGCCAAGGTAGCTACAGCTTTGGCTTTAGCGAAGTTTCTCGAAAGTCCAAATGTAGATTTAAATCTTTTTTCGACTCAAATTAGAGCACTATCTATCATTGGTATTCCCATGTTGTTGATTCTTCCGAACGACCCGGGAAGTGCTCTTGTATTTATGTTTTTGGTTTTTGCTTTGTATCGCGAGGGTTTGCCTTTTATATACCTGCTTATCGGAGCCATAGTTTTAGTACTCTTCATTCTGGCTATGGTCATTGATGTATGGATTATCATTCTGAGTATTTTCCTGATTACAGCTTTTCTGTATTTCCGAACCAAAAAGGTACATCGAAACATCTTGGCAAGCCTTATTGTTTTTGCAGGAATTTCGCTTTTTGTGTTTTCTTCTGATTATATTTTTGAAAATGTACTTCAACCACATCACAGGGACCGAATAAATGTAATTTTAGGTAAAGAAGTTGATGTTAAAGGTGCTGGATACAACTTAAATCAATCAAAAATAGCCATTGGTTCGGGAGGGCTTTCCGGGAAAGGATTCTTGGAAGGGACGCAAACCAAAGGAAGTTTTGTTCCTGAACAACACACCGATTTTATATTTACAACCGTAGCCGAAGAGTGGGGATTTTTGGGCTCGTTGTTTGTTGTAATTCTTTTTGTGGCACTGATGTTTCGGATTATGTATTTAGCCGAGCAGCAACGCTCTAAATTCAGTCGCATATACGGATATGGAGTCGTCTGTATTTTATTTATTCACTTTTTTGCCAATATCGGAATGGTCATCGGAATATTCCCAACCATAGGAATTCCTCTTCCATTATTTTCTTACGGAGGTTCAGGGCTTTGGGCCTATACATTACTTATTTTTATTTTTATAAAACTCGATGCGAATAAGGTTAATGAATGGTAATTAAAACATTATTAACCTGCTGTATTTCAGAGAAATAATTATTAAAATCATCTTTTGACTTTAAAATATGAATATTTTTTTCAATACGTTGTAACAGGATTTAAGTTTTAAAGACTTATATCTTTAGAATATGGAGAACAAAACTGAACAAGAATTTATAAAACAGATTCAGCAACACCAGAATCTTATTCACAAGATTTGTAGAATTTACACATCTTGTGAAGATGACCATAATGATTTGTTTCAGGAAATTACCATTCAATTGTGGAAAGCTTATCCGCGATTTAGAGGAGATGCAAAATTCACAACCTGGGCATACAGAGTTGCTCTTAATACTGCTATTACTCTTTTTAGAAAGAAAACTAAAGGCATAAACACAATTGAAATAGACAGTAATATTCACAGAATCAACATTGATGAATATAACTATGAAGAAGAAGAACAGCTAAGAGTTATGTACAGAGCAATCCACCAACTCGGAGATATTGACAAAGCACTTGTGTTTATGTATCTGGAAGACAAAGATTACAGAGAAATATCCGAAACGCTCGGAATCAGTGAAGTGAATGCCCGAGTGAAAATGAATCGGGTAAAAACAAAATTAAAACAGATAATAAATCCGTAAAAGAAAGAATAATGATATGGAAGGCTTAGATTTGTTAAAAAAGGAATGGAATAAAGAAAGTAATTTTCGGAAAATTACCGAAACCGAAATCTATAAAATGATACACAAAAAATCATCTTCAATAGTGAAATGGATTTTTATTATCAGTGTTTTAGAGATTTTGTTTTGGTTGGGAATTAATTTTCTTACCGTAGATGACAATTATTTGAAAATGGTTAAAAGCTATCATTTGTCTTCTTTTGTTATGATAGCTACTGTAATTCACTATATTGTACTGATTGTTTTTATTGTTATTTTTTATAACAATTCCAGAAAAATCTCCAACACTTCTTCTACTAAAAAACTGATGAAAAACATTTTGAATGTGCGTAAGGTCGTGAAATATTATGTTTGGTACAACATAGCACTTGTGTTTATTTCGATGAGCGTATTTATGACTAATATGTTGCAATACGACCCGAATATTACCACAATATTTAATAAAGCTTCGGCTTCGGGAGAAGAAACAGGGCTTTGGGTTGGTTTGATTATTTCTTTTATCGTAATGACTTTGTTGATGATAGGCTTGCTTTGGTTGTTTTACAGGGTTATATACGGAATCCTCCTCAGACGATTACATAAAAATTACCGCGAACTCAAGAAAATGGAAATTTAGGTCTAATTCGGAAAATTATTTTTCTTTGCCAATATTTCTATCCATTGATTTGACAGACAAACTGATTTTTTCTGTTGATTTATTAGCTTCTTCTAAAATCATAAAAAGTAGTCTTTAATTTTTAGAATGCGACCCCAACCATCTATGCTAGAAATCCTGTATCAAGACAATTATATTGTGGCCGTCAACAAACC
>JBAYPE010000016.1:0-52628 GCA_041677865.1 Flavobacteriaceae bacterium
CCGACACTCAGGTTGATATGTCTGCTCTTCCAACGGGAAGTTACTTGGTAAAAGTAACAGTTGATGGAGCTGTAAAAACAATCAAAGTGGTTAAGCAGTAAACATTAAATTTTAATAAATCGATACAGATTTATTAGACATAAATAAATTAAACACTTGCAAGAATATTCTTGCAAGTGTTTTTTGTTTTATAAGCTCTCATTTTTAATTTGTTTTACTTATGCATTTGATTTGGTGTAAGTATATGATTCGAGTAATGAGGTCTTTTCTCATTGTAGATTTCAGTGGTTTCTTTTACTATTTTTTTCATAATTGATAAGTCTTTGTTGAACCCTGAAACGAGTTCAGGATGACAAGGTTCAGAGAGACAGGGTGTGGGTAGATGATAGGAATTGGGTAAAAAACCTCTCGTGTCAGCTTCTATTTGTTTTGTTTTGTGAAATCTGTGGGCTTGTTTCAACTTCTGATAAAATAGCCTGATTTTATTTCATTGCAGTTGTGTATATTTGCAATGGAAAAATTATATTGCTGTAACATTTTAAAAAATAAAATCCTATGGAAGATTCGAAGATTCTGGAAATTTTAGCCTATTGTTTACCTGCTCTGATTATGGGAGCAATTGCTTATTTTGTTTTTAACCTTCACATCAAAAATGAAAATAACCGAAGAAACTTTTTGTTGCATAAAGAAAACCAAAAACAGGCATTGCCCTTACGATTACAGGCTTATGAGCGAATGGCTTTGTTTTTAGAACGCATCGAACCCTCAAAGTTGCTGATTCGTGTAACACCTAACTCTTCTGACAAATACGATTACGAAAATCTCTTGGTTTTTCATATTGAGCAGGAATTTGAGCATAATCTGACCCAACAGATTTATATTTCGGACAAATGCTGGACTATTATTAATACGGCTAAAAGCACGCTTATCCAGACCATTCGCAAAGCCAATATGAGTGATAAAGTGGACTCAGCCGATAAGTTAAGAGAAGTAATTCTGACGGATTTGTTAGACAAACAATCTCCTTCAAGCGTAGCTTTAGCTTTTATCAAAGCGGAAGTTATTGAGCTTTTGGGTTAAGAGCCTTACTGAGTAATGTTTTGACAACTAAGCACTTGTGTTTTGTAATAAAAAACTATCAAACCCAAACCTGTTATAAATACCTGATTTTATGCCTACTGCTTACAGCCTACAGCCTATAGCTTATTTGGGGTAAAAGCAAAATTTAACACCGCACACTCTTGTATATAACAATTTTATTATCTACTTTTGGCTATCTTTAATTTTAAACAATACATATTATGAAAAAGATTTTACTTTCTGCAGCATTTTTAGCTGCTACTATTACAGGCGTGAATGCACAGGCTACTTTGACTCTTGAAAATCAAACTTATAATGGAGCATCGTTTGGAGGTCCAATTGATTTTTCAACAATTGAAGATTTACCTTCAGATATTTTGGAAAGTGTTACTGTGGATTTAGAATTGACAGCTTCCACTCTTGAAACTTATGCAAATGATTTCACTATTATTATTACTGAAAATAATAGTTTATCTAGTCCAGGTGAATTATTTGTACAATTAGGAGGGTTCTCAAATTTCGGTGCGACAAATAAATATGATTGGACAACAGGCGATTCCGAAGATGTGGGGACAGTATTGGCTGAAACATTTACGTTTCCTTCAGACATTGATATCTCAGACAAATATGTTTGGATAGGAAATGGGTATGCAAATGCTAATCCTCCTACAAATTCTGGTTCGTGGAGTGGGACAGTAACATTTAATTTTGTCGATACTGCAAGTACAGGAGATTTCGCTTCTTCAGCTTTCTCAATTTACCCTAACCCTGCTAAAGACATAATTAATGTTGCTAACTCAGTAGATGCTATCGAGAACGTAACTATTACAGATATGAATGGTAGAGTAGTGAAGCAAGTTGCTATGGGTGTAAACGAAGGGCAAATCAATATTTCTGATTTGAATGCAGGCGTTTACTTTGTAAACATCAACTCTAACGAGGGAAGCCTTACTACAAAGATTGTAAAGCAATAAACTAAAATTTACAATATAGAAAATCCCAAACCTGTACAGGTTTGGGATTTTTTGTTTATATCTGCTTTACGACACTATAAGAATAGGGATAAAGGGTTTTATTTTTCTATAATTAAGGTTTTAAATCCTGCTCTTTTGGGCAGGATTTATTTAATTTTGACTGTCCGTAATATATCATAATGCAGTTTTTGTTATAATAAACTTTGTCGTCTTATGTTTGCAAAAGAGAATTTGAAAGGTGAAAAAATAGACAAATCGTGTTATCCTGAACTTGTTTCAGGAACTCAATAACGAAAAAGAGAAGCTGAAATAAATTCAGGATGACAAGAGAGGTGTTTTATTCACGACCTGTCATTCCGAACTTGTTTAACTTTGTTCAGTTCGTAAGCTCGTGTCAGAATCTAATGAGAAGCTGGATCAAGTTCAGCTTGACAAATCAGACGATTATGACTTATAACGGACATTCATAATTTTAATAGAAGAATGTTTAGTAAAGTAAATTCCGTTCGGGTTATGTTTGTTTTGCTTCATTGCGTTTTATTGGTTTTAATACGAAAGTGAAAAGACCCTGAAAATAAGTTCAGGGTGAACGGAATCGGGTGGGGAAGAGGGGTAGGGAAAAACCTCCGTTGTCAAGCTAAACTTGGTTCAGCTTCTAATGAAGTTATTGAGATTCTTAAATGAGTTCTATATAAAGCTTTAATTAAGCCAAACACAAAAAAGCCCGAAAACATTGTCTTCGGGCTTTTTTGTATCTAATAATTTCTTTTAATGGTGTAGCTTTTCCTCTCCCTCTCTCATCGGAACATTTTGAGGAATAAAGTCATCTGGTTGTCCCGGTTTATTATAGTCATAAGCCCATCTGTGAACGTGAGGAATTTCTCCCGGCCAGTTTCCGTGCATGTGTTCAACAGGAGCAGTCCATTCAAGCGTAGTAGATTTCCAAGGGTTTTGTTCTGCTTTTTTCCCGTAGAAAATACTATGGAAGAAGTTCCATAAGAACACAATTTGGAAAATACCTCCTATAAGAGCAAAAACAGTAATAATTACGTTTACATCTTGCAAATCGTCAAACAGAGGGAAAGCCGTATTGGTGTAATAACGTCTTGGCAAACCTGCTAATCCGATAAAGTGCATCGGGAAGAATACTCCGTAAGCACAGATTGCTGTTACCCAAAAATGAATATACCCCAAGTTTTTGTTCAGCATACGTCCGTACATTTTAGGGAACCAATGGTAAATCCCCGCAAACATTCCGTAAAGAGCAGAAATACCCATTACTAAGTGGAAGTGTGCAATAACGAAATAGGTATCGTGTACGTTGATATCCAAAGCACTGTCTCCTAAAATAATTCCTGTAAGTCCTCCCGATATGAAAGTAGAGACCATTCCGATAGAGAACAACATAGCAGGATTCATTTGCAGGTTTCCTTTCCAGATAGTGGTAATCCAGTTAAAAGCTTTTACAGCAGACGGAATTGCAATCAATAGTGTTGTGAAGGTAAATACCGATCCTAAGAACGGATTCATTCCTGAGACGAACATGTGGTGTCCCCATACAATTGTTGATAAGAACGCAATTGCTAATACCGAAGTAATCATCGCCCGGTAACCAAAGATTGGTTTACGAGAGTTTGTAGCCAACACTTCTGAAACGATTCCCATTGCCGGTAGAATTACGATATATACTTCAGGGTGTCCTAAGAACCAGAATAAGTGTTCGAACAATACCGGAGAACCTCCTTGATAATGCAATACTTCTCCTGCAATAAATATATCGGACAAGAAGAATGATGTTCCGAAACTTCTATCAAAAAGCAATAATAAAGCAGCTGATAAAAGTACAGGGAACGAGACGATTCCGACAATTGCAGTAATGAGGAATGTCCAGATAGTAAGCGGAAGTCTGGTCATGGTCATTCCTTTTGTTCTTAGGTTAAGAACTGTAACCACGTAGTTCAGAGATCCCATAAGCGAAGAGGCTATGAATATTGCCATGGATACTAACCAAAGAGTCATTCCCAATCCTGAACCCGGAATTGCTTGTGGTAGAGCAGAAAGCGGAGGATATACTGTCCAACCGGCAGAAGCTGGTCCTGACTCTACAAATAGTGAAGCAACCATTATAGCAGCAGATATAAAAAATAACCAATATGAAATCATATTCATAAATCCTGAGGCCATATCTCTGGCTCCGATTTGTAGCGGAATAAGCAAATTACTAAACGTACCGCTTAGTCCGGCTGTCAGTACAAAAAATACCATAATCGTACCGTGAATGGTAACAAGTGCCAAATAAGCATCGTTTTTCATCACTCCTCCCGGAGCCATTTTTTCTCCTAAGAAGATTTCAAAAATCTTGAACGATTCTTCTGGCCAGGCTATCTGCATTCTGAAAAGCATAGACATCATAACGCCTATTACTCCCATAATAATACCCGTAATCAGATATTGTTTGGCGATCATCTTATGGTCAATACTAAAGATGTATTTAGTAATGAATGTGTCTTTGTGATGATGGTGTTCTTCGTGATGTTCTTCGTGTCCTGTATGTGCTGACATATTTTTTATATTATATGTAAAACGATTTTCTTTTTATTATCTTATTGCTACCTGAATTGAATCTGTAGCTACTTTTTGAACTTCTTCTGGTTGTTGAGTCTCAGTTTCTTCTTTTGGAGGGAATACTTTAGAATAAAGCGTTTGTTGCGAAGCAATCCATTCTTCGAACTCTTCCTGAGTTTCGACTACAATTTTCATTTGCATATTGTAGTGCGAAGAACCACAAATCTTGTTACATAGAAGTAAGTAATCAAATTCGTACGGATCCAAGGCATCTTCTCCTTTTGCTGTAAGCTCAATACTTTTTTGTCTTCTGAGTTCATTGATGTGGGCAACTTTATCTACCGTTTCAGGCAGTTGTCTGAATTCAGCTGTTGTGATGCTTGGGATAAACGAGAACTGCGTTACCATTCCCGGAACACAGTTCATTTGTGCTCTAAAGTGAGGCATATAAGCCGAGTGCAATACATCTTGAGAGCGTATCTTAAAAACCACTCTTTTGCCAATAGGCAGGTGCAACTCGCTTGTTACAATATCGTCTTTAGCGTTAGGGTCGGACATATCAACTCCGATTGTGTTAACCCCTTCTATTAGGCGTACATTAGCTTTTCCGAGGGTTTGGTCTTCTCCTGCATAACGAGCTTCCCAGCTGAATTGTTTAGCATAAAGCTCAACATAAAGAACATCTTCTTCTTCCGGGTCTACAAACATTACGTTATTCCAAGTATAAAGTCCGTAGAGAATTAACACACTCAAGGCAATAACAGGAACAATCGTCCAGATTGCCTCTAAGCGGTTGTTGTCTGCAACATAAAGAGCTTTTCTACCTTCTACTCCTCTGTACTTGAACGCAAAATAATGCAGTAATGCTTGTGTGATGAATTGTACAACAAATATCATCACAAACGAAATTATCATAAGGTTATCAATATCCTTTCCGTGTTCTGCAGCAGAATTACTTATCAGAACCAATCCGCCCCATTTGAACAAACCATATATGGTAAAGATATAAATAAATACCAAAAATCCGAACATCAAATAACCGTTCACTTTGTTGTCTCTGTCATTGGCAACTTGTGAATCGTCAATCTTAGCTCCTGCTCCGATTTGAGTTAATGTGTATATTTTGGAAATTTGCCAAACTGCAACTCCCAATAAAATTAAAACTATAACAACCAATAAACTTGTCATCTGTTTATTCCTTTAAATATTAGTAATGAAAATGTTTACTCTCTTCAATTAATGGGTTATTCTTCACAAGCAACGGTTGTTTAGATAGTGCACTAAACACTACAAAGATAAACAACCCTGCAAAGAACAATACTGAACTGATTTCAGAAACTCCTATAAACCATCTGTCGCCTACTGTGGCCGGCATAATCATAGTGAAGAAATCCATATAATGTCCGAACAAGAGGATAATTCCTACAAAAACAACTATCCAGTTTACACGTTTGAATTCTGCACTCATCAATACAACCAAAGGGAAGATTAAATTAATTGCTACCATTCCGAAGAAAGGTAAATTATAATCTTCTATTCTTTGAATAAAATAAGTAACCTCTTCAGGGATATTAGAGTACCAAATCAGCATAAACTGTGAGAACCAAAGATATGTCCAGAAAATACTGAAAGCAAACATATACTTAGCCAAGTCATGGATATGGCTTTTGTTTACATATTCCAAAAGTCCTTTTGATTTTAGATAAATTGTAATTAATGCAATTACCGTAACACCACTTACAAAGAAGCTTGCAAATACATACCAACCAAAAAGTGTACTGTACCAGTGAGGATCAACCGACATAATCCAATCCCAAGAAGCGATAGATTCCGTTACGATAAAAAATACTAAAAACACAGCCGATGCTTTTACCATCTTTTTGTGAAGAGGGATTGCATTATCAGATTCGTTATCTTGTCTGATAGATATTTTTCTTGATACGTGACGATACCAAGCCCAACCGGCTATAAATATTGCAGCTCTTATCAAAAAGAAAGGAGTATTCAAAAATGAGGTTTTCCCCTGAATGATTGCATCGTTTGCAACCACATCTTTGTCCATCCATACAAATAGGTGATTATGGTTTATATGAAGCACCGAAGCCAAGAGCAACAAAAACACAATAATTCCTCCAATTGGCACATAAGCAGTGATACCTTCCATTACTCTGAATACAACCGGAGACCAGCCTGCCTGAGAAGCATGTTGAATAGCATAGAATGCCAATACTCCAACAGAAATTAAGAAAAAGAAAATTCCTGCAACATATAGTGCAGACCAAGGCTTGTTTGCTTCTTGGTGATAAACGTGAGCCACATGAGCATCATGCTCTTCTTTAGACACTTCGTGGTGATCTTGGTGACCTCCTCCGTGTGCGTGGTGAGCTTCGTGTTCTTTTTCTAAAAGTTGTTCTACCTCTTGGACAGATTTAGGAGCAGAAAGGAATCCATATCCTATCCCTAAAGCCCCTACAATCATCAAGACGAAAGATAGTGTTTTTAATTTGCCTGAAAAAGTGTACATATCTGAAAAAATAGTGTTCTACAAATTTATTATTCTGATTTTAAACTCATCACATAACGTGAAACCTGCCAACGCTCTTCCTGATTCAGCTGATTAGCGTGTGAGCCCATAGCATTCAATCCGTAAGTAATTACGTGGAATGTGCTTCCTTCGGTAATTGGTCTGTCATTGTAACTCGGAACTCCTAAGAATTTCTCTCTTTTTGCTAAAATTCCTTGTCCGTCTCCTTTGTCTCCATGACAAACCGCACAATAGATTGTATAAAGCGATTTTGCTCTATCGCTGTTGTAATCTTCTTCTGCCAAAGGCGAAGTTAAATTAGCTCTTGCGTCTTCTAACCCTTCGGTTGTGTTAGGATATTCATAAGGTTCAAAACCTCTCGGAATACTTCCTTGAGCAGGAAGCATAGCTTCTTGTCCATTGGGGAATGCATCAGATTCCGTATAAGGCTCATAAGCTACCGACTCATACATATTCGGAAAAAACTGATAGTTTGGTTTTTTCTCATTAAAACAAGAAACAACCGTTGAAGATAAAGCTACCAGTAATGTTATTTTATATAAATTCTTCATAGCAATATATTAGTGCTTGTCAACTACTTTAATTTCTACAGCTCCTGTTTGTTCAAAAAATGCTACCATTTTTTGTTCATCTCCGTGAACGGCAACCTCCATCAAAAAATGGTCGTCTGTGGTTCTCGGGTCAGGATTTTCTGCTTTTTTACCAATCCACAACTTACTTCTTAGGTAAAACGTGTGTACCATAAGGTGGGCTGCAAAAAATACGGTCATCTCAAACATAATTGGTACAAAAGCAGGCATATTCTGAATAAAACTGAAACTTGGTTTACCTCCAATATCTTGAGGCCAACTTTCAATCATAATATAATTTAACATCCATGTTGCAAACGAAAGCCCGATAATACCATATATGAAAGCACAAATGGCAATTCTTGTCGGTGCAAGCCCCATAGCTTTGTCCAGTCCGTGAACCGGAAAAGGCGTGTAAATCTCCTCAATATGATGATGTGCAGAACGGGTTGCCTTAACTGCGTCCATCAGAACATCGTCATCGTTGTATAGTACGTGAATAACTTTATCGCTCATCTCTATTAATGATTATGTGAATGATCTCCTTTTTCTTCTCTTTCTCTTTTGTAATTATCGCCTGATGATTTCAAAATAGTTTTGACCTCAGCCTGTGCAATTACAGGGAAACTACGGGAGTACAACAGGAATAACACAAAGAAAAATCCAATTGTTCCAATATAAATTCCGATATCGACAAATGTTGGTTGGAACATTGTCCAAGATGATGGTAGGTAGTCTCTGTGAAGTGAGGTTGCAATGATTACAAAACGTTCAAACCACATTCCCACGTTTACCACAATCGAAATAATAAACGAAGCCATGATGCTTGTTCTGATTTTTTTGAACCACATAACTTGTGGAGAAAATACATTACAAGTCATCATCATCCAATATGCCCACCAATAAGGTCCTGTAGCACGATTCAAAAAGGCGTATTGCTCATACTCTACACCCGAGTACCAAGCAATAACCAACTCAGTAATATAAGCCACCCCTACAATAGAACCTGTAATCATGATAATCATATTCATCAGTTCGATATGTTGAATAGTGATGTAATCTTCCAAATTACAAACCTTTCTCATAATGATAAGTAGTGTATTTACCATCGCAAAACCAGAAAATACAGCTCCTGCAACGAAATAAGGAGGGAAGATAGTAGTATGCCAACCCGGAATTACCGAAGTGGCAAAGTCAAAGGATACGATAGTGTGTACCGAAAGTACAAGAGGTGTTGCTAATCCTGCCAAAACTAAAGATACTTCTTCAAAGCGTTGCCAGTCTTTTGCTCTACCACTCCACCCGAACGAAAGGATAGAATATATTTTTTTATTAAAAGGTGTAATGGCTCTATCTCTAATCATTGCGAAGTCAGGCAAAAGTCCTGTCCACCAAAAAACTAATGATACAGAAAGATAAGTTGAAATAGCAAATACGTCCCAAAGTAATGGAGAGTTAAAGTTTACCCATAACGAACCGAACTGATTCGGTACCGGGAGCACCCAATACCCAAGCCAAGGACGTCCCATGTGGATAATCGGAAAAAGACCTGCCTGAACAACTGAGAAAATGGTCATCGCCTCAGCTGAACGGTTTACAGCCATTCTCCACTTTTGACGGAACAATAAAAGTACAGCAGATATAAGCGTACCGGCATGTCCGATACCTACCCACCAAACGAAGTTGGTAATATCCCAAGCCCAACCGACTGTTTTGTTTAATCCCCACGTTCCGATTCCGGTAGAAATTGTATATGCCATAGAACCAACTCCCCACAAAAAGGCAGCTAATGCTATCAGAAATACTGTCCACCATTGTTTATTTGCTTTGCCTTCTACCGGACGAGCCACATCAACTGTAACATCGTGGTAGGTTTTATTTCCTAAAACTAAAGGCTTTCTAATGGGTGCTTCGTAATGAGACATAATCCTTTACTTTATCTTTTTTAATTATTTGTTCAATTATACGTTTCTTACTTTTACGTGATAGAACACGTTTGGTTTTGTTCCTATATGCTCCAACAAGTGGTACATTCTTTCGTTTTCGACTAATTTTGAAACTTGGCTTGTTTTGTCGTTTACATCTCCAAACACCATAGCTCCGCTTCCACAAGCTGCAGAACAAGCAACCGCATTGTGGAATTCTTCGCTTTCCACTGTTCTGCCTTCGCGTTTGGCTTTTAAGATAACGGCTTGGGTGGCCTGAATACAGAAAGAACATTTTTCCATAACTCCACGAGAGCGAACTACAACATCAGGATTCAGAACCATACGTCCTAAATCATCATTCATATTGTAATCGAATTCAGGGTTTTTGTTATATAAGAACCAGTTAAAACGTCTTACTTTATACGGACAGTTGTTTGCACAATAACGAGTTCCTACACAACGGTTATAGGCCATGTGATTTTGACCTTGTCTTCCGTGCGAAGTAGCTGCTACCGGACATACTGTTTCGCAAGGAGCATGATTACAATGCTGACACATTACCGGTTGAAAAGCAACTTGAGGATTGTCTGATGGATGTTCCATTTCTCCGAAACCTCCCAATGAACCATTGTCTCCGAATAATCCGCTAAATCCTTCTTTTTTATCAACATCTTCTGCAAAAGTTTCTTCAGAAGAATAATATCTATCGATACGCAACCAGTGCATATCACGAGAGCGTCTTACTTCCGATTTTCCTACAACAGGAACATTGTTTTCAGCATGGCAAGCAATCACACAAGCTCCACAGCCCGTACATGCGTTCAAGTCAATGGACAATTTGAAGTGATGCCCTATGCTTCTGTCAAACGATTCCCAAATATCAACTTTTGATGCTTCAATCGGTTGGTGGTCTAAAGACACCATCGGAACAGGATTCCAAACTTTAGCATCTTCGCTATTGAAAACATCCAATGTAGTTTCTTTAACAATATCACCTCTACCCATAAGGGTTCTGTGTAACTGCACACAAGCAAATTCGTGCCATTTGTTGCTGTCTTTAGAAACGGAGGCTCTTTGTGTATTTTTAAGGTCTTTATACAGAGTATAAGCATTAACTCCTACTTGCATTTCAGGCTTCATACTTTCTTTTCTTCCATATCCTAACGAAAGTCCGATAGTTCCTTGAGCCTGTCCCGGTTGAATAATCACAGGGATATTCTCAAGTCGAGTTCCATCAACTTCGATAGTAATATAATTTCCGTCTAATCCTCCGTTGGCTACGTTTCTGCTTTTTACTCCCAGATTCTCAGCATCAATTCTGTTCATCGTAGCATAGTTATCCCACGAAACACGAGTAATTGGGTCGGGGAATTCTTGCAACCAAGGGTTATTTGCTTGTTGTCCGTCTCCCATACCAACTTTTGTGTAAAGGATAACATCAAAATCTCCCGATTGTTTAGAACTCAACAAAGCATTAACAGCTTGGGTTGCGTCTGCTACACTTCCTTCATTAGTTGAAGTGTTTTCTGAAACAAAAATTCCATCATGAACAACTTGATTCCAAGTTTTTCCTTCAAGAACCGAAGTAGTCCATAAATTTTTTAAATAATCATAATATGATGTTTTGTTATCTGTCCAAGAGAGTAAAGCCTCTTGTAGTTGCTTAGAGTCAAACAACGGACGAATTGTAGGTTGCATAACACTATAATGTCCTTTTACCATGCTTACATCTCCCCAAGACTCTAAATAGTGAGGAAGAGCGACAGCTACATTAGACACTTTCACAGTTTCGTCCTCTTTTAAAGAAAAAGAAACCGAAGTTTTCACTTTTTTGATTGCTTCTGCAAACTCAGCTCCATTTGGAAGTGAATATACAGGATTTACACCACTCATAATAAGTGTATGAACTTGTCCTGCATTAAGGTCTGCTATAAGTTGGGAAACTGCTTTAGCATCTCCTTTTCTGATTTGTCTTGTGGTATTTGAATCGAATGCTTCACTCTGTAAAGCCTGATTGATAGCAATGGTTAGAATTTGAGCATTTTTATCGTCTAACCCTGTAACAAAAACTCCTTTGCTCCCAGCTCTTTTAAGTTCATTAGCAGCGTTTACTACTTGTTCTTCTCTTTCGAGTCCGGATACGGAAATAGCATTACCTGTAACGATTCCGTAAATTTTTACTAAAGCTAATTTTTGTTGAGCCACATTCATCGCATAGCGTTTATCTGCATTAGCTCCTGACAAACTCATATTAGCTTCGAACTGGATGTGTTTTGACATTTTTCCGTTTACCGGAATACGTTTTTTAGCATAGCCATTATCGTATCCTCCACCTTGCCAATCACCAAGGAAATCAGCTCCTACAGAAACGATTGTGTCTGCTTTTGAGAAATCGTATTCTGCCAAAGCTCTTTCTCCAAATACTTGTTCAAAAGCATCTAACGCCTCAGAGCAAGAAACTGCATCATATACTATGTGTTTAGCAGTTGGGTATTTTGTAATAAATTCTTCTATTAATTTGTCTGTGGACGGACTCGCTAAGGTTCCTGTCAAAAGTACAATTTGTCCTCCCGATGCTTGAGCTTCTGCTAACGATTGTTTCACCTTAGCATCGACATCTTCCCACGAAGCATCTTTCCCATCGATTTTTGCATTTTTAAGACGCAAACTATCATACATAGATAAAACCGAAGCGTGAACACGAGCATTAGCACTCATTCTTGACCCTGGCAGATTGTTGTTTTCTACTTTGATAGGACGCCCTTCTCTTGTTTTGACAAGGATGTTTGCGAAATCAAATCCGTCTGCCATAGTTGTAGCATAATAATCTGCCACACCCGGAACTATTTCTTCCGGTTGAACTACATAAGGGATCGATTTAACAACCGGTCCTTCACAAGCTGCTAATGATGCTGCAGCCGTACTGAAACCTACATATTTCAAGAAATCACGTCTTGTTGTAGAGGATGAAGAAAGCGTTTTTTCATCTCCCAAGAACTCATCAGTAGGGATTTCTTCAACAAATTCGTTATTTCTAAGCGTCTCAACAATAGAGCTATTTCCGTTCAGCTCCTCAACACTTTTCCAGTATTTTTTGTTTGATGACATATTATAAGATAATTTAAGGCTTGATTAATAATGACATTTTCCACATTCTAAACCTCCCATTTGTGCAACGGTTAGTTTGTCAACTCCGTATTTAGAAGCAAGTTCAGCGTGAATTTGTTCGTAATATTCGTTTCCTTCAACTTTTATGTTGGTTGTTCTGTGACAATCCACACACCATCCCATCGAAAGTGTTGCATGTTGTTCCAAAATTTCCATTGACTCCACTTCTCCGTGACAAGTCTGACATTCTAAACCTGCAACTGAAACGTGTTGTGAGTGATTGAAGTAAACAAAGTCAGGAAGATTATGGATACGAACCCATTTAACTGGTTTAGGTTCTTTAGAATATGTACGGGTGTTTGGATCCCAACCTACCGCTTCGTATAGTTTTTGGATTTCGGCTGTGTAAAAATCTTTTGTATATCCGTTAGCCAAATCTTCTTCTCCGTTATAATCAGAGATGTTTTCGTGACAGTTCATACACACATTTAGAGAAGGAATACCAGCCGTTTTACTCGTTCTTGCAGAAGAGTGACAATATTTACAATCTATCTGGTTATCTCCAGCATGGATTTTATGTGAATAATGAATAGGTTGAATTGGAGTATATCCTTTGTCAATACCAATTTGCATCATATAACCGTACCCTAAATAAGCTCCGGAAAGAAGTAAAAATATCGAGAAAACTAAAACCAAGAATTGATTTTTTGCAAAAGCCTGCCATAAGTTTCCTTTTGACTCAGCCAATTCTACTCCTTTTGCTTTTGCGATTTCTTTCAGTCCTTTGTTTACCATATAAAGCATAGCAACCAACACCAAAAGAATCAGAACTAAAGCTCCTAAAATTAGTGTGTTTGTTGAGTCATCTGAACCACTTTGCCCACCAGTTGCACCTGGCCCCTCTGCAATTACAGGCTCTGGTTTAGGCTCTGCTGTATAAGCCAATATGTTATCAATGTCAGCATCTGACAATTGAGGAAAAGCGGTCATCGGAGAGCCATTGTATTCCTCAAAAATCTTAACCGCATAAGCGTCTCCCGATTTTACCATTTCCGCACTGTTGCGAATCCATTTGTGCAGCCATTCGTTGTCAAGTCTTTCGGTTAGACCTCTAAGGGCAGGACCTGTCATCTTTTTGTCCAAATGGTGACAAGCAGCACAGTGTGTGTTAAACAATGCTTTTCCTGCTGCTGCATCTTCTTGTGCCAATACATCTACAGATGCACTAAACACAAAAAATAAACTCAATAAGAAAATTCTAAATACAGAACTGTGGTTCCCCAATTTTTTCATATCCAAAAACGATTATCGTTTATATTTGGCACGCTTTTTTCTATAAGTAAGCTAAAAACAAGTGCACTCTTTTTTAGAAAATTTTCACAAAAATACGACTTAAACCCTATTCTCAAAGTCTAAACATACCTTATCACAGTAATTTATATTAGTTCTAAATAAAGTGTTCCGATTGATTTTAATTTTTAAGTAGTACATTTGCCTAAAATATAATTTGTTATGAAATTTTTAACCTCTGAATTTACGTTATTTATAATGTTTCTAATTGTGCTAAATAGTGATAATTTAACAGCACAAGTGAATGTAGAACAAGATTCAAGATTTGAGCAACTGCTCAACGAGAAGCGAAAAATCAATTCCTCTATAACTACCGCAGACAAATATAAAATTCAGATTTTTTACGGAGATGGTCAAAATGCTCGCAAGGTTTTAAATGAATTTAAACAAAGCTTTCCCAATCTTGACGGAACAATCTTGTTCAGTTCGCCAAATTATAAGGTTCAGGTAGGTAATTTCAAAACTAAAATAGAAGCAGACCGAAATCGTTTGGAGATTCTAAAAAAATATCCTGATGCTCTTGTGGTAAAGCCTTCGAGGTAGCATTAAAATTTTAAAGCAACCTTTCCGAAACTCTGTCTGATGCTATTTTTGAAGCTAAGAATCCAAGAATCATTATAGTTAGGGCTACAATGGCAATATTTTGGAAAGTGAATTTTATCGGATAGGCAAGCGTTGAGCTTATCATCCAAAAGCCGAATTGTTGTTGCAAAAGCACTATAACAATCCCTAAAATAAGCCCTGGTATACATCCGAAAAAACTTAGTAAAAGTCCTTGAAACAGAAAGATATTTCGTAAATCTTTAATCTGTAACCCGAGACTGTACAGTGTTTTCAGGTTTTGTTTTTTGTCCCAAATCATCATTATTATTGTTCCTATTAATGTAAAGAGTGTAATAATAATTACCAATGTAATAATCAAATACACAATCAGATTTTCGGTATTGTGCATTTTGTGTAAAGTATCATTGAGTTCCATTCGGTTTTTGATGCTTATGTCTTTTCCGAAAATTTCGATAAGTTCTGATTTGATTTTGCTTTCCGAGACTCCTTGTTTGAGTTTAAATTCAATTCCAGATATTTTATCTGCATCTAATTGTAGTAAATGTTGAGCCAAAGGAAGGCTTATATAAACATAGCGGGAATCTATATCCTCATCGTTAAAAGAGTAAATCCCTAAAGGTCGAACGGAAATTTTACTAAAGTCGTCTTGAGAAAGGCTTCCTTTTCCGGTTTTTGGAACAAGTATTTGAAGGACATTTTCATGATCGAAAATCCCGATTGACAGTTTTTGAGCAATGATGTATCCTACAACCGCCTGATTTGCTTCAGGAAGCCATTCGCCCATATATACAAAATCTTCAACCGGATTAACTTTTTCAAAATTCTCATCTACTCCTTTTGCATAAGCAATTTGTTCTTTTGAATCATACCGGAGCAATATCCGCTCTTCAAGAAATTTGCTGTATTGTTCTATTCCTTCAATCTTCCTGAGTTTTTGTTCTTTTTCGGAAGTAAAATCAAGCGTTTTCCCCACTGTAGTAACCAGTTTTAAATCAGGATCAAAGCCATTGATAAACTGAAAACTATATTCCCGAAGACCACTAAAAACAGAAAGGATTACAAACATTACTAAAGCTCCGACAAAAATTCCAATTGCTGTAATACCCGTAATAAAGTTAATAGCAGAAGACTTGCTTCTGCTAAAAACGTATCTTTTTGCTATATAAAAAGGGACTTTCAAGTTAGGAATTAGGAATTAGGAATTAGGAATTAGGAATTCCTTGATTCCATTTGCAGCTTATTTTTTAATTGTTATTTGCTTTGGAGCTTGCGTTAAGTCATCTAAAATATTTAAGGCTTCTTCGACATAAACGTCTTTAGAAAGGTTTTCGTGCCATCTTTCACGTTTTTTAGCTAAGATAGAATCATTTTTCATCTGTTCAATTTCGTGTGGTAAAGAGTTGAATATCAGTGTGTTTTTATATTCTTTCAGCTTGTTGAACTCTTTTCGTTTCAGACTTAACTGTTCTTCTTTTTCAATAAACTTACTGTACTTAAGACTATAATCATTGTCCTCTCTTTGTTTGGCTATCCATTTTGCATTTTCATCTATCAGCCTGAACTGCTCATTTTGAGCAACTCTTTTTTTGCTGTTTGCAATTACATCTTTAAAAACATCAGAGGAAGCCACAGGTTTGTAATTTGTTGGAGAAATTTCGTCCCAAGGCATGGCTGTTTTTAAATCTTTTTCACCCATATCTATATAAGAATATCTGTCCGGTAATACCACATCACTTTTTACTCCTTCCAACTGAGTCGACCCTCCGCTTATGCGGTAAAATTTCTGTCTTGTAATTTTTATGGCTCCGAAATCAATATCTGTACTTCTTATAATTGGTAGCTCGTTAAGTCCGATAAAGTTCTGAACTGTTCCCTTTCCGTAGGTTTGTTTACTTCCGATGACTATCGCTCTGTTGTAATCTTGCATTGCAGCTGCAAAAATCTCAGAAGCAGAAGCAGAGAAATTGTTTATCATAACTACTAACGGTCCGTTCCATTGAATGTTAGGATCTCTATCTTGATGCACATCTGTTTTTCCTTCGATTATGCTTCCATCTCTTCTTCTTTCCAAGCTTTGTTTAACCTGTACAACCGGTCCTCGTTCGATGAACAGCCCTGATATTTCGATAACGGTTTGTAACGAACCTCCTCCGTTATCTCTCAAATCCATAATAAGTCCGTCAATGTTTTCTTTTTTAAGGCGTTCGATTTCTAAGGCTACATCTTTGGCTGCTGTTCTGGTTTTTCGGTCGTTAATATCAAAATAGAATTTTGGCAGGTAAATGATTCCGTATTTCCGTCCGTCTTTTTCAACCGTAGTAGAGCGAGCATAGGTTTCTTCCATTTCAACCACATCACGAGTAATCGGAATATCGACTACCGAGCCATCAACTTTTTTTACGGTAAGAATAACTTTTGAGCCTTTTTTGCCTTTGATGAGTTTTACTACACTATCTAACCTCATTCCAGTAATATCTATAGAGTCTTCATTTTCCTGCCCGACTTTCATTATCAAATCACCTGCTTCGAGTTTGCCTTCTCTCCAGGCAGGTCCTCCTGAAATAAGTTCAGAAACTTCAATTAAATCTCCTTTCTTCATAAGACGTGCTCCGATGCCCTCGAACTTTCCAGACATACTTACATCGAACCTCTCTTTGTCTTCGGGAGCCATGTAGTTAGTGTGCGGGTCTGCTTGTTCGGTAATTGTGTTTACATAAATAGCAAACCATTCATCGCGGGTCATTTCTTCTAAAAAGTCGAAGTATTCGTTGAAAATTTTTAGTTCAGCCTCGCGTGTTTCTTTTTCGAGGGTCTCAAAAGATTTGATTTCGACAGGTTCTTTCTTTTCTGTTATATCTTTCTGTAAAGCTTCGTCATCTTCGTTATCTTCTACTCCTTTTTGTTGTTTTTCTTTGTCGTAAATTTTTGACAAAACAGCCAGTTTTATTTGTTTTCTCCATTTATCTGCGAGAGCTGTTTTATTTTTTTCGTATGAATGATTTTCAAAATCAAGATTAAATTCCTCGTTTTTTTCAAAATCAAATGGTTGGCTCAAGGCTTCTTCATAGTAGTTTTTAACTTCTTTCATACGTTCGGTAAGCCTATTGTAAGTGAGCTCAAAAAAAGCAATGTCTCTGTTTAGGAGAAGATCGTCTAATAAAGTTTCGTATTTCGAAAATTCATCAATATCAGATTGTATGAAAAAACGCTTGTTTGGGTCAATAGCTTCCAAGTAGCTGAAATACAGTCCTTTTGAAAATTCATCGTCAATTCTGAATTCGTCATAATGTCCTTTATCCAAAGCATACAAAACCAATTCCAAAAGTACTTTGTCTTTATCTTTGTCTGCTACATTTATTTTTTCGCTTTTGGGCATAAAACCCCATAGTGCTACGGCAAAAATTCCCATCAGCACTAATGCTTTATAATTTCTTTTCATAAATGACAATATAAGGTTCATCAAACTTTTCACTAAGATAGATAAAAACCATACCAAGAAACTCACTTTCGGGTATAATTTTTTGTTAAAGATACAAAAATACAGCTAAAATAAGTTTTTACAAAAAATCAAAAATCAAATACGGCAAATTTTAATGTGTTTAGCCTAACTAACTATAAGAGCAAAATATTTCCGAAATTCCTAAAATCTAAATTTGTATTTTTGCAAATTAATAACTACTAATCCACAACTAAACTTATGAAAGTAGCTGTAATAATGGGAAGCAAGAGCGATTTGCCAATTATGCAAGACGCCATAGATATTTTAAAAGATTTCCACATCGAAGTAGAAGTAGATATTGTTTCTGCTCATCGGACTCCCGAAAAATTATTTGAATTTTCAAACAATGCTCACAAAAGGGGAGTAGGTGTAATTATTGCAGGAGCAGGAGGAGCAGCACACTTACCCGGAATGGTAGCCTCGATGAGTCCGTTGCCCGTAATCGGAGTTCCGGTTAAGTCAAGCAATTCGATTGATGGCTGGGATTCGGTTTTGTCTATTTTGCAAATGCCCGGAGGTGTTCCTGTAGCTACAGTTGCACTGAATGGAGCCAAAAATGCAGGAATTTTAGCTGCTCAAATTCTGGGAGCTTCTAACAAATCCATTCAGGACAGAATAGTTTTTTACAAAGAAACTCTACGAGATATTGTGCTAAAAGCATCGGAAGATTTGAAAAAGTCATAAACGAAAGAATTCAACACTTGCAAAAATGTACAAATCAATAATCCGTCCGATATTATTTTTGTTTGACCCTGAAAAAGTTCATCATTTTACATTTTCTGTTTTGCGAATAGCAAATAAAATTCCTTTTGTTTCGAATATCATTAGGAACTGCTATGTAATTGAAGACAAACGATTGAAAAGAGAAGTCTTTGGGCTGAAGTTCAAAAACCCTGTCGGATTGGCAGCAGGTTTTGATAAAGATGCCAAACTCTACAAAGAACTTTCTAACCTCGGTTTCGGGTTTATAGAAATAGGGACGCTTACTCCTAAACCACAAGATGGGAATTCCAAAAAACGCTTGTTCAGACTCAAAGAAGACAACGGAGTCATCAACCGAATGGGATTTAATAATGGAGGCGTTTTTGAAGCAGTCAAACGATTAAAAGGAAACACAAACGTACTTATCGGAGGAAACATCGGGAAAAATAAAGCAACTCCCAACGAAAATGCCATTGCAGATTACGAAATTTGTTTTGAGGCTTTGTATGATGTGGTTGATTATTTTGTAGTAAATGTAAGCAGTCCGAACACTCCGAATCTAAGAGCCTTGCAGGATAAAGAACCACTTGCGAAACTACTCCAAACTTTACAGGATAAAAATCAAACCAAACCTAAACAGAAACCAATTCTTCTGAAAATAGCTCCCGATTTAACAAACGAACAATTATTGGACATTATTGATATTGTCAAAACGACTCAAATTGCAGGTGTAATTGCAACCAACACTACTATTTCCAGAGAAAACCTCAAATCTGACAACCAAAAAGAAACAGGGGGATTGAGCGGAAAACCGCTAACAAATCGTTCTACGGAAGTCATTCGTTTTTTGTCAGAAAAAAGCAATAAAGCCTTTCCGATTATAGGAGTTGGAGGAATTCATTCTCCCGAAGATGCTCTCGAAAAACTAAAAGCAGGAGCAAGTTTGATTCAGCTTTACACAGGCTTTATTTATGAAGGACCTAAATTGATAAAACAAATAAATAAAAAGTTGTTATCTTAAAGACTAATCCTCCGATTCCCGAACTTATGGTACTTAGCACCATAAGTTCCGAATAAAATCTTAATGAATCCTATCAAAAGGAGTTTAGCGAACAATTATTTTATGAATTTCAGAAGTTGTTCCGCTATTGATTTTTACGATATAAACGCCTGCTTGAACATCGTTTAAGCTTATGTTCTGACTTGTTTTTTCCGCATTTGAATAAGTTTGGTCGAATATTTTTCTGCCATTAATATCAAACACAGAAATTGTAGCATCTTCCCAAATACCGGAATCGAATTCTACGGTAAAGTTTCCGTTATTAGGATTCGGATAAATTTTGGTATTCAAGACATTAAAATTATCGGTGCTCGATGTTGCAAAACAACCTAAATCTAAAGCCCAAGACATTAGAGTTCCGCTATCAACAAAGTAATAATCGGTAATGATTAGCTTCCATTCTCCCTCTGAAGAAAGTCCGTCTAATATTGATAAATCTCCCACAGGGCTATATGTCCCAGCAGTAGGGTTTGCACATGAAATACCAGGAGCGTCTTGTTCAAAGGTTACATTAATTGCGTTTTGACCTCCACAATTTCTGTCCCAAAGAACCACTTGTGTTCCGCTCGGATGTTCCAAAACAATTACTAAATCTTGAATATAATCATGATTTATGTTTATGGTTGCTTTAATATTCTCAATCGAAACATTGTCTGCAATATTAATGGTTGAAACCAAAGGTGTCCCAGGTACATTAGCTCCTGCTCCTTCAGGTATTTCGGATGGGGTAGCGTTACTAAAAACCTGACAATCTCCGATAGAAAAAGCAGTGCTGTTTACCGCATAAAAAATATTTCCGACTGCTTCGACCATTATCCTCGCATTCGATGTTCCGATGTTAGGTACGGTAATTTCTTCCGAACCGTCATTTGGTGTATTGGTTGCCAAGACATAATCAAAACTTGCTCCTCCGTTATCCGAAAGCAAGATATTTACCATTGAGGTATTCACAGGGGCATTTGTAGTTCCAGCCACCTCCCAAGTAATGGTTTGTTGTGAATCTGATTCCCAGTTTACATTAGTGTTTTGCGAAGTTACTACAAAAGGCCCGATAGTTCCCGAAGTGGTTACTGTCATATTTGCAACGGCATATTCACCTCCGTTGATGTTATTGTCTCTAACGGTAAGAGCGAAATTCATTGTTCTACCTACATTTGGAACAACTTCCCAAGTAGGAGTAAGATTCCCCTGAAGAACGCTTGACAAATCAGGCATATATCGATCAGGAGATTCGGACGGATATAAAGACCTGAAGTTAGGACCTGACGTGCTTGTTGCCAAAGGAGGTTGAGTGGAACTTTGCTGATTAGTTTGTTCCCAACAATAGGTCAATTCATTTTCGTCAATATCAGCCCCATTTCCTTTTAGTATAAAAGCAGTTCCTTTAGGTATGGTGCGACTTGGAATAAACATAACGGTAGGTTTATTGTTCTCGTTACTGATATTCTCAGAACAATTGCCCCAACTCACAACAAAACTTGTCATTTCAGCTAAGCTGACCGTGTGAAAATAAGCATCGGAATTGTTTTGCACATTGGGGAAACAAATTCCTGCATAACCCATTATAGTCGAACCACTTCCCGGTTCTATAGCGGTGTTGCTGTTTACATTCCAGTTGCAACTGTTGTTAAAGGTATGATTGGCTCCAAACTGATGTCCCATCTCGTGCGATACATAATCTACATCAAAAGGGTCTCCGACCGGGCTTGAAGTACCTGTGACTCCTCGTGCCTTATATATAGAGCAAGGAGAATAAAGCTGAGCTAATCCTCCTCCTCCTGTACTTACAGTATGTCCGATGTCGTAGTTGGAGGAAAATATAATTGAATTAATAACGGTTTGACTTTGATTGATAAGTTGACCGGTGTCATAATTGTCGAAATTATCAGAATCAATAAAAATAATGTCTTCGTTATTCGGAACGAGTTCCATAGTTACAGACAAATCTCTTTCGTAAATTCCGTTCACACGTGTCATCGTAACATTCATTGCTGCCAAAACAGCTGCTTTTTTCTGTTCTAATGTTCCTGTGTTTAAACCTGCTGCATTTACGTGAAAAGCGGCATATTCTATAGTACAAGCCATAGCTAAGCGGTATTTTCTTAAAAAACCGTTCAACATTTCTTTATGTGAACTCGGAGGAGCAAAAGATTTACCTTGAGGTATTTCTGTTTCCAACGACTCTGTCAGACATTCAAAACTCTTTTCAGAAACCGTATTTTTCTTAAAATATACGATATAGTTATTTAGATCTTTTGTATAAGGGTCAATATAAGTAGTTCCGGTTTCTCCTGAAAAAATCATTCCGTGAAACCCGAAGATAGTTGTGCTGAAGCGTATTATTGCGGTTTTGTCATCAAGTCCTTCTCCGACATAAGATTTTATGTTGGGGTGTTTTTTATTCAATTCCTGATGCATAACAGGAGCTTCATAAATTCGATAATTTTGTAGTTGTCCGTCCGCATTAGGAAAAGCAATAATCAAATCTGATTTTATTTTGAGCTCACGGTTTTGGGCAGAAGCCAAAGAGGTTTTTAATCCCTCTAAATCCAACTGAAAAACCTCATAACGAAGCACTCCTGAACCTCGTTCTAATTTTTCTGTTTCAATGATGCGATTTGAGTCGGCTCTTGTCCAAAAGTTTTCTTGTGAATATCCGGCAATACAAAAGAGGGTTGTAATAAGTATAAAAAGTGTTTTCTTCATTTTTTTTGATTAAAATGTATAATTTAGACTTTCCAAATATATGCTTTTTTGTAAAAACAGCAGTCAAAAAAAAACTTATTTAGAAAAATACAGTATATTTGAAGTTTAATATTTACAAATATGAATAATATAAAGGACTACGTTAATTCAAACAAAGATCGTTTTATTTCGGAATTAATTGAACTTTTGAAAATCCCTTCAGTAAGTGCCGACTCGGCTTATTCTCAAGATGTTATAAATACGGCAGAGGCGGTTAAAGAAAGCCTTGAAAAAGCAGGTTGTGATTTGGTCGAAATATGCGAAACACCCGGTTATCCGATTGTGTATGCAGAGAAAATCATAGATAGCAATTTGCCGACTGTTTTAGTTTATGGGCATTATGACGTTCAACCGCCTGACCCGATAAATTTGTGGGATTCTCCTCCTTTTGATCCCATAATAAAAACCACTCCAATTCACCCCGAAGGAGCAATTTTTGCTCGTGGAGCTTGTGATGACAAAGGGCAAATGTATATGCACGTAAAGGCATTTGAATATATGATTCAAAACAACAACTTGCCTTGCAACGTGAAGTTTATGATTGAAGGAGAAGAAGAAGTCGGTTCGTCTTCGTTGTCGTGGTTTGTAAAACAAAATCAGGAAAAACTGAAAAATGATGTAATTCTGATTTCTGATACAGGAATGATTTCTAACACCCAACCATCAATCACAACAGGACTTCGCGGATTGAGCTATGTAGAAGTAGAAGTTACAGGTCCTAATCGCGATTTGCATTCGGGCTTATACGGAGGAGCTGTAGCCAATCCGATAAATATTCTAAATAAAATGATTGCTTCGCTTCACGATGAAAACAATCGAATTACTATTCCCGGGTTTTATGACAAAGTAGAAGAACTTTCTTTGGAAGAACGAGCCGAAATGGCAAAAGCTCCGTTTTCGTTAGAAAATTATAAAAAAGCTCTCGATATAGAAGATGTTTACGGAGAAGCTGGTTATGTAACCAACGAAAGAAATTCCATTCGCCCGACACTCGATGTAAACGGAATTTGGGGAGGATATACCGGAGAAGGAGCAAAAACAGTAATTGCCAGCAAGGCTTTTGCCAAAATATCAATGCGATTGGTGCCTAACCAAGACTGGGAAGAAATAACAGAATTGTTTACAAAACACTTCGAAAGCATTGCTCCAAAATCGGTTAAGGTAAAAGTTACACCACATCACGGAGGTCAAGGTTATGTAACTCCGATTGACAGTATAGGATATCAGGCAGCACACAAAGCTTATTCCGACACCTTTGGAGTAAACCCAATTCCGGTTCGCTCCGGTGGAAGTATTCCGATTGTGGCTTTGTTTGAGCAGGAATTAAAATCAAAAACGATTCTGATGGGATTCGGATTGGATTCCGATGCAATTCATTCACCAAACGAGCACTTCGGAGTGTTCAATTATCTGAAAGGAATCGAAACCATTCCGCTGTTCTATAAATATTTTGCAGAACTCTCAAAATAAATCGACGTTCTAAAATACTGTTTTTTAGCTTAAATCTTTGGTTTGTAACAAATTTATACCTCTGAATTGATTTTATTTTTGCTTTGTAACGCAACCTTTTGCCAACTTTAGCATCTTATAAAACAAATCAAAAGTTATAAAGAATAAAGATGAAAAGGATTTTTGCCTTATTGAGTTTAGCTCTCTTATGTGTATCTTGTAGTTTGGACGACAATAATTATCCAGAATACACATTGGAGTTAATTCCTACTGACAGTGTTCAGATACCGGAGTTTTTTGTTCAGGGAAACATTTATAATATAAAAATGTTTTATGACAGACGCTCTACCTGCCATTTTCCAAACGGAATTTACTATGCGACAGAGCCTAATAATACCAGAGTGGTAGCGGTTCAGAATGTGGTTTATAACTGGGAAGATTGCACTACTGATATAGACGAGGAGGATTTGGTACAAGAAATCGATTTTGATTTTCAGGTAATACAACCCGAAGGAACCGTATATACATTTAAGTTTTATCAAGGAAAAAACCAAGAGAACCAAGATACTTTTATCGTGGTTGAAGTTCCTGTAAAACCGGAGGTTTCTATTCCGTAACAAAACCATAAAAACCATGGAATATGAACATAAAGCAACTCATACTTGACTGCAAAAAACAGGAGCCAAAGGCTCAGGGGCAGTTGTATAATTTGCTTTCGTCCAAAATGTTTTCTGTTTGCCTTAAATATTCCCGAAGCTATGCAGAAGCACAAGATAATATGCAAGATGGCTTTTTGTTACTTTTCAAAAAAATAGACCAATTTGATTTTAAAGGCTCTTTTGAGGGTTGGGTAAAAAGACTTTTTATAAACTTTATCTTATATCAATACAGAAAAGTAAATGTTATTGAGGTCGTAAATAGTAACATTCCAGACAAGGTTGAAGTAGAGACTGATATTGATGAAGATATTCCTTTAGATTATTTACTCAAAATTATTCAGGAGTTACCGGACAGATACAGATTAGTTTTTAATTTGTATGTGCTTGACGGATATACACATAAAGAAATTGCCGAAATGCTCGAAATATCTTCAGGGACGTCAAAATCCAATTTAGCAAGAGCTAAAATGATTCTCAAAGAAAAGCTAGAACAATCACATTCTCAAAGCAAATCCTATTCTATAAAATGAAAGAAAACAAAAACATAGAACGTCTTTTTCAGGAAAGATTCAGAGATTTTGAATCCGATCCTCCTGCTGATGCGTGGAAAAATATCAATAAGAAATTACACTCCGAAAAAGAACTACAAAAAAACAAAAAAGCTATCCCTCTTTGGATAAAACTCTCGGGAATTGCTGCTGCTTTACTACTTGGCTTTTTTGCAATTAATTCTGCATTTTTTGACACCACTACCACACAGACAGATATAACTCATACAGAAGCTTTGCCGATACAAGACAAAAACGATTCTGAAATCAATTCAACTACACAACAAATTGTAGAAAATAACAGCCTTACTCAGCGTGACGAAAATTCAGTTTCGGAGGTTCAGAGCGAGGAAAATAAAATCGAAATTCAATCAGCCGTAGAAAAAAACCAAGTGGTTTATTCAGAAGAAAAAACAATAACACAAAACAACGCAAAACAATTGGTTCATACCAGTCAAAAAGTAAAAAACCAAGAAATTTATAATCAGACAGATACCGACATAGCAGTAGCCAACCTGTCAGAAAAAGAAAGAAATACGCATTTATCTGAAAATAATTTTACTGAAAACAAATCGATTACGCTCAGGAAAAATATTGAAAATGAAAACGAACTTGTTTTAACGGAAAATCCCGAAAAATCTACAAAAACCATATTACAGACCGATTCCAATTTAGCTCCAAAACAAAACAGCATTTTTTCTGATGACAAAAATGAAGAAATTGCATCTGAAACTATCCCAGAAGAAAAAGAAGAAGACCCGAACGAGCTACAAAAACTATTAGAAGAAAAGCAAACGGAAGAAGATGACGATGAGCAAGAAATTGCTTTCAACAAATGGAAAATTACTCCGAATATTGCTCCTGTTTCGATGAATTCTTTATCTCAGGGTTCGCCAATTTCGGAGGAGTTTGCTACTAATTCCAAAGATTTTCAAACCTTATTAAGCTACGGATTGGGAGTAAATTATGCCATTTCTCAAAAATTGAGCATCAGAACAGGAATTAACAAACTCGCAATGGGATATAACACCAATGATGTTGTAGTGTATGTCGCTACCAAAAATGCAGATGTTTTGGCTAACCAAACCAATCTTATATTAGATGCCAATAATTCGAACTTGGTTATTAAACCCGAAGGTGCTTTGACAAGCGAAGATTATACTACTTCACAAAAGGGATATATCAATCAACGAATCGGGTATGTGGAAGTACCGGTTGAGCTTTCTTACAAACTGATAGATAGTCGTTTTGGGATAGATGTAGTAGGAGGGTTGAGTACTTTGTTTTTAAGCGAAAACGAAGTTTCGGTAATTTCTAACGGAAGAAGTATACCTTTAGGAGAAGCTGGAAATTTGAACAATGTACACTTCAGCACCAATATCGGACTGGGATTTCGATACGAACTTTTTAAATCGTTTGAGGCGAGTGTAGAACCAATGTTCAAATATCAGATAGGAACATTTAGCAGAAATGACGGAAACTTCAAACCTTATATATTAGGATTATATACTGGTTTGAGCTTTAAGTTTTAGTAAATAACACAAAAACCTCACAGGTTTTCAAAACCTGTGAGGTATAAAAATCTCAAATTCGTTTGGGAAGGTTGCCTTTAATTACAGAGAGTAAAAATACTTGCTGATAATTAAATTGTTTAAAATTGGGAGAGAAAGACGGAAGCAGCGATGTTTCCGTTTTTTTTTATTTATTCCAGAATTTTAATGTTTTTTAGGATATGTCAGTGTCAAGTCAACTTATCAGGGTTTTGTTTAATAAAACTTTCCCAGCCCGAGTAACTTTTTCCGATGGTAGTTTTTCCAGAATTAAAAAAATGACAAACTGCAGCTGCTAATCCGTCTGTAGAGTCGAGATTTTTGGGTAGCTGCCGCAGTCCGAGGAGCTGTTGAAGCATTTTGGCAACCTGCTCTTTGCTGGCATTTCCGTTTCCGGTAATTGCCATTTTAATTTTTTTGGGTTCGTATTCCGTAATCGGAATTTGTCTGGAAAGTCCTGCAGCCATTGCCACTCCCTGAGCTCTCCCGAGTTTCAGCATCGACTGGACATTTTTCCCGAAAAAAGGAGCTTCGATAGCGATTTCATCCGGATGATGTGTGTCAATAAGCTCGATAGTTCTCTCGAAAATTAGTTTTAACTTGACATAATGGTCGTCGTATTTAGAAAGTTGCAATTCGTTTAGTTGCAAAAATTCCATTTTTTTATTGACTACTTTAATAAGTCCGAATCCCATAATGGTTGTGCCGGGATCAATCCCTAAAATGATTCTTTCTATGTTTTTTGTTTCAGGTTTCAAGTTTCAGGTTTAAAGTTGTTTCTTTGTACAGATGAACCAAATTTCTTACAAAGCTAAACAATTCCTTGTTTTGACAGCCAAGTTTTTGGTTGTTGGATTGGCATTTTGGTTTATTTACAAAAAATTATCTGATACCGATTGGCTCAACTGGTCTGATTTTCAAAATATTCTAAAAGAAAACTTTACTATCGGTAGCATTTTGCTGATTTTATTGCTAAGCGTTGCGAATCGTTTTTTTGAAATTCTGAAGTGGAAAAATTTGGCAAACTTACTCGCTCCTGTTTCGGTTTTTCAGGCTACTCAACAGGTTTTGTCTGCCTTGGTTTTTGCTCTTTTTACACCGAACGGACTTGGAGAATACGGAGCAAAAGCTCTTTTTTTTCCAAAATCAAAAGCCAAAAATGTAGTGTTTTTGAACTTTGTCTGTAATGGAATTCAAATGATAATCACTATTTTACTCGGAATTTTCGGACTTTTAATTTTGGGATATTACCATTGGTTTTTCGGGATTTCAGGAGCTGTTTTTCTCGGATTTCTCTTTGTTTTCTTTTCCAGAAAGTTTACCGTCAAAGGATATTCCGTTTCAAAACTCATCCAAAAAATTAACGAAATTCCGAAAAGAATTCACCAGAACAACACTGTTTTAGGAGCGGGCAGGTATTTGGCTTTTTCGCATCAGCAATATTATCTCTTTTTACTTTTAGGGGTTGATTTGCCTTATGTTTCGCTTATGGCGAGCATTATGACTGTTTATTTTCTGGCTTCGTGTTTGCCGAATTTTCAATTTTTAGATTTTGTAGTAAAAGGAGGCGTTGCGGTTTATTTTTTCGGGATGTTAGGCATTAATGAATGGGTTGTTATGCTTGTTGTTTTGCTGATGTGGCTTCTAAATGTAGTGCTTCCGGTTGTGGTCGGAAGTTTTTTTGTGATCAAATTTAAACCCGAATGGAAGTGATTTTCACGATATTAACGGTTGTTTTTGTACTTTACGGATACTTTCTGCTAAGGCTGGCTTATGGTTGTGGCAAACTGAAATCTTTTACAACAACACCCGATTCTCTACCCAAAAATAAATTTTCGGTTGTTGTGCCTTTCCGAAACGAAAAAGAAAACTTATCCCGACTCTTAAGCTCTTTTGAAAAACTCTACTATCCGAAAGAAATGTTTGAAGTACTTCTCGTAGATGACTTTTCGGATGACGGATTTCAGGCTTCAGGTGCAAACTTTCAGCTTTCGACAATTCAGAACAACCGAAAAACAGCCTCGCCCAAAAAAGATGCTATTTGTACAGCCATCAAAAAAGCAAAATATGACTGGATAATTACCACAGATGCCGATTGTGAGGTTAGCGAAAAATGGCTTTTGACTTTAGATAATTTTATTCAGAAAAATCTGAAAACAGAAATGGTTTGCGGAATGGTTCTTACCTACAGTAACGGAAGTTTTTTTCAGGATTTTCAAAAACTCGATTTTATGAGTTTGCAAAGCACAACCATCGGAAGTTTCGGAATGGGAAATCCGTTTATGTGCAACGGAGCTAATTTTGCTTATAAAAAATCGCTTTTTCAATCTCTGAACGGCTTTAGCGGAAACGAAAATATAGCCGGAGGCGATGATGTTTTTATGCTTCAGAAAGCAGTAAAAAATTATACTGAAAGAGTTTCATTTCTCAAAAGCCAAGATTACCTGGTAATGACCCGAGCGGCTGAGTCTTGGAAGGCTCTATTTTTTCAAAGAGTTCGTTGGGCATCAAAAACCAAAGCCTACATTAGCCTTTATGCCAAAACTTTAGCGGTTATGGTTTTTTTTGGAAATTTCGGATTTATCATTGCTCTGTTCTTGACACTTTCCGATCCGAAATATCTTTTTTTTATTGGTTTTAAAATTGTAATTGACCGCTTGTTGATCGGGCAAACTAAAAGGTTTTCAGATAAATTAGGAGGAATTACATACCTGTTTTCCAGTGTTTTTTATCCGTTTTTTTGTGTGGCAGTTGCGGTTTATTCTTTGTTCGGGAAATACTCTTGGAAAGGACGAAAGTTCTGAAAACAAAAAAACCACCCCTATAAAATAGAAGCGGTTTGCTTTGTTGACCTACTAGGACTCGAACCTAGAACGACTGAACCAAAATCAGCTGTGTTACCATTACACCATAGGTCATTACCTGCATAATTGCGGGTGCAAATGTAAGTTATTTTTTGTTATTTGCAAACTAATTGAGGTATTTTTATTCCGATTTTATAAATCATTGATTAGTTTTGATTGCTAAACAATCTTAAAAAATATGAGCGAAAAAATAAGATGCGGTTGGTGCGGAAACGACAAACTGTACCAAGATTATCACGATAACCTGTGGGGAAAACCCGTGTATGATGATGCGATTTTGTTTGAATTTCTCTTATTAGAAGGGTTTCAGGCAGGTTTGAGTTGGATTACGATTCTAAAAAGAAGAGAAGGATTTAGAGCGGCTTTTGATAATTTCGATTATAAGAAAATTGCTCAATATGACGAAAAAAAGTTACAAGCACTGATGAC
Source organism: Flavobacteriaceae bacterium (assembly GCA_041677865.1). Lineage (GTDB taxonomy): Bacteria > Bacteroidota > Bacteroidia > Flavobacteriales > Flavobacteriaceae > Flavobacterium. Next base: position 30,189 of record JBAYPE010000016.1, read on the forward strand.
TGACGAGCGAATTATCAAAAACAAACTCAAAATTCAAGCCAGTGTAACCAATGCCAAAGCTTTTATGGAAGTTCAGAAAGAATTCGGTTCATTTTCAAATTACTTTTGGGGATTTACAAACGGGAAAATCATAGATAACAAGCCCAAAGAGCTAAAAGATATTCCTGCCCAAACCCAGCTTTCGGATACCATCAGCAAGGATATGAAAAAAAGAGGATTCAAATTTGTGGGTTCTACCATTATTTATGCTCACATGCAGGCAACCGGAATGGTAAATGACCACGTGCAAAGCTGTTGGGTGAGAGGTAAAAATAATTGAGTATTTTCTAATTTATGGCTTTGATTTCCTCTGTAATAAAATCTAATTGTTTTGCAAAAGAGAAATGTTCTTTTGCCTTAGCAATAATCGCTTTTTTGGTTTGAGGTAATACTTTATTTGATTCTGTCAACAATTCGTTTAACGAATCATAATCTCCCGGAGCAATAACTCGTCCTAAATCGAACTCCTTAACCACATCTGCTCCTTCTCCTCCACCCATATAAAGAACAGGAAGTCCGATGTTTGCCATTTCAAAAATTTTGGAAGGAACCGAACCATAAATACGATTTACTAAAGGAATAATTGCATAATCTGCTTTTTGGGTAAGGACTTTGTGCAATTCTGTTCGTGTTAATTCTCCGTGGTAAAATATATTTTTATCAGGATTTTGCTCTATAAAACCAATAACTTCTGCTTTCTCCGCTCCATTTCCATAAATATCCAAAATTATATTTTCGGGTAATGAAATATTCTTACACAGTTCGGCTATTCCTTGAGCTACTCCGAGCAAACCGGCATAAACAACATGAATTTTATTTGAAGAATTGTCTGTTAAATCCTGATTGATTTGAAATTTAGGGTAATTTCTGTAAAGAATAGTTTTGGTTTTTACTTTTTTATTGATGTGTTCACAAATTTCTCCGGATTGACCTAATATCAGGTTGGAATTTTTGTAATTGAATTTTTCGACTTTTTCAAGTATTCTATAGCTTGTTCCATCTTTCATTACTCCTAATTCTTTTCCTGCCAAAGGCCATAAATCTGATACGTTAAGTATCACTTTTTTTCTTTTTAGTTTGCAGACCAAAATTGCAAAAAAAGCCACGAAAAGAGGTGGAGATTGAATGATTACCCGTTTCGGAATTTTTGAAAAAAGTAAAAAGACACTCATTGAGAACGAAAACGAAAGCATTGAAATCAACCGAATGACTTTGTTTTTAGAATTGCTCGGATATACCCATGTACGGTTGATTGTTATTCCGTTTTCAACAGTTTTATGTTTAATTTTTCCTTGATATTCAGGAAATATTTTTCCGTTCGGATAATTTGGCAACGGACACAAAACAGAAACATTCCAACCTTTATCTTTTAAACCCGTTGCTAAAGTTGCAATTCGGTTTGAAGCTGCTCCTGTTTCGGGTGGAAAATAATTGGATATAATCAGTGTTTTTTGCATTTTAATAAGGTAGTTCTAAATATCTCTTCAATAATTTCCTTTTTGTTTTTCATTTAATTTTTATTTATTAAAGACTCAAATTGTTTGAGTTTGCAACAGAGACTTTATAATTTGAGGTTTTCCTGAAGGAGAATTAGCTATAAAATCTGTCTTCTCAAAAATGATTTTAACGGAATTATCTGTTAGTTTATTAATTTTTTCTTCTATACTACCAAGCGTATTTTCTTCTAAAGGAATAACATCATCGGTAATATATTTTATAACTATTTCATTAATGCTTTCTTGTATAATTTGATATTGCTTTATGTCAGGATAATACTCAATAATTCCCGTAAAACTATGTACAATTAATGTTTTTCCAGTTGGAGTTTTTACGACATCGGTTTCCCTACCAACAATTCTTTCGAGCATGGGATATTGAAATTTTCTATCTTTTGGGTACTTCTCTTTAGGTAATTTCACAGCTAAATCGCCTACTTTATACCTGATAAACGGTTGAGCCCGATTAGAAAAACAAGTAACCAATACATGTCCTAACTCTCCGTCAGGCACATCATTTCCGTTGTCATCGACAATTTCAATATAAACGTGAGGAGCTGAAATATAATAATAAGGAGTATCGTATCGACAAGCCATCAAAAAACCTTCTGCACAACCATAAGTGTCTATCACTAACGGGTCTTTAAATGCTTGTTTAAAATTATCTTCGAAATGAGAAAACAATTTATCTCCAAGTGAAATTATAGAATCTATCTTATAATTATAGTTTTTAGAAATTAAATATTCAGCATATACATTTATAGCAGATGGATATCCAATAATATGTTTTATTTTATTACTAAGCATTCTTTTATACATCTTTTCATAATCTGAACCACTTGGAGCAAACGCATTTTCATACTGAACTTTATAAAAAATATCTTTCAATTTTTTGGGCAAAGTTCTTTTTATTGACATTCCAAATTGCATAACGGGGTCTCCAATTTTAAATCCTCCCCACATATACCAATGATAGCTGATTCCTTGAAGATAAAAAACATTCTTTTTTTCCGAATAACTATAAGATTGGACTCCACTACTACCACTACTGAAGTTTTTCTTTAAATCTTCTTTATTAAAATCGGTAGAAACCAAATCTTCTGAATGTTTTCGCAAAATATCTTTAGCAAGAATCGGAAAATGTTTTAAATTTTCTGCAGCAGACAGAGAATTGTTGTAATTTATTCCCTTATAAAACGGAACTTTATCAATTGTATATTTAAGTATTTTTTCTAATTCTTTACTCTGAATGTCTATCAGTTTTGATTCGGACAGTTTATCGTATTCATTCCATTTTTTTAAGGTTTTGAGATAACCTCCTCCAAAAAGCATATCTCCCACAGGAACAATTATCTTTTTTAACAAATAGGAATACATAGCTCATTTTTTTAAAAACTGCTCAAAGATACTCAAAACTCTGAAATCTGTAGAAATTTCTGTTTAAATTCCGTAATTTTGTGGGATATTTATTCCCGAAAATGAAAAAAGTAATTCTAATGATTTTAGACGGTTGGGGAAAATCGCCTGACCCAAAAGTTTCTGCCATAGACAACGCAAAGACTCCTTTTATAGACAGTCTTTATTCTAAATATCCGAATGCTTCTCTTAGAACAGACGGACTTAACGTAGGGCTTCCGGAAGGACAAATGGGAAATTCCGAAGTCGGGCATACTAATCTCGGAGCAGGACGCATCGTTTTTCAGGATTTAGTAAAAATCAATCTGGCTGTTCAAAACAAAACTCTTCAAGAACAAGAAGCTTTGGTTGAAGCTTTTGAATACGCTAAAGCCAATAACAAAAACGTACATTTTTTGGGGTTGCTCTCAGACGGGGGAGTTCACTCTCACATTAGTCACCTCAAAGGACTTATAGATGCTTCGGAAGCATTCGGGTTAAAAAACGTCTTTATTCATGCTTTCACAGACGGACGAGATGTCGATCCGAAATCGGGAATCGGTTTTGTACGAAATATTTTGGATTATACAAGCCACACCAACGTAAAATTAGCTTCTGTCATCGGGAGATATTATGCGATGGACAGAGATAAGCGTTGGGAAAGAATCAAACTTGCTTATGACTTGCTGGTAAACGGACTCGGAGAACATTCGCAAAATGTGATAAAATCTATCCGAAACAGCTATGACCAAGATATTACCGATGAGTTCATCAAACCGATTGTAGTTACGGACGAGCAGCTAAAGCCTGTTGCGACGATTTGCGAAGAAGATGTGGTTGTGTTTTTCAACTTCCGAACCGACCGAGGACGTGAGCTAACCGAAGTATTATCACAACAAGACTTTTTGGAATTCGGAATGCATAAAATGAATTTGCATTACGTAACAATGACCAATTATGACGATACGTTTAAAGACATTCAGGTTATTTACGACAAAGACAATTTAAACAATACTCTTGGAGAAGTACTCCAAAATCACGGGAAAACCCAAATCCGAATTGCCGAAACCGAGAAATATCCTCACGTTACCTTCTTTTTTTCGGGAGGACGAGAAGAAACTTTTGAAGGAGAAAAACGCATTTTGTGTCCATCGCCAAAAGTTGCTACCTATGATTTGAAACCCGAAATGAGTGCCTTTGACCTGAAAGATGCACTTATTCCCGAATTGCAGCTGCAAGCCACAGATTTTGTTTGTCTGAATTTTGCAAACGGAGATATGGTCGGGCATACCGGAGATATGCAAGCAGCTATCAAAGCCTGCGAAGCTGTTGATAAATGTGTGCAAGAAGTTGTTGAAACTGCTTTAGAGAATAGTTATACCACGATTATCATTGCAGACCACGGAAATTGCGAAACGATGATAAACCCTGACGGAAGTCCAAATACGGCTCACACGACAAATCCAGTTCCGATTATTTTAGTAGGAAATGACGATAAAATCGGAATCAAAGACGGAATTTTAGCAGATATTGCCCCGACTATTTTGGATTTAATGCAAATTGAAAAGCCGGAAGTAATGACCAGAACATCGTTATTATGCCATAACAAATAAGTATAAAATTTAGTACACAACAAAAATTATAACTGCTACAGATGCACAGATTTATATTTATATTTTAGCTGAAATTACATAAATTCACAGAGATGATTTCGACTTGTCGAAATTTTAAAAAATACAAAGTATTTATTTGTGATTTTTTTGATTTTTCTTATCAAATTTCACCTGTGCATCTGTAGCTAAAAGCATAATAATATGTGGATTATTATTTTTTGTGGTGTACTGAAAAAAATTGCTTAAAAAATAAATCTAAAAATATGATTATAAAACCTGTAAACGGAAAAAAACCTCAAATTCCCGAGGATTGTTATGTAGCCGAAAATGCGGTTATTGTAGGCGATGTAACCTTTGGGGAAAACTGTAGCGTTTGGTTTAATGCAGTAATCAGAGGCGATGTGCATTACATCAAAATAGGAAATAAAGTAAATATTCAGGATGGAGCTGTAATTCATTGCACCTATCAAAAACATCCTACCGAAATCGGGAATAATGTTTCAATCGGGCATAATGCGATTGTCCACGGTTGCAAGATTCACGACAACGTGCTTATAGGAATGGGAGCTATTGTAATGGATAATTGTGTGATTGAAAGCAATTCCATTATAGCAGCAGGTGCTGTAGTTACACAGAATACCGTAGTAGAATCGGGTAGTATTTATGCAGGAGTTCCTGCCAAAAAAGTAAAAAGTATCGATACTTCTGCTTTTGCAGGAGAAATCGACCGAATAGCAAACAATTACGTGATGTACTCAAGTTGGTTTAAATAAGATAGAATATTAAGACAAGGACATTTTTAAGAGTAAATCAAATTACCCGAAACTCTAATCTCAAAAAAAAAAAATTACTTATTAAAAACTCGAATACTTTGTTCTAAGATTTTAATGTTTTCTCTTTCGATAGTGTTTTTCAATTCTAACAAAATCTCGGAATTCATTGCCCAGAAATCAGTTCGTAAAGCCCAAGGTCTGATGCTAAAGGTGGCTGTATCTCCAATCAAGTCTGAAAGGACAACTACTGGTTCAGGCGTGTCTAAAACTTTATCGTTATTTTTCAGAATATCCAGAAAAATCTGATTGACTTTGGCTAAATCATTAGCGGTTGAAACCGTAATCTGAATGTTTGCCCTTCTGTTTGTTTCTTTCGAAAAATTAATAATCGTTCCGTTCGAAAGGATTCCGTTAGGGATAAAAACAGCCTGATTATTATCGGTATTGACTTGTGTGTTAAAAATCTGAATACTCTTTACCGTTCCCGAAATATCTTGAGCCGTGATATAATCGCCCACTCTAAAAGGCTTAAACATAATGATTAAAAGTCCTCCGGTAAAATTGGAAAGCGACCCCTGAAGCGAAAGTCCGATTGCCAATCCCATGGCACCCAAAACAGCTACAAATGACGTTGTTTCAATACCTAATTTTGAAACCACAGCAACAAATAAAAGCAACTTGAGCAACCACGAAACCATATTGAGCAAAAAACCTGAAACCGTTGGATCAACATTGCGTTTTTCAATAATTCTCTTAAAAAAGTACCTCAACATTCTGATAACCAATATACCGATTATCAGAACAATTAGAGCTGAAATTATTTTAAGTGAGAAATTAGAAGCATTTTCTAACAAACGCTCTATTACCTGTTCTATTTTTGTCAATCTGTCTTCCGTTTCCATAAAATCAATATTTTAATTGAAGTAAAACCTTGTCGATACTCTGCAAAGGTAAATCACAAACTTTGTTCTGACATACAAAAAAATGTAAAATATTCTCAGCGTATCTGCCTTTCAAAAAAGGAAGATTACTCGGTTTTTCAGATGCTGAAACAATTAAATTTGGAAAATAATTTTGGTTGATGACATTCAAATTCTCAAGAGCATTCTTCCCACAAATAGCCAGTTCTTTTTGTTGTGTATCAAAATTCATCCACACATTAAGCCAATTGGAAAAAGCACTCGGATAATCGATGTTCGAGATGACAATCCGAAGCATTTTTCGGCAAATATCTTCGTAATGCACTAACCCGAAATACACCGAAAGCGTGTAAAGATTTCGAGCCATAACCGAATTAGAGCTGTCAATTACGTTGTCTTCGGTTTCATAATTTTCGCTTACCAAAGAGGCATCTTCGACAGATTTAAAACGAAACAATCCTTTGTCGGAATCGTAAAAATTATCCAATGTATAATCGGTAAGTTGTTTGGCTTCGAGCAAGTAATTTTCGTTTGCGGTAACTTCATAAAGCCCGATAAGAGCATCAACAACAAAGGCATAATCTTCGAGAAATCCGTTTATTTTAGCGATTTTGTTTTTGTAGGTTCGATAGAGATTTCCGTCCTCGCTCCAAAGTTTAGTTTTGATAAATTCAATATTTTTCTGAGCAATTTCTAAATATTTCACTTCTCCGAAAGCCTTGTATGCATCGGTATAACCTCGGTTCATTATTGCATTCCACGAAGTTATAATTTTATCGTCAAGTGCCGGTTTTGGTCTTTTTTTGCGAATTTCGAAAGTGTTTTTTCGAATGATTCTTTTTTACCCCGTAATTTACTTGCCGAAATTCCAAAGTCATTTGCAGTAATCTCCAAAGGTTTTTGCTGAATCAAGACATAATTTTGGTGTTCCCAATATCCGAAATCGTCAATACTGAATAGGGCAGAAAACAATTCAAAATCTTCTTTGAAAATGATTTGTAATTCCTCTTTTTTCCAAACGTAAAATGCTCCTTCTTCTTTTTTGCCGTTTTCATTTAAGCTTTCTGCATCAAAAGCGGCATAAAATCCGCCTTCATCGGTTAACCATTCTCTTTCTACAAAATTCAATGTCTTTTTGACAATTTCTCCATAAATCGGATTTTTTGTGAGTTTGTAAGCGTCACTATACAAACTCACGAGTTGTCCGTTGTCATAAAGCATTTTTTCGAAGTGCGGAATGTGCCATTTCATATCCACCGAATAACGTGAAAAACCTCCGTCAATTACGTCAAAAATTCCTCCATAAGCCATTTTGGTTAGCGTAAGATTCACATAATCTAATAATGGTTTATGGTTATTTTGATAAGCATACCGCATCAAAAAACGATAATTGGTAGGCATCATAAACTTCGGAGCTCTGGCATAACCACCCATTTCCAAATCAAAACTTTTGCTCCATTTTTCGATAAAATTGTCTAAAACTTCCTGAATATTTTCTTGCAAAGGTTGCTCTATAATTTGGGTCAGACTCTCTAAAGCTGTTTCGAGATTTTGAGCATAATCGAGCATTTTTTGAGGTTCTTCCTGCCACATCTGAGCGAGTTGCTCCAAAGTGCTCAACCATTGTTCTTTTCTAAAATAGGTTCCTCCCCACACAGGTCTTCCGTCTGGAAGAGCCACTACATTCAAAGGCCAACCACCTTGTTTGGTCATCAGTTGAACGGCTTTCATATATACCGAGTCCACATCAGGTCGCTCCTCTCTATCGACTTTGATACTCACAAAATATCGGTTCATCAGTTCTGCCACTTCTGAGTCTTCAAATGATTCGTGTTCCATAACGTGACACCAATGGCAAGCCGAATAACCAATAGAAATAATGAGGAGTTTGTTTTCCTTCCGAGATTGTTCCAATGAAGTATCATTCCAACTTTTCCAAAAAATAGGATTGTTTTTGTGCTGTAACAAATACGGACTTGTTTCTTTGTGGAGTTCGTTCATTTTTTTGTTTAATCGTTTAACCGTTGATTTATTTATCAGATAAATATTTTCGTAAAGATACTAAAACCGTGAAAACATATTTTTTTAGGCATAAATTCTCGGTAAACAATTCTGGCTAAAGTAAAACTATTTGTCAGCTAAATTTAAAAATATTTGTTTTTATTTGTAATCAGATTCTAAAATGAGTTCATTATCTTTGGGGTTATTTTAGTAAAAGAGATGAATACTGATTATTATGCGATTTTGATGGCAGGAGGTGTAGGGTCAAGGTTTTGGCCGGTAAGCACTGCCGATTTTCCGAAACAATTTCACGATATGTTAGGAACGGGAGAAACGCTCTTGCAAAAAACATTTTCTCGTTTGTCCAAACTCATTCCGGCTGAAAACATATTGATTTTAACCAATGAACGATACAATGATTTGGTGTTGTCTCAACTAAATATTTCTCCTAATCAGGTGGTTTTAGAACCTGCTATGCGAAATACAGCTCCTTGTATTTTGTATGCTTCAATGAAAATCCAAAAACTCAACCCGAAGGCACAGATTTTGGTTGCTCCGTCTGACCATTGGATAGAAAATGAAGAGCTGTTTTTAGAACATTTGAAAACTGCGTTTGATTTTTGTCAGAATAACGATGCACTAATGACTTTGGGCATCCAACCGACCTATCCGAATACGGGTTACGGATATATCGAATTTGATAAATCAGCTTTTGGTAGTATAAAAAAAGTAAATCAATTTCGAGAAAAACCAGACAAAAAAACAGCAGAGCAGTTTTTAGATAGCGGAAACTTTTTGTGGAATGCAGGAATTTTTGTTTGGAGCGTAAAAGCTATTTTAACTTCTTTCGAACAGTATCAGCCTGTAATGTTTTCGCTTTTTGAAAGGGGAAATCAGCTGTATAACACTTCGGAGGAAAAATCGTTTATCGAAAAAAACTACCCGAAATCCGATAATATTTCGATTGATTATGCAATTTTGGAAAAAGCCCAAAACGTATATGTACTTCCGTCTAATTTTGACTGGAACGACCTCGGAACTTGGAGCTCGCTTTACGAAAAACTTCCGAAAAACGAAACCCGAAATGCAGTTCTGAACGCAAACCTCATTGCAGAAAATGCCCAAAACAACATCGTCCGAACCCAAAACGGAAAGCGTGTGGTTTTAAGAGGAATTAACAACTTTATCATTGTTGAAACCGAAGATACCTTGTTAATTTACCCGAAATCCGAAGAACAAGACATCAAAAAAGTAGTTCAGGATAATAATTTATAGATTGCCGATTTCATTGTAAACTACTGTGAATAAAGAATTTTTGTTTGGAAGGTAAGAGGTAACACCTTGCTTTCTGAAAAACTGTTTTTATTGATAAAACACTCGTAAGTTTTTTAAAACCTGTCAAAATTTCATTCGGAACAATTTTTGCGTTATCGTATAAAAAAATTTACCTTTACAAATTAAAGACGATGATTATGGACGATAATTTTTCTCCAAGAGTAAAAGATGTAATTTCATTCAGTAAAGAAGAGGCGCTTCGTTTGGGGCACGACTTTATAGGTACAGAACATTTTATACTTGGAATATTAAGAGATGGAAACGGAAAAGCGTTTGTCATTCTCCAAAGCTTAGTTGTTGATATGGATTATCTTCGTAAAAAAATAGAGGACTTAAGCCCATATACCGAAAATGCTTTAACCAATAATGACAAAAAGAACTTACACCTGACTCGTCAGGCAGACAGAGCACTAAAGATGTCTTTGCTCGAGGCGAAAAGTTTTCGGAATTCTTCGATAAGCACAGGGCATTTGCTGTTGTGTATCCTGAAAAATGAAAACGACCCGACAACAAAACTTTTGAATAAACTCAAGATAGACTACGAAACCGTAAGAGAACTTTTTTTGAATTTGATGTCAGACGACAGAACCGATAGCTTTATGGAAAATCTACCTAAAGGCGAGGCTTTTGAAGGAGATACCTCGCGTGGTGAGGACAGTTCAACAGGCTTTTCATCGGTTAATAAGCCAACCAAAAAATCCAAAACACCTGTTTTAGACAACTTCGGGAGAGATTTAACCGAATTGGCAGAAGAAGGAAAACTCGACCCGGTTGTTGGAAGAGAAAAAGAAATCGAGAGAGTTTCACAAATTTTAAGCCGTAGAAAGAAAAACAATCCGCTACTTATCGGTGAACCAGGAGTTGGTAAATCTGCTATTGCAGAAGGATTAGCACTTAGGATTATTCAGAAAAAAGTTTCGAGAAACCTTTACGGAAAACGAGTAGTTACCCTTGACCTGGCAAGTTTGGTTGCAGGTACGAAATACAGAGGGCAATTCGAAGAACGAATGAAAGCCGTAATGAACGAGCTCGAAAAAAATGACGATGTTATTCTTTTTATTGACGAAATCCACACCATAGTTGGAGCAGGAGGAGCAACAGGCTCGCTTGACGCTTCGAATATGTTTAAACCAGCTTTGGCAAGAGGAGAAATTCAATGTATCGGAGCAACAACTCTTGACGAATACAGGCAGTATATCGAAAAGGACGGAGCTTTAGAAAGGCGTTTCCAAAAAGTAATTGTCGAGCCGACTTCGGTTGAAGAAACCATTATAATCCTGAACAATATCAAAGGAAAATATGAAGACCATCACAACGTAATTTATACTCCCGAAGCAATCGAGGCTTGTGTAAAGCTGACCAATCGCTATATGTCTGAGAGATTTTTACCCGACAAAGCCATCGATGCTCTAGACGAAGTAGGTTCGAGGGTACATATTACTAATATTGATGTTCCGAAACAAATTTTGGACTTAGAACGTCAGTTAGAGGAAGTTCGTGAGCTTAAAAATTCGGTGGTGAAACGCCAAAAATATGAGGAAGCTGCCAAACTTCGCGATGATGAAAAACGCCTCGAAAAAGAATTGGCCATAGCACAAGAACAGTGGGAAGAAGATTCTAAAATAAATCGGATTGAAGTAACAGAAGACAATGTGGCTGATGTGGTTTCGATGATGACTGGAATTCCGGTAAACCGAATCGCACAAACCGAAAGCAACAAATTGGAAATACTTCCTCAACTCATCAAAGGAAAAGTTATCGGACAAGACGAAGCGGTAAACAAAATCGCCAAGTCTATACAACGAAACAGAGCAGGACTCAAAGACCCAAACAGGCCGATTGGTTCCTTTATTTTTTTAGGACAAACAGGTGTCGGAAAAACACAATTAGCTAAAGTTATTGCTCGAGAACTTTTCGATTCCGAAGATGCTCTTATCCGAATTGATATGAGTGAATATATGGAAAAATTTGCTATATCACGACTTGTTGGAGCTCCTCCGGGATATGTCGGATACGAAGAAGGAGGCCAGCTTACCGAAAAAGTAAGAAGAAAACCGTATTCGGTTGTTCTTCTGGATGAAATAGAAAAAGCACACCCTGATGTTTTTAATATGATGTTGCAGGTGCTTGATGACGGATTTATAACCGATAGTTTAGGACGAAAAATCGATTTTAGAAATACTATTATCATTATGACTTCGAACATCGGAGCCAGACAACTCAAGGATTTCGGACAAGGTGTCGGATTCGGAACCTCTGCCAAATTGTCTCAAGCAGAAGAATATTCTAAAGGAGTTATCGAAAATGCTCTTAAAAAAGCCTTTGCTCCCGAATTTCTGAATCGTATTGATGATGTAGTGGTGTTTAATGCTCTTGAAAAAGAACACATCGATCAAATCATCAATATTGAACTTGAAAAACTGTATAAGAGAGTAGCAGATTTAGGCTATACGTTGAAAATATCCGAAAAAGCAATCAATTTTATAGCTGAAAAAGGTTTTGACAAACAATTTGGAGCAAGACCTCTGAAACGTGCTATACAAAAATATGTCGAAGATGCTTTAGCAGGAGAAATCATCACTTCCAAAATTGCCTCAGGCGATGAAATATTTATGGATTTGGAAGGCGGAGCAGAAGAGCTTACTGTTCAAATAAGTAAAGCAGAAAACACAACTACCAACGGAGAAGTGTAACTTTAATTGACACAAACTTAAACTGAAAAAAGCTGATTTTTTAAACCTCACAGGTTTTCAAAACCTGTGAGGTTTAGACAATTAAAAACATTAATCATTCTAAAATAAAAAATTTAGAAAGGGTATTTGTTTTCAGTTATCACTTTTGAAGCGATAGTTTCACGAAGTGCAATTACGTTTGGCATGTTTACATATTTCGTAAATCTACGAAGTCCCATAAGCATCATGCGTTGCTCATCACCATCTGCAAACGAAATAATTCCTTCTTTTCCTTTGTTATAAATTATATCTACAGCATGATATAAATATAATTGTGACATAGCAATTTGCTCTTTTGCATTTTCTTCGCCTTGAGCTTTTGCTATTTTCTCTGCACGTAAGATTCCCGATTCTGCCATATAGATTTCGATAAGCATATCTGCAGCAGCACCCAAGAGTTGTTGGTGTTCTTCTAGTTCGGCTCCATATTTCTGAACGGCACTTCCTGCGACCATCAAAAATGCTTTTTTCAGCTTAACGATAAGCTCTTTTTCTTCGGCAAACAGTTCGCTGTAATCTGGCACATCAAAGTTAGGAATTCCCATTAGTTCTTCAGCTACTTTCATAGCAGGGCCTAATAAATCTACGTGACCTTTCATTGCTTTTTTAACCAACATTCCTACCGAAAGCATACGGTTAATCTCGTTTGTTCCTTCATAAATACGAGTAATACGAGCATCTCTCCAAGCGCTTTCCATCGGGGTGTCTTCAGAGAATCCCATTCCTCCAAAAATTTGAATTCCTTCGTCCGAACAGTGTTGTATGTCTTCTGATACAGCTACTTTCAAGATAGAACATTCGATAGCGAATTCTTCTACTCCTTTCAGTTCTGCATCCTGATGTGATTCTCCAGCTTCTAAACGAGCCTTGATTCTTCTTTCGATATCTCCGGCAGCACGATATGAAGCTGATTCACCTACGTAACAGTTAGTTGCCATTTCCGCAATTTTCTGACGGATTGCTCCAAAATTAGCAATCGGAGTTTTGAACTGCACACGTTCGTTGGCATAGTTTACAGAAGTGCTAATCAGTCTTCTTTGTGAATCCAAACAAGCAGCAGCTAGTTTGATACGACCTACGTTAAGAGTATTCATCGCAATTTTAAATCCTTCACCACGTTCTGCCAACATATTTTCGACAGGTACTAGTGTATCGTTGAAGAATACCTGACGAGTAGAACTTGCACGAATACCCAATTTGTGTTCTTCCTCACCTAGAGTGATTCCATTCGGGCTGTTTGGGTCGTATTCTACGATAAATCCGGTGATGTTTTTGTCGTCTTCGATTCTTGCAAAAACAATCATTACCGAACAAAATCCTGCATTGGAAATCCACATTTTCTGTCCGTTGATTTTGTATGATTTTCCGTCAGCCGTTAGTTCTGCTTTTGTTTTTCCAGAATTCGCATCTGATCCTGCTCCCGGTTCAGTCAGACAGTAAGCTCCAAACCACTCACCAGTAGCTAATTTAGGGACGTATTTTTGCTTTTGCTCTTCAGTTCCGTAAAGCGTAATAGGCATTGTTCCGATTCCGGTATGAGCTCCGAAAGCTGTTGAAAACGAGCCTGTTGCACCCGAAATATAATCACACGTAAGTATAGTCGAAGTAAAAGGCATTCCTAATCCTCCATATTGTTCAGGAACCGAAACCCCTAAAAACCCGAGCTCTCCAGCTTTACGCATACACTCTTCGGTAAAAGCATAATCTTTCTTTTCAAACCTTTCTTTGTTGGACCAAATTTCACGGTCAACAAATTCCTTAACAGAATCCTTCATCATAATTTGCTCTTCCGAGAAATCCTCGGGAGTGAAGATGTCTTCACATTTTGTCTCTTTTACAAGGAATTGTCCTCCTCTTATAATGTTTTTCATAATTATTATGTATTAGAGAAAAGAAAATAGAACATAGAGAATAGACTATTCGAGTCCGTTTTGAAAGGACATTGTCATTCTCTGAAATTCTTCTATTTTCATTTCTAGGTTATTAAACGTTTCTTGATTTATGTAATTTCTATGTTTAGCAATTAGTAACTGTGTTATGAGTTCAAATGATGAGCCTAAAGAAATATCTAAATAATGACTAAATGATTTGTTTGTTCTTGACGACCCTTCCGCTACATTAGACGGAATAGAAATAGAACATCTGCTGATTTGTGAGCTTAAATCATACTTTTCGTGCTTGGGAAATTCCAATAAAATATCAGAAATATCATTAGCAATTTGAATTCCTAATTGCCAAATTTTCAAATTTTTATAATTATGTCTTTTTCCCAAACTCATCAAAAATCTATTTTCTATGCTCTATTCTCTATTCTCTTATAATAATTCATATACTCCCGCAGCACCTTGTCCGGTTCCGACACACATGGTTACGATACCGTATTTGTTGCCACGTCTTTTCATTTCGTCAAATAATTGAACTGAAAGTTTAGCTCCTGTACAACCCAGTGGGTGACCTAGTGCGATAGCTCCACCATTTACATTGATAATGTCTGGGTTTAATCCTAATTCTCTGATAACGGCTAAAGATTGCGAAGCGAAGGCTTCGTTTAATTCGAATAGCTCGATGTCATTTAGTTTTAATCCCGCTTGTTCTATAGCTTTTGGAATAGCTTTTACCGGACCGATTCCCATAATTCTAGGTTCTACTCCAGCAGCAGCATAGCTTACCAATCTAGCGATGGGTTCAAGATTAAGTTCTTTAACCATATCTTCGCTCATAACCATAACAAAAGCAGCACCATCACTCATTTGGGATGAGTTTCCTGCTGTAACTGAACCGCCATTAGCAAATACGGGTTTTAGTTTAGCTAAAGCTTCCGTACTTGTACCAGCACGAGGACCTTCGTCTTTAGTTACGGTATAAGATTTGGTTTCTTTTTTGCTTTTTTCGTTAACGAAAGTATGGTCAACGGTAATCGGAACGATTTGCTTGTCGAATTTTCCTTCTGCTTGAGCTTTCAAAGCTTTTTGATGCGAATGGAAAGCAAACTCATCCTGGTCTTCACGAGAGACGTTGTACTTTTCTGCTACGGCTTCGGCTGTAAGTCCCATTCCCCAGTAATAATCTTCGTTTCCTTGTTTGGCAACTTCATAATTTGGAGTGGGTTTATAACCTCCCATCGGGATGTAGCTCATACTTTCTGCTCCACCTGCAATGATACAATCAGCCATTCCGCTTTGTATTTTAGCTGTTGCCATAGCGATGGTTTCTAGCCCAGAAGCACAATAACGGTTTACCGTAACTCCTGGAACATCGGTAATCTTCAATCCCATAAGCGAAATAAGCCGTCCGACATTTAGACCTTGTTCTGCCTCAGGCATTGCATTTGCGACCATTACGTCATCAATTCTTGTTTTGTCAAAATCAGGCAGTTCATTCATCAGATATTGAATGGTTTCTGCTGCTAATTCATCAGGTCTTTTAAATCGGAATACTCCTTTTGGTGCTTTACCTACGGCTGTACGGTAGGCTTTTACTATATAAGCTGTTTTTTTCATTGTATATTGTTTTGTTTACTGTATAATGTATTTCTGTATATTGTAAAAATGTATAATGTATTATTGTACGTCATATTTATTTAGATTTTCATTATACAATATACATTGATACATTATGAGCTGATTTAAACTTTTTTTGCTAATAAAAAAAGGGTTGTCGAAATTTGTGTTGCAAAACATAAAAATCTCAAAACCAACCCTTATGTACAAAGTACTATACAAAGATATGATAAAAAATGAAATAGTTATCCATTTACCTTTACCTAAACGAGGCTTTCCTCCTACGGTTGCTTTGTAAGAAATAGTAAATGCTATTCTTTATAAGCTAAAAACAGGGGTTCAGTGGGAATTATTACCTGTAAGTGCTTTGTTTAGTGAGAAAAAATTGAGTTGGCAATCAGTTTATTATCATTACAGAAAGTGGAGTTTAAACAAGGATTTTAAACATTGTTGGATAAATATTCTCAAGAAATACAAATCGAAATTAGATTTGTCAAGTGCTGATTTTGATGGTAGTCATACTCCTGCAATCAGAGGTGGAGAGCAAGTGGAATATCAAGGAAGAAAAAAACGAAAAACCACAAATGCTCATTATTTGACTGATAGACAAGGTATTCCTCTTGCTATGTCAGAGCCGACAGCAGGAAACCATAATGATTTGTATAACATTGAAATTCAGTTTAAAGAAATAACATCAACTTTGGAAGAAGCTGAAATTCCTGTAAAAGGACTTTTTATGAATGCAGATGCTGGGTTTGATTCTAAAGAATTTCGTGATTGTTGTGAAAAGAAAGAAATCAATGCTAATATTTGTTTCAACAAAAGAAACGGAGAATCGTCAGACAGAGATGAATATTTTGACCAAGAACTCTATGATGAAAGATACTCTATTGAAAGAACCAATGCTTGGTTAGATAGCTTCCGTTCTTTGTTAAACAGATTTGATATAACCAAAATAAGTTGGATAGGTTTTAATTACCTCGCTTTTATGATTATTGTTATTAAAAAACTCAATAAAAAAAAGCTTAAATGAGTTCTTAGCTAAACATTAGATAAGTGTTGTGTTTTAATTTTTTTAACAAAGTATGCGTTTGCCCTGGAAATCCGACAGAAATAATTCCAAGTCATTTGTTTTTTATAGTTTTGTGTAAACTTCAAAAATCGGGACAAAATGGAAACACTCCAAAAAGGAAGCAAAAAACTGCTCAATGCCTGGGCTTTTTACGATTGGGCAAATTCGGTTTACAGCTTGGTTATTGCTTCGGCTATTTTTCCGATTTTTTATACCGCACTTTTTAAGGTTAAAGGAATTACCCACATCGAAGTTTTTGGAACAAGCGTAAAAGATACAGCACTCATCAGTTTTGTAACCGCTGCTGCTTTCTTGGTGGTGGCTTTTATTTCTCCGCTTCTTTCGGGAGTGGCTGATTTTGTCGGAAACAAAAAATCGTTTATGAAGTTCTTTTGCTATTTGGGAGGAATTTCGTGTATCGGGTTGTATTGGTTTGATTTGGATAGTATTTATTGGAGTTTATCCAGTTATTTTTTCGGACTTATCGGATTTTGGGGAAGTTTAGTTTTTTATAATTCTTACTTACCCGATGTGGCTTTTACAGAACAACAAGACCGAGTTAGTGCAAAAGGCTACTCACTCGGATACATCGGAAGCGTGATTTTACTGATTATCAATTTGGCTATGGTAATGGGAGCCGAAGACGAAAACAAAATCCTGATGATGAAATATTCATTTGTAATGGTCGGAATTTGGTGGATTGGGTTTGCACAATATTCATTTTACTTTCTCCCGAAAGGAAACAAAAACGGCAATAAGGTTTCGAGAAAAGTTTTATTCAACGGATTTAGAGAGCTCAAAAAAGTATGGAATCAGTTAGGTGAAAATCTTCATTTAAAGCGATATTTGGTTGCTTTTTTTGTGTATAGTATGGCCGTTCAGACCGTAATGTTAGTTGCTACCTATTTTGGAGAACAAGAAATTGCCTGGGAAAGTGATAGTCAGAAAACAACCGGACTCATTATCAGTATTTTGGTTATTCAACTCATTGCAGTTTTGGGAGCTACACTTACCTCGAGGGCTTCCGATAAATTCAGTAATATTCCGGTTTTGATTGCCATAAATATTATTTGGGTTGCTATTTGTATTGTGGCTTATTTTATTCATTTACCCATTCATTTTTACATAACAGCTGCTTTTGTCGGGCTGGTAATGGGAGGAATTCAATCGCTTTCTCGTTCGACTTATTCCAAACTAATTCCGCACTCCACAACCGATACTACCTCGTTTTTTAGTTTTTATGACGTAGCAGAAAAAATCGGAATTGTAATCGGGATGTTCCTTTACGGATTTATTGACCAGATTACCGGAAGTATGCGAAACTCAATAGCTTTCTTGGCTTTGTTCTTTATTATAGGCGTATTGCTTTTGATCAGAGTTGCAAAAATTAAAAATCTTTCCGAAAAAGTTCCTATCTGAAAGTAATAATATTATCTTTGCACAAAGTTTTTTGGTTGAAAAGTATGTGTAATGCTTTTCATTAAAAGGGAATCAGGTGATGATTGCAGATTATTGGTTAACGATTTTTGATTGTAGATTTTTTTAAATCCTAAGTCTTAAATTTCAAATCCTAAATCAAATTCCTGAGCTGTACCCGCAACTGTAAGCTATTAAACTTGTTGTTATTCTTCATAATACCACTGTTTTGTCTTTCTGAAAAGGCAGGCGGGAAGGTTCGACAACAAGATGCAAGTCAGGAGACCTACCTCAAAACGTAACTAAAAACATTAAGAACTTTCGGGGAAAAAGGTTCGAGTGGTTTATGAGATTTATTACGCTTTTATTGGGTGTTTTCTTGTTGTTAGGGCAATCTGTATTGGCTCAGGACAATCTTGTTGTAGAAATTCAGGAAGTGGTTATTTCAGATAATTTGCTCAAAGATTATTCGCAAACCCAAAAAACAGAAAAACTCACAGATAGTATCATCAAGCGGAGTTCGAGTTTTCTGACTTCGGTGTTAAATTATAATTCTCTTATTTATTTCAAAGAAAATGGAGTTGGTGGAGCTTCATCAGCTTCATTCAGAGGAACAACAGCTTCGCAAACCGCTGTGATTTGGAACGGAATTAACATCAATTCACAAACCTCCGGACAGACCGATTTTAACGCTATCAATTCACTTTCGTTTGACAATATTACCGTGAAATCCGGAGGCGGAAGCGTTTTGTACGGAAGTAGCGCCATCGGAGGAAGCATTCACCTGAACAACGATTTGTATTTTTATGACCGATTTGAAAACGAATTGTTTTTAAAATATGGAAGTTTCAACACTTTTGACGGACGATTTCAAACCAAAATAGCCTCGGACAAATACAGCCTTCAACTTGGTTTTACCCGTTCATTTTCAGATAATGACTATGATTGGGTCGGGAAAGACCGTAAAAATCTGAACGGACAATTTGAAAACTCAACATTCAATGCCAATTTCGGATATAAGATTAATGCCTCAAACACGCTAAAATTTTACAGTCAATATTTTAGTGGAGAGCGACATTTTTCATTGATTTTTCCTACCGAAACTCCAACTAAATACCAAAATACCGACATTCGGAATCTATTGGAATGGGCAAGTATTTCTGACCGATTTACTTCAAGGGTAAAATTAGCTCATTTGTTTGAACAATATCAATATTTTCCGCATATCAACAACCGATTTTTCACATTCGGAGAAGTAGAAAGTCTTATCGCAAAATATGATTTGGCTTATGATTTTTCGGATAAATTAAAACTCAATACCATTATTGATTTCACGCAAAACAAAGGGAAAGGCTCTGATATTCGTTCCGAAAAACGTCAGATTGGTTCGGGTAGTCTGATGTTTAAACACTTGATTTCGGGTAAGTTTCTGTACGAAATTACCTTACGTAAAGAAATTACCGACAATTATGAAAGTCCGCTTTTGTATTCGTTGGGAATAAAATACAATGTTACCGATTTTTATTCCGCAAAATTCAACGCTTCTAAGAATTTCCGCATTCCGACTTTTAACGATTTGTACTGGGTAACCGGAGGAAATTCAGATCTAAAACCAGAAACATCGTATCAAGCAGAAATCACAAATGAATTTAGGATTAAAAATTTTAAAATTTCTTTAACCGGATTTTACAACCGACTTGAAGATATGTTGCGTTGGATTCCAAGCGGTTCTCTTTGGAATCCAACAAATACCGATGAGGTTGAAATCTTCGGTTTTGAAGCAGGCTTGTCATATTCAAAAAATATCGGGAAACATACCGTTGAGCTCAACGGAAATTACGGACATACATCGTCCAAAGACAAAAAAACAGATAAATATTTGGTTTACGTGCCTGTTCACAAAGCCAATACAAGTGTTTTGTACGGTTATCAAAATCTGAATTTATACGGAGAATTTCTGTATGTGGGAGAAATTTTTACCCGCTCGGATAACAATTCCAAGTACAATATTGATGCCTATCAGGTTTATAACTTAGGAGCAGATTACACTTTTAAAAAGCATTACACAATAGGCGTAAAAGTACAGAATATGCTAAATACTTATTACGAGAGTGTCGAAAGCAGACCACTACCGGGAAGAAATTTTATGATGTATCTGAATTTTAGAATATAGAGAATGGAACATAGAAAATAGAAAACAGAATCAAACTTTAAGCCTTGAACATTAACTTTTAAACAAATATAAATATGAAAACAATCAAAAAATTAGCATTATTGACATTCGGAATTACTTTGTTTTTTACCTCTTGTAGTAGCGATGACAACAGTTCGGGTGGAAATGTATCAGGAGAATATTCCAGCGGAATTTTGATTCTGAACGAAGGAAAATTTATGAGTGCCAACACGGCAGACGTTTCCTTTTTATCGGTAAACGGAACTTTGGAAAACGATATTTTTTACGGAGTAAACAATTCACATCTCGGAGACACTGCTCAAAGCATCGGAATTGAAAGCGACAGAGCCTATATTGTGATAAATAATTCGAATGCTATTAAGGTCGTAAATCGACATTCGTTTGAACTCGTTACTACCATCACAACCGACATTCAAAGTCCGAGATATATCGTTTTCGAAAACGGAAAAGGTTATGTTTCCAACTTAGGAAATCCGGCTGATACCACAGATGACTATATTGCTGTGATTGATTTGAATTCCAATCAGGTTACTGCAACGATTCCTGTAGCCGAAGGTCCTGAAAAAATGGTTAGTAAAAGCGGAAAGCTGTATGTTGCTCACAAAGGTGGTTGGGGAGTAGGAAACTCAGTTTCTGTAATTAATTTATCTTCAAATACGGTAACTGCTGCAATTCCTGTTAGTGATGTTCCAGATGGTATTGAAGAAGAAAACGGTTATTTGTATGTATTGTGTAGCGGATTTTCTTCGTGGAATCCTGATGTACCTTCAAGCCAAGGAGGTTTGTATAAAATCGACATGAACAATAACGAAATCGTTTCGAGTCTTTCGTTTTCAGAAGGTGTTTATCCGTCACATTTAAAAATCGAGAACAACAAAATTTATTATACCATCGGAGGCAATGTTTATGCTATGGATTTATCTGCCACTTCACTTCCTATCGATGCTGTTGTTTCGTTAAGTGAAGTTTATAATATTTACGGATTTGAGGTGGAAGACGGAAAAATTTATATATCTGACCCGAAAGATTACAACTCCAACGGAGAGATTTTTATTTATTCAACTAGCGGAAATCTTATCAATTCGTATGAAGTAGGTATTGCTCCGAACGGGTTCTATTTTAACGATTAAACCTTAGTTTTTCAACCTATACAATTTAAAATTAGTTAGTCAAAGATGCACAGATGTAATCTAAGCCTATAGATTTTATCCGCCTGGCAAAGTCTGTGCATCTCTAATTAAATCCAAAAATCTTCGTTATACAACTTTTTCTCTAACACAAAATCTTCCATCAGATAACCGTTTCCGATATCAATATCTTCGGATTTTATGTTTTGATAATCCAAGTTGCTGTAAAAATTCAGAGCCACATTAAATCGGTTTACGTTTAGCGTAATTAATTTTTGATGATTTTCAAGGGCTAATTGTTCTGCTTTTTGCATCAAAATTTTTCCGATACCCCTCCCTTGAGCCATAGGCAAAATATAAATTTTATGAATCTTTGCTACCGGCTGGCTTTGGTAGTTTAGCTCAACGGAAATAAAACCCAAAGCCATATTTTTTTCTTTAGCCAAATAAAATTGGTGTTTTTTAACTTCGATTTGCTCGGTTAATGATTCGGTAGAATACATCATACGGAGCATATACGAAATTTGCTCCTTAGAGAGGATATCTTCAAAAGTAGGGTACCACGTTATACGAGCAATATCCTGAATTACAGGAACATCTTCGGTTGCTGCTTTATCAATAGAAATCATATTTAAAAAGCTGTTTTAAATTTATCTTTTGCCACAGATTACACAAATTAAAAGGATTTTTACTGTCTATATAAACTTTAATCCGTGACTAAAACACCCCAGATCAATTTTAATCAACTCTTAAAAGTATTTCAAATACTTCTAAAAAACAAATCCTGCCCAAAAGAGCAGGATTTGAAACCTTAATTATATGAAAAA
>JBAYPE010000017.1:0-52223 GCA_041677865.1 Flavobacteriaceae bacterium
AAGCCTTTTTCCGTTTTGTTCCATTTCATCAAAATGAAGCAAATCTTCTTTTCGTCCGTTTTCTTTCAATACTTCCAGATGACCATTGATTAAGGTAAGAGGCGTTCTGAATTCGTGTGAAATATTGGTCAGGAATCGGGATTTAAACTGTTCGGTTTGCTTAATGGTTTCCATTTCCCTACGTTGCAATTCCAGATTTTGCTTTTCGATTTTTAAGTTTTTATTTCTTAACCTGAAAAAATAAATGACCAAAACGGTCAATACCATCATAAGCCCCAATCCTGCAACGGCTATATTTCGTTGCATTTTTTTGGTTTTCAGTTCTAAGTTTTTGGTTTTTAGCTCTGCTTGGATAACAGCCTCCTTTTTCTCGTATTCGTAGTCCATAGATGCCTGCAGGCTTTTCTTTTCGTTTTCTTCGTTAATCAAACTGTCACGATAGGTGATGTACTGTTTGTAGTTTTGGTAAGCATTTTTGTAATTACCTAATGCACTGTCTGCTAATGTTAAATTATAGTAAATGTCGCTAATAAAGCTTTTATCTTCTGTTTCTTTGAGAATAGCTAAGGCTTTTTCGTAGTATTTTTTGGCAGAAGCAGGTCGGTTTAAGTTAAACTCTGCAAGTCCGATATTGCTGTAAGTGCCTGCAATTTCCCATTTTTCCCCGATTTCTTCCAATATTTTTAAGGCTGCGAAGAAATTTTCTAATGCTTCGGGGTACTTGCCTTGATAGTTATAAACAACCCCGATGTTGTTATAGGAGCCTACAATTCCGTGTTTATCTTCGATTTCTTTCCTTATTTCTAAGGCTGAGAAGAGATTTTCCAATGCTTCGGAATACTTGCCTTGATAGTCATAAACAATCCCGATATTGTTGTAAGCCAGTGCAATTCCGTGCTTATCTCCAATTTCTTCTAATATTTTTAAAGCTGCGAAGTAATTTTTCAGTGCTTCGGGGTACTTGCCTTGATTTCTATAAACAATCCCGATGGAGTTGTAAGACATTGCAATTCTTTGTTTATTCCCGATTTTTTCTGATATTTTTAAGGCTGCGAAGAAACTTTTCAGTGCTTCGGGATATTTACCTTGAGATTCATAAATATTCCCGATGTGGATGTAAGAAACTGCAATGCCTGGTTTATTTCCGGTTTCTTCCCATTTTTTTAAGGCTATAGTGAGATTTTTCAGTGCCTCGGGGTACTCGCCTTTGAATGCATAAGCCATTCCGATAATGTTATAGGCATCTGCTTCCCCGTTTTTAAAATCCAGTTTTTCCGATATTTTTATGGCTTTTTGGGCATAGCTTGTGGCAAGCTCTAATTGTCTTTTCTGAGCCAAAGCACGAGCAAGCATATTCATTCTGTTGACTGTCAGGGTATCAGAAGAAGATTGTTTAGTAAGAATCGCTGTGAGAGAATCTATCTGCTTGTCTGTCTGTGCAAAGAGCGTAAGATTAGCTGAAAGAACAAAAAATATAAGAATAAAACGACCGATGTGATGACTAACCATTGTATTGCTTTTTCCAAAAGATAGAAAATTGAAAAAAAGAAGAAAGTACAGGTAAATTTTTTTTCGAAATAAGAAAGATGATGAAGCAGATGTCATTTACAAAAATAGTTTTAAAGGCTATTAGATTTTTTCAGGTAAACAAAAATATCTTTTTTACAATTAACTTTTGTCTTTTTTCTTATTTAAAGTTGATTTTTAATTTTTATAAGGAGTTAAATTTCACAAAATGTGATAGTTAAATATACTCTTTCCCTAAAAGAAGTTATTGGAGTGTAAACCCGAAATTCATTATTGATTTGACACAAATGCACAGATTTTTTTATGTTTTTTGATTTGTCATCTGTAGTTATAAAAGACACATAATAAATCAATGAGTTTATATTTTAAATCATAATGTACTACGGATAAATTTTTTGTTTTTACTTTTGAATCTGGTTTTAGAGGAATGAAAAATTTATTTAAATTTTATCTTAATAGCAGTATTCACGTAAGTCTTGCTGTTTTGTCTCTTGCAATAATGACTTATTATTTGTTCGATTTTCCGATTAATTTAAGTGTTATTGGCTTTGCTTTTTTTTCCTCCGTAACAGGATACAACTGTGTTAAATACGGAAAATTATTTATAAAAAAAGATATTTCGCAAGGTCTTAAAGCAATACGTACATTCAGTCTTGCATCGGCTGTGGTTGCTCTCGGACTTTTTTTTGCCTTGCGGTTTTCTGCACAATTGTTGGTATTGATAGCAGGAATGCTCACGCTTTTATATGCTTTTTCTTTTTTTGGAGCAAAAAACCTTAGAAATTTAAGCGGAATTAAAATTTATATTGTAGCCCTTTGTTGGGTGCTGATTACTCTTTTTTTACCCGTGCTTCAAGCCGAATATCAAATGAATTCGGATGTTTGGATAAAGAGTCTCCAGCGTTTTTTGCTAATTTTGATTTTGATTCTGATTTTTGAGATTATAGACCTAAAAGAAGATAATCCGAATTTGAAAACCTTGCCTCAAACCCTCGGAGTAAGAAAAACTAAAATTGTGGGAGTCTTGCTTTTGACCGTGTTTTTTGCATTGGATTTTTTTCTGTCAAATTATGAACATTCCCAACTTTTTATCAATGGTGTTTTAGTTGTAGTTACGACATTGTTCACGCTTTTTGCAACCGAAAACAGACCTAAATATTATACGATTTTTTGGGTCGAAAGCATTCCTATGCTATGGTTTTTACTCACAGTTTTGTTCCGATAATAAAAAGCGGTTTAATAGCCTACATACGGAACCTCGTATTCCTTAAACTCTATCCCAAAAGCCTCTAATTCTTTCAGTATCGGTAGATAGATTTCTTTTTTGATAGGAAGCTGTACTCCATAGGTTTTTATCTTTCCGTTTAAGATTTGCAAAGCAGCCATAGCCACCGGAAGTCCGACTGTTTTTGCCATAGCAGTATAGGTTTGGTCTTCGCCTAAGGTTACCATTTTGGAGTCGATTTGTCTTTTTTCTCCACCGAGTTCGTAGCCGAATTTATGATACATCACTATCATATCTTTGTCGTCTGCATCTAATTTCCAACTATCTGAAAGAATTCTCTCAAGAATTTGAGCCGGAGTAGCATTTTTTAGTCCAATGATTTTGTTAGGATTAAAGATGTCTAATTCCACTAATTTTTCCCATTGAATATCGTCTTGTTCGATTCCGAGTTGATAACGGGTTTTAAGTTCTACCGAATCGGTAAGGCTGTAAGGCAAAAACGAATTTATGAAATCTCTGTAGCTCATCGTTTCGGAATTTTCCATTATGTAGCTATCATCGGTCATTCCGAGTTGCACGAACATATTCCAAGCTCTTGAAAAACCTATTCTACGGATAGTTCCTCTATAAAGTGTCAGGATATTGTCAAGTCCGTAAATCGAACGGTATTTGAGCGAATCTCGATTGGCATAACCTTCAAAACGTCCGTATCCTTCTACGTCAAAAAATTCGGTACGTCTGAATAATTTGTGATAGGGAATGTATTTATATTTTCCTTCCTGAATGAATTTGGCTGCACCTCCTTGTCCTGCCAAAACTACATTTCTCGGATTCCAGGTAAATTTGTAATTCCACAGGTTGTTATCCGATTCCGGAGCTACCAATCCTCCACAAAAAGACTCAAACAAAAGCATTTTTCCGCCTTTTGCACGAATTTCGTCGATGACTTTCATAGCACTCATGTGGTCAATTCCAGGGTCAAGACCAATTTCGTTCATAAAAACAAGATTATTATCTTTTGCCTGTTTGTCAAGTGCTTTCATTTGGTCACTTACATAAGAGGCGGTTACCAAATGTTTTTTGAATTTAACACAATCTTTAGCCACCTCAACGTGCATAAAAGCCGGTAACATCGAAATTACTAAATTTGCATTCTCAATGGCACGCTCTCTATCTTCTCTGTTTTTAATGTCTAATGCAATGGCTCTGGCTCTGGGGTGATGATTAATTTTTTTCTGAGCCAGTTCTACCGATAAATCAGCAAGGGTAAGTTCTAAATTTTCGCTTTCGGATTTGTCCAAAAGATATTTGATAAGTGATGAAGCAGAGCGTCCTGCCCCGATTATTAAGATTTTTCTCATTGAATTTTATAATTCTATAGACGCAAGCAAAGCTACAATTTTTAAAAGAAAATGAAACGGATTAGAGCTTATTTTTTATGAAAACTACACAGAAAATCATCTACCGGAAAAAACAAATAATTTTCTACTAATCTGTAACAAAAACAAATTATCTTTGACTCATTATACGATTCAACAAGTTTAACGATTTAACAAAAAAATGCCGAACATACTCGAAGTAAAAAACGTAGTTAAAAAATACGGAAACTATACAGCTCTAAGCAATGTGTCTATTACCGTTCCCAAAGGAAGTATATACGGACTTTTAGGTCCGAACGGAGCCGGAAAAACCTCACTTATCCGAATTATCAACCAAATCACGATGCCCGATTCGGGAGAAGTTTTTCTTGACGGAGAGAAATTAGCTCCTCATCACATACAACACATCGGTTATATGCCCGAAGAAAGAGGACTTTACAAAACGATGAAAGTAGGAGAGCAGGCACTTTATTTGGCACAACTCAAAGGACTTTCTAAGGCCGAAGCCAAAAAACAATTGGATTATTGGTTCGAACGCTTCGGAATTCAGGAGTGGTGGAACAAGAAAATTCAAGAGCTTTCTAAAGGAATGGCTCAAAAAGTGCAGTTTATCGTAACGGTACTTCACCAACCGAAATTATTGATTTTTGACGAGCCTTTCTCCGGTTTCGATCCGGTAAATGCCAACATCATCAAAGACGAGATTTTGGAACTCAGAAAAAAAGGAGCAACCGTAATTTTTTCTACTCACCGAATGGAAAGCGTAGAGGAATTGTGCGACGAAATAGCCCTTATCAATAAATCTCAAAAACTCATCGAAGGAAACCTAACTGATGTCAAACGTCAGTACAGAACCAATACGTTTCAGGTGGGAGTACTCACAGATAATATCGAAGGACTGATGTACGACCTTACCCAAAAATTCTCTGTCGCCCAAACCGATTTCAAATCGTTGAACGATGAAATTAAATTAGATGTCTCACTGGGAGAATACACCTCAAACGAACTGTTGAAAATCCTTTCGGAAAGAGGTCGCGTAACACATTTTACAGAAAAAATACCAAGTGTAAACGAAATATTCATCAGAACCGTAAAAGGAGAATAATCAGTATTCAGTTTACAACTGCAGCAGGCATTAAAACATTATACAACATACAGAAATACAACATACAATGAGTATCCTTTCATTAATCATAAAAAGAGAATTTATAGCCAAAGTTCGTAACAAATCATTTATTGTTATGACGTTTTTGAGTCCGTTGTTGTTTGTCGGAATGGCGGTTTTAATAGGATATTTGGCCAATATCAACCAAGGAGAAGTCAAGAAAATTGCCGTATTCGATAAAGGAAATTTCTTTGCCAAAGACGAACTGGCAAATGACAAAAAATACGAATATCACTATTTATCGGATATGGAATTTGACCAGGCCAAAGAAGTAGCTTCCGAAAGCTACGAGGCTCTTTTGTACATTCCTGACGATGTGGCTCAAAAAGATTTGACTACCAAAGTAGAATACCTCTCAGACAACAGTCCGAGTATGGATTTTATCTATAAATTAGAAAACATTATCGAAGATAAAATTACCAAACTCAACATCGAAAATTCGGGTGTGGATTATTCAATAATCGAAAACTCTAAAGTCGATGCCAATATTCATTTGGCAAAATTCTCCGGAGAAGACAGCATTAAAGGACTTAACGGAATTAAAGTTGCCATTGGTTCGATTTTTGGCTATTTGATAATGATGTTCATTATGATTTACGGAAACTTTGTGATGCGAAGCGTAATTGAAGAAAAATCAAACCGCATTATCGAAATTATTGTTTCGTCTGTAAAACCTTTTCAACTAATGATGGGTAAAATTCTCGGGAATTCATTAGCCGGATTGTTGCAATTCTTTATTTGGGCTGTGGTTGGTGTAATTTTATATTTTGTGGCAGCGAGTTTCTTAGGGCTTAATATGGGAGGAAGTGCCTCCACTCTTAACGAAATGAGTTCGCAGGTGTCAGGTTCCGACAAAACTCAATTTATGCAAACTATACAGGTTTATATGCAAACCATCATTACCGATTTGCCTTGGGCAACGATTCTGATTTCGTTTTTTTTGTTTTTTGCAGGAGGCTATTTTCTGTACAGTTCGGTGTATGCAGCCATTGGAGCAGCAGTGGACAACGAAACCGACTCACAACAATTCTTAATGCCCATCATTATGCCACTTATGCTGGCAGTTTACATCGGATTTTTTACCGTAATGGATGATCCGCACGGTTCGGTAGCAGTAGTATTCTCGCTCATTCCGTTTACTTCGCCTATTGTAATGCTAATGCGTATTCCGTTTGGAGTTCCCCTTTGGCAAATCATTTTGAGTGCTGTTTTGCTTTATGCTACTTTCCTTTTTATCGTGTGGAGTGCAGCCAAAATCTATAGAGTAGGAATTTTGATGTATGGTAAAAAACCAAGTTGGAAAGAGCTGTATAAATGGTTGAGGTATTAAAAACTTTTTTTAACAATTTTTAGCCACGGATTAAATTTCAATAGATTTTATTGCAGTTTAAAATCCTTTTAATCAGTGTAATCTGTGGTAGAAATAAACTTTAATTAATTTTAACGATTTCCTTAATCACCACATCATCTTCCAAAAGAATTTTGTAATAATCTTCTTCGGAAAAAAGCTGACGAATAAATTCGGCTTTCAGGTATTTTTCAATACTCGATTTGTTTTTGTTCAAGGGCAAATAAATGCCTTTTTCGAATAAATATTTATTAAACTCGTTGTAATAAAACTCTTTTTCGCTCAGGTAATTGCCAACTTCCGATTTGGTCATTTTCAGGAAATCTGCTCGTTTTTCGTCAATCATTTCAAAGACAAAATTACTCGACAAAGCCGAATTCATCATAAATATAATTGATTGATTTTCAGTATTTTTTTTGGATAAAATATCCGGATAAATTCCACCTCCTCCATAAACCGTTTTCCCTCCTTTGGTTACAAACTTTAGGCTGTCATTGGGTTTGTACTCTTTTTCTTCTTCCTGCAGAAAGTCGTGGTAATATTCTTCTTCTGAGAGGTTTTTATACGGTTTTTGAATGGAGCGTCCGGTAGGAGTGTAGTATTGAGCTACGGTCAGGCGTATCATCGAACCATCTCCCAAAGGCATTTCTCGTTGTACTAATCCTTTTCCGTAAGAGAGTTGCCCGACAATAGTTCCTCGGTCATTATCCTGAATAGCTCCTGCAAGAATTTCGCTTGACGAGGCTGAATTTTCGTTAATCAAAACAAATAGTTCTCCGTCTTCAAAGAGTCCTTTTTTAGTAGCAAAAGACTTATCTTCTGTTCCTCTTCTGTCTTTGGTAACTACAATGAGTTCGTCTTGTTTTAAGAACTCGTCTGCCATAGCAATGGCTGCCTCTACATAACCACCTCCGTTGTCTCGTAAATCCAAAATTAGTCGCGTTATATCTTTTTCAACTAATTCCGAAAGAGCCTTGTGAAATTCTTTTGCAGTAGTTTCGGCAAAACGATTGACTTTGATATAACCTGTATTTTGGTCTATTTTCAACGAAATATCAACACTTTTGAGCGGAATTATATCTCTTGTAATGGTAAAATCATATTTTTTATCCTCTGTTTTTCGGAAGATCTCTACGTTGATTTTTGATTTTTTTTCACCTCTTAGTTTAGCAATAATAGTATCTGAGGAATAATTTTTTCCGTAAATGGTATCGTTATTGGCAAGGAGAATTCTATCACCTGCTTTGAGTCCTGCTTTTTCAGACGGACCGTCTTCCACAGTTCGGATAACGGTAAGGGTGTCTTTATACATATAAAAATTGATTCCGATTCCGACAAAATTTCCTCGCATACTCTCTTCAACATACTCAAATTCGTCTTTTCCGATATAAACCGAGTGAGGGTCTAGATGAGTCAAAATTCCGTTTACGGTGCTTTCGATAATCGAATCGGTATCTACATCTTCGACATATTCATTTTCGATAAAATAAATCAGTCGGTCGATTTTGTCTCTTGAAGTGGCTTTTGATTTAAAGGGCGTTATTTTTGAAGGAAAATCCAAAAGACTGCCCACAAGCATTCCGATAGCCAGAACAAAGGCTACAAAAATGGGAATATATATAGGTTTGATTTTCACAGGTTTAGTCTAAATTAGGAATAAAATCCACATGGACTCCGGCTCTTCTCAAAAAGTCAATTCCCGAAGTATCTTTATACCCTTGATGATACACCACTCGGGTAATTCCCGCTTGATGGATGAGTTTACTGCATTCTTTGCACGGAGAAAGCGTAATGTAAAGCGTTGCTCCGTTGCAAGTCTGTGTAGAACGGGCTACTTTTAGAATAGCGTTAGCTTCCGCATGAAGCACGTACCATTTGGTAAAACCGTCTTCGTCTTCACAAAAATTCTCGAAGCCTGAGGGCGTTCCGTTATATCCGTCCGAAATTATCATTCGGTCTTTGACAATTATAGCTCCTACTTTTTTGCGTTGGCAGTATGATAATTGTGCCCATTCTCTGGCAATTTTAAGGTAAGCCTTGTCGTATTTGTTCTGTTTTTCCTCTGTCATTTTTTTCAGATGAATAAGACACAAAGATAAGAAATTTATGTGTATGTATAATGCGGAATTGTATGTTGTATATTGTATATTTGTAAGTCAAATTATACGATAACGATTTAAATATCGTTTTGGATTAAAACAGCTTTAAGAGATGTCTATCGAAGTACGAGGAATAACAAAAAAATACGGTTCACAAGTCGCCCTGAACAACATTTCGTTTTCTGTCAAAAAAGGCGAAATAGTTGGTTTTTTAGGTCCGAACGGAGCAGGAAAATCAACATTGATGAAAATACTGACTACTTACTTGAGCAGCGATTCCGGAAGTGCGTGGGTAGGAGGGAACGACATCGTACAAAATTCGGACAAAGTACAATTTATAACCGGTTATTTGCCCGAGCATAATCCGCTTTATTTGGATATGTATATCAGAGAATATCTTTCGTTTAATGCTTCGGTATATAAGGTAAAAAAATCTCGGGTCGAAGAAGTTATCCAACTCACAGGGCTTACTCCCGAATCGCATAAAAAAATAGGACAACTCTCTAAAGGATACCGACAAAGAGTAGGCTTGGCTAATGCTCTTTTGCATAATCCGGAAGTGTTGATTTTGGACGAACCAACAACGGGATTAGACCCGAATCAGTTAGTCGAAATCAGGCAGCTTATTAAAAATATAGGAAAAGACAAAACGGTTTTTTTATCTACGCACATCATGCAGGAAGTAGAGGCAATTTGCGATAGAGTCATTATTATCAACAAAGGAAATATCGTAGCCGATGCCAAGCTCAGTGATTTGAAAGACAGCTCAAAACAGATTGTAGAAGTAGAGTTTGACCTTAGAATAGAAGAACAGTTTTTGCAAGGTCTTCCGAGTTTGGTTTCGTATGAAAATACTTTTGATTTTATTTGGGAGCTTACTTTTGACACGCAAAAAGATATGCGTCCAGCTATATTTGATCTGGCTCACGATAACGGACTTAAAATATTGCAACTCAACCATAAAAATAAAAATTTAGAAACTATTTTCAGGGAATTGACAAAGTCCGAAATCGTGTAACAAGTAATGTGGTCAAAAAAGACCTTTTTGTGTTTTTTAGGAATTAATTTCTCCTGAAAATATCCCTGAACTGATATAAAATCCGCTCTATAAGCCGTAAATCTTCTGTGATAATGTCTGCTGTTCCTGACATTTCCTGTTGAAAAACAATATCTTTTTTATATGAAGTTTTTAGTCCTTTTGGAAGTTCTACATCTATAAGCAGATTGTTGTCTTTATCGGGAGTGAGTGAAATGGTTTTTATCACTCCGTTTAACATTCCGAATTCCCTGTCAGGATAATTTGAAAGCCGGATATTTACGTTTTGTCCGATTTTGATTTTTCCCGAATTAAGAGCAGGGGCTTTTATTTTTCCTAAATAGCTTTTTGTTTCTGTTGGAATAACCACAAAAACATTATCTCCTGCATTTATGGTTTGATTTTCTGTTCAAATTTGTAAAAAAGAAAACAATCGGTAAATCGAAAAAAGAAATTCCAAAAGGTAATTTTCCTTGTTTTGAATTTATAACCGAATTACAGGAAACCGTATTATCTGTTCCGTTACAGACTTTGGAAACTATACTGTTCGGGTTTCCTAATTCTTCCTGTAAAATAAATATTCCTGTAAATATTCCTGCAACTGACAATAGCTGATACAAAAACGGAATTAAACTAAAAGACTGTAACCATATTGAAATACCAAACAAAACAAGAAAGGCAAAACCTATAGTTGTTAAAATGTTTTGTTTGAAAGTTTTGTTTTGAGGTTTAATATTTTGATTAGGTTCTATAGCTATTATAAGTCCGTCCCAAATGTTTTTAAATTCATCAACAGTTACCGTTTTTTGTTTACCTTTTATATTTTCATAAACAACCTTGTCCTGTTTTTGAGTAACTAAAACAAACTCTGCTTGATTTTCTACATACAAAGAAGCAATAAAGTTTTTGGGTAAATTTTGTAGTTGTTCTTTAGGAACAGAAGCTAAGATTTATATCATAAATTTAGTAAACCGAACAAAAAATATAAATTACTCAATTTTATTTAGCTTACTGTTTTTGAAGCTGTAAAAGAAATAAATTAAAAGTCCTATACCTAACCAAATCAGGAAGAATATCCAGTTTTTCAAACCCATTTCGGCCATCATATAAAAGCAACACAACATTCCTGCAAGGGGAATAAAGGTCATTTTTCGCACTATCGAAACGATGGTCATTCCCACAAAAATTAAGATGAAAATCCACATCGGGATTTTGTGTTGGAACAATTCCCAGCCACTCTCGTAATCTCCCAAATCATTGACTTGAGGTTTGTTGGTAAAAAAATCAATAGTTTCGGTTTTGAAAAACTGAAACAACACAACAAAAACCAAAGCAAAGACAACTGGCATAGCATAAGCCGAATTGATATACGGGACTTTAAATTTTCCTCTGGGACCGTTTTTGTTGCTTTCTAATTTTAGCACTCCGGCACATACCAACACAAAAGCAAACAAAGTCCCGATACTACACGCATCAACAACCATCTCTAAATCGGTAAAAAGTATCGGAACAGCAACTACAAATCCGGTTACAATGGTAGCATACGAAGGCGTTTTGAATTTTGGGTGAATTTTAGAAAAGTTTTTGGGTAGCAGTCCGTCCCGGCTCATAGTCATCCAAATTCTGGGTTGTCCTAACTGAAAAACCACAAAAACACTTGCCATAGCAACTACTGCACTAATGGCAATCACTCCCGAAAGCCATTGCAAA
This sequence comes from Flavobacteriaceae bacterium, assembly GCA_041677865.1. GTDB lineage: Bacteria > Bacteroidota > Bacteroidia > Flavobacteriales > Flavobacteriaceae > Flavobacterium. Next base: position 11,490 of record JBAYPE010000017.1, read on the forward strand.
TCCTCTACTTTTGTAAAAACATAAGCCAGCGGATCGCCTACGTTTAGTTCGGAATAATGAACCAATCCGGTAATTACCAAGGCGATGGCCACATACAAAATGGTACAGATAATAATGGCTGCAAATATTCCTCTGGGCAAATCTTTTTGAGGGTTTTTACATTCTTCGGCTGTGGTCGAAATGGCATCAAATCCGATATAAGCAAAGAAAACCGAACTGATGCCAGCCAAAACTCCGTTTATTCCGTTGGGAGCAAACGGACTCCAATTTTCGGTATTTACATAAAAAGCACCCACTACAATAACGAGTAAAACCACAGCCACTTTGAGCAAAACCATAATATTACTTGCTTTGCGGCTTTCGTTGATTCCTCTGTAAACCAAAGCGGTTACCAAAAAAGTAATCAGCAGGGCAAATACATCAACTACCAAAGGAAATCCGATATTCGGAGCATTGGCATAAGCCAGATATTTCGGAACTTCGTGAGTGAAATCGGCAGAGGTAGTAAGGGTTTCGAGAGTTGTACCTTTTGCTAATTCGCTTTGAATTATTCCGTAGCCTTCTTTGGCTGTAAAATAATCCATAGTTATCCATTCGGGTACGTGAATTCCGGGAATTCCGTTGAGCAAATTCGTAAAATAATCGCTCCACGAAATGGCAACCACAATATTTCCGATGGCATATTCCATAATCAGAGCCCAACCGATTATCCAAGCAAAAAGCTCTCCGAAAGCGACATAACTATAAGTGTAAGCGCTTCCGGAAACCGGAACCAACGAGGCAAATTCAGCATAGGCAAAAGCAGTAAAAGTACAAGCCAAAGCAGTAAACAAAAACAAAAAAACCACAGCCGGACCTCCTTCGTAACTGGCTCTCCCGATAGTCGAAAAAATTCCCGCTCCGATTATGGCTGCAATCCCGAAAGCAGTTAAATCCCGAAAACCAAGTCGTTTGGCTAATTTGTGAGCTTCCGCTCCCGCTAAAATATCCGCTACTGATTTTTTGCGAAAAAGGTCTGAAAATGCCATATATTTCAAAATTGAAGTGGTAAATATATAAAAAAAGGAACCTACCGCAATCAGTTAAGCCAAATTTTGATAATGAGATAAGTTGAAAGCTTATCGCTATTTAGTTGATAAAATAATTTTAACAAATTTTGTTAAATAAATTTTAATTTGTAGTATTGTAGGTGTTTGGGAGTAATCACAATATAAAACAGCATAATAATATTAATGGCACTATTTAGAATAGAGAACAACGAGCGACTTAAGAACATAAAAGAACAGCCTTTTAAGCTCGAAAAAGACATTCAATGGCTAACCGAGAAAAATCTGAAATTAATTTTTGGGCTCGACTTTGTAAAATCTGAATTCAGTCTGAATAATTTTCGTATCGATACTTTGGCGTTCGACAATGACGCAGGAACTTTTGTGATTATTGAGTACAAACGAGATAAGAATTTTAGTGTAATTGATCAAGGTTACGCTTATTTGTCGCTAATGCTTAACAACAAAGCAGATTTTATTCTCGAATACAATGAAAACTCAAAAGAAACTTTAAAGCGGAATGATGTTGATTGGTCGCAATCCAGAGTAATTTTTATTTCACCTTCTTTTACTACATACCAGAAAGAAGCAATCAATTTTAAAGACTTACCTATCGAACTTTGGGAAATAAAACGATATGACAACCAGACAATCAACTACAATCAAATTAAGACTTCAGGAGCACAAGAAAGTGTAAAGACAATTAGTCGACAAGATGAAACGATTGAAAAAGTGACTAAGGAGATAAAGGTTTATACAGAAGACGAACATTTAGAAAAAGGGACAGAAGAAACAAAAGAGCTTTACGAAAACTTAAAAAATGCCATTTTAAATCTTGACGAACTAGAGCTTAAACCAAAGAAAAAGTACATCGCTTTTGTATCAGGCTCAAATGTAGTGGATATTCACATTCAAAAAAACGCTTTAAAAATATGGTTGAATCTGCAACAAGGCGAACTTGACGACCCAAAAGAAATTGCAAGAAATGTTTCTTCGGTTGGTCATTGGGGAAATGGTGATTATGAAGTTGTAATGCGAACAAGCGAAGAGATGGAATATATTTTAAGTTTGATAAAACAATCTTTGAAAAAAAATAAAAAATAATATTATACTCCACAATATTATTACGAGAAGTGCAAGGACAAAAGTATCAATAAACCCGTATTAAAAAAGTTTATTGATCTTCGGCTCTATTTAAGTAGAGTTCAAAACTAAGCTAATTTACCCTTCCCAGCCAAAAAGATGATGTTTTTTGATAAGTTCGGCAACTCCTTCGGGGAGCATATTTTCCCATCCTTCTTCTTTATTACCTATCATTTTCAGTACTTGTCTTGAGAAGATTGTCAGGTTTTCTTTTTCAAAATCGGTAATATCAAGTACTTTTCCGTTGAATTTAAAGAATTTGTACAGTTCTTTCATTCTCGGGTGTACTTTTAGGTTTTCGGAAGTAATGATAGTGCCGTCTTCTTCGTTTATCATCGGGTACAAAAACACTTTCAAATCTCTGAAGAATAATTTTCCGAAAGCCTCGAGTATGCCTCCTGATAAATGCCTGTAATATTTTTCGTCAAAAACATCAACCAAATTCGGAACTCCCATAGCAATTCCCATTCGGGCTTTGGTATATTCGGAGAAGTATTCCACTACGCGATAATATTCCTGAAAGTTAGAAATCATAACATTCTGCCCTAACGAACACAGGAGTTCGGCTCTATCCAAAAAGTCTTTTTCGTCAATTTCTCCTTCCGATCGAAGGTTAGAAAGCGTAATTTCAAAAACGACCAAGGTGTTGTCTTTATCTACTTTTTTCTCCTGCAAGAACATTTCGTAAGACTTTTTGTACATATCCATATTTACCTTGGTAACCGGACGAAAACTTCCTCTGAGTGCCAAAATATTTTTTCGGTAAAGAATGTTGGCAGGCAGAATATTAACCGCTTCAGGGCTGAACATAACGGCTTCGGTCATTCCGTTCTTTACGAGTTGTAAACTCATCAACCTGTTGTCCACATCTTTGAACAAAGGTCCCGAAAAATTAATGGTATCAATTTCCATTTGGTCTTTGTGCAGATGGTCGTACAAGTATTTGAGCAGTTTTTTAGGTTTGTTATATTTGTAAAAAGCTCCGTAAATCAGGTTTACTCCCAATATCCCTAAAGTTTCTTGTTGCAGGTGAACGTCGTTTTCTTTGAAGCGGACGTGAATGGTAATTTCGTTGTATCCTTGGTCGGGTTCAAGTTGATATTTGATTCCGACCCAACCGTGTCCTTTGAATTGTTTGGCAAAATCAATAGTAGCAACGGTATTGGCAAAGCTAAAAAACAGTTTGTTTGGGTGTTTTACCCTGTCAAGGCGTTTTTCAATGAGTTCTATTTCGTGCGACAGCATTTTTTTCAGACGAGATTCGGTTACGTATCGTCCGTCATCTTCCACTCCATAAATAGCATCACTAAAGTCTTTGTCATAGGCAGACATTGCTTTTGCGATGGTTTTTGAAGAACCTCCTGCTCTAAAAAAATGCCTTACCGTTTCCTGTCCTGCTCCAATTTCGGCAAATGTTCCGTAAATATCGTTGTTTAAATTGATGCGAAGTGCTTTATCTTGTATTGAGGGAATGCTTTCTATTTTTCTGTCCCCTTTCAGAACAATTTCTCCTTCTACCATAATTAGCTTAAAAAAAATAATGTACAAAGTTACTAAATTACCCTGTTTTTCTAAAGTAATAGTTATAAATTTGTGTGGATTTACAGAATTGTTGTTTTGAAAGTATATTTTTTGGGTACAGGTACATCGCAGGGAATTCCCATAATTGGAAGCAAACACCCTGTTTGTCTCAGTCAGGATTTTAAAGATAAAAGGCTAAGAGTCTCCGTTTGGATTACTTGGGACAATTATTCGTATGTAATAGATTGCGGACCGGATTTCAGGCAGCAGATGCTTACAAGTGGTTGCACGAAATTAGACGGAATTCTCTTTACGCACGAACACGCAGATCACACAGCCGGATTAGACGACATTCGTCCGTTTTGCCACAGGCAAGGCAAGATTCCCGTTTATCTTGAGGAGCGGGTGTTGGACTCTCTGCTAAAGCGTTTCGATTACATTTTTGAAACCAAAGACCGCTATCCCGGAGCTCCCGAAGTAGAGCCGTTTCTTATTAGAGAAAATCAAAATTTTACAATAGGAGATACCGAAGTAATTCCGATAAAAGTAATGCACGGAAAATTACCTATCTTCGGATTTCGTATCAAAGATTTCGTTTATATAACCGATGCTAAAGTAATCGAAAAACAGGAAGAAGAAAAAATAAAAGGAGCAAAGGTTTTAGTGATTAATGCACTTCGGGAGGAGTCACACGATTTGCATTTTAACCTGCAAGACGCTTTGGAGTTTATAGAGAGAGTTAAGCCCGAAAGAGCTTATTTAACTCACATTAGCCCGATGCTTGGATTTCATGAAGAAGTTCAGAAAAAACTCCCGAAAAATGTGTTTGTAAGCTATGATAATTTGATTGTAGAAATTCCTTAATAACGTATAAAGTTTTTTAAAAAATGAAAAGAATTTATCTGTATTTGTTTATTTTCTCGGTTTTGTTGAATGTGTTCACGTATATGTATTTTACCAAAAAAGCAAAATACGAATCAGAGAACATTCAGAAAAAAGAAGCAAAAGTTCAAAACAAACAAGCTGTTATTGATTCGCTTGAAATAAAGTTGTTCGAAATGTCGCATTATACACTAAGGGGAAATGGCTTCGCACAAGACTATGTAGAAAGATATTTTGATTATAACAACCTCGAGAAAATAAGAGATTCTATTTTAGAACTGAATCATCTAAAAGAAGGAAATTCTTTGGTAGGTTTTGACTCTTCAGATGATGTATTTGTCATCAGCAGAATGGAATTTCTGAATCACAGATGGATTTTGGCTGATTTTGATAACCGTGCTCTCGGAGGACAATTATTGGTTCGTTACTACCTAAACGATGACGGAACTTTTGAGTTGGAAACCGTGGACAGAGCTTTTTATTTACCTAAGCCTCAAATCGAAGAATAATGGCAAACACTTTCGGAAAAATATTCAAGCTGACCACCTTTGGAGAATCTCACGGAAAAGTCTTAGGCGGAATAATTGACGGTTGTCCGAGTGATATAGAGCTTGATTTTGAAGCGATTCAGAAAGAGCTTGACAGGCGAAAACCAGGACAGTCAAAACTCGTAACCCAAAGAAAAGAATCTGATGAAGTCGAATTTTTAAGCGGAATCTTCCAAGGGAAAACAACAGGTGCACCAATCGGGTTTATCATCGGAAATGAAAACCAAAAATCCAAAGATTATTCTCATATTCAAGATGTTTACAGACCTTCACACGCTGATTTCACGTATGACAAAAAATACGGAATCCGTGATTACAGGGGAGGAGGTAGAAGTTCGGCTCGTGAAACAACCAACTGGGTAGTAGGAGGAGCCATCGCCAAACAACTTATTTCGAATATCAAAATCAATGCTTTTGTTTCGAGTGTGGGAGAAATATTTATAGATAAACCCTATCAGGCGTTAGATTTTTCACTTACCGAAACTAACGATATTCGCTGTCCCGATTTAGAAGTCGCTCAAAAAATGGAAGATTATTTAAAACAAATCAAAAAACAAGGAGATACAGTCGGAGGAACGATAACCTGTGTGGTTCAAAACCTTCCGATTGGCCTGGGAGAACCTGTTTTTGATAAATTACATGCAGTTTTAAGTAAAGCAATGCTTTCTATAAATGCTGTAAAAGGTTTTGAGTACGGAAGTGGTTTTTGTGGAGCAAAGATGAAAGGTTCGGAGCATAACGATTTGTTCAATCCGGACGGAACAACCAAAACCAATCTTTCCGGAGGTATTCAAGGAGGTATCTCAAACGGAATGGATATTTATTTCCGTGTGGCTTTTAAGCCTGTGGCTACTTTATTGCAAAATCAAACCACCATAGATAAAAACGGAAATACAGTGGAAATGCAAGGCAAAGGAAGACACGATGCTTGTGTAGTTCCCAGAGCCGTCCCAGTTGTGGAAGCAATGACCGCTATGGTTCTGGCAGATTTCACTTTGATGAATAAGGCTTTAAAAAACCAATAACTTGCCTCGGAAAATGCCATAGTAGTTTATTTTTCAGATTTTACTACTTTTGCACAAATTTTTATTTGATGATTATTCCAAAAACCAGAGAAGAAATAGAATTAATGAGAGAAGCTGCTCTTTTGGTTTCTAAAACCTTAGGAATGTTGGCTACCGAAATAAAAGAAGGTATAACTACACTTCATCTTGATAATTTAGCAGAACAATATATCAGAGATAACGGAGGTGTTCCCGGATTCTTAGGTTTGTACGATTGCCCTTCAACCTTACTGACAAGTGTAAACGAACAAGTTGTTCACGGACTCCCGACCAGCCACCCTTTGGTAAGTGGAGATGTTGTTTCGGTTGATTGCGGTGCTATTATGCACGGATTTTACGGAGATCACGCTTATACATTCGAAATAGGAGAGGTGTCAGAAGATAAAAAACGCCTTTTGAAAACCACCAAAGAATCACTTTATGTGGGTATTGACCAATTCCGTATAGGAAATAGGGTAGAGGACATCGGAAGTGCTATTCAGAAGTACTGTGAAGAAAAAGGATATAGCGTTGTTCGTGAATTAGTAGGACACGGATTAGGACGCAAAATGCACGAAGATCCAGAAGTTCCGAATTACGGAAAAAGAGGAAGAGGAAAGAAATTTGTTGAGGGAATGGTTATCGCTATCGAACCGATGATAAATATGGGGACACGAAACATCAGACAACTCAAAGATGGTTGGACAATAGCTACAAGAGACGGAAAACCCTCTGCTCACTTCGAGCACGATGTAGCCCTAATTGACGGAAAACCCGAAATACTTTCTACTTTTTATTATATTTACAAGGCTTTAGGAATCAAAAGTACCGAAGAAGACGCTTTCAGAAGTGCAGACTACCACAAAATGTTAGAAAACTCATAACCCATTCTCGAAAGATTTTAAAAACCTATTTTTTCTAAAAAAAACAATTGATTCCACAGGTTTATTTTTAACTTCTGTTGCATTTACTAATTGAATTTACAAACCTTAATCTTTTGACTTTAAGACTTTAGACTTTACACAAAATCAGTATCTTTGCACCTTTATAAATTTAACCCATTATGCAACTGTCAGAACAAGAAATTATCCGTAGAGAAAAATTGACGAAATTAAGGGAGTTGGGCATCAATCCTTATCCTGCAGATCTTTATCCTGTAAATGAAACATCAAAACAGGTGAAGGAAAATTTTTCTGAAGGACGAAAGGTTATTTTGGCAGGACGTATTATGAGCTTCCGAATCCAAGGTAAAGCCTCTTTTGCTGAGTTACAAGACAGCGAAGGAAGAATCCAGATTTATATCAACCGTGACGAAATCTGTCCGGGCGAAGACAAAACACTTTATAACGAAGTTTTCAAAAAACTAATCGACTTAGGAGATTTCATCGGGATTGAAGGTGAGCTTTTCTTAACTCAGGTGGGCGAAAAATCAGTTCGTGTACACAACTTTACACTTTTGAGCAAAGTATTACGTCCACTTCCGCTTCCTAAAACAGATGCGGATGGAAATGTTCATGATGCTTTTGTAGATCCTGAATTGCGTTACCGTATGCGATATGTGGATTTGGTAGTGAACCCACAAGTAAAAGAGGTTTTTGTAAAAAGAACCAAACTTTTTAATGCGATGCGAAACTTCTTTAACGAAAGAGGTTATATGGAAGTGGAAACCCCGATTTTGCAATCGATTCCGGGAGGAGCTGCAGCTCGTCCGTTTATGACACATCACAATGCTTTGGATATTCCGCTTTATATGCGTATAGCTCCTGAATTATATCTGAAACGTTTGATTGTTGGAGGATTTGATGGAGTTTACGAATTCTCAAAAAACTTCCGAAATGAAGGAATGGACAGAACCCATAATCCTGAATTTACAATAATGGAAATCTATGTTGCATACAAAGATTACAATTGGATGATGGAACTTACCGAACAACTTTTGGAATATTGTGCGATTCAGGTAAACGGAACAACAAAAGTTACTTTCGGACAACACGAAATAGACTTCAAAGCTCCATTCAAAAGAATCACAATGACTGATGCTATCAAACATTTTACTGGGTTTGATATTTCCGGGAAAACGGAAGAAGAATTAAGAGCTGCTGCTTTGTCGATGGGAATTCAGGTAGATGAAACGATGGGTAAAGGAAAATTGATCGATGAGATTTTTGGAGAAAAATGTGAAGGAAACTTTATCCAACCAACTTTCATTACAGATTATCCAAAATCGATGAGCCCGCTTACTAAAGAACACAGAGATAATCCGGAGCTTACCGAACGTTTCGAGCTGATGGTATGTGGAAAAGAAATTGCCAACGCTTATTCTGAGCTTAATGACCCAATTGATCAAAGAGAGCGTTTTGAAGAGCAACTTAAACTTTCTGAAAAAGGCGATGACGAAGCAATGTTTATAGATAACGACTTCTTAAGAGCTTTAGAATACGGAATGCCTCCAACTTCAGGATTAGGAATCGGGATGGATAGATTAATTATGTTCTTGACCAATAATCCTTCAATTCAAGAAGTATTATTCTTCCCTCAAATGAAACCAGAGAAAAAAGCTCCGGAAATGAGTGAAGATGAGAAAATCGTTTTTGATATTGTCGAAAAAGAAGGAACTCAATTACTTTCTGAAATAAAAGACAAAACAGGATTCAGTGGAAAAAAATGGGACACGACCATTAAAGCCCTTACTTCAAAAGGAATTTTAACTGTAAGCAAAACCGAAGAAGGTTTGTTTGTGGAGCAGAATTAAAAATTAAAATTTCAGCAGCTTTAAACGGTTTTGAACTTCGTTGTAAGATTCTGTAATAAAATTGAAACACAGGATTTTACAGAGAAGTAAAACTTTAATCGGTTTGTTTGTAAATCTGTGGTCAAAATAAATTTTATATTTGTATTCTTAAACCAAAAGTAATGGATACAAGGCAACTCATCGAGAATTTACGAGCAGAATTAGAACAGCACAATTACAATTATTATGTATTAGACAATCCTGTTATTTCTGATTTTGAATTTGACCAAAAACTCAAGCAACTTCAAAAGTTAGAAGAAAAACATCCTGAATTTTTCGATGAGAATTCTCCTACTCAACGTGTGGGAGGAAGCATTACCAAAAACTTTCCGACAGTTCAGCACAAAAACCGAATGTATTCTTTAGATAATTCTTATTCCAAAGAAGAATTGTTGGAGTGGGAAAAAAAAGTTCAAAGAAGTTTAGGAAATGTTCCGTTAGAATATACCTGCGAACTCAAATATGACGGAGCATCTATCAGTATCACTTACGAAAACGGGAAATTAAAAAGAGCTGTAACTCGTGGAGATGGCTTTCAGGGAGATGAAGTTACCAATAACATCAAAACAATTAAGTCCGTTCCGTTAAAACTCAAAGAAAATTATACCGAAGAATTTGAGGTAAGAGGAGAAATTATACTTCCTTTGAAGGGCTTCGAAAAAATGAATCAGGAGTTAATCGAAATCGGAGAAACACCTTATTCTAATCCGAGAAACACAGCTTCGGGAAGTCTGAAATTGCAAGATAGTGCTTTGGTTGCCAAACGTCCGCTCGATTGCCTGCTTTACAATTTAATGGGAGATTTTGGGATAGAAACTCATTTCGAGGGTCTTCAAAAAGCAAGAGACTTAGGATTTAAAGTTCCGAAAGAATCCGTTTTGGCCAAAAACATAAACGAGGTTTTTACCTTTATTGATTATTGGAATACAGAAAGACACAACCTTCCGTACGAAACAGACGGAGTGGTTGTTAAGGTAAATAATCTACATTATCAGGAAGAATTAGGATATACGGCAAAGTCGCCTCGTTGGGCTGTAGCCTACAAATTTCAAACTGAACAAGCCTCAACCCAATTGAATTCAATTTCGTATCAGGTCGGACGAACAGGAGCCATCACACCTGTTGCTAATTTAGAGCCGGTTCAGTTAGCCGGAACTATCGTAAAACGAGCTTCGTTGCACAATGCAGACCAAATCGAAAAGTTAGATGTGCGAATCAGAGATACGGTTTTTGTGGAAAAAGGAGGAGAAATTATTCCGAAAATCGTAGGAGTTGATTTAGCTCAAAGACCAGAAGATTCCATTCGGGTTCAGTATATCGAGCATTGTCCGGAATGTCATACACCGCTTGAGCGAAAAGAAGGAGAAGCACAACATTATTGCCCGAATTTTTATGGTTGTCCTCCGCAGATTATCGGACGAATTCAACACTATATCAGTCGAAAAGCAATGGATATTGAAGGTTTGGGAGGCGAAACCGTTGCACTTTTGTATAATGCAGGGCTGGTAAAAGATTATGCGGATTTGTATGAACTTAAAAAAGAACAAATTATTCCGCTTGAGCGAATGGCTGAAAAATCGGCTGAGAACTTGATAAACGGTATCGAAAAATCTAAAGAAGTTCCTTTCGAAAGAGTGCTTTATGCTTTGGGAATCCGTTATGTAGGAGAAACCGTAGCCAAAAAGTTAGCCAAACATTACAAAAACATTGATGTTTTGGCAAGTGCTACTTTGCTCGATTTGATGTTGGTGGACGAAATTGGAGAAAGAATTGCTCAGAGCGTAGTTGATTTTTTCCAAAATTCTGAAAATAGAATTCTTGTCAATCGCTTGAAAAACTATGGAATCCAACTCGAATTGATTGAGAGAGAAAGCACTCAGGTAAGCAATATTTTGCAAGGGAAAACCATTGTGGTTTCGGGAAAATTTGAACACTTTTCGAGAGACGGAATCAAACAAACCATTGAAGATAACGGAGGGAAAGTTGGAAGTTCAATCTCGTCCAAAACCGATTATGTGGTGGCAGGAGCAGATATGGGACCGGCAAAACTCGAAAAAGCGACAAGCTTAGGAATTACCATTTTGTCCGAAGATGAGTTTATCCAAATGATTTCGTAGTTTTTGATGAAAATATCTAAGGAGCTAACCGTTCAATTTTCCACGAAAAATCTTTTTGTAAGGTGTATCTAATTCTGTCGTGCAGGCGATTAGGACGGCCTTGCCAAAACTCCGCACTTACAGGGCGAACCAAGAATCCTCCCCAGTTTTCAGGTCGTGGAATTTCTTTTCCTTCGAATTGTTTTTCTAAATCGTTAAGTTTTTCTGCTAAAAATTCTCTTGATGGAATAACCTGACTTTGAGGCGAAATCACTGCTCCTAATTTACTTCCGTCCGGTCTTGAGGCAAAATAATTATCCGAGATGTTTTCGGCTGTTTTTTCGGCTGTTCCTTTGATAATTACTTGCCGCTCCATAGAATGCCAAAAAAAAGATAGACAGATATTCGGATTGTTCAGGATTGCTTTTCCTTTTTCGGAATCATAATTCGTATAAAAAATAAATCCTTCTTCATAGAACTTTTTAAGCAACACCACTCTGGCTTTCGGAAATCCGTCTAACCCGACAGTAGCAACGGTCATTGCATTGACCTCATCAACTCCTCCAAAATCTTCTACTTCATAAAACCAACGATTAAACAAATTAATTGGGTCTTCGGGAATCTGATTTTCCAAAAGTTGGGTTCTTTCGTAAGATTTTCTGTAATGACTTAAATCGTTCATAAATTTTTTCCCTGAAAGGAAACTTTAAGTTTGACAAATAAAAACAAAGATATTTAATTTAGAGAACAGATGAAGAATCCGTTATCTAGCAAGTTCCATTTTTTCTGCAAAATACGAAGCAAAATCCCGCATAGTTTCGGCCATTTTTTCATCGCCTGTGGCTCTTTGAAAAATATCGGCCATAGCTACGAAATTCTGATGAAAAAAGATTTTCATTTCATCAACAGGCATATCTTTGGTCCACAAATCCATACGGAGACTCTCCTTGGCTTTGCTGTCCCAAATAGAAAGCATGATAGATTTGCTCTCTTCGTTTTCAACTCCTCCGTCTTTGGCTGTCCATAAGATGTTTTCAGGAACTTTGTTTTCGTCTAATTCTATTGTAAATACAACTTCTGATGTTTGTTTGCTCATTATCGTTTAGGTTTATATTTTGATTCTTTAAAGAGTTCGTCTGCGTTTTTCTTTAGTAATTCGTTCAACGAAACTTGAGGGTTGTTTTCAGCATAATTTCGAACGATTTGCCAACCAATCCAAGTTCCGATTCTGCCCGGAGATTCGCTATCTACATCTAAATAAAATTTAGAAAACGGAGCGGTATTAACAAAACGCGTAATTAAAGTTGGGTCAGAGCTAAACAACATACTGTCATCTATAAAATACCTCCATACATTTTCTTCGTTGGCATAAGCCCATTTCAGTTGCTCTTTCGAATAGTTTATTTTTTCTTCATCGGTAAAATCAGGAATAAGTAAGTCTTTAAGGTACAGTATTTTACCTTCGTAAATGATCCTCGACAAAAAATCCCCTTGATTAGGATACGGGATCTTTCTTTGTGCAAAAGATTTGACCAAATCAGGCATTATTTGTCTCGGAACCAGTTCTTCTCTCAAATACGCATCTCTTTCGTAAAAATGGTGGTCTTTTCCCAAATATAAATCCAAAGAGATAAGGGCAATACTGTCTGTATAAAAAGTCTTAAAATTATAATCAACTTCTGCAATTACGGTAGTTACTTTCGGAATTCTTTCTTTTGGGAAATAATATTTGATGTGTTTAAAAAGCGATGTGAGTTCTTTTTCGAGTTGCTTAGTGTCAGAGAATTTTTTCTGAACCTCTTGATATAATTCCGCAAAAAGGGTGTCATTCTTTTGTTCGAGCCAAACCGAATCGTGAACATGTGCAGGAAATAAATGCGGATATTTGAGTTTGATTTTACCTAAATCTTGGTCAGTAGCCTCGTAATACTCTTTGTCAAATCGCTCTATTTCAACCTGAACCTCAATAGCATCAATGGTTTTTTCGAGTTCACTTTTCCGATTGCATGAAGTCAGCAAAAAGCCTACAAGAACAGATAGAATAAGTTTTTTCATTTTTCGTTTTTTGTTTAAAATCAAAAAAGATACCTTTACTTTTTTATTAGAAACAGATATATAAAGTCAATAATTCTGATAGAATATTGTTGTGTGTCTGCACACAAAAATAACTACAAAGATAACTTCTAAATACTAATTTTATTATAAATAATATGAAATCAGGTTTTCAGGTGCAAAAAGTAAACGAATATATAGTAGAATGGTTGAAATCTTATGCTCAAAAAGCGAGAGTTAAAGGTTTTGTAGTAGGAATTTCAGGCGGAATCGATTCGGCCGTTACTTCGTTTTTGTGTGCTCAAACCGGATTAGAAACACTCTGCGTCGAAATGCCGATTCATCAGGCCTCATCGCAAGTAAACAGAGGCAAAGAACACATCAAACTTTTAAAATCAAAATTTCCGAATCTGCAAAGTATTGAAACCGATTTGACCTCAACTTTTGAAGAGTTCAAAAAACAGATTCCGCAAGACTCGGAAGAATACAAATTAAACCTGACTTTGGCCAATACTCGTTCCAGACTTCGAATGCTAACTTTGTATTATCATGCCGGAATTCATTCGTTTTTGGTTGCGGGAACAGGCAATAAAATCGAAGATTTTGGAGTAGGTTTTTATACCAAATACGGAGACGGAGGAGTAGATATTAGTCCGATTGCCGATTTGATGAAATCCGAAGTATATAAATTAGCTGAATATTTGGGAGTCCCTGATTCTATACTGGTTGCTCCGCCTACAGACGGACTTTTCGGAGATAATCGCTCGGACGAAGATCAACTCGGAGCAAGTTATGACGAACTCGAAAAAGCTATGATTGCTCACGAAAACGAGAAAAAAACAACTGATTTTTCGGGTCGAGAAAAAGAAGTTTTTGAGATTTATGTGCGTTTAAATTCCGTCAATCAACACAAAATGAATCCAATTCCGGTATGCGTTATCCCGAAGGAGTTCAAATCATAAAAGAAAACCTGATTGAGATATACGGATTTGACAGATAATAAATTATGTTTTGATTGCATAGTGTTTTGATTTTTACTTTTAATTATATTATCCGATACCGTATTTTGACTAAAAAAGAGTAAATTTGCAGTCCTAAATTTTTTTGAAGATGTTAGACCGATTACAGTATGTTAAACAACGTTTCGATGAGGTTTCGGATTTAATTATCCAGCCTGATGTAATTGCAGACCAAAAGCGTTACGTTGCACTTAATAAAGAATATAAAGACCTGAAAGCCCTTAATGAAAAAAGGGAAGAATATACTCGTTTGCACAATAACATTACAGAAGCTAACGAAATTATAGAAGACGGAAGTGATGCTGAAATGGTCGAAATGGCCAAATTACAACTCGATGAGGCTAAAGAAAGACTTCCACAGTTAGAAGAAGAAATTAAGCTTATGCTTATTCCGAAAGATCCTGAAGATGCCAAAAATGTAATGGTAGAAATCCGTGCCGGAACAGGAGGAGACGAGGCGAGTATTTTTGCAGGAGATTTATACAGAATGTACACCAAATACTGTGAAGGACAGGGTTGGAGAACTTCGGTTGTAGATTTAAACGAAGGAACTTCAGGTGGATTTAAAGAAATTATTTTTGAAGTAACAGGCGAAGATGTTTACGGAACTCTGAAATACGAAGCAGGAGTACATCGTGTTCAACGCGTTCCACAAACCGAAACACAAGGACGTGTACATACCTCAGCTGCTACCGTAATGGTACTTCCAGAAGCAGAAGAATTTGACGTACATATTGATATGAACGATATCCGGATTGATTTGTTCTGTTCCTCAGGTCCGGGAGGACAGTCTGTAAATACGACTAAATCGGCTGTTCGTATGACGCATATTCCGACAGGATTAGTGGCTCAATGTCAGGACGAAAAATCACAGCATAAGAATAAAGACAAAGCTCTTTCTGTTCTTCGTTCGCGATTATATGAAATGGAGCTTGCCAAAAAGCAAGAAGAAGATGCCAAAAAACGTAATTCACAGGTGAGTAGCGGAGACCGTTCTGCCAAAATCCGAACTTATAATTATCCACAAGGTCGTGTAACCGACCATAGAATCGGACTTACCATTTATGATTTGGACGGAGTGATGAACGGAAACTTAGATAAAATAATTGACGAATTGCAACTTGTTGCCAATACCGAAAAACTCAAAGAAAGTGAAGTTTTCTGATAAAATCTGCAATCGGGATTGAGCAAATTTGCACCAAAAACAAAACGGTCTAAAAACTTTACTAATCAGTTTTTCAGACCGTTTTTGATTTAAGTATGAGAAAGTTGTTTATTTTAGATGAGCACGAAGCATCCAAGCTGTTTTTTCGTGTTGCTCCATAAGTCCGGTAACGTAATCTTCCGTTCCCTGATCCATTTCTTCTTCAAGCACTTCGAGCTGCTCCCGAATATATAAGATAATAGACTCGTAATCTTTTAATAATTCTGCTATAAACGTAAGTGAATCTTTTTTTCCGGTTCTTTTTTCTGTAAGATGTGTAAGTTCTAAATATTCTGAAAGAGTAGCAGGAGCGTAGTGGTCAATTTTTCGGATTCGTTCCGCTGCTTCGTCAATCACAGTTGCGAGTTCTGTGTATTGCTCTTCAAAAAAAACGTGCATGGTGTGAAAATCCGGTCCTTCTACATTCCAATGTGCGTTTCTTGTTTTGAGATATAATATAAATTCATCTGCTAATAATACAGAAAGAAAGTCTGCAACTTTTTTTGATTCTTTTGGTTTAATACCAATTGATTTACCTTTTGCCATAACTTTTTAGTTTTAAAATTCCTCGTAAAGTTACGAAAAATTTACGTGTTTTCAAAAAGATAAAGATAAGTAGATAAGGGAATTAATGTTGTTTTTTTGTTAAAATAGCTCTTGCATAATAATTCGATGCGATGCTTACAAAACTAATAATGGTTACGGTGCTCAAGGGCATAATAACTGCTGCAACCAAAGGCGAAAGTTTTCCCATTAGAGCGAAGGTAAGCCCCACTGTATTGTACATTAGAGATAGCGTAAAACTCATTTTAATGGTTTTTATTGCTTTTTTAGACAGTTTTAAAAACCTTCCGATTTTGCTGAATTTCGAAGCATCGAGGATTCCGTCACAAGCAGGCGAAAAAATGTTTACATCTTCAGAGATTGAAACCCCGACATTACTCTGAGCCAAAGCTCCTGCATCATTCAGTCCGTCGCCTATCATCATTACGTTCTTACCTTGTTTTTGAAGATTTTCGATAAATTGAAGTTTTTGCTCCGGTTTTTGATTAAAGACCATTTCGGTAGTAGCGGGCAAAATAGTTTCTAAGTTTTTCTGTTCCCCTTCATTATCTCCCGAAAGAATTTTAAGTTCGTAGTTTAGACCTAATTCCTCAAAAAGTTGCTTTATTCCATTTCGATATTGATTTTCAAAAATATATTTTCCAACAAATTTATCGTTAATATTTATGTAAACATTGGTCTGTAAAGTATTGCCTGATGTAGTTCCTGTGAATGAAGAAGAACCAATTTTATAGCGTTTTCCGTTTATGATTCCTTCAATACCTTTTCCGGTTATTTCCTGAAAATCTGTAATTTCAGTTTTTTGGACATCGGGCAGATAATCATATAGTTTTCGACTGAGCGGATGATTCGAAATATGAACCAAATTCTTAATTCCGGTAAGTTCTTCTTCCGATAATTCTTCGCCTTCAAACCAAATTGTAGATTTTTTATTGGTTGTAATCGTTCCTGTTTTATCAAAAACTATGGTGTCGATTTTAGCCATTTGTTCGATAACGGTGGTATTTTTTAGGTAGAATTTTTGTTTTCCCAAAATCCTGATAATGTTTCCTAAAGTAAAAGGTGTCGAAAGAGCCAAAGCACACGGACAAGCAATAATCAGTACGGCCGTAAATACATTAAAAGCCGTATTTACATCTTTGGGAAGCCAAAAACCAAGGCCTGTAAAAGCAATCAGGAGCAAGATAGGCGTAAAATAATGACTTACTTTGGTAATAAGCGTGGTGTAACTTTGGTTGTTTTTCTTTTCAAAAACTTCATTATCCCAAAGTTGTGTAAGATAACTTTGAGAAACCGAACTCAAAACTTCCATTTCGATGATGTTTCCGAGTTGTTTTCCTCCGGCAAAAATTTTATCTCCCGATTTTTTTGCAATCGGAACGGCTTCTCCGGTAACAAAACTGTAATCAATATGAGTAGAATCACTCATCAGAATTCCGTCAACGGGAATGAGTTCCTGATTTCGGATAAGCAATCTGTCTCCTTTTTCTAAATCATAAACCGAAGCCGAACTTTCGGATTTATCCGCATTAATTTTGGTAACTGCAATCGGAAAATAAGATTTAAAATCTCTCTCAAATGACAGAAAGTCATAAGTTTTTTGTTGGAATAATTTTCCTAAGAGCATAAAGAAAATCAGCGAAGCCAAGCTATCGAAAAAACCTTGTCCGTAATCGAAAATTATGTCGATTGTACTCCGAACAAACATTACAATAAGTCCTAATGACATCGGAATATTGATGTCAAATGTTCGGGCTTTTAGGCTGTGATAAGCCGCCTTGTGATATACACTTCCCGAATAAAAAAACGTGGGAAGAGCTAGTGCAAAAATAAGCCACCTAAAAAAAGGCTTGTAGTTATCTAACCAAAAATCTTGAACTTCAAAATATTCCGGAAAAGACAAAAGCATGATATTTCCGAAACAAAAAAACGCTACGCCTACTTTGTAAATCAGACTTCGGTCAGTTTTGGTTTTTTTACTTTCGTAATTCTCCAAGCTTATATAAGGTTCATAACCGATTTTAGCCAGTAGTAATACTATTTTTTTAACCGAAGTTTCGTTCGGATGAAAAGTTATACGGACTTTTTTCTGATAAAAATTAACCTGAGAAGTAATGATTCCGCTCTGTAGTTTATGCAGATTTTCGAGTATCCAAATGCACGAACTACAATGAATATGCGGAATATAAAGCGAGATAATACTGAGGTCGTCTTCTTTGAACTCAATCAGTTTATCGACAATTTTCTCGTTGTCTAAAAAATCAAATTTTCCTTTAGCATCCTGTGGTGTAGCTCCCGGATTTTTTTCGATATCGTAATACGAAGTCAGATCGCTTTGTTTGAATATTTCGTAAACTGTTTTACAACCTACACAACAAAACGATTTTTCGTCAAATACAACTCTTTGCTTTTCAGAGAATTCATCTCCACAATGGAAACAATGATTTGATTCCATAATTTGCTCATTTGTTTTACCTTGTGCAAAGGTCTTTTTAGATTCAGTCTAAAAATATGATTTTTATCATAGAAAGCAATTTTGTGTTTATTTGTAATGTTTTAATAAAGAATATTATCTCTGTTTAAGATTTTGTCCCGATTGCTTTGGGACATTCTTATAAAAGGTTGTTGTGGAATGTATAATTTTTTATATTTGTTAAAACTTAAAACTTTATTATGAAAAAAATTACTTTCTTTTTGATGTTGTTATTGTCCTTAAACCTTTACTCGAAGAATTATTATAAGGCTAAGGTATTTAAAGTTAACGGGGATGTTATTGAATGTTATTCAGAACTTCCTCGAAATAATTTTGCAAGTAAAAATTTGCTTTATAAAACAGATTTGAACAGTAAAGAAACGATAAAAATAAAATACGACGAAATAGAGTCAATAATAGTCATTTCGAAAGACGGTGAAAGTTACTACTTTGAAAGAGTTGCTTCTCGGTTTATTTATAAAACTTTAAAAGGAGAAATTAAAAACAAGGCAGCGAAAAAAAAGACTTGGAAATTTATGGTTTACCACAATGATGCCATACAAGTTTTTTATGAAGCTGATTCATACTATTTCAACAAAAAAAATGAATTAATTTCTAAGGCTGCAGGGGTACAAATAACAACAATTCCTGTTTTGTTTAGAAGGCAGGGAGAGGAGTTCCCGACTTATATTACGGAAATATTATCAGGAGCCATAGAAATAGGTAAAAATAATGCCTTCAGAAAAATGGCTGCTGTGTATTTTGAAGACGATGCTGAATTTGTAAAAAGAATTCAAGACAAAGAGTTCAAAGCTAAAGGTTTTATTGAATTAGCTCACGAATATGGTGAATATAAAAAGTAGGTAATTAAAAAGTAAAAACACCTTGAAAATCAAGGTGTTTTTTTACTCCAAAACAGGTTTCAGAACCACATTATCCAAATACAAAGCGTGATGAATTCCTGTAAGCAGGACTTTAAATCCGATATGAGCATCAACGGGAAGTGTAACCATAAAGTTTCTTGTTCCTTCGGTTATTTCGATTTCTTTAGAAATGGATTTAAAAGTCGAAGAATCGGAATTGTCTTCAACACGATAAAGTACTAAAGTCGCTTTTGAACCTTTGTTCAATGCTTCGAACGAAAGAGAATATTTCCCTGCTTTCACTTTCGGAGTGGAAAGTATCATATTTTCTTCGGGATTCATCATCGAATAGAACACGATTCTCCCCTCTTTGTGGTATAACATTGCTTCTCCTCCGTCTGCTTTCCAACATTTGTCGATGTCTTTCCAATTGTCGAAATTTTCGTTAAGACTTGTAACGGTTTTGCACTGTGCCTGTGTTGTCAGTAAACTGCCTAAAACCAACACACTTCCGATAAATAATTTTTTCATTTGCTTTTAATTATAATGAATCTAAATAAAAGGCAAAAGTAATCAAAATAATTTTAGTCTGTAAAGTTTTAAAGTCAAAAGTCATAAAGCCTTTTTTAGCATTACAGATTTTTAAACTTTCGACTTTATGACTTTTGACTTTATGACTAAAAGAAGTAACTTTGCAACTTTCAACACAACTACGCAATGATTCACTTTTTTGAAAATCAAAACCAAACGGTTTATGCGGTTCAGGCAATATCTGAACTATATCCGGAAACTATCTCAAAACTTTGTTGGCTCTTCGGTAACGCCCGAAAAATTGAGAAAAAAGAACTCGACGAATTTTTCGTAGGACCTCGTGCTGCTATGGTTACGCCTTGGAGCACTAATGCAGTAGAAATCACTCAAAATATGAGTATTGAAGGGATTTTTCGTATTGAAGAATTCTATAAATCCGATGCTGACGCTACAGATTTTGACCCAATGCTGTTCCAGAAATACAACGGATTGCATCAGCATATCTTTACGATAAATATTACTCCTGAACCCGTCCTGGAAATCGACAACATAGCCGAATACAACCAAAAAGAAGGTTTGGCTTTAAACAGTGAAGAAATTGAATATCTAGAAAATCTCTCAAAAAAATTAGGTCGAAAACTAACCGACTCTGAAGTTTTCGGATTTTCTCAAATCAATTCAGAACATTGTCGTCACAAGATTTTCAACGGAACTTTTGTGATTGACGGAGAAGAAAAACCGACTTCACTCTTTAAACTTATCAAGAAAACATCCGAAGCAAATCCGAACGACATTGTTTCGGCTTATAAAGATAATGTAGCCTTTATTCAAGGTCCTGTTGTGGAACAATTTGCACCGAAATCAGCTGACAAACCGGACTTCTACGAAACAAAAGAATTCGAATCGGTAATTTCGCTTAAAGCGGAAACACATAACTTCCCGACTACGGTTGAGCCTTTTAACGGAGCAGCTACAGGTTCAGGAGGAGAAATCAGAGACCGCTTAGCAGGAGGGCAAGGTTCGCTTCCTTTAGCTGGAACAGCTGTGTATATGACTTCGTATTCTCGATTAGAAGAAAACAGACCTTGGGAAAAAGCGATGAACGAAAGAGAATGGCTCTATCAAACTCCGATGGATATTTTGATAAAAGCCTCTAACGGAGCTTCTGATTTCGGAAATAAATTCGGACAACCACTTATTACAGGTTCGGTTTTGACGTTTGAACACGAAGAAGATGCTCGAAAACTAGGTTTCGACAAAGTGATTATGCTTGCCGGAGGTATCGGATACGGAAAAAAAGATCAAGCGATTAAGAAAAAACCGAAAGAAGGCGATAAAATCGTAATTCTTGGAGGAGAAAATTATCGAATCGGTATGGGTGGAGCCGCTGTATCTAGTGCTGATACGGGTGCTTTCGGTTCGGGAATCGAGCTGAATGCCATTCAACGTTCGAATCCGGAAATGCAAAAAAGAGCTGCCAATGCTATTCGAGCAATGGTAGAATCAGACGAAAACCCGATTGTATCTATTCACGATCACGGAGCGGGAGGACATCTGAATTGCTTATCAGAACTTATTGAAGAAACTGGAGGAAAAATCGATTTAGACAAGCTTCCTGTGGGTGACCCAACCCTTTCCGACAAAGAAATCATCGGTAACGAATCTCAAGAAAGAATGGGACTTGTTATCGGACAAGACAATATACAAAAACTAAAAACTATTGCTGATCGTGAGCGTTCGCCTATGTATGAAGTAGGTGATGTAACTTCGGACAATCGTTTTTGTTTTGAATCGAAGGAAAAAGGAACCAAACCAATGGATTTCAACCTTTCAGATATGTTCGGAAGCAGCCCGAAAACCATTATGGAAGACGTTTCGGTTCCGACTCAATATCAAGATTTGGACTATTCTACAACTGAAATTCCAACTTATTTAAACCAGGTTTTACAATTAGAAGCGGTGGCTTGTAAAGATTGGTTAACCAATAAAGTGGACCGTTGTGTAGGCGGAAAAGTGGCAAAACAACAATGTGTAGGAGCACTTCAGTTACCACTTAACAATGTTGGGGTAATGGCACTGGATTACAAAGGAAAAGAAGGGATTGCTACCACGATTGGTCATTCGCCACTCACGGCACTCATCGATCCTGTGGCAGGAAGTAGAAATGCCATTGCAGAATCGCTTTCGAATATAGTTTTTGCTCCGCTTAAAGACGGATTGAAAAGTGTATCACTTTCGGCAAACTGGATGTGGGCTTGTAAAAATAAAGGTGAAGATGCCAGATTATACGAAGCTGTAAAAGGGTGTTCGGATTTTGCGATCGAACTCGGAATCAACATCCCGACCGGAAAAGATTCGCTTTCGATGAAACAAAAATACCCGAATGATGAGGTGATTGCTCCAGGAACTGTGATTATTTCGGCTGTTGGGAATTGTAACGATATCAATAAAGTTGTTGAGCCTGTTTTAAAGAAAAACGGAGGAAACATTTATTATATCAACCTATCGCAAGATAACTTTAAATTAGGAGGGTCTTCATTTGCTCAAATTCTGAACAGAATCGGAAGTGAAGCTCCTACTATCAAAGATGCGGAATTCTTCAAAAGAGCATTCAACGTTTTTCAAGATTTAATCAAATCAGGAAAAATTGAAGCAGGACACGATATAGGAAGCGGAGGACTTATCACAACCCTACTTGAAATGTGCTTTGCAGAGAATAATTTAGGAGCTGAATTTGACCTCTCATCTTTAAATGAGAAAGATACTGCTAAACTATTGTTTGCCGAAAATATCGGAATTGTTTTCCAAGCAAAATCTGATGTTGAACAAATCCTGAAAGACAATAATGTAGCATTTTTCGCTATCGGAAAAGTAACTGATTCCGATACAATTTCGATTGTAAATAATCAAGATAAGTTTGAATTCTCTGTTGCTCAGCTAAGAGATGTTTGGTTTAAAACTTCGTATTTATTAGACAGTAAACAAACTAAAAACAATAAGGCAAAAGAACGTTTCGATAACTATAAAATTCAACCTTTACAATACGTTTTCCCTTCGCATTTTACAGGTAAAAAACCTGTTTTGCCAAATGGTGATAGACCCAAAGCTGCTGTTATTCGTGAGAAAGGAAGTAATTCTGAAAGAGAAATGGCAAATGCGATGTATTTGGCAGGATTTGACGTAAAAGACGTGCATATGACCGATTTAATATCGGGTCGTGAAACGCTGGAAGACATTCAGTTTATTGGGGCTGTCGGAGGTTTTTCGAATTCGGATGTGTTAGGAAGTGCCAAAGGTTGGGCGGGAGCATTTTTGTATAACGAAAAAGCAAAAACGGCTTTAGATAACTTCTTTAAACGTGAAGATACCTTGTCTGTCGGGATTTGTAACGGATGCCAGTTGTTTATGGAACTCGAAGTTATCAATCCGGAGCACGAGATTCACGGAAAAATGCATCATAACGATTCCGGAAAACACGAAAGCGGATTTACATCAGTAAAAGTTCAGAAAAATAATTCCGTAATGCTTTCTACTTTAGAAGGTTCGACACTTGGAGTTTGGATTTCGCACGGAGAAGGAAAATTCAAATTGCCTTATTCGGAAGATAAATATAACATCGTAGCGAAATATGCCTATGAAGGTTATCCTGCTAACCCGAACGGTTCGGACTTCAACACTGCAATGCTATGTGATACAACCGGAAGACATTTGGTAATGATGCCTCATATCGAGAGAAGTATTTTCCAATGGAACTGGGCAAACTATCCTGAGAATCGACAAGACGAAGTTTCTCCTTGGTTAGAAGCGTTTGTCAATGCCAGAAAGTGGATTGAGGAGAGAAAAAAGTTTAGTTGACTGTATAACAATCCCGTTTTAAAAAATTAAACGGGATTGTTATTGTGTAAATTGCATTTGCTATTCTGTATACTCAAATAAAGTCAATTAAACTCTATATATACTCAAAATAATCATTATTCTGTATTCCAGTTATATCATCAATTGTTTCAAACAACGGAATAAAGTTTCTAAAGTATTTAGGTTCATTTAAAGTTTGAACATATTGAGCAAACTTTACTTTTAAACTCTTTGTATCTTTTATTTTAAATATACCTGGTATTCCAGATTCCTTTATTAATCCTAATTTTTGTAGTATTTCATCATCAAAATAGTGTTCTATTGATAAATAGAAATTTTCCCTTTCTTGTTTTAAATATTCAATTCTACTTTCAGGCACAGGGAGTTTCATTCCATAAACCTGCACACCCTCCATCTTTTTTACTCTTTGATAATCTTTATAGAATCTATACTTTAAACCATCAAATTGATTAATTCCTTCTGTATCTTGATCAAATATTCCTATTATTATATTGTCATTGTCACTGAAATTTTTAGATTTATCTAAAATAAATTTAACTTCTTTCGCACCTCCATTTTTTTCATCAGACGGTTTAATTTTCCAGTAAGGAGTTTTATCTTTTGTTAATACGTGATAGGCATGTTCAATAATTAACGCATCCGTAATTCCCTCTGTAATAATCGTTAATTTTTTATTTGGCTCTATCAAATCAAGTTTAGAAAATCTCAATTGACTGGCAGGTTGTTTTAAGAAGTCTTTGATGACTGGAGAAAACCTAACATATGCTTTATGCAACTGTTGTTTCATATCTTTATGGTAAGAAGTACTATCAAAATATAATGCGAACTCCGCTAAAGTAACTAAATAAGGATCTTTTAATAAAGTAGTCTCATCAAATAGCATTTGGAGAAATGATGAATTTCTCAATCTTTTCGAATGAAAAATAGCAGCTATTGTCAATAATTTATACCCCGTACTAGTTGTTGGATTAGACTTGTATTCATCAAATAGTTTTTTAAAAGCTAAACTTAAAGGCTCTGAGAGAGTTGATGACAAAAAATTCAAATAGAAAAAATACATGTTAAAAATAGACATAACATGGAGCCTCATTTGTTTAAAGAGCAGAATATCTCCCTCTGCGCTAATCTTTTTGTGCCATTCATGTACAATTAAACTTTGCTCTAATGACAATAAAACAGCTTGTTCTCTTAATTTATTGTCCGTTTGATATAAAGCCTGTAAAAGATAACCAAACCCCATTATAGAATGCATATGCTCGTCTAATTTAGACGCAGATTCTACTTTTTCTATAATTTTGGTAAGAAAATTAGGCATATCTTTAGATTGTCCTCCATAAAATATTGAAACATTTTGCCATTTTAAATTAAGAAAATTATCTACTAACTCAGATTCAAGATGACGATTATGTTTAAATATTTCTATAGAAGCATAGTATTCAAGGAATGATTTGTGGGAGAAGTTAACATATGTTTCTTCTTCTATTTTAAGTATCCCCGAATTTTCTATGAAATATTGTAGAAATTCTTCAATTACTTCCCCTGCTATTTCACTTGATTTATTTTTAAAATAGTTTTTAAAGTATTTAATAAAATCCTGTTTCTGATAAGGTCGACCTTGATTGTTTCTCAATATTTCAAGAGCATATATAGATAATATCCGTTCTCTAAAATTAAATTTAATTATTTCAAATCTTTTATTAGCAGTGATTTTCCCTAAAATTAACTGATTGAAATTATCATAAATATCTGAAATTGTTGCAGGAATCTCATACCCTTCTTTTTCGTAAACTAATGCAATTAGTGATAAAGATAAAGGTGTAAGTGGTAATCGTTCTAAAATCCTATAATCCTCTAGAGCTTCAAGTAAGTTATTTGTGATTCCTTTGTCTTGGAAAAATCGTGAGGTAAATTCCTTAATTTGTTCTGTATTAAATTTTCGGATTTGATAATAATTTAAATCTTTACAAAATTGGTTAATTCTACTAGTTTTGATAGATCTTGTTGTAATTATAAATTTAACATTCCTATTTTGCGAAAGATGATTTAATTGTTCAATAATTTTTCGCTGTTCCTCTTCTTCAAATTCATCAATATTATCTATCAAAAAAAGAATTTTATATGAATTTAAAATTTCGTGCCATGTCCCTGGTACTTTATCCTCTAATAATTTGGAAGCAACTATCTCTATATCAAAATTTGAGTTAAAAAGTGACATTGGAGAAATAAAAACAGGCAATGTTTTGAGATCTTTCTGTTCTCTTATTTGTAATCTACCTATTTCCTTAAGTAATGTCGTTTTTCCAGCACCTGTATCTCCTTCTATAATAGAAGATTTATTTTTATTAATAATTTCAATTTCCTTAACTCTCTCAAACTGTTTATTCTTACTTTCAATATCACTTTTTATTTCATATATCCTTGGCTTGACATATATATCTATTAATCTTTTAGCTTTTGATTCCAAACCTTGAATACTTAGAAGAGCTGACTTTTCCACCATCTCCTCCAAAAAGTATTTTTCGTAGTTGAATAAATCAAAACTTTCATACATCCAAAAATGTGGAAAATGTTTATTTATTAATTCTGTTAGATGATCTCTATTTATAAAACTTATATTTGAATTTATGTTAGCTTTAAGTTTATTTTCTGTTGAGCTAGAAACTGTATACCCACTCACAATCGTTAATTGATGTGGATTTAATTGATTATTAGTTGCAATAACTTCTTTCGTTAATGTATCTATATCTACTTCATTTCCAGATAATGGATTTTGATATATAAAAAATACTGTTTTTAAATTTGTAAATCCTTTACTTATTTCCCCAACAATAACATTAGGTTCTCTAATTATTAGATTTTCATATTCTTCTTTGTTTAATATATCAAAAAGAAGATTCTTCATTTTTGCCAATGATAGATTTTCTAAATTATCTTTTTTATTTTCCATATCATAAGAATTTCTTTTCCAAAAATAATGTTTTTATATATTATATAATAATACTTACTATTTATATATTATTAAAAAAGTAATCATTGACAATAATTCTAATAGTTTTAATAATAAAAAAATCCCATTAAAAAACTTAAACGGGATTTTTTATACTTTAATATATCAGAAATTATATCAGTCTAATTTGGAGTAATATTCAAAAGAGAAAGACAATAAAAAATAGTATTTTTGTCAGAGACTTAAATTTTACAACATAGATAATGAACAAAATCACAGAACTTTTCAAAATAAAATACCCAATTATTCAGGGGGGAATGATTTGGAATTCGGGATATAAATTAGCAGCTGCGGTTAGTAATTCGGGGGGATTGGGGCTTATCGGAGCAGGTTCGATGTATCCTGATGTTTTTAGGGAACATATCCAAAAATGCAAAAAAGCAACCGATAAACCTTTCGGAGTAAATGTTCCGATGTTGTACCCGAATATCGAAGAAATAATGAATATCATTGTAGAAGAAGACGTAAAAATTGTCTTTACTTCTGCCGGAAATCCAAAAACATGGACTTCTTTTCTTAAAGAAAAAGGGATTACAGTGGTGCACGTAGTAAGCAGTGTGAAATTTGCACTTAAAGCACAAGATGCAGGTTTAGATGCAGTTGTAGCCGAAGGTTTTGAAGCAGGGGGACACAACGGAAGAGAAGAATCTACCACTTTTACACTTATTCCGATGGTAAAAAAAGAATTGTCTATTCCGCTTATTGCAGCAGGAGGTATCGCAACTGGAAAAGGAATGTTGGCAGCAATGATTCTCGGAGCAGACGGAGTGCAGATGGGAAGCCGTTTTGCCGCTTCTACTGAGAGTTCGGCTCATCAGAACTTTAAAGAAACTATTCTAAAAGTAAAAGACGGAGATACTTATGTAACCCTAAAAGAATTAGCTCCTGTTCGCCTTGTCAAAAATAAGTTTTTTAATGATGTGATGAGTTTGTATGCAAAATGCCCGACAGCTGAAGATTTGAAAAATTTATTAGGAAGAGCAAGAGCCAAAAAAGGAATGTTTGAAGGAGATTTAGACGAGGGCGAACTCGAAATAGGACAAGTAGCAGGACTTATTGATTCTATAAAACCCGTGCATGAAATTATTGATGAAATTATAACAGAATTTAATCAACAAAGAGATTTAGTATCAAGACTAAAGTATTAATTATCAAAACACAACAACAAAATGAAACACATAAATCAACAAGAATGGAAGGAGCTTTTATCGGAGGATAACAATGCAGTGATTTTAGATGTGAGAACTCCCGAGGAACAGGCAGAAGGAATTATCAAAAATGCGATTTGTCTTGATATTTATAAACCTGAAGAGTTTATTTCGGGGCTCGAAAAATTAGACAAAACCAAAAATTATTACGTTTATTGTAAAGCAGGAGGTCGGAGTGCCAATGCTTGTCAGGTAATGGATCAAATGGGATTTGTCCAAACGTATAATCTGCTCGGAGGAGTTTCGCTTTGGACGGGAGAATTAGTTTAAAAGTAAAATTTTAATACACCTATGAAAATTCTACACCTTGATTCCAATCATCCGATACTTTTAGAAGCTCTTGAAAAAGAGGGTTTTACTAATGAAATGGATTTTACTTCTTCAAAAGAAATTATCGAAAGTAAAATCAATGATTATGACGGAATCATCATCAGAAGTCGCTTTAAGATTGATAGAACTTTTCTTGACAAAGCGGCTCATCTTAAATTTATAGCTCGGGTAGGAGCAGGACTTGAAAGTATTGATTGTGAATATGCTGCACAAAAAAATATAGAACTTATTTCTGCTCCCCAAGGTAATCGGAATGCAGTAGGAGAGCACACTTTAGGGATGTTACTCTCGCTTTTTAATAAACTCAACCAAGCGGATAAAAGTGTAAAATCCGGAAAGTGGGAACGTGAAAAACACAGAGGTTTTGAACTTGAAGGCAAAACAGTCGGGATTATTGGTTACGGAAATATGGGGAAATCTTTTGCCAAAAAACTCAAAGGATTTGATGTAAACGAAGTTCTTTTTTATGATGTACAAAGCGGATTGGAAGACGAAAATGCCAAACAAGTTTTCCTCGAAGAATTACAACAAAAAGCCGATATACTCTCTCTACACACGCCTTGGACACCACTTACGGACAGAATGATAAATACTGATTTTATCAATCAATTTGCTAAACCGTTTTGGTTGATAAATACAGCAAGAGGCAAAAATGTAGTGACTAAAGATTTGGTTGAAGCCCTAAAAAGCGGAAAGATACTCGGAGCAGGACTTGATGTATTAGAATACGAAAAAATCTCTTTTGAGAAGATGGGTTTAGAAAAAATCCCTGAAGAACTAAGATATTTATTCGAAGCCGATAATGTGATTCTATCACCTCACATTGCGGGTTGGACTTTTGAAAGTCACAAAAAACTGGCTCAAACCATAGCAGATAAAATTCGAGCTCATCGAGACAGAAATAAAAATTAAAGAAAATAAAAAAATGCAATCGACTAAAATTTAGAAGATTGCATTTTTTTGATTTGTGCGGGTGAAAGGACTCGAACCTTCACACCGTGAGGCACCAGATCCTAAGTCTGGCGTGTCTACCAATTTCACCACACCCGCAAAATTGCTGTTTCAATATAGAGTGCAAATATACATATATATTGTTTATTTCAAATAATTTTTTAAAAATATTTTTTTAATGACTTTTGTCAAGTTAAGGTAAAAGGATATTTACTATCTTTGGGGCTTAAATTTTTTAATTACTTTTAATGAAAGCACCTACATTTTCAAGACAAGATTCACTAAAGTTTTTCAGAACGCTCAATACTCGTGTAAACAATTATTTTAAAGAGAATAACATCAAAAAATCAGGGAATTGGAAGTTACACCTCAAAACCGTTATAATGTTCCTCCTTTTCTTAGGTCCTTATTTTCTAATCTTAACCCTTGATATTTCTGATTGGTGGAAATTATTATTCACGGTAATCATCGGAATCGGAATGGCAGGAGTGGGAATGAATGTAATGCACGATGGAAACCACGGGGCGTATTCTTCTTACCCTTGGGTTAATAAAATTATGGGTGGAAGCATCTACATACTGGCAGGAAACGTATATAACTGGCAGGTTCAACATAATGTTTTACACCATACTTACACCAATATTCACGGACATGATGAAGATTTAGAAGCAGGAAAAATCATTCGTTTTTCTAAAGAAGCAGAATGGTATCGTTTTCACAAATTCCAACATTATTATTCTGTTTTCCTTTACGGATTGCTTACGTTTAACTGGGCTATCACAACGGATTTCTTACAGATGAAACGTTATCTGAAAAGAAAATTGTCTTACGGAGAATTCAAAAGTCCGACCGTTCAATGGACAATTTTGTTGGTAACTAAAATCATTTACTTCTCGATTTGGTTGGTAGTTCCGATGGTTTTAGGAATTGCTTGGTGGAAAGTTCTCATTGGTTTTTTTGTAATGCACTATGTGGCAGGACTCATCTTGAGTATTGTTTTTCAATTGGCTCACGTGGTTGAAGATACGCATAATCCGGTACCGAATGAAGACGGAGAAATCGAAAATACTTGGGCAATTCATCAACTTTATACCACAGCAAATTTCGCTCCTAAAAACCGCTTAATGAATTGGTACACTGGAGGGTTAAATCATCAGATTGAGCACCATATCTTTCCGAACATCAGTCATATTCATTATGGAAAAATAGCGAAAATAGTTAAAGAAACAGCACAAGAATTCAACCTGCCTTATTACGAATTTAAAACAACCAGAGAGGCCATAGCTTCGCATTTCAGACACTTGAAAGAATTAGGAGCAAAACCTGCAATAGCATCATAACATCATGAATCATTTGTTATCTGACAGAATCAATAATCTTGAGGTTTCTCAGACCCTGGCAATGGCAGCCAAAGTAAGAGAGCTGAAAGCAGAAGGAAAAGACGTCATTAGTCTAAGCCTTGGAGAGCCTGATTTCAACACTCCCGATTTCGTTAAAGAAGCGGCAAAAAAAGCCATTGACGAAAATTACAGTGCTTATACTCCTGTCGATGGATATTCAGAACTTCGAGAGGCGATTTCCAAAAAATTCAAACGCGATAATAATCTGGATTATAAACCTTCGCAAATTGTCGTTTCTACAGGAGCAAAACAGTCGTTGTACAATGTGGCTCAATCCTTACTCAATCCGCAAGATGAATGTATATTGCCTGCTCCGTATTGGGTAAGCTATGCAGAAATCGTAAAAATGGCAGAAGGAAAACCGGTTGTAGTACCAACTTCGGTTGAAACGAATTTTAAGGTAACTCCCAAGCAATTAGAACAAGCCATTACTCCCAAAACCAAGATGATAATGTTCAGCTCGCCTTGTAATCCGAGTGGTTCGGTTTATAATAGAGAGGAATTAACAGCTCTTGCAGAGGTAATTCTAAAACACCCGAATATCTTTGTGGTTTCAGACGAGATCTACGAACACATCAATTTTACGGGAAATTTCTGTTCGATTGCTTCGATAGACGGAATGTACGACCGAACTATAACCGTAAACGGAGTGTCAAAAGCATTTGCGATGACAGGTTGGAGAATCGGATATA
The DNA here is from genome assembly GCA_041677865.1 of Flavobacteriaceae bacterium. GTDB lineage: Bacteria > Bacteroidota > Bacteroidia > Flavobacteriales > Flavobacteriaceae > Flavobacterium. Next base: position 42,730 of record JBAYPE010000017.1, read on the forward strand.
TCGGAGCACCGGAATTTATAGCCAAAGCTTGTACCAAAATGCAAGGACAAGTAACCAGCGGAGCAAATTCTATTGCTCAAAGAGCAACCATTGAAGCGGTTTTGGCAGAGCCGAACGTGTTGGATTATATGGTCAAAGAATTTCACAAACGCAGGGATTTGGTTATCGGATTGCTACAAGAAATTCCGAACGTAAAAACTACAGTTCCCGAAGGGGCATTTTATGCTTTTCCTGACGTTTCGTGGTATTTCGGAAAAACATTAAGAGGAAGAAAAATAGGCAACAGCGAGGATTTGGCAATGTACCTTTTGGAGGAAGCCAATGTAGCCACGGTTACTGGTTCGGCTTTCGGAGATGCCAACTGCATCCGGCTTTCGTATGCAACAAGCGAAGATTTGCTTATCGAAGCACTAAGAAGGATAAAAGAAGCACTGTCATAATTGGGTAGCTTTTATAAAAAATATTTTTTCTTAAAAATGATTGGTAAGAATTTTCTTAATCATTTTTAGCTACGGATTAAAGGATTCTCACTTATTTTTTAATTTAAATAGTATAAAAAATCCCTTCAATCTGTATAATCTGTGGCAAAAAATAAATATTAAACAGTTTCTTAAAATATGGAAATAAAAAATTTAGTTGAAGAATTACGTTGGAGAGGATTAGTTCATAATATAATTGAAGGAACAGAAGAACAACTTTTAAAAGAACCTACAACTGCATATATCGGATTTGACCCAACTTCTGATTCTCTGCACATCGGGAGTTTAGTACCTATTATTTTATTGGTTCATCTGAAAAACTTCGGACACAAACCCATTGCACTTGTTGGGGGAGCCACCGGAATGATTGGTGATCCTTCGGGAAAATCAGACGAAAGAAACCTGCTTACCGAAGAGACTTTGAACAAAAACGTAGCAGGAATCAAAAGAGTCTTGTCTCGTTTTTTAGATTTTGATGCTACCGAAAAAAACGCTCCGGTATTGGTAAACAATTATGATTGGATGAAAAACTTTTCGTTCATTGATTTTGCACGTGATGTCGGAAAACGTATTACTGTAAACTATATGATGGCAAAAGATTCGGTTAAAAAGCGTTTTGCAGCAGATGGAGCAGGAATGTCCTTTACCGAATTTACATACCAACTCATTCAAGGGTACGACTTTTACCATTTGTACAAAAATTATAACTGTTTGTTGCAAATGGGAGGTTCTGACCAATGGGGAAATATCACTACGGGGACAGAATTAGTAAGACGTATGAACGAAGGAGAAGAAACAAAAGCCTTTGCCCTTACTTGCCCGCTTATTACTAAAGCAGACGGCTCTAAATTCGGAAAATCAGAAGGAGGAAATATTTGGTTGGATGCCGACAAAACTTCAGTATATAAATTTTATCAGTTTTGGCTAAATACAGATGACGGAGATGCAGAAAAATACATCAAAATCTTTACTTTTTTAGATAAAAATACAATAGATGAACTGATTAAAGAACATCATCAGGCTCCACACCAAAGGACTTTACAAAAGCGTTTGGCAGAAGAAGTTACCACTTTTGTCCACTCCAAAGAAGAGCTACAAAAAGCGATAATCGCCTCAAATATTCTGTTCGGAAAATCTACTGCTGACGAGTTCAAACAATTGGATTCCAATACGTTTTTGGAGGCTTTTGAAGGAGTTCCTCAGGCAGAAATCCCGATGAGCGATTTAGAAAACGGAATTAATATTGTGGAAGCCCTCAATACAAAATCAGGATTTTTTAAATCCAACAAAGAAGCCCGAAGAGCCTTGGAAGCTAATTCCATTTCCATAAATCGCGAAAAAGTTCAGGACGGATTTATACTTACTACAAATGATTTAATCAACAATAAATTTGTTTTGCTGCAAAGTGGCAAGAAAAACTATTTTGTTTTGGTTTTTGGTTAATTGTACAAGATAAAGCATTAAAGTCCTTTAACAGAAAACCATGTTAAAAGGCTTTTTTTTTACAACAACATTTTGGATATAAGTTTCTCTTCTCCGATTGTTTTATTGGTCTCGAATACAGTTTAAAACTATTCACTTTCAGTATATTAACTTTATTTTATAAAATTTTTGTCACGGATTAAAGGATTTATACAGATTTTTTATAATCCTGAAAATCTTTTAATCCGTGGTTGTTTTTAATACGGAACCAAACTATGGACTAAGAGTTCATAATGGCTTATTTCTATTCTGAGCTTTTATCTATATTTTTAGATTATTTATTGTTTGATTATCAGTTGGTTAGTTTTTCTGTTGTCTATATGTTTTGTTAAAATATTTATCAGATTTATTAAAATACTAAATCCTTATTTTTTGACCGTCTTCTTATGAGTTTTATTTTTTAACTTTTTAAAGGTTAAATCCCTGAAAATAAATAATTTATAAGTATAAAAAGTTACGGAAGATTTATAAATCTTCCGTAACTTTTTTTTAAATATCCAAAAATCAATAGTAGTTTTCGCCTCAAATACGATTTTAATATTTTATGTTTAATTAAAAATTTGTAATTATGCGAAATTATGACTTCAGAAAAGACATTCTTTCCTATACGAATAGGAATGTCTGCAGCACAGGCGGTGCTGCCCGGAAAAGAACAAGGTTCTTTTCATTAATTACAAAGGTTTTGCCTTTGTTTGCGTTGTTGTTTTGTGCGACGGGTTCTGCACAAAATGAGAGTTATCCTTTTTTGGATTGGTATACTTGGAAGTACGCTTTGGAATGGAACCCTGAAAATGATTGTACCGGCAAGATACCTTATAGAGATGGAAGGCAAGAGGAATTATCAAAAATTGATTGTATTGTTGCTTGTCAGAACAGTACGGTTACGTATTTTATGCGTGATTTTTATGCTACTATTTATGCGGTTCAGAGTATTGAATGGGAGGCAGAAGGAGGAGTTATAGAGGAAATTTACGATGAATCTAATTCACCGACCGGTCAGTTTGGTGTACAGATACATTGGGACGATGATGTATTTGGAGGGTATATAAAAATGATTATACACAGTGGCTCTACTACACGTGAAGTTTTTGTATGTGTAGCATTAATTCATACTCCAAACGCCTTGTTTGAACCTGACGGAGGAAATGATAAGTTTTGTTTGGGGTCTGAAATTTCGTTTGACAACCTCACGACTCCAAAACAAATAGTTAAAGATTATTTATGGGATTTCGGAGATGGCAATTATTCGTCACAATTTGAACCTTCACATACTTATGCCGGTCCGGGCGTTTATGAGGTTACACTTACGGCTATCAGCTGGTGCGGTTGTGAATCCACCTATTCAATGTTTATAACCGTTACCCGGAATGAAGCTCCTGTAATTTGGTGTCCGGGATTGGTAACTGACCAAAATAAACATTCTTATACCGTTGATGACCCCTGTGAAAGAGGGATATGGACAGCAGACGGAGGAACCATAATCGGACCAAACAACGGCAGTTCTGTTGATGTAGCGTGGAATAATGTCAATCCTTCGGACGGATTTGGTTATTTACACTATCAGTCTGCTTGTGGTTGTACAACTACCGTAAAAATACCGGTGGTACTTAGAGACGCTGTGATTACCGGAGATGATATGATTTGTGTAGGAAAACAAAAAATGTATTCATTGCCTCAGTGGGCTACTACTGAATTTATTTGGAGTATCGACCCGCCAACCACCCCCTCTCAACTCGTATTAACCGACCAGCCCAATGAAGTAGCAATAAACGGACTTGAACCCGGTACTTATACATTGTCTTGTAATTATACCAATTCGATATGGGGCTATTCCGAAGAAGCAATTGATTTAATAATAACGGTATCGGAAAATCCTGAAATAGAAGTAGTTGCAGAAGATATAGAGTTCTGTATCGGAGAAGAAGAACACACTTATACTACAGTCAGCGGAAACCCTGTTTGTTGGAAATTGCAAAAAAACGGAGTGGTCGTACAGGGAGGTTCGTATTATGGAGAAGAATTTGATTATACTTTTACGGAAGGAGGTTTGTATATTCTGACAGCTTCAAACAACGAGAATTGTGAAGGTAGTACAGGCTGCGAAAGCGACCCGATTATAATTAAAGCGATTCAACCCGTTACCCCCGGAGGAGAAATTGAAGGAAGCGGGTATGTGTGCGAAGGAATAATTTACCAGTACAGTTATGAGAATACCGTACCTAATACGATGCTGGTATGGGAAGCTACGGGAGGAACTATACAAGGGGGCAACACAGGGGAAACGGTAAGCGTAAAGTTTACGGGTAGTGATCCTTATTATGTTAGTGTAAAAAGACAGACCATAGACGACCCGGTATGTGTTAGTGAAAGCCTAACTCTAACTGTAAAGAAACTCAATATTGACCTTACTATTAACAGTATAGACGGAACTGAGTTCTGCCCGGGGAGTACTGCGGAGTTTGCGGTTGATTTCGGGGAAGATTTAGACGATTTTGAACCGGATTATATCGAATGGCAGGTATTTAACAATATCGGGGAATTTAACTTCGGGAGTATTACTTACGGAGGAAACACCTCTGAAGTAGCGGTAAGCTGGAATAATATAACCAATAATCAATTTACGGGTTTCATAGAAGTAAAGGTAATACATTGCGGAGTGGAATACACCGAAACCCAATCAATAACCTTGCACCAGCCACCAACCATTGACATACTCAGCACCGATGATATATGTCCGGGTGATGAGACCATTGATATTGAGCTGGACTTAGACGGTGTAACCGAGGGAACAGTTTCTTTTTGGTTTGAGGGTAATCCTGTTCCGGTAGAACAAGACGTACAGGAAGACGGTACGCAGAATCTTGACGGCTCTTATACATTTACCGTTCTCAATAATTTTAATAATACAAATGCAACATCGGTTAACCAAAAGCTGACCGTAATCCTAAAGTATTGTTACTATACGGTTTCGGCAACCAAAAACTTTGCGATATATCCTGAAACCAAAATAAACATTACCCCGGGTTATAACATTGGTATATGTTCCGGTTCCAAAACATATAATCATACACTTACTTCTAATCTTACTGTGGGAGATAACGCTTCGGCTGAATTTATATGGATTAAGAACGGCACTTATATAACTGACTGGACTTCAGGTCCTGCGGGAGCTTCTTACACAATAGACAAAGACACTCAACCCAGCCCTGCAGGAATATATTATGTAGAGGTGCTGGATGAATTTGGCTGCACTGTCAAGTCAAATGCAATTTATGTGTATATTAAAAATTGCGACCCTCCGCAAGAGGAATGTGAGCCGTATGCTTCTTCTGAGATTATCTTAACTTCTGAGTGGAATTGCGAAGATTTTGTGGTTATGGTTGATCATGAGCCTGAGTATGAGCCCCTTGATTATAATTGGTATGTTTTGTCAAATGATATGTTCCTGACAGACGGGCAGGGCACAGAAACCGCTACTTTTACTACTGATATACCGGGGGAGTACCTTATTGTAGTAGAGCTGAGGTATGAGGAATGTGAGGTAGTAAAATATATTGAGGTTACCAAATTTTACGAGCCGAAGCTCCTGATAGGAGCAGTATGCGGATCCAACAATACCTATGATGTAACGCTCCATAACACCTCTGTGATTTTCCCGGGCGGGGGTATTCTTGAATACCGGTATTATGAGGGAAACACTGTTGACCCGAACCACCTCATAGCAACGACTAATGGCGACCCGCATACGATACAGGGTGTAACCACTACGGGGCTGCATACTTATACGCTGGCTATAGTATCAAGCAACACGAACCTGCCGGTTTGCTCGGTAACGAAAACCATAAACCTTGACGAGCAAACCCCGCCTGAATTTGACATAAGCGGCAGCAAGTTTTGTGCCGAAGACCTCATCGAACTGACCATTACCAATTACGTGCCCGGTTATACTTATACTTGGAGTTACGATTCAGGCACTCTACAAGGGAGCTATACCACCTTAGAAGAGGATGCAGAACTTAAAATTGCCAAAGCAGGGATTTATGGAATAACCCTGACCGCTCAAACCCCGTATGGCTGTACTTTAGTAAGCGGTGTGGAAAATGTAACTATCAATGAAGCCATATTTGCAGGGACTTTTAACTATACAGAAGACGGTATAGATATTTGCGTAGGCGAAACGGTTCCGGCTATTGCGTTTGTGCTTGATAATCCTTTCGATACTATGCCTTCCGGCTATATCTGGATGAAAGGTGGCGAGCCTGTTCCGGGGGCTACCGGAGCGACCTTTGTCCCAACCCAATCAGGAATGTATTGGGCAGTATTATTGGACGAAAACGATTGTATGTACAGTATGGCATCAGAGGCGGTCAATGTCAATATCCGTCCGCTTCCAGTTATCCATATTACGGGGGATACCATTCTGTGTTATGGCGAAAGCACCACGATAAAGGGGATAATAGGAGACGGAATGGAATACAGGTGGTGGCTTGGCGAAGACCTGATGGACGGAGATTACGGAGAATGGAACACCACCTCCGGTTTTCTGAGTATAGAAGTAGAAAACATTACCCCGCTTGTGCCGGGCAGTTACGAGTACACCTTAGAAGTACAGCCTGTGGGTAGTACAAATTGTGCTGACACTAAAACATTTACTTTGACGGTTTATGACGCATTGCCCGAACCGCAATTAGAATATGAGGTGTATTTGTGTGAGCCTTATACCATAAAAATTTCTGTAACCAACGAACAGACTACAGGGCATTACGAATGGGCGAATGGCGATACGGGAACCAATACATTCGTCTATGCAGGCGGAATATACCGCGTTACCTATATTGATGCGGAATCGGGTTGCCGGATAACCTCGGATATTGAGGTTCCGGACACCCCCGAACAGTCGATGTGGTTTTACCCTTCGGGCTGTTTCGATATATGTCCGTGGAGTACTCCACCACCCTATATCATAGGGCTTGACGGTATAGTGGATTACTATGAATGGTTGGTAAACGGAGGTGTGGCACAATCCGGTACCGATACTTCCATAGGTGCTATTTTCGTAAACCAACCCGGAACCTATCAGCTGTCTATCACACAGGAAAAACCCGGACCGGATTGCGTTTATGAAAGCGATATAGCTTATATTTCTCCAAGCGCGGCAACACTGGCGGAGTGTGAAGTTCCTCAATGTAATCTTTCTCTTAATTTTAGTTCAATTGCACCACGATCTAATGGTGAATATAATCTGAACGGGCATATAGGAAATAATTATTCTATACCTGTTACCGCAACAATCAGCAGCTTTAACGGTTACGGTACTTATACTCCGGGTACTGTTACCATTCCGCCTTATAGTAATTATCTTTTTACTTCTGTTCCGTTGGTATTTACTCCTAATCCGGACTTTAACGGAGGAGATGATTATCTCGTGGTAAGTATGCTCGAAATACCTTGTGTAAGATTAATTCCTATAAGTTTTCCTCCCAACCCTTATACAGGTGCTAAGATGATGCCTAAGGATACGGCTGATGCTTTTTTGCGTGTAACGCCAAACCCGTCAGAACTATTGGCTGTAGCCACGTATGATTTGGCAGATGAATACGAAAAAGCCGACTACTTATTGATACACAATATGCAGGGTGTTCTGGTAGCCCGTATCAGCCTGTCAGCCAAAAAGGAAGATGTGCTTTTGGATATATCACGCTTCCCGTCTGGTGTTTATACTATAAGTTTACAGGCAGACGGCAAAACCGTTTTGCATCAGAAATTAATTAAAAAATAGTAACTTTATGCCGTAAGCAAAAATCTGCTTACGGCATTTTTGTTTAACCTAAACACATTTTAATTATGAAAACAATTATAAAATACGTATTAGCTTATGGCTTATGGCTTATGGCTTATGGCTTGCAAGCACAGAATTACGAGTGGCAATGGGCAAAACACGGAGGCGGAAGCAGTGCTTATTATAATGAACAAGGGGGGGATTACTGGAATGATAACTTTGAGCATATTATAGATATTGCAACAGACGAAGACAATAATTATTATTTCTTGGGAACAATTTCTCACAGCAATAGTCACGTGGATGGGAATCCTGTAACAACCAGTACCGTTGGCACTTCGTATTCGGGTGAAAATATTATCATTGCTTCCTTTACCTGTAATGGTGTGTACCGCTGGAGTCAGACTATAAGAGGGGGGGGGGGGGTATTGTATTCCTCTATGGTATTGGATAATAATGGAGGTATATATATAAGTTTTAGAGGTTCCGGAAACAGTAACGCACCGCTCTGTTTTAGTGAAGAGGAAGACGACTGCCTGCCTCCGTCACCTCCTTGGGGGCAAGGAGGTGAGTTAGTACAGGAAGGGCATAAAAGAATATTTCTACTAAAATACAATGCTGCTAACGGTGATTTGCTTTGGCGTAAAAACTATCAAGGCGATGTAAACATCGACAATAATAGCGGGATAGTATTTAATTTACAAATAGACAGTAGCAATGTACTACATACAATTATTGTCTTGCAAGAAGGCATACACTTAGACGGTACTTTGACAGTGGAGTTGGATGAAGACGAGACCGGTAAAATTTATCTGGTAAAATTTGATACAGTTACCGAAAACTTTGTAGGGACACCTTTACAGTTACCTATAGAGGGAGAGATTGGTGTTAGTAATGCTATATTCCGTTATGACGAGTCTTTAAATCGCTATTATCTGACAAGTTGGGGCAGTAGCAGTAATCCTCCTTCTTTTAACGGGACAACATTTCAGGCATCTTCCACAGGTAATTATAATTTTTTTCTGTCTTTTAATCCCAATGATTTAGATGACTGGTGGTATAAAGAGATAACAGTAAGCGGTGATGGCACCGGAGGTGTTAACGCCTCATCAATTACAGATATAACCATAGATGATAATTCAGACATTTATATAGCAGGAAAATATTTCCTTATAAATCCCGGTAATAATAATTATACTCATTTTGGAGAACACACTTTTGAGAATGTTACTTATAGTGGGCACAGACCTTTTGTTTTAAAGATGAACTCACAGGGCGTGGTACAATGGAGCAAAATACCTGATGAGCAACCAGCTATAATAGGAGGTTTTTTTGATATTAGTCTAAACAATAATGAGTTAGCTGTTGCACTCACAGGTCGCACGGTAGTATGGGGTAATTATTCTATAGCCTACCCTCTTAATATAGCTGTTCCTTATTTATTACGGCTTGATAAGCAAACGGGAGAGGCTATTGGTTTATATGATATTAGTAGTAATGGAGGTGTTCACCTTCTCACAGCCGTTACGGCAGACCAAGACGGCAACTATGTGGTAGGTGGGGCAATGCGTTACAGCCTGTTTACAGACAGCCCCAACGGTGTTGCACCGTTGTATAACACAAGCAGTAGTGGTGTATATACAGATTTTTTTATGGCTCGGTTGGCAGCTACGGAGTGTGGTACTGCTGTGGTTTCGGTGGATGAGCATTATAAACCACAACTAAGGCTTTACCCTAACCCAACAAACGGCTTG
>JBAYPE010000018.1:0-45873 GCA_041677865.1 Flavobacteriaceae bacterium
GTACATTCAAAACTTCCTTTTACGGTGTTTTCTGTAGATGAAGTGATGGTTAGTGTTCCATTATTTGCGTTGTTACCATAGGTCGTACTATACTCTACAGAGTTAGAAAAGCTACCGTTAGGAATATGAGTGAAATTCACTGTATAATCAGCATTTACCGTATTCCCAATACTGTATGTTCCGGACGAAGGTCTTTCTGCATCATCGGTAATACCTACATCCATGAGTTGTATAGAAAATGTTTGCGGATTATAATCGTGTCCGCTTATTTCCCAAACCTGAGTGCTCAGTACTTCTGATTGATGAAAATCTGCCATTCCCGAAAAATTGTCTTCTAACTGTCCTGTAACCGTTAGATTGATTTCTCCGAAATCTGAGCTACTGGAGTTATTGTCATCATTTCCACAAGACATAAGGCTTACAGATAATAAGGATGTCATAAATAATACTACTTTGTTCATTGTTTCTAAATTTTTTAATTATTGAAAAGCTACTCTCGTACTTGTTTGTTTATAGCCGTATTTCGAAATGGTAAACATTTTTTTTCATTTTTTTTTACAAGATTTTCTATTTAGGCTAAAATTTTACGGTCTTTATTTCTCATAATTCCATTCTCATTTATCTTCGAAAAAGTATAACTTTGCCTATATTTAGTTTTAGGGTTTATAGCGATATTGTAAAACGGTAAACATTACTCTTATGAAATTTTTAAGAATGAAAATGTTTACTTCCTTAGTTTATACACATAAATGAACAAAGAAGTTTTAGTAAAACAAATACAATCCGGAAGCCATAAGGCTATAGAAGATATATACATCCGGTATAAAACAGAGTTTTTGGTATATGCCGCACGTTTTGCAATAAGTGACGAAGATGCTCTGGATATTTATCAAGACAGTGTTATTGTCTTGTATGAAAACATCTTATCTGGAAAATTAGTTTCTTTTTCGAGTTCGATAAAAACCTATTTGTTTGCTATAGGTAAATACAAGATTTACAATAAGTCAAAATCTAAAATCGCTACAGAAAGCTTTAGTGATTTTCAATTTATACTTGAAGAAGAAAGTGAAGACGAATTACCGGTGCAGGAAGAAAACATCAAAAAACTTTTGAGTATTTACAAAGAGTTAGGGTCTAAGTGCAAAGAGGTTTTAAAATTGTTTTATTATGAAAACAAGACAATAGAAGATATAAAAAATCAACTGGGATACACTTCAAAAGACGTTGTAAAAAGTCAGAAATCTCGTTGCTTAAAACAGTTAAAAGAATTGATGCTAAAAGAAAACAAATGAATCACACAGACTTAATCGAAAAATACATTCAAAATAAGGTAACCACCGAAGAATTGGCGGAAGTCAAACGATTAATCGTGGAAGATGTAGAATTTAAAGACGAACTCTCGTTTCAGTTGGAACTTCAGGAAGCCGTAAAAAGAGAGGAAAGACAACAGCTCAAACAGTGCTTAAAGAATCTGGAACAAAAGAAAAAAAACAACTCCTTATTTCCTATTTTATGGAAAGTTGCTGCAGTGTTCGTTATCGGACTGGGGATATTTTGGTTTTTTAATCAACCTACCGATTTCGAGAAACTGTATGCCAAGAATTTTGAACCCTATCCAAATATTGTGGCACCAACTGTGAGAAACACAACAGAAAATGAAATTCAACAGGCTTTTAATAATTATGATACACACAACTATAAAAAAGCTGCCATAGGCTTTAAAACACTGTACGATAAAAACAAATCAGATTACGCCAACTTTTATTATGCCATCAGTTTAATGGCAGACAACCAAATAGAGCAAGCCATCGAAGCGTTAGAAAATCCCAATTGGGAAATTCCCGAAAAATACCAAATCCAAACGGATTGGTATTTGGCTTTGGGATATTTGAAGTTAGAAAACGTAGAAAAAGCAAAAAGTTATTTGAAAAAAGTTGTTACAACCGAAGATATAAAAAGCCGACAAGCTCAAAAATTGCTCTCGGAAATAGAATAATTTTTTACCTGTACTATTGCAAGCAGAAACGATTTTGCTCTACAAAAATCGTGATTTTTATTTAGAACAGCTTTAAAAAGATTATTGGGCTTTTGAGTAACTACTCAAAAAAGTATCTTTGTTTATACCCAATAAATAAACAACTATGAAAAAAAGACTTCTTTTTATAGTTTTTCTTATCGTATGTATGAGTTTATCGGCACAAAACAGCTGGGAAAAACAAACAGCAATAGCCGATTCTCTTGATTTAGAAATGCGATTTTTAGAATCATTATCTCATCGTGAAAATGCATTAAAATTTGCAAAAAACCAACCAGACTCCATTCAAAAACTACTGCTTGGTTTACGTATGCTTACTCAGTCTAAAAATGACTTCCGTTCAGGACACAAAGCCTATCCCGAAACCTATCAACTGATGAAAGATGCTGCTGAAACTTTAAAAAAAGCCCAAGCAAACCCGGAGAGATTAAGTGAGGTTAATAATACATTAGCCATTACTGCCTACAATTACATGCACAACCCTAAAGATGGACAGAAACATATTGATATTGCCTTAGATTATTTTAATAAAACTTCAAAAAAAGACACCTTGAACTTAGTGAAGATGATGGAGTTTTCAGGTTATATGAAGGTTTTATCTCGAGATTACGACACCGCTATCCAAACTTTTTATAAGGCAATTGAACTACTTAATCAATACAACGTAAAAGATGATGAGTTTTTAAAAATAAAAGCAAAACTCTATTACGATTTATCGGTCGTGTATAATGTTGAACATCTGGACATCCCTCTGAAAGAATACCAATATATCGTTGAATCTGAAGGAATTACCTCTAAAATAAAAGAGTTGGATCCTCTACACCTTATAATGATTTATAGGCGATTTGCTCTTATAGAAAGAGACTTTGGCAACTTTGCTAAAGCTAAAGGATACATACAACAGGCACATATCTTGTACGAAAAACATAAAGATGAAGTAAAAAACAAGACAGGACTTAAAACAGAGCTTTCTTTGCAAAGTAGCTCCATTCTTATTTCTACCGGAAACAATGATATAGAAGGAATAAGAGAGAACTTAAAAAAAGAACTCGAAATTGTAAAAAACAACCGTCTTGACGAAGTAGAAAAAGGACTATATAAAAGTTTTTTAAACAATTTAACCACTTATTACTTAATGAATTATGATGTGGTTACTGCTGAAAAATACAACGAAATGGCTACTTCAATAAGTTCGAATTATAATAAAGCACTTGCTTATGCACATTCTTTAAAAGCAAATGACCTACACACAAAAATTAACAGCCTTACACTTTCTTACCTAAAAAAAGAATATGAAAGCCTTTTACAAATGATAACAGAGGTTGAAGAAACAATGGGCGAGCATAATAGTAAACTTATTTTTGAATTAAAAGCCAAATCCTTGCTCGGATTAAATCAAACACTACAAGCTAATGAAACAATTAAACAACTACTGATTGCAATTTCAGAAGAAAATAACAAATTTGATTTTTCAAAAAGTCCTATTAAAGATTTTACACCAGGTTATGTTATCTCAGATACAAAAATATTGATAAGATTAGCTCAAGCTTTTCAAGACCATAGTAAATCGAATTCCCACCAGGTCGAAAGACTCTATTGGATGGCTTTGATACAGTTTGAAAATAATATTGGAAATGTGCCTTTGAACAAGGATTTAAAAAAAGACTTCGATAAAATCGTTTCCGGCCTGATAAATGCTGCCTTACAACGTGAATTTACCACCAGTGAAAACAATCGTTTACTCAGCTTTATGGAGACTGTTCCTTCGCGAAACCTTATCCATAAGTTTTTGTTGAAAAGAGAAATTGCCGAAAATACCCAAACCTATAAAATGATTGAAGAAGAACAATTTGTCCGCTCGTATATTACCTACTTGAAAAAAGAATATCAAAAATCTAAAGACCAAACCATCAAGCAACAACTCTTTGAAAAAGAATTACAACTAAAAAAGATAAACGATAAAATTTCGGAAAAATACCAAAAAAACAATCCTTTTATTGCTCCAAAAATAGATATAACAACTACCAATAATAAAAACATCATCAAGTTTAAAGTCGCTAACAATCAATTGTTCAAAATACGATGGTTCAAAGGCAAAGTTTATTACGACAAAATAGAGGATTATCCCACTCTGAAACAAGATATAGAAAGCTACCTAACAAACATTAATAACCTGAATATCAAAATAGAAGAACTTAAAAAACAAGGAGAATCACTTTACAACAGATTGTTTACAGATGATTTCAATACAACTGTGCCAACAGTTATTATCCCCGATGATGTACTGTATTATTTACCGTTTGATATCTTAGTAAAAGACGGGAATTTTCTGATAAAAAACCATACTGTTTCGTATGCCTCAAACTTTTATTTTCTGAATACCAAAAATTTTTTAGAAAGTAATGTCAAGAGTAAAAAGGTTGTGTTTTTTGCTCCGCAATATACTGGAAATGTACTTGAAGGTCTATTTACAGTTCGGGACAAAGCCTATTCATTATTAGGAGCAGAGGAAGAAGTAAGCCAAATCGCAAAATTTATACCAGGTGAGGTGTACGTGGGGAGCTCTGCCTCAAAAAGTCGATTCAAATCTTTGAGAAATGATGTTTCCATCCTACATTTGGCAATGCATTCCAACCTGAACGACGAAGACCCCGAGTTGAGTCATTTGGTTTTTTCAGACGCTGAACAAGACTTTGAAATGCATATTTCAGAGTTATACGGACTTAATTTTAATGCTGATTTAGCCGTTTTGAGTGCCTGTAACACTGGAGTAGGTGGTTTTAAAGATGGAGGGAATTTAGTGTCAATGCACCATGCTTTTACTACGGCAGGAATTCCCGCAACGGTTTCCAGCTTATGGAACGCTCCAGATCTATCTACCAAAAAAATAATGGTAGCTTTCTACAAAAACCTACAAAAAGGACAAGACAAGGCAACCGCATTGAAACAAGCAAAATTAGATTACCTGAAAAACACTAATGACGAAAACCTGCAACACCCGTTTTATTGGGCGGGATTTGTTCTCTCAGGTAACGAAACTCCGGTGCTACTGGAAGAGGGTGTTTTTTGGAAAAACCCTATTGTTTATGCTTTAGTTTTGGTTGTACTATTAGTAATAATTTTATACTTTTTAAACAACAAAAAAAAAGTGTCAAAAAATAACAACAAAATAAGCCCTTATGCAACCAACGATTTCTGACAAAAAAATAAAAAATATTTGTTTTTATCTTAAAAATCTCGATAAATTATAAAAAAAAACACTTTAAAACATTATTGTATAATGCTGTAAAGTGTTTCAAGTACCTGAGGCGGGAATCGAACCCGCACTCCGAAGAACACGAGTTTGAGTCGTGCGCGTCTACCAATTCCGCCACTCAGGCAAATAGTCTTTTCGGTAATGGACTGCAAATGTAAAACAAAAAATATTATTAGCAAAAATGTTTTTAAAAATATTCTTTTTATGTCCAATAAAATTTTATAAATTTGCACCCTGTTTTTACAGCAACAACAACTAACTACTAAACAATAATACAATGTCGTACTTTGAACCGGAAGCAAAAATATTTGCTTGCTCACAAAGTGTTTACCTTGCAGAAAAAATAGCCGAAAGCTATGGGATTCCGCTTGGTAAAGTTACGTTCTCAAAATTTAGTGACGGAGAATTTCAGCCTTCGTATGAAGAATCTATAAGAGGTTTGAGAGTGTTTATCATTTGTTCCACCTTTCCGAATTCGGACAATCTTATGGAGCTTTTACTGATGATAGATGCTGCCAAAAGAGCTTCTGCCAGACACATTACGGCTGTAATTCCTTATTTTGGTTGGGCAAGACAAGACAGAAAAGACAAGCCAAGAGTTCCGATAGGTGCAAAATTGGTAGCCAACCTGTTACAGGCCGCAGGAGCAACTCGCATTATGACAATGGATTTGCATGCAGACCAAATTCAAGGTTTTTTCGAAAGACCCGTCGATCATTTGTTTGCTTCAACTATCTTCCTGCCTTATGTAAGAAGTTTGAATTTAGAAAACCTGACCATTGCATCTCCGGATATGGGAGGATCGAAAAGAGCTTATGCTTATTCTAAATTTTTGCAATCTGATGTGGTTATTTGCTATAAACAACGCAAAAAAGCCAATGAAATCGGAATAATGGAACTTATCGGAGAGGTAACAGGAAAAAACGTGATCTTGGTTGATGATATGATTGATACCGGAGGTACGTTAGCCAAAGCAGCTGACTTGATGATTGAAAAAGGAGCTTTGAGTGTAAGAGCAATCTGTACGCATGCTATATTATCGGGAGAAGCTTACGAAAAGATTGAAAAATCACAACTAAAAGAATTAATCGTTACCGATTCGATTCCTTTAAAGAAAGAATCATACAAAATTAAGGTGGTAAGTTGTGCACCACTTTTTGCTGAGGTAATGAAAATGGTTCAACACAATAATTCCATCAGTGGAAAATTTTTAATGTAAATAATTTAATAACTATAATTTTTTTTAAATGAAATCAATTTTAATCAAAGGATCAAAAAGAGAAAGCGTGGGTAAATCTGCAACCAGAGCCTTACGTAATGCTGGAATGGTTCCTTGCGTATTATACGGAGGAGGCGAGCCAGTGCATTTTTCAGCAGAAGAAAAAGCATTCAAAAACTTAGTTTACACTCCGAATGCACATACTGTTGAAATTGATTTAGGAAAAGAAAAGCACGGTGCTATTCTTCAAGACATTCAGTTCCATCCGGTATCTGACAGAGTTCTTCACATTGACTTTTACGAGTTAAACGACAACAAAGAAGTAACTATCGATATCCCTGTGAAAGTTGTTGGAAATTCAAAAGGTGTTATTGCAGGAGGTGTTTTACGTCTTAACCAACGTAAGCTAAAAGTAAAAGCATTACCTAAAAACCTACCGGATTTTGTAGAAGCAGACATTACTAACCTTGAAATGGGAAGTAAATTATATATTACTGAGCTTAAATCAGATAACTACACGCTACTACATCCAGACAATACGGTTGTAGCTCAGGTAAGAGTTTCACGTGCTGCTATGAAAGCTGCCCAAGAAGCTGCAAAAGCAGAAAAAGGAGCTGCGAAAGGAAAGAAAAAATAATATTTTATTGCAAAATACTTTAGAAAAAGCTGTCTTAAAACTTCGTTTTTGTCAGGTTGAACTCAATTCGACTTCTTTTATAAGATTCTGAATGTTCAGAAAGACAAATGCAAATAGTTTTAAGACAGCCTCTTTTTAAGGATTTAATAAAAGAAACAATTTTAATTAAATACCTTTGCTCGCTGATTAGACAAAAATGGCTAAAAATATCACTCCATACAAAGACTCCGAACTTGGAAAAAAACAACAAGTAGAGCAAATGTTCGACAACATCTCTGATGATTATGACAGTCTGAATAGAGTAATTTCTATGGGGTCGGATATGAAATGGAAAAAGAAAATTGTTGCTTTAATAGAAAAGAAAAAACCATCGAAAATATTAGATGTAGCAACAGGAACCGGAGATTTGGCAATTATGCTATCGGATACGAGTGCTAAAGAAATCATCGGAATTGATATTTCGGAGGGAATGTTAAAAGTAGGTCGAAAAAAAGCAGAAAGCAAAAATTTATCTGACCGAATCACTCTGATACAAGCCGATTCAGAAAATCTTCCGTTTGAAGATAATTACTTTGATGTAATAACCGTAGCTTACGGAATACGAAATTTTGAAACCCTCGAAAAAGGACTTTCTGAAATATATCGGACACTAAAACCAAACGGAACTTTCGTAATTTTAGAAACCTCTGTTCCTACCAAATTTCCTTTTAAACAAGGCTATAAATTGTACTGTAACATTCTCCTTCCACTCATCGGAAAATTGTTTTCAAAAGATAAAAAAGCATACGGATACTTATCGGAATCTGCATCAAATTTTCCTTTTGGAAAAGAACTAAACAATATTTTGCGAAAAATTGGGTTTATAGAAGTGGAAGATAAACCACAAATGTTTGGTGCTGCCACAATTTACATTTCATCTAAAAAATAAAATGAAGAGAATATTCATCTTGCTGTTTGTTTGGTTTGGTTTACAAACACAGGCTCAATTTAATCTTTTTGGAAAAGACCCCATCATCAATATGGAAACTTTTCAGAAACAAAGAGTACATTGGGGGTATTACTTAGGATTCAATTCTTACGATTTCAAATTTGATTACAAAGAAAATTCCGCTGATGTATTGGTTGACGCTCCAGCAAGTTTTAATGTAGGACTAATCGGAAATCTGCGCCTGCACGAATATGTGGACTTGCGTTTAGAACCCGGACTCTATTACACACAACGAAACCTTACTTTTCCCGGATTAGAAAATCCCAGAGATAAATTAAGAGAAGTTAAATCGACTTATATTCACGTTCCTCTATTGTTGAAGTTTTCGTCTTTACGTCTGGGAAATATTCGTCCGTATTTGGTAGGAGGAGCGTCTGTGTCGTACAATCTGTCGAGTAATTTTAATGCAAAAGACGACAATTACGAACAGCGTTTTCGTATGAATCAATTGACATACAACTATGAAGTGGGTTTTGGAATTGATATATTTTTAGAATGGTTTATTTTTTCTCCCTCCATACGAGGAGTTTTTAGTTTTCAAAACGAACTTATCCCCGATAATAACCCAAACAGCCCTTGGACAGGAAATATTGAGTCTATGAAAACAAGAGCTGTATTTATTAATTTTAGCTTTCACTAAGATTATATTATTTATTCTCACAAAACAACTTTCCGAATTAGATTAAAACAATTTGACTCGCTTTGTCATTTTATTACCAATCTTCAATATCAGTAAACAAATCCAAGAACTGAAGCAAAATATTAAGTGAATTTATAAAATCAATTATTTGGTTCTTTTACCTTGAAAACCACAACAAAATTCGTAACTTTGACTAAATACTTGTTAACTGAAAACTGAACGTTAAAGCTATGTGGGAAAAAATTCAGCAAACCGTAAATTATCTTAGAGAAAAAACCAACTATACACCTGAATTCGGAGTAATATTAGGCTCTGGGTTAGGCGGTTTTATATTTGATATCGAAATCGAACACAAAATTCCTTATAACGAAATCCCTAATTTTCCTGTTTCGACCGTAGAAGGACACAAAGGAAACCTTATTTTCGGAAAAATCGGTAACAAAACCGTAGTCGCTATGCAAGGTAGATTCCATTATTATGAGGGATATTCAATGGATGAAGTTACATTTCCGATAAGGGTAATGAAATATCTCGGAATTCAAACTCTGATAGTTTCTAATGCTTCGGGAGGTGTGAATCCGTCTTATAAAGTTGGAGATGTGGTAATTATTTATGACCATATCAATATGTTTCCCGAACATCCGCTTCGAGGAAAAAACGATGAACGCTTCGGACCTCGTTTTGTAAATATGGGAGAACCATACAACCGAAAGTTGATTGCTAAAGCCAAACAAATCGCAAAAAAAGAAAACATTCTCGTAAAAGACGGAATCTACTACGGATTACAAGGACCTACTTTTGAAACGCTGGCTGAATACAAAATGGTCGGAATTTTAGGAGCCGATTGTGTGGGAATGTCCACGGTTCCTGAAGTTATCGTAGCCCGACACATGGATTTAGAGTGCTTCGGAATTTCGGTAATTTCGGATATGGGAACCGAAGACGAAATGGATAAAATCTCACACGAAGAAGTGCTAAAAGCTGTAAAAAAAGCCGAACCAAACGCCCGAAAACTAATTAAAGAATTAATCCTGCAATCGTGAGGTGTTTTTTAGAGAATAGAGAATAGAGTTTTTAGAAATCTGGTACAACAAAGAAAGACGACACGGTGCATTGAATTACAAAACAATCGAAGAATTTAATAATCAAAACAACATTTATAAAAATGTCGCTTAACTTAAACTGTACTTTTTATTTGCATATCCAGTTTAAAGATACATCAAGAGAACAGAGATGATAAAGATAACTCTGTAAATAACAGTATTGTTCTTGTAGTACCCGACAAAGAAAGCGTAAATCAGCTGGCTGAGGTTTTAAAACAAAATTTTAATTACCAGAAAACAAATGATTAAAAATGACCAAAAAAGAACGAGTTGATTTTGTTATAAATACTTTAGAGCAACTTTATCCCGAAGTTCCTATTCCGTTAAATCACACAGATACTTACACTCTTTTGATAGCGGTTTTGCTTTCAGCTCAATGTACCGATGAACGGGTAAACCGAATTACTCCTCTCCTATTTGCTAAAGCTGATAATCCGTATGATATGGTAAAGTTAGGAGTTGATAAAATTGCAGAAATCATTCGACCTTGCGGGCTTACACCTATGAAATCCAAAGGGATTTACGGGCTTTCTCAGATTCTTATTGATAAATACAACGGAGAAGTTCCTAATGATATAGAAGCTCTGGAAGAGTTGCCTGCTGTCGGACATAAAACGGCAAGTGTGGTAATGAGTCAAGGTTTCGGAGTACCTGCTTTTCCGGTTGATACTCACATTCACAGGTTGATGTACCGTTGGAATCTATCAAACGGAAAAAGTGTACAACAAACCGAAAAAGATGCCAAACGATTGTTTCCCAAAAAACTTTGGAACAAACTTCACTTACAAATCATCTATTACGGACGAGAATATTCTCCGGCTCGTGGTTGGGATATTAGCAAAGATATCATCACAAAAACCATCGGAAGAAAAGAGTCTCTAAAAACAAAATAAACTATTCCAAAATATTTTCTAATTCTATTCTTTTTTTCTTGGATTTTGACCACATCAGGTAAATGGCAGGAATGACATAAAGGGTTAATATTAGCGAAAAAATTGTTCCTCCAACAATGACAATTCCCATTCCCATTCTACTCACAGAAGCTGCTCCAACAGAAAGTGCAATAGGCAATGCTCCAAAAGCAATAGCTAAACTTGTCATCAGAATTGGTCTTAATCGGGATTCTGATGCCTGAATGATTGCTTCGTATTTCGGAATGCCTTTTTGTCTTAGCTGATTAGCAAATTCAACGATGAGAATTCCGTTTTTGGTGACCAACCCGATGAGCATAATAGTACCTATCTGACTGAATATATTCCACGTTTGTCCGAAAAGCCAAAGCGAAAATAACGCTCCTGCTACGGCCATCGGAACGGTAAGGATGATAATAAACGGATCAATAAAACTCTCGAACTGAGCTGCCAAAAGCAAATAAATCAGCAACAAAGCCAACCCGAAAGCAAACATAGTGTTGGAGTTGCTTTCCACAAAATCTCTTGATTCTCCACTCAAATCAGTCGTAAAAGAATCGTCAAGAACTTTATCTTTGATTCGTTCCATGGCTTGGATTCCGTCTCCAATTGTTTTTCCCTGAGCAAGCCCTGCTTGGATTGTAGCTGACATATAGCGATTATTATGAAACAACTGAGGTGGATTGCTCTGCTCTTCAATTTCAACTAAATTACTCAACTGTATGAGTTGTCCTTGATTGTTTTTGACAAACATCGAAGTCAGATCGTTTGGTTTGGCTCTGTCTTTTTGGTCAAACTGACCGATTACCTGGTATTGTTTCCCGTCTTTTATAAAATATCCGAAGCGTTGTCCGCTGAATGAGAGTTGCAAAGTTTGGGCAACATCAAGCACCGAAACACCCAGACTCTGTGCCTTTTCTCGATTTATGGTTACATTAATTTCAGGTTTATTAAATTTCAAATCTGTATCTACAATCGAAAAAGTCGGGTCTTTTCTGGCCTCTTCCAAAAATTCAGGAATTGCCTCCCTCAGCTTTTCAAAATTCTGTGCCTGAATTATATACTGAATAGGCAGTCCTCCTCTTCTTGTTACGGAAATTGTTGGAGTTTGCATTACCGAAACCCTGCCTTGTGCATATTGTTTTGTCCATTTCGATAAATCGTCAGCAATTTCTTTTTGGGTGCGTTCTCTTTGGTCGGGTTCAACCAAGCTCAGACGAACTCTACCTGCGTTTACCGATGAGGTCATAAAACTTGGCGAAGTTATAATCAGGCTTACTCTTTTTTCAGGAACAGAATCTTCTATCATTTGGGAGATTTCCTGCATAAATCGGTCGGTATATTCGTAAGAAGAGCCTTCGGGAGTTGTAATTGACATCATCACAGAACTCCTATCGTCATAAGGAGCTGTTTCTTTTTTCAAAACTCCAAAAAACAATACGATAAGTCCTAAACAAACCAGAATTATTACAAAACTCATTTGTTTAATCTTCATAAATTTGCTTAACGAGCGTCTGTAACCTTGATTCATACCTACAAACAAAGGTTCTGTTTTTCTGTAAAACCAACCTTGTTTTTTGTGTTGATTGGGTTTCATCAAAAAAGCATTGAGCATCGGAGTAAGTGTAAGCGAAACAAAAGCGGAAATGAGTACGGCTGCCCCTATTACCACTCCAAATTCCCTGAACAACCTCCCTACAAAACCCTCTAAAAATATTACAGGCAAAAACACAGCTGCAAGCGTAACAGAAATAGAAATTACAGCCCAAAAAATTTCGTTAGAACCTTTTACAGCCGCTTCAAAAGGGTTCATTCCTTCCTCTACTTTTTTATAGATATTTTCGGTAACGACAATTCCGTCATCTACCACAAGTCCGGTGGCTAAAACGATTGCCAAAAGCGTAAGTACATTTACCGAAAATCCGCACAAATACATTATAAAAAACGTAGCGATGAGCGATACGGGAATATCAATAAGTGGTCGGAATGCGATAGACCAATCTCTGAAGAAAAAATAAATAATGATGATCACGAGTGCAATCGAAATCAGAAGTGTTTCTGCTACTTCGGTGATTGATTTTTTTATAAAAACCGTATTGTCAAGTGCTATGTTTATACTTAAATCAGAAGGTAAATCAATTTTCAGTTTTTCGTATTCTCTGTAAAAAGCATCTGCTATTTCGATATAGTTGGTACCGGGTTGCGGAATTATTGCCAGTCCAATCATCGGAAGTCCTGACTGACTTAATTTGGTTTCGAGATTTTCCGCCTCCAAAGAAGCTCTTCCAACATCTTTAAAACGGACTATTCTTTCGCCTTGGGCTAAGATAATTATGTTGTTAAATTCTTCTTCTGTAGAAAGGTTTCCCATTGTTTTTACCATCAACTCGGTATTTGCTCCTGTAATTTTCCCCGAAGGAAGCTCTACATTTTGGGCATTTAAAGCTCCGAGAACATCCGTAACCGTTACTCCGTAAGACGTCAGTTTGACAGGATCAATCCACAGTCGCATCGCATATCTTTTCTGACCCCATATCTGAACGCTACTTACACCTTGAATAGTCTGAATACGTTGTGCAATAACATTTTCGGCATAATCCGATATTTCCATGTGATTTCTGTAATCACTTTGCAAAGTCATCGAAATAATCGGAGAGGAATCTGCATCGGCTTTTGATACTACAGGAGAAGCGTCAATATCTTTGGGTAAATTTCGGATAGCTTGCGAAACCTTATCTCGAACATCATTAGCAGCTTCTTCGAGGTTTTTGCCCAAGTGAAACTCAACGGTTATGTTACTTCTTCCCTGGTTTGAAGAAGAAGAAATATTTCGGATTCCGTCAATGGAGTTTATTGCTTTTTCAAGAGGTTCGGTAATTTGAGATTCAATAATATCTGCATTAGCTCCCGTATAACTCGTAGAAACATTAATAATAGCCGGGTCGATAGAAGGATACTCGCGAACTCCCAAATAAGTAAATCCTATAACTCCGAAAAGAATCAAAGCCAGATTAACCACTATGGTAAAAACAGGTCGCTTTATACTGAAAGTTGATAAACTCATTTTGTTGGATGTTGGATGCTGGAGGTAACCTCCGATTATTTAACATTAACCATTATAGGAACATTCGGTTTCAGGCTCATAATCCCCGATGTTATCAGAGTATCTCCTGCTTTGAGCCCTTCTAATATTAAAATATCTTTTTCAGTTCGGGTCGAAGTTACTATTTTCACATCTTTGGCTTTTCCATTTTGTTTTACAAAAACCATTTTTCCGTCTTGTATCGGAATTACGGATTCTGTCGGAATTATAATAGCATCGTCTATAACAGATAACGGAAGCTCTACATCAGCAAAGCTACCTGGCAAGAGTTTCCCTTCTTTGTTTGTTATTTTGGCTCGTACTTTCAAGGTTCGGGTGGCGAGTTCTATTTCCGGTTCTATAGCGTAAACCTTTGCTGCAAATTTTTCATTTGAACCCGAAACCGTGAATTTTAGTTCCGTATTTATACTAATCTGATTGGCATATTTTTCGGGAACGGAAAAAGTAATTTTCATATCCGAAGAACTGACCAATTTTGCAATAAGAGTTATTGGAGTTACATAAGTTCCTTCGGATATATTCCGAAGTCCTATTTTTCCCGAAAAAGGAGCTACAATAGCGGTTTTGGCAATTTGTGCCTCAATGAGTTGTGTCTGTGCTTTGGCAGACTGATATTCGGCTGATATTATGTCAAATTCTTCTCTGCTGATGGCTTCTTTGTCTAATAACAGTTCTGCTCTTCTGGCATTTTCTGATGCTAATTGTTCTTTGGTTTTGGCTTGAAGAAGTTGCGCTTGAAGCTCAACATCGTTGATTTTTAACAGTATTTGTCCTTTTTGCACTTGAGATCCTTCTTTGAAGTTTATACGCTGTACAATTCCCGAAACTTCGCTTCTTATTTCTACCTGTTCGTCTGCTTCTAACGAACCCGAAAGCGATAAAATATCTTCAAAATACTGGGTTTTTATGATAATTCCGTCAACTTTTGCAGGTTGTAACTGTCTTGTTGTTTGTAGAGGTTCTTTGTTAGCTATAATTCTGTAAATAATAAGGCTCGTAAGAGCTAAGAGTAAAATCGAAATAATAATGTGTTTTAATTTCATTTGAGTAGAGTTCAATTACAGGCATCAAACAAAAATAAACCTTATAAATTTAACACCTAAATAATTTGGATTTATTTAACGTAACGGAGGTTTGTTTATGGTTTTTGTTGATAAAATGTTTTTTATATTTAGTTTTGTAAAGTTTCTCTTACCTAAATTACAAACAATGAGAATAAAACTAACACTAATATCAATACTGTTTATTCCGTATTCTCTCTTTTCTCAGAAAACAGATACTTTGAATTTTTATTCCAAGGCATTTGACACAGAGCGAACTATTTATGTGACTACTCCTGAATTTTATAAGTACCGGTCTGAGGAAGTCAAGTTACCTGTTATTTACATTTTAGACGGTCAGCACCAGTGGTTTGTTAATCCTCTTTTGAGCAACATCAGGTATTTGCAGTACACACATCAAATTCCTCAAGCAATTGTTGTAACCATACCGCTATTAAACCGAAACAAGGAATGTGGTATAAAAAACATAAACGACAAAGAATTACCTCTTCACCAATTTATAACCCAAGAAATTGATGAAAAAATACAATCTTACTACCCGAATGATTTCAAAATCATTATCGGACATTCGTTTTCTGCTTCATTTGCTCTTTATTCTTACCTTAAAAAACCTGTCTATTATTCGGGAGTAATAGCAAACACTCCTTTGGACAGCTTTAGAGAATTGATAGTAGCTCTTGAAAAAAATAAAGAAATAGACAACAATAAAATATTTATTTCGGTAGGAGGAACAGCGTCTTATGAGGATTTTTACCACAGAAAAAACTTTGATACTTTAAAACAAGAATTTCCTTTATTTTTTAATTCA
This sequence comes from Flavobacteriaceae bacterium, assembly GCA_041677865.1. Classification (GTDB taxonomy): domain Bacteria; phylum Bacteroidota; class Bacteroidia; order Flavobacteriales; family Flavobacteriaceae; genus Flavobacterium. Next base: position 15,762 of record JBAYPE010000018.1, read on the forward strand.
ATAAATACATTTACTGCAGAAAACTCGGGACATAATGCTGTTCCGATTGTTGCAACGCCTTATCTTTTGACAAAATTATTTTCCGAATTTAACGGTAGATATGCCGAAATAGCAACAGTTGATAATAACTATAAACTGATAGACAAACCCAAATCTGTTAGCGATGAGTTAAACAAAATTGAAAACGCCTCCAAAATTGCCAACTATTTTTATCCTCCCGAAATTGCAGAGCTCAATGGTCTGGCATCTCGTTATTGGAATAGTGATATGAATGATTTTGCCATTGCTATATACGAAATGGCAGTAAAATACTACCCTAATTATTACAATTTCCACCTTCAACTTTACGAACTGCTATTACCGACTGATGAGAAACGCTCAAAAAATCATCTGAATAAGGCTTATAATCTTTTGAATACCATAGAAACAAATTTACCTGAAAAGCAAGCCTTTTTAAACGAAATCAAAGAAGAGAAAAGAAAAAATGGTTGGTAACTATAAACTAATAAAATTTCTAAAACCAATAAAAAATGGATGCCCTTCATAACCCGAAATCTGTTGTAATAAAACAAATCGAATACGAGCAAACTTATCCTATCAGGCAGGTGGTTTTGCGTCCGGGAAGGTCTTTAGAAACGTGTTTTTTTAAAGGTGATGAACTTCAAACAACCTTTCATTTCGGGCTTTTTTATCAAGAAAAACTAACCGGAATTATTTCAATTTTTAAAAATAACAATCCTCTTTTTTCGCAGACTGACCAATATCAGATTAGAGGTATGGCTGTATTGCCCGAATATCAAAAATCAGGTTTTGGGAAACAATTGGTGGTGTATTCCGAAATTTTTTTAAGAAATAAAAGCATTCTGCTTGTCTGGTTTAATGCAAGAGAAATTGCCGTTGATTTTTATAAAAAATCTGGTTATCAGGTTATTGGAAAAACTTTTGAAATTCCCGATGTTGGACCTCATTTTGTAATGTTCAAAAAGCTTTAAACAGGCTCAGTCAGGGTGTTAATAACCTTTGGAAAACTATACGAAGTATGATTGTGGATTAAATCCTTCTTTGTTAATTTTACACTTTAATCAAATTACTAACCAAACATAACAGCCAAATGAGCCGAAAACTAATTTTATTGTTCAGCTTTGTTGCATTGAGTTTCTTTTTCCAATCTTGTGGAAGTTCAAAAAGCACACAATCAGCAAAAACCTCAACTTCTAAAAACCTCAAAACCAAATCTTACAAAAAAAACGTAGTTGCTTCTTATTACCACAACAAATTCAACGGTCGAAAAACTGCCAGTGGAGAAATATTTAACAACAAAAAACAAACCGCAGCACACAAAAAATTACCTTTTGGCACCATACTAAAAGTAACCAATAAAGCCAACGGAAAATGGGTTCTTGTCAAAGTAAACGATAGAGGTCCTTTTGTAAAAGGAAGAGAGATTGACCTTTCTAAAAAAGCTTTTATGGATATAACCGATAATCCTTCGAAAGGATTATTAGATGTGGATATAGAAATCGTTCAGTAACAACAACTTGAAAGCCAAATCAAGGCAGAAAAAGGTACTCCCAAAAAGACTTTGAAAACCATCAAAAACTTCTTTCGTTTAGGTTTGAAACCTCAAACAAAAAACTGTACCTTTGCACCTTTCTAAAAAACAACAACACAACAACATGAATGCAACTAAAAAAATTCAGTCTGCACTGATTTCGGTTTTCTCAAAAGACGGATTAGAACCGATTGTAAAAAAACTACACGAACTTAACGTAACCCTTTACTCAACTGGTGGAACCGAAGATTTCATCAAAAATCTTGGTATTCCCGTAGTTCCTGTAGAATCCGTAACCGATTACCCATCTATTCTGGGAGGAAGAGTAAAAACCTTACACCCGAAAATCTTCGGAGGAATCTTGAACCGTCAAGACAACTCTTCAGATGTTCAGCAAATGCAAGAATACAACATTCCTCAAATCGATTTAGTAATTGTAGATTTATATCCGTTCGAAAAAACCGTGGCTTCAGGAGCTTCTGAGGCAGACATCATCGAGAAAATCGATATAGGCGGAATTTCGCTTATCAGAGCAGGCGCTAAGAATTTTAAAGACACTGTTATCATTTCTTCTGTTGACCAATATGCTGGTTTCCTTAGCTTATTAAACGAAAAAAGCGGAGAAACTTCGCTTGAAGACAGAAGAAACTTTGCGAGTTTTGCTTTTCACGTTTCGTCAAATTATGATACGGCAATTTTCAATTATTTCAATGCTGATGATTCGTTCTTGAAAATCAGCCAAACTGGTGGAAAACAACTTCGTTACGGAGAAAACCCTCACCAGAAAGGTTTCTTCTTCGGAGATTTTGATGCAATGTTTGACGTGTTACACGGAAAAGAACTTTCATATAACAACCTTTTGGATGTAGATGCTGCCGTAACTTTGATTTCTGAATTTAAACAAGATAAACCTACGTTTGCTATCCTAAAACACAACAATGCTTGCGGATTGGCAACCAGAAATACACTGAAAGAAGCTTATTTGGATGCTTTGGCAGGTGACCCAACTTCTGCTTTCGGAGGAGTTTTGATTGCGAATACTAATCTTGATAAAGCTACAGCAGAAGAAGTAAATAAACTATTCTGTGAAGTAGTAATTGCTCCAAGTTATGATGCTGAAGCTATCGAAATCCTGAAAGAAAAGAAAAACAGAATCATTTTGGTGCAAAAACCGGTTGTTCTTTCTGAAAATCAGGTTCGTACAGCACTTAACGGATTTTTGGTTCAAACCAAAGACAATATCACAGACAGTAAAGATATGCTGACAACTGTGACTACCAAAGCTCCAACAGAGCAAGAAATCGCAGACTTGTTGTTTGCTTCTAAGTTGTGTAAAAACACTAAATCGAATACGATTGTTCTGGCTAAAGACGGTCAACTAATTGCTTCGGGAACCGGACAAACTTCAAGAGTAGATGCTTTGCGTCAAGCTATAGAAAAAGCACAAAGTTTTGGATTTGATTTAAACGGAGCCGTGATGGCCAGCGATGCTTTCTTCCCTTTCCCTGATTGTGTAGAAATTGCCGACAACGTAGGAGTTAAAGCCGTTATTCAACCCGGAGGATCAATTAAAGACCAATTGAGTATCAATTTTTGTAATGAAAACGGAATGAAAATGGTCTTCACAGGAGTAAGACATTTCAAACATTAAGATATCTTGTAACCTACTGTAAAGAAGAGGTTTTTTTGTTATTGACAAATAAATTTTCCTGATTAAATTGATTACCTTTGCGGCTTAAAATAAAACACAACATTTCACATACTTCTTTTTTTTCTTATGAAAACAGATTCATTTGCACTACGTCATTTGGGAGTTACCAATGAAAATGACATACAAACAATGCTCTCTACCATCGGAGTTTCATCTATTGACCAACTTATTTATGAAACCTTCCCTGATGGAATCCGACTCAAAAAACCTTTGGACCTTCCTGCTGCTATGTCAGAATATGATTATTTCCAACATATTGTAGCACTAGGAAACAAAAACAAAGTTTTCAAATCCTATATCGGACTTGGATATCACCCAACTGTGGTTCCGGCTCCGATTCAAAGAAACATTTTTGAAAATCCAGGATGGTATACAGCTTATACGCCATATCAAGCAGAAATTGCTCAAGGTCGTTTAGAAGCTCTTTTAAACTTCCAAACAACAGTTATTGAACTTTCTGGAATGGAATTGGCAAATGCTTCGCTACTTGACGAAGGAACTGCTGCTGCTGAAGCCATGGCTTTACTTTTTGATGTCCGTTCAAGAGATCAAAAGAAAAATAACGTAAATAAATTTTTCGTTTCAGAAGAAATATTACCTCAAACCTTATCAATTTTACAAACTCGTTCGACTCCAATCGGAATTGAATTGGTTATCGGAAATCACAAAGATTTCGACTTTTCATCAGAATTCTTCGGAGCTATTCTACAATACCCTGGAAAACACGGGCAAGTAAACGATTACAGAGAATTTGTTGCGAAAGCAAAAGAAAACGAAATCAAAACTGTTTTTGCTGCTGATATTTTATCATTGGTAAAATTAACGCCTCCGGGAGAAATGGGTGCTGATGCTGTAGTGGGAACTACACAACGTTTCGGAGTTCCGATGGGTTACGGTGGTCCTCACGCTGGGTTTTTAGCAACCAAAGAAGAATACAAACGTAGTATGCCGGGTCGTATCATCGGAGTTTCTCAGGATATGAACGGTAACCGTGCGCTTCGTATGGCACTTCAAACACGTGAGCAACACATCAAACGTGAAAAAGCGACTTCAAATATCTGTACGGCTCAAGTACTTCTTGCTGTAATGGCGGGAATGTATGCGGTTTATCACGGTCCAAAAGGACTTCAATACATCGCTGATAAAGTTCACGCTTCTGCTGTAACCGTGGCTGAAAGTTTGACTAAATTAGGCGTTGAGCAAATCAATACTTCTTTCTTCGATACGATTGTGGTAAAAGCTGATGCTGAAAAAGTAAAAGCAATTGCTATTCAAAACGAAGTAAACTTTTATTATATCGACAACAACACCGTTCAAATCGCTTTAAACGAGACTACTAATTTGAACGACATCAACCAAATTATAGCCATTTTTGCGAAAGCAGTAGGTAAAGATGCCTTCACTGTTTCTGCTTTGTCAACGAGTTCAGCAATTGACAGTTCATTAGTAAGAACTTCATCCTTCTTACAACACGAAGTATTCAACTCACATCACTCGGAAACAGCACTTATGCGTTACATCAAAAAACTAGAACGTAAAGATTTATCATTGAATCATTCGATGATTTCTTTGGGTTCTTGTACGATGAAACTCAACGCTGCTACCGAAATGCTTCCGTTAAGCTTACCAAATTGGAATAGCATTCACCCATTTGCCCCAAAAGACCAAGCAGAAGGATACCAAATAATGCTGAAAACGCTGGAAAAACAACTTTCTATCATCACAGGATTTGCAGGAACAACCCTTCAACCAAACTCAGGAGCTAATGGAGAGTATGCAGGACTTATGGTTATCCGAGCTTATCATCAATCAAGAGGTGAAGGACACCGAAATATTGCTTTGATTCCGGCTTCGGCTCACGGAACCAACCCAGCTTCGGCTGCCCTTGCAGGAATGGAAATCGTAGTTACGAAAACTACCCCAGAAGGAAACATCGACGTAGAAGATTTAAGAGAAAAAGCAATAAAACACAAGGATAATCTTGCTTGTGCGATGATTACTTACCCTTCTACTCACGGAGTTTTCGAAGCATCTATTATTGAAATTATGAACATCATTCATGAAAATGGTGGTCAAGTATATATGGATGGTGCTAATATGAATGCTCAAGTAGGTCTAACCAACCCAGGAACTATCGGAGCAGACGTTTGTCACTTGAACCTACACAAAACGTTCGCTATTCCTCACGGAGGAGGAGGGCCTGGTGTAGGACCAATCTGTGTAGCTAAACATTTAGTTCCGTTCTTACCAAGTAATCCAGTTATTGAAGTAGGTGGAGAAAAAGCAATTACTTCTGTTTCTTCTGCTCCTTATGGTTCAGCACTTGTTTGTTTGATTTCTTACGGATACATCTGTATGTTAGGAGAAGAAGGACTTACGAATGCTACTAAAATCGCTATTTTGAATGCTAACTATATGAAAGCTCGTCTTGAGAAACACTTCTCAATTCTTTATACTGGAGAAATGGGTCGTGCAGCTCACGAGATGATTGTAGATTTCAGAATGTTCAAACAAAATGGAGTTGAAGTAGGTGATGTTGCAAAACGCCTTATGGATTACGGATTCCACGCTCCTACGGTATCTTTCCCTGTAGCCGGCACACTGATGATCGAGCCAACAGAAAGTGAAAATTTAGGAGAATTAGACCGTTTCTGTGACACATTGATTTCAATCAAAGCAGAAATTGAGAAATGTACTCCAGACAACCCGAACAATCCGCTTAAAAATGCTCCTCACACCCTAGCAATGCTTACTGCAAATACTTGGGATTTACCTTATACTCGTGAGGAAGCGGCTTATCCGTTAGAGCACTTACACGAAAACAAATTCTGGCCTTCTGTTCGTAGAGTAGATGATGCTTACGGAGATAGAAATCTAGTGTGTTCGTGTGCTCCGATTGAAGCCTATATGTAAATTTATTTAAACAGAAATAATAAAACGAAAACCTCCTGAATCGGAGGCTTTCGTTTTATTATTTCTACTCAAAAAAGATTTTATATTAAGTATAATTCGAAAAATCATTACCTTTGTATTATTCAAACCTTTGAAAATGAGTTTTTCAAAAAAATGTACGGCTTTGTTATTGGCTTTTTTCCTGATGTTTTCAAACATTGGACTGGCTCTGAACATACATTTTTGTGGAGAAAAACAAATTACTTCTCAGGTAGTTTATTCTAAGACTGCTGACGAGCCTTGCAGTCACGAAAAATCACATCAGCATCATTCTGAAAATGAAGTTTGCTCTGTAGGGAAGTCTTGTTGCGGCTCTTCTGAGAATCATTCTGAATGTTGCAAAGACGAGTACATCTCTCAAGACAGTCCTGATGTTATTACCACAACAGTATTTTCATTTGTTTATGATGTGTTTGTCGTTTTAGATAACGAATATTCGTTCGAATTTATTGAATATTCAGACGATGTCAATCAGAATTATTTTCAATACTGTTTTAACTCTAATGCACCTCCTTTCTACAAGCTCTATTGTAGTCTGATTTATTACGCTTAATTTATTTATCATTATTCCAAGGATCGAAACAAATTGCTTTGTTTCTAATTTTGATTATTAAATAAATTAAGTAAAAAATGAAAAAGCACATATTATTTATCTTTATCCTTATAGGGTTTTTCGGTTTTTCTCAACAAAAAATAAAAGGAGTTATTTATGAAAATACTCTTGATGATAAAAACTTACCTCTTATTGGGGCAACCGTACTCTGGGAAGGTACTACCGAAGGAACACAAACCGACACAAACGGAAAATTTGAACTCGAATACAGAACCAATACAAATTTAATTGTATCCTTTATCGGAATGCGAACCGAAACAGTTTCGGTACATCCGAACGAAGAAATCTCGGTTACGCTTTATCCTGATTCGATGATTGAAGAAGTTGTAATTCAACGAAAAAGACAAAGTCTTTCAAGGATCAAAACTTCTTCTGCCAATGTTACTCATATTTCAAGTTCTGAACTTCTCAAGGCTGCTTGCTGCAACCTATCGGAGGCTTTCGAAACCAACCCTTCGATTGATGTGAATTTCTCTGATGCCGTTACGGGAAACAAGCAAATCCGAATGCTTGGGCTTAATAGTCCGTATATCTTAATGGCAGAAGAAAATATTCCGGCTGTCAGAGGAGCGTCACAAGCTTATGGACTTTCGTTTATTCCCGGTACTTGGGTCGAAAGTATTCAGATTACCAAAGGAGCAGGAAGTGTAGTGAATGGATACGAAAGTATTTCGGGGCAAATCAATTACGAGTTGATTAAGCCTCTTAACGATATTCCTCTTTTTGTGAATGCTTACGCCTCAACCGATTCACGTTTTGAGCTGAACACACATTTGAATCAGAAAGTTTCTGACAAATGGAGTACCTCTTTGTTTTTACACGGAAATGCGAGAACCTCCAAAAATGATATGAACGATGACGGATTTTTGGATAATCCGCTCGGAAATCAAATCAATGTGATGAATCGTTGGCAATATACCAATGCTGAAAAAGGTTGGGTAGGTTTTTTTAATTTCCGCTATATGAATGACGACAAACAGTCAGGAAGTGTTGATTTTGATAAAAACCGAGACAAATTCACCACCAATCATTGGGGTTCGGAAATACTGACCGAAAAGTTTGATGCTTCTGCCAAAATCGGTTATGTTTTTCCAGATACACCTTGGAAAAGTATAGGTTTTCAAAACTCTTTCAATTCGCATAATCAGGATTCTTACTTTGGTTTAAGAACATTTGATATTCATCAGAACAGTTTTTATTCGAATTTGATTTATAACTCAATACTATCTAATACGATGCATAAATTCGCAACAGGTATTAGTTTTACTTATGATGGTTATGATGAATTTGTAAGTTCTTTAGATGGGACTTCTACCACAGATTTTTCTAGAAAAGATAATTCAATTGGAGCGTTTTTTGAATACACCTACTGCAATTCAGATAATTTTAGCTTTGTAGCCGGAGCTCGTATAGACAACCACAACCGTTTAGGAACTTTTGTGACTCCACGACTCCATTCTATGTACAATCCTTGGACAGGCGGAACCCTAAAAGCATCTGTAGGTAGGGGAATCAGAAGTGCAAGTATTTTTGCAGAAAACCAACATTTGTTTGCTTCTTCCAGAGATTTTGAAATTCTTAATTCCAATGGAAAAATTTACGGATTAGACCCTGAAATTGCTTGGAATTACGGAATAAGTTTGATGCAAGATTTTCATCTTTTCGGAAAAAAAGCAGAAGTAATTGCAGATTTTTATAGAACAGATTTCCAAAATCAAGTAGTAGTTGATTTATACGCTAATCCACAAGAGGTTTTGTTTTATAACCTTGACGGTTCTTCGTTTGCGAATAGTTTTCAGTTAGAATTTAACGTTGATATTACACATCATTTTACTATTCGAACCGCCTACAAATATTATGACGTTCAGACGGACTATCTTGGAGGTCGTGAGATTCGACCATTACAAGCAAAACACCGATTTTTTACGAACGTAGGCTATGAAACTCATGTTTCGGACAAAGGAAAACAATGGAAGTTCGACTGGACAATGAATCTTATCGGAGAACAAAAAATGCCGTTTACAGGTTCTAATCCCACTCAATATCAAACAAGGGAATTTTCGCCTAACCTAACGCTTATGAATGCTCAAATAACCCATAGTTTTTCTCCTGTTTTTGAAATATATGTTGGAGGTGAAAACATTACCAATTATAAACAGAAAGACGCAATTATTGGAGCAGATGATGCTTTCGGAACGTATTTTGATAGCTCGATGATATACGGACCGGTTTTTGGAGCGATGTATTATGCAGGACTGAGACTTAAGATAGAGTAAAGAGAATAGACAAATAAGTACAAACAAAGCCTAAAGCATACCACTTATGGCTTATAACAAAACAAGAAATGAAAAAACTGATTTTAATTTTAGTTGTAGCTTTTGTAGGAATTACAACACAAGCACAAGAAAAAAAGGTAAAGAAAAACAAAAATGCTAAGTACGACATCGAAGTAAACGGAAACTGCGAAATGTGCAAAAAACGTATCGAAAAAGCAGCTTATTCCGTTAAAGGAGTAAAATCTGCTCAATGGCACGCTGACCATAAAGATATACATTTGGTTATTGACGAAAATAAAACTTCGATAGATCAGATACATCAAGCAATTGCCAATGTAGGACACGATACCGACAAAGTAAGAGCCAAAGACGAAGATTACGAAAAACTACACCATTGCTGTATGTACGAAAGAAAAGAGTAATTAAAAAAAGCTATCCGAAAAGGGTAGCTTTTTCTTGTTTATAGTTTTTAAAGCTTCCGACAAAAAGCTATCTTTGCACTTGTCTTTTTCAGAACACCACAAATCAGAGAACAAGCATAACTATTTTTATTTTTAGAATTTTGAAAAAAATAATCAGAATCGGAACTCGCGAAAGTCAGCTCGCTTTGTGGCAAGCTCATACGGTCGAAAAAAAACTCAATGATTTGGGCTACAAAACCAAAATTGTAAAAGTAAAATCGGAAGGAGATATTGTTCTTGACAAACCGCTTTATCAACTCGGAATCACAGGGATTTTTACTAAAGCTCTCGATATTGCTCTAATTAACGGAGCGATTGATATTGCAGTCCACTCGATGAAAGACGTTCCGACTGTTTTGGCAAACGAAATTGTGCAAACTGCCGTTTTAGAGCGTCATAGCCCGAATGATATCTTGGTTTTCAACAAAAATACCGACTTTTTAAATCTCGAAAACGCAATCGTAGCAACGGGAAGCCTAAGACGAAAAGCCCAATGGCTCAATCGCTACCCAAACCACCAAATTCCCGATTTGAGAGGAAACGTAATTACACGACTTCAAAAACTGAAAAATAACGGCTGGAATGGAGCTATTTTTGCCCAAGCAGGATTAGAGCGCATTGAGATAAAACCCGAAAATCACATCGTCTTGGATTGGATGATTCCTGCCCCTGCACAAGGAGCAGTAGTGGTGGTTTGTATGGCTAACAATAAATTTTGTAAGGATGCCACCGTAAAACTCAACCACAAGCCTTCTGAAATCTGCACTTATATTGAACGCAACTTTCTAAAGACCTTAGAAGGAGGTTGCACTGCTCCTATCGGGGCTTTAGCTAAGATTGAGAGCGATACAATTTATTTTAAAGGAGCACTTTTTTCGCTGGACGGAAAACAAAAATTTGAAATCAATAAAACAACTCCTATTTCTGATTATCAAAATTTCGGACAAAAATCAGCCGTAGAGATTTTAACTCAAGGAGGTAAAGAACTAATGGAAGAAATCAGGAAAAAACAGCCCGATAAATAAGGAGAAATTTAACTAATTTATTTTATTTCTCTTTTTACTGAAAAAGAAGTGAAATTTATTTGTAGGATATAAAAAAAAATTGTTTCTTTGCACCCTGATTTTTAGGATTAACGAATTAATAAGGAAAGATAATGTCAAGAGTTTGTGAGCTTACAGGTAAGAGAGCAATGGTAGGAAACAATGTTTCTCACGCGATGAACAAAACTAAACGAAAATTCTCTGTGAATTTATTTAAAAAGCGTTTCTACCTTCCGGAAGAAGACAGATGGATTACTTTGAAAGTATCTGCTGCTGCTGTCAAAAACATTAACAAAAAAGGAATTTCTGCTGTACTTAAAGAAGCAAGAGAAAAAGGTATTGCTATCTAATATTTACAGCTATAAAATTATATCATAATGGCAAAGAAAGGTAATAGAATTCAAGTGATTTTAGAGTGTACTGAACACAAAGAATCCGGACTTCCGGGAACTTCTCGTTATATCACGACAAAAAACAAAAAAAACACTCCAGATAGATTGGAAATCAAAAAATTCAATCCTATCCTAAAGAGAGTAACTGTTCATAAAGAAATTAAATAATTGAGTCATGGCAAAGAAAACTGTAGCATCATTAAGAACCGGGTCAAAAAGATTAACCAAAGCTATTAAAATGGTTAAATCTCCAAAAACTGGAGCTTACACTTTCGTAGAAGGCGTTATGGCTCCTGAATTGGTTGATGATTTCTTGAAGCAGAAATAATCGCAAAACAACAAGGCTAAAAAGCTCCCTGAACTAAATGATTCAGGGAGCTTTTTGTTATTAGTCTAAACCTAAATAAGCAACTTTGTATGCAACAAGCTAAAATCTTTTGTATTTTTGAGGTTATTAACCTAAAAACCAAACTAATTATGAACATTTTAGCAACACTAATTATCGGTGCCATTGCAGGCTGGCTCGGGGGAACCATCTACAAAGGAGGTGGCTTAGGACTTATTGGAAACATCATTATCGGTATTCTCGGAAGTTTTGTCGGTTATTGGCTTCTCGGAGCGTTGGACATTTCTTTAGGAACGGGTTGGTTGGGAGCTATTCTCACAGGAGCTATCGGAGCTATCATAATCCTGTTTCTGGTCAATCTTATTTTTAAAAAAAAGTAACCAAACGGGTAAAAAAACTGCCTAAAAACCTTTTATTTATATTAGGGCTTTAGACAGTTTTTTTAGTTTATTACTTTAATACTCCCTTCTTTGGGGAAGTTCGGAATATCGCAGATATAGGATTGGATGTTCGCCTCAATTAGAAATTTGCAGTCACTTTATCAATTTTAGCAATTGTAAAATCCAAATCGTCATACGAAAGTGCATCAGCAATAAACCAAGTTTCGTAGGATGACGGAGCAATATAAACGCCTTCTTTTAATAATCCGTGGAAGAAATCTTTAAAGCGTTGTGTGTCTCCATAGCCTGCTGTTTTGAAATCATAAATTTCACGAGAGTCAAAGAAAATCGAAATCATTGAACCTACTCGATTTATTGTAAAATCAACATTGTTTTTGGTTAATACTTCACGAATTCCTTTTTCGAGATAAGCTGTTTTTTCTTCTAAACGCTTAAAAACTTCTTGGTCATTATTCAAAGCTTTTAGCATTTCTAGTCCAGCAGCCATGGCAAGCGGATTTCCGGACAGGGTTCCGGCTTGATAAACATTTCCGAGAGGAGCAAGGCAATTCATAATTTCATTTCGAGCTGCAAAAGCTCCCACCGGAAGACCACCACCAATCACTTTCCCGAAACAAACAATATCCGCATTGATGCCAAATAATTCTTGTGCTCCACCTTTTGCCAAACGGAAACCAGTCATTACTTCGTCAAAAATTAAAACTGCTCCGTTTTGGTCACAGATTTGACGAAGCCCTTCCAAGAATCCTTTTTTAGGAGGAACGCAACCCATATTTCCTGCTACGGGTTCGATGATAATGGCTGCAATTTCGTCTTTATTTTCGTTAAATAATTTTTGAACACTTTCCAATGAATTGTAATCTGCCAGTAAGGTGTCTTTGGCTGCACCTTGTGTAACTCCAGCACTGTTGGGTACTCCAAAAGTCGAAGCTCCACTTCCTGCAGCAATCAAAAACGCATCGGAATGACCGTGATAGCAACCTGAGAATTTGATGATTTTTTCTCTTTTAGTAAAACCTCTTGCCAAACGAACAGCACTCATACAAGCTTCGGTTCCCGAATTCACAAAACGAATTTTATCAATATTCGGCACCATTTCAACAGCCGATTTGGCGATTTCGGTTTCAATTTCGGTTGGTGTCCCGAATGAATTTCCGAGTTTGGCTTTTTCAATTACGGCATTTACCACAGGTTCATAAGCATGCCCTAAAATCATTGGTCCCCATGAGTTGATGTAATCAATATATCGGTTTGAGTCTTCGTCATAGAGATAGGCACCGCTGGCTTTTTTGATAAAAATAGGAGTTCCACCCACGCCTTTAAAAGCTCTCACAGGAGAGTTTACACCTCCCGGAATGTAATTTTGTGCTTCTACAAATAACTGACTGCTTCTTTGGTAATTCATTTTAAAGTATTTTGTGAAAAGTTAAGCGTTCAATAAAAACTATAATAGTAAACTCAAATAACATTACCCAAATCCATTTGTTCATTACTTTGAATTTTGACCAACAAAGATAGTTATTGTAACTCAAAATAACTGGTGTTTTTTTTAACTTTTGTTGCATTTACTAATTGAACTTATACTTATTCCTCTTGGGAAAGAGGCTTAAATGAATACACAAATAAACTTATAAGGCAGTATATACCAAAAAAACAATCTTTTGATAATTATAATGAACTAAAAATAAAGGAAATACAATATAAATTAAACAGCAGACCAAGAAAAAAACTGAAATTTAAAAACCCTAAACAACTTTTTTATGCTAATATTGCATAGAGTTGCATTTATTAGTTGAATCTACGGTTGAACTTATACAAGCACCTTTTTTGTTAATTCGTGAAAAAATCATATCTTTGCACCTTAGTTTTTATACAAAAAACTAATACACTTTGGGGTCGACCGGTTTTGACAGCGAGTGGAATTGATTAGTAAGCACGTCGAGCCAAGTATGGTAGGCTCGTTAATATCTGCTGTACGAACTTTTAAACGGCGAAAATAACTACGCTCTTGCTGCTTAATCTGAATCATAGTAAGATGAGCCTCGCTCCTACAAGGTAGGAGGGCAGGATTTCTCTCAGAATCCTTGGTTTGTGGAGTCTGACAAAGAGGAACTGGAAAAATAAACCTAAGAAAGGTAAAGCTTTAAGTCCTTTCTGACACTGATAAAGCTAAGCAAATAGTGGTAGTCTTTAGCCTTGCTGTTTGTCGAAAATTTAAATAAAGACTAAACGTGTAGAAAGCTCTTTGATTGCTTGTTTGGACGAGAGTTCGATTCTCTCCGACTCCACTATTTAAAACCTTAACTTGTTTATTTTCAATCAGTTAAGGTTTATTTATTTATAAGGTCTGCACATTTTTGTACTACAAATATGTTTTTACCTATTTTTGTAAAACAACAAGCCTTTGATGAAAACAGAACAACATTTTGATAAAATAGCGTCATTCCGGAATCTTGAACTTTTAGCTAATCAGGTGGTGGAAGGATTTATCTCGGGAATGCACAAAAGTCCGTTTCATGGGTTTTCGGCTGAATTTGCCGAGCATAAAATTTATAACACAGGAGAAAGTACCAAAAATATAGACTGGAAACTCTTTGCCCGAACCGATCGTTTATACACGAAAAGATTTGAAGAAGAAACCAACTTAAGATGCCACCTGATTTTGGATAATTCCTCCTCGATGCACTATCCGAAATTACAAGAAGGCGAACCTTTCTACAAGAACAAAATCGGGTTTTCAGTTTTGGCTTCTGCTGTTTTGATGAATTTATTAAAAAAACAAAGAGATGCTGTAGGATTAAGCATTTATTCGGATACTTACGAATATTATGCTTCGGAAAAAGGAAGCGAAAGACATCACAGAATGTTGTTGAATACACTCGAAAATCTTTCGTTCTCTCAAAATAAATCCACTAATACAGTTGAGCTTCTGCATCAGATTGCCGAAAAAATTCACAGACGCTCGATGATTGTTTTGTTCACGGATATGTTTCAAAATCAAAACGAAAACGAACTCTTTAGAGCCTTACAGCACCTTAAACACAACAAACACAGGGTAATTGTCTTTCACGTTTATAGCAAAAAAAACGAGATAGACTTTGAGTTTAGCAATACTCCCAAAAAATTTATTGATTTGGAAAACGGAGAAGAAATAAATCTGTTTGCAGAAAATATTCAGGAAGAATATAGGAATTCCGTCAAAAAATATTTTGAAAGAGTTTCGCTCATCTGCTCACAATATCGAATCAAATACGTTCCCGTAGCGATAGAAGATGATTTTGACAAAGTTATGCTGACCTATTTAACCGAAAAACAAAAGTTGGGCTGATAAGATTTAAGTATGAAAAACTGGATACAAGCAGCCCGATTACGTACTTTACCGCTTTCGATTTCGGGAATTTTAGTCGGTAGTTTTTATGCTATGCACAAAGGACTTTTTGACGGGAAAATTTTTTCCTTGGCTTTGCTAACAACTTTAGGTTTGCAGATTCTCTCTAACTTTGCCAATGACTACGGAGACGGAGTAAAAGGGACGGACAACGAAACCCGAATCGGCCCTGAACGAGCTATTCAGAGCGGTGCAATTTCCGTAAAGCAAATGAAAAAAGGAATCGTTCTGACCAGTATTCTGACTTTTTTAGTAGCTGTTTTACTAATATATATTTCGTTCGGAAAAGAAAATTTTCTTTATACCTTTTTATTTTTGTCCTTAGGAGCGGCTTCTATTGTAGCTGCCCTTAAATACACTATCGGAAGCTCCGCTTATGGTTATAGAGGATTGGGAGACGTTTTTGTATTTTTGTTTTTCGGATTGTTGAGCGTTCTGGGAAGTTACTTTTTGTATGCCAAAGAGTTAGACATACTTTTAGTTTTACCTGCTTGTGCTGTCGGACTTTTGAGTACGGGAGTTTTGAACCTGAACAATATGAGAGATGAAACCTCAGACAGAACTTCAAATAAAAATACATTAGTAGTAAAAATAGGTGGAAAGAAAGCAAAAATATATCACTTTATTATAGTGATTTTAGCAATGATTCTTTGGGCTATTTTTGCTCTTCTGAAAGATTTTAAACCTGTTCAATATTTGTTTTTGGCAGGGTTTATTCCTCTTGTACTGCACCTGAAAAGAGTTTATACCTATCAGAACCCAAAAGAGTACGACCCTGAACTCAAAGTTTTAGCTATTTCAACTTTTTTAATTTCAGTTCTGATATCAATTGCTCTGAATCTTCATTAAAATATCCCTACAGAGTCGGGTTCAATATGGATAAGTACGTCATTAATCTCGGGGAGTTCTTTTAAGAGATGGTCTTTAAGTTTGTGAGAAATATTGTGTCCTTCTCTGACCGAAATTTCTGCATCTACAATAGCGTGTAAATCAACATGATACTTCATTCCTGCTTTTCTTACCAAACATTTTTCGATAGCAATTATACCTTCGACCTTAACCGATTTTATTTTAATTATTTCTATCAGTTCCGAATACATATTCTCGTCCATCATTTCACCCAGTGCAGGACGAAAAAGATGATAACAATTATACAGAATAAAGCCCGATGCAAAAAGAGCAGCCCAGTCGTCAGCTGACTCATACCCTTCTCCCATAACCAAAGCAATAACAATCCCGATACAAGCAGCAACCGAAGTTATAGCATCACTCCTGTGATGCCAAGCATCAGCCTTTAGAGAAGAAGAACCGGTTTCTCTGCTTTTTCTGATGACTACTTGGTATGAAATTTCTTTCCACAAAATAATAACTCCTAAAACAATAAGTGTCCAAGGTTTTGGAGGTTGGTGCGGAATCTGAATATTTCTGATACTTTCTGTTGCAATTACCGTAGCCGATACAATTAAAAACCCAACAATCAGAAAAGTAATTAAAGGTTCTATTCTACCGTGTCCGTAAGGATGATTTTCGTCAGCCGGACGATTGGCATATTTAATTCCCAACAAAATCAAAATTGAGGAAAAAGTATCGGTAGCCGACTCAATAGCGTCAGCAATCAAAGCGTAAGAATTTCCGAATAATCCGGCTAAATATTTAATCACAACCAAAAGTAAATTTCCGAAAATACTGAAATAAACTGTTTTTATTATTTTTTTATCAATATTGTGACTGTGCTTATTTGACATTTGAATTTATAGCTACGAGCGATGTCTAAAAAGATGAATTCATCTTTTTGCCAAGCAAAGATATTAAAATATCAGGTGCCGTAGATGCAATTAAAAATGGATTTTTAATATTAAAATAAGTGATATAAACTTATCTTTGTGTTTTCAAACAAATACAGCAAAAATGAAAATCTCTATCGGGAACGACCATGCGGGAACGCTTTACAAACAAGCCATTGTAAAATATTTGGAAGCCAAAGGTTACAAAATAACCAATCATGGAACAGACACATTAGATAGTGTAGATTATCCTGATTTTGTACATCCTGTAGCTAAAGACGTCGAAAGTGGAAAATCCGATTTCGGAATCGTGATTTGTGGAAGTGGTAACGGAGTAGCCATTACTGCCAACAAACACCAAGGAATTCGTTGTTCGCTTTGCTGGATAAAAGAAATTGCGGCTTTAGCCCGTCAGCACAACGATGCCAATATGTTGAGCATTCCTGCCCGATATACTTCAGAACAACAAGCAATAGCTATTGTTGAAGTTTTTCTAAGCACTTCATTCGAAGGAGGAAGGCATCAAAACAGAATAAACAAAATTGCCTGTCAGTAAATTCTAATTATACTAAAACTTTGTTTTTTGAGTTAATTGATTAAATCAAAAATTTAGACAATTTATGAATATCAAAAATGTTCTACTAATTTTATTGCTTAGTATTACCAATTTTTCTTTTGCTCAAGAAGAAGAAAAAATCAACCAATTTGACGAAAACGGAAGACGTCACGGACTTTGGAAAGGTTTTTACGAAACCACAAAAAGACCTCGATACGAAGGTACTTTCGTACACGGAAAAGAAACAGGGATTTTCAAGTATTTTGACGATACCAAAGCAGGAACAGTAATTGCTAACCGTGATTTCTCTAAAGGTGATGGTAGTGCTTATGTAACTTTTTTTGACCAAAAAGGAAACAAAGTAAGCGAAGGTTATATAAATAAAGACAAGCAAAATCACGGAGAGTGGAAATATTATCACAAAGGTTCTTCGCAACCTATGGCTGTTGAGCTTTACCACAACGGAAAACTAAACGGAAAATCATTAGTTTTTTATAAAGACGGAAAAATCGCTTCTGAAACTCATTATGTAGATGGAGTTAAGGAAGGTGTTTTTAAAAAATATTCCGAAAACGGAATTGTGCTCGAAGAAATTCCCTACAAAAACGATCAATTTTACGGGCTTGTAACCTATAGAGATATAAACGGAAAACTATATGCTCAAGGTATGTACGAAAAAGGACTGAAAAAAGGTATTTGGAAATACTACGAAAACGGAAAACTCGTTAAAGAAGTTGATACCCAGACTAATACTGTAAAAAAATACAACTGATATTTTAAATTAACTTCTCCTTCAAATACTTTCCAGTAACCGACTCTTTATTTTTAGCGATTTCTTCGGGAGTCTTTATCTAATCAACGAAAAGTGTCCTCTATAAATTATTTTTCTGTCTGAAACACGGGTTATTTTAAACCAATAATCCGTAGCGGGTAAATCTCTTCCGTTGAGTTTTCCGTCCCAGCCGATACTATTTTTGTCAAAAAAAGTAATTAGTTTCCCGTATCGGTCGTAGATTTCTACATTGAGTAACTCCTGATATTGAGATAACTTAATCCTCCAGTAATCATTAATTCCGTCTCCGTTTGGAGTGAAGAATTTAGGGTAAGTCAAAAGATAAACTACTTCCATCGCCTCATCACAATCTCCTCTGTCCTTAACAAAAACAGAATATTTTCCATTGCTCAAGTTTTCAAAATAATTTTCATTCTGATACATAAATCCATCAAGTGAATAAACATAATTTTCATTGTAAGGAAGAATAGTTATGGTGTTATTACTATCTGTCCAGTCATCTATTTTTATTTCAGCTATGTGAATCGGTTCAGTTTTTTTTACAGAAAAATGATGTGTAGATTCACAAGAAATTCCGTTTTCTGTTTTTATGGCTTTAACCCAATATTCTCCCTCTACAGAAATTGTAATATTTGTAGATGTACTTCCATTAAACCAAACATAATCAATATTTCCATTGTTGGGAAGTTGTAAATACAAAGGGCTATCTCCACATAAATAATAAATATTTTCTGTCAAAGGAATTTCAGGAAGACTGATAAGATTTATACTCAATTCCGAAATATCAAAACAAACAGTAGTATTCGATGAAATTCTTACATAAACAATTTCGGTTGAACTTTGATAATTAGAAAGGTTTGAAATCGGATTTGTTTCATTTAAAGCATTTTGATAACTGTTGTAATAAGAAAAAGTAAAATTCTGAATAGTTCCGCCATTTATCAAGTACTGATTGTAATCAGACAAATTTACGGTTTCTGAATTATCATTATTTTCATCACATAAATATAGTACATAATCATTTGTGTTTAATGAATTTTGCAACGTGATGTTAATGATGATTTGCAGACTTTCACAATTATCAATAGTTTGAGTAGCATAAATGATTCTGTTTTCGGTAATCGGAGTGTTTTGAGAAAGTATGTTTCCGTTTTCATCATACCATTTTATGTTTTCTCCATCGATTGAAATATCATTCAAAGTTGGATTTGAATCAATACACAAAACCTGATTTGTTTCAGCTTGGGGAATTGGAGTATCCGTTATTGTTACATAAACAGGGAAAAGTTCACTCTCACAGTCATCAATGGTTTGACTTACATACAAAGTTTCAGAAGTAGTAAGTGCAGTATTTCCCGATAAATAACTTTGATTGCTGTTGTACCATTTTATGTTTTCTCCTTGTACCACAATATCGTAGAGTGACGGATTATCAATCAGACAGAAATTTTGTTGTTGGTCGATAGTTGGAACAGGAGTGATAATTAAATTTAACGGAATCAGAACACGATTACTTTCACAACCTGTTGTATTTTGAGTAACATAATATACAGTATCAGGATTTAATGGAGTTGTAATATCCAATGAATTTTCTTCTGTAAGAGAATCATAAAATGATAAATTAGCTCCCTGAACATTTATATCAGCTAAAGTCAGGCTCGTATTATAACATAAATCCTGATTGAGAACTTGTGGTTCGGGAGAAAGAGGATTGATAGTAACCAAAACTTCTAATCTTTCTGAACTTTCAGGACAATTACCAACTTGCCTCGAAGCAAAATAAGTTTGTCCGTTTGTTAATGGAACATCATTTTCCAAAGGTGTGGTTGATGTTATCGAATCATACCATTTGATATATGATTGATTTGGAGTTAAATCAGAAACCATTGAATTTTGACTTTCACAAAAAGACAGTTCTGGTTCTCCTGTTAGGGGAATATCTTCGCAAACACCTATTTTCATTATAAAACCATCATTCGCTATTACTGAATCCCAACTGGTGTGTATGAAAAATTCTTCCTCTGATGGGTTGAAATCACATTTACCATTTAAAAAACCTGCGATGTAATAATTTTCTTCTGAAATTTTTAAATCTCTAATAGATAAAGTCCAACAGTTGTAATGAGGAGCTATGGAGTTATTTGAACTTCCTATTTTTTGTGCAGTATTGAACGAAAAATCTGCATTGAATTTACTAAAGAATCCGCATGAATAATAATCAAGACTTACATTAAAAATATCATTATAAGGGTTTAGATCAATAGTATTACCTCCTCCATAGCCAATACCTCCTAAAAGATATGTGTTGTTATCCTGATCTACATAAACATTTTGGGTGGTAATTAAATAATTGTCATAGGTTGCACTTTCTAAAATATTTCCATTATCATCATACCATATTAAAATGTCCTGACCATATACTATGTTTTCATTTTCTGATAAATCAATATCGATATTAATAGGCATGCTTGCCTTTAAAAGTACAGCTATATTTCCGTTAGGTCCGGTATCAAAATTAAAACTAAGTAAGGATATTGGACTCTCCATTTCTTTATTCCATATAATGTTACCATTTTCAGACAGTAATGTTGAAAAAATATAGGTGTTAAATAAATCTTCTATGATTACAAAAATAGTATCGTCAGATTTTATTTTTAATAAAGTTTGGGTTCCTCCTCCTTCTAAAACTTTTGTCCATAATATCTGTCCTGTGTTAGAAGTTTTAATAATGAAACCAGAAGAATAAGACTGTCCCGGATTGTTTAAGTCAAACTCTGGCTGTTGTAGGTTTAATTGAATATTTCCAGTAAAATATCCTGCTATATAAATGTTGTTTTCGGAATCAATATCAAAAGATGTCATATAAAGAGTTCCATTTTGAGGTAAATCAAGATTCTTATACTCTACTCTTGAAATTTCATTTCCTTCTAAATCGAATTTTATAACTGTGCCTAATATATTATAACTAACAACATCATATTTATAGTTAACATAGCCAACATATAGGTATCCGTCAGAACCTATTTTAACACCAAAACAATTTAGTGAAAGTGGGATTTCAGATAATAAATGACTCCAAATATGATTTCCTTCTGAATCTTTTTTAATTAAAAAGATATTACTCCCATCCCCAAATTGACTGTTATATATGTTAGGAATTATAATACCTGAATCATGCTCAACGTAGAAAGAATATTGATGAACACCAAGAGTATAACTATTTCCGTTTTGGTCTACTTCAATGTAGTTTGAAAAATCATTTCCACTACCCTTTACAGCTTTAGCCCATTGAAAATCCTGAGCAAAAGCAAACTCTGAAAATAATAAGATAAAAAAAAATAAAAGCAATCTCATATTTTGAGTAAAATGATTTTCACAAAAATAAACAAAATCTACAACTTCCCCCTTAAATACTCCCCCGTAACCGACTTCTTATTTTTAGCAACTTCTTCAGGAGTTCCGAATGCGATAAGGTTTCCTCCATGTTCTCCTCCTTCAGGACCAATATCAATGATGTAATCAGCACATTTAATCAGGTCGAGATTGTGCTCGATAACCACAACCGAATGTCCTTTGTCAATGAGTGCATCAAACGAAGCTAATAATTTTTTGATATCGTGAAAATGCAATCCTGTGGTAGGTTCGTCAAAGATGAAAAGCACTTTGTCTTTGGTGGCTCCTTTTACTAAAAACGAAGCTAATTTTATACGTTGTGCTTCTCCACCTGATAAGGTTGATGAAGATTGACCTAATTGTACATAACCCAAACCAACATCTTGCAAGGGTTGTAATTTTTGAACAATTTTTGTTTGATTATGCGTTTGGAAAAACGCAATCGCATCGTCAATTGTGAAGGTCAGAACATCGTCAATGTTTTTGCCTTCGAAATTCACTTCAAGAATTTCTTTTTTGAAGCGTTTTCCTTTGCAGGCTTCACATTCGAGGTGAACGTCAGCCATAAATTGCATTTCGATGGTTACTTCACCATCTCCTTTACAGACTTCACAACGTCCGCTTTCCA
This sequence comes from Flavobacteriaceae bacterium, assembly GCA_041677865.1. Classification (GTDB taxonomy): domain Bacteria; phylum Bacteroidota; class Bacteroidia; order Flavobacteriales; family Flavobacteriaceae; genus Flavobacterium. The sequence continues at coordinate 38,051 of JBAYPE010000018.1, forward strand.
CGTTAAACGAAAAATGCTTGGGCAGATAACCTCTTAAACCGGATAATTTCTGTTTCGAAAACAAATCCCGAATATCGTCATACGCCTTGATGTAGGTCACCGGATTCGAACGTGAACTTCTCCCAATTGGGTTTTGGTCGATATATTCTACACTTTTGATATGCGAATAGCTTCCGTCCAGTTTTGAGAATTGTCCGGGTTTTTCTCCGTATCCTTGCAACTTTTTTTGTAGGGCAGGGTAGAGTATTTTCTTAACTAATGTACTTTTTCCACTTCCGGAAACTCCGGTTACTACCGTTAAGCATTCAAGCGGAAAAGTAACATTGATGTTTTTCAGATTGTTTTCTCTAGCTCCGATGACTTCAATATGATTTTTGAATTTTCTACGCTTTTTCGGAACTTCAATCTCCATTTTTCCGTTCAGATATTGCGACGTAAGCGAATCTTGCTCTAGAATTTCGTTGAAATTTCCAAGTGCAACCACTTCACCTCCATAACTTCCTGCTTCAGGACCGATGTCGATGATGTAATCGGCTTGTTTCATAATATCTTCGTCGTGTTCAACCACAATCACGGTATTCCCGAGGTTGCGAAGTTCTTGAAGCACTTTAATCAATCGTTCTGTATCTTTCGGATGCAATCCGATACTGGGTTCGTCCAGAATGTACATCGAACCCACCAAGCTACTTCCGAGTGAAGTGGCAAGATTGATTCGTTGTGATTCTCCACCGGATAAGGTAGAAGATTTTCGGTTTAAGGTCAAATAATTTAGTCCGACATTATCCAAAAAACGAAGTCGGTTGTTGATTTCGAGAAGTAAACGTTTAGCTACTTGTTGTTCGTATTCATTCAACTTCAGATTTTCAAAAAACGGAATCAGTTTGATGATCGGCATATCTACCAAATCTGAAATAGACATTCCGTTTATTTTAACGTAATTGGCTTCGGTTTTCAGTCGTCTTCCTTTACATGCGTGGCATTTGGTTTTTCCTCTGTATCTGGAGAGTAAAACACGATTTTGTATTTTGTAATTCTGGCTTTCGAGTTCCGCAAAAAAGTCGTTCAATCCTGTGAAATACTTGTTCCCTTTCCAGACTAATTCTTTTTGCTCTTCGGTCAGTTCGAAATAAGGTTTATGAATTGGGAAGTCAAATTTATAGGCATTTTTCACCAATTGATCTTTATACCAACCCATCGATTCGCCTTTCCAAGCAGCAACGGCACCTTCAAAAATCGACAAAGATGTATCAGGAATTACCAAATCTTCATCAATCCCGATGATGTTTCCGTAGCCTTCGCAAACAGGACAAGCTCCATACGGATTGTTGAAACTAAATAAATGAGTATTGGGTTCGGTAAACGGGATTCCGTCCAGCTCAAACAAATTACTGAACTCAAAACGGTTGTTGTCGTCTAATCGCTGTAAGAATAACACGCCTTTTCCTTCGTAAAAAGCAGTATCGACCGCATCTGCCAAACGGTTATAAAAATCTTCATCGTCTTTGATAACAATTCTATCAATGATGATGAAAACCTCATCTTCGTTGTTTTTGTCTGTAAATTCGGTTAGATATTCTTCCAAACGAACAGTTTCATTATTCACTAAAACCCTTGCAAATCCCTGTTGCAGTAAAATGCTTAATTTCTCTTTCAGGCTTCGGCTTTTTTCAACCGAAACCAAAGCCAATAACAGCCATTTTTCATCGGGTTTTTGCTCCTTAACGAAGTTAATCACGTCCGTTACCGTTTGTTTTTTGATTTCCTTACCCGAAACAGGCGAAATAGTTTTGCCGATTCGTGCATAAAGCAGTTTCAGGTAATCGTAAATCTCCGTTGAAGTTCCGACTGTCGAACGGGCATTGGTAGTGTTTACTTTTTGCTCGATAGCCACAGCAGGGGCAATTCCCTTGATGTATTCTACTTTGGGCTTGTCTAATCTTCCCAAAAACTGTCTTGCATAGGAAGACAGGCTTTCCACATAGCGTCTTTGCCCCTCTGCATATAAGGTATCGAAAGCCAAAGAGGATTTTCCCGAACCCGAAAGCCCCGTAACCACAACCAATTTGTTCCTCGGAATGGCTACATCAATATCTTTCAGATTGTGCAGTCCCGCTCCCTTGATAAGTATGTTTTTCTTTGGGTCTAATGTAGAAATATCTTGAATTTTCATCTGTTTATATTATTTGCTTTTAGCTGTCAGATGGAACACCCGTTACACAACTTTGTATGTAATAAAACTTTTGTTATTGGGTGTTTCATAAAAAAATTGAAAGAATGCAAAGGTAAGGATTTTGGGGGAGATAGAAAATTGAGATAAATAGACAATTTACGGATTCCTATTATTTACTTAATAAATAGTTTCGGAGATACCTTACAAAAAAAAGGATTACTTCGAATTAAGCAATCCTCTTTTTAAAATTAAATTAAAAAAACACATATCAGTTTTTAATAAATGTAGCTTGAACACTTTTACCTAAAACATTTTTACCTTTAATTATATACACACCCACAGCAAGATTATCTACATTAATTTGTTCAGAAGAATTAAAAGTCATAACCCTTCTTCTATCAATAGCATATATTTCTATATCTTCCAATTTTTCCGACAAGTTTAGTATATCACTTACCGGATTAGGATATAAATGTAATTCCGAAGACTCGTTTGTTTCTAAGTTATCTGTGATAAATACTATATAATCCTCTATTTGTCCAAAAGACAACTCACCACAAGGTTCAGGAATACTTAAGTTGAAAAAATCAGAAGCTACACGCATTCGCAAAGAAGTATTTACAGTAGCAGTACTTGGAACTTGGAAGGTTGCCTTATGTGTCTGATATTGTTCCGTTCCCATACTGGTCATAATAACTTCAGTACTATCAAAAAAGCCATCATTATTAAAGTCAATCCACGCTCTAACATTTTCTTTATAAAGCGAACCGTTTCTTACAGAAATCTCATATGACTCACTTATCTTCAAATTTGCATACTGTGTAACTTTCAGGCAAGAGGGAATAGTATGATCTACATAATAAGTTCCATCTCCAATGTACCCGCTTGAAGAAACATTTAAATCAGCAAGCTTAACGTTGATTATACCCATATTTGTACTATTATTTCCAGTAATACCTAACGGTATACAAGCTGCCGCTTTAGGCAAAGAAATATTTATTTCTTCTCCAATAGGAGTAGCTCCATAAGAATACAATAGGTTATTTCTCTCATTTAATAACATATATAACATTCTTTCTTTTTGACCAATTGAGAATCTATTACGACAAGAACCATAATTCATAATATTATGAACTACCGGAACAAAAGAATTTCCTGTGCAATTATTTACAGAAGTAGGACAACCAGGTAACAATAAATGTGGGTCTGTATCGCAAACCATATCCCCATCAACCGTGCAATCATCATTTACTGGACACTCAGTTTCTGTACTCCCTTGAAAGGTATGACGTAATCCTAAAAAATGCCCCACTTCGTGTGTTAAAGCACCTAATTGATTACATTTCAACACAATACCATCTTTTATACTAGATGAGCCAGGTAAAGTGGAATAACCACCTATATTTCCTCCGCTAGCCGAACTCCCTACAATATTAGTTACAATCCAAACATTCATGTATTCGGTATTTGGCCATCTACTCAAAGATTTCAATTCTAAATCATCATTATAAACAAGTCCATTTTCCAAATATCCCGGCAAATTACTTCCATCAACTCTAATAATCCCATTTGTAGGTTGACATTCCGGATCTCTTTGAGCTAATTTAAATTGTATGGGAATATTAACCCCTCCTTCAGAAACACTAGGATATGCAGGCCAAGTTGCTGAAAATTTTTGATTTATTTCTTTTATTAAATCTACTAATACTTGTTCACTAGGATTTTCTGGTTTGTCAATAGTTTGTCCTGTGTGAATGATATGAAAAACTACTGGAATTTCATAAATAATTTCTTCCGAATCAAAAGCAGAAATCTTAGTACTTTGCTTATTTTTGACAAATTTAGACCACTCTTTATTGTACTTTTCTACTAATTGTGCATACAATTTATCTTCTAACAATAACTGTTTATGAACCTCATCCGCTACACACTCATAATTTTGTGCTAAAGACATCATTGATGTCAAAACAAGAAAAATAAATAGTTGTAATCGCTTCATACAATAGCTATATTTCATAGTGCTACTTTTATTGAATGCCAAATATAAGTAAAAATAAAAACTTAGCAAATGTTAAGTATTAATTACTTATGATTGACCAAACAATCTGGAAATTCAAAATATTGGTTCCCTGAATATTCACATCAACAATCTTATCTCTTTTGTTTAACCACAATATTAGGGGTAGAATAATATTTCCGAAAGGAATAACCCAAAATACTAAAACTGTAAGATGAAGAAAAATAAGATAGGTTTTTTCTTCGTGTTTTCCGTAGTCTAAAATATCTTCGATATTGATTTGCAGAGCATCACAAACGGCTTTCAGAGTTGCTCCTCTCGGGTCGGTTTCGTCTTTTTCGATTCTTTGAATCGTCCGTAAGCTGACTTTAGAGTTTTCTGCTAATTCTTCTTGTGATAGTCCTTTTTGTTTTCTGATTGCAGTAATTTTTTGTCCGATACTTTTCATACGTAAATAGATTTAAAATTTAAGGCAAAACTATCCTACAAAGATAGAATATGGTTGCGTTATTAGTACGCCATTTTTACGTCATTTGTGGTAAGGTGTTGAAAAATAAGAGTTTTTCTGTAACAGTTTAGTCTGATTATCGTCTTATCTCTAAAAAAACAAAAACAATGAAAAACAGTCTTAAACTCGAAGAATTAGCACAGTTTGTATTTGGAATTTACCTTTTTTCAACCCTTGATTTTGCTTGGTGGTGGTTTCCGGTGTTGATTTTACTTCCGGATATTTCGATGTTTGGATATGCTTTTGGAAATAAAATTGGAGCGTATTCCTATAACTTTTTTCACCACAAAGCCGTTGCGATAGTGGTTTATTTGCTAGGGATTTATTTAGGCAATTCTGCTGTAGAACTTATCGGAATTATTCTGTTTTCACATTCAGCAATGGATAGAATGTTTGGATATGGACTCAAATATACGACTTCGTTTAACGATACGCATTTAGGGAAGATAAAGAAGTCATAAAGTATAAATGTCGAACGTCCTAATGTCTGGATTCAAACACGATAAGACTTTATGACCTTCGACATTCAGAACCTTAAACCACTTCAAACCTAAGACTCTACAGTTCAACAAACTACTTTTATTGCTTTTTACTTTTGGAAGCAAAAAAACAGATAATGTTTTTTTATAAATTTGAAATTTAATACCTTGGCTAAAACAATAAAAATTCATGATTTCAGAAGAACAATTTCAGAGAGAGTTACAACTTATTATAGAAAACGCCATTAGAGAAGATGTAGGAGGCGGAGATTATTCGTCTTTGGCTTGTATTCCCGAGGATGTACAGGGAAGAGCAAAATTATTGGCAAAAGACAACGGAATAATAGCCGGAGTGGAGTTTGCCAAGATGATTTTTTCTTATGTGGATAAAAATTTACAAGTAGAAACTTTTATAAAGGACGGCTCAAAAGTAGAGTACGGAGATATCGTTTTTCACGTATCGGGGAGTTCACAATCCATACTCAAAGCAGAAAGATTAGTGCTCAATGCTATGCAACGAATGTCTGCCATCGCTACAAAAACCAAATCCTTTGCCGATTTATTAAAGGGGACAAAAACCAAGATTTTAGATACTCGAAAAACCACTCCCGGAATACGAGCCATAGAAAAATGGGCTGTTAAAATCGGAGGAGGAGAAAATCACCGCTTTGCTCTGTATGATATGATAATGCTCAAAGATAATCACATTGATTTTTCAGGAGGAATATCAGAAGCTATTCTGAAAACAAAAATTTACCTGAAAGAGAATAATCTGGATTTGAAGATAATTGTTGAAGCACGTAACTTAGAAGAAGTAAAAGAAATTCTGAAATCTGATGGAATTTACAGAATTCTGTTAGACAACTTTACTTTTGAACAAACAAGAGAAGCGGTTGTCCTTATTGGTAATAAAACCTTAACCGAATCATCAGGAAATATCAACGAAAAAACCATACGAGAATACGCAAAGTGTGGAGTAGATTTTATTTCCTCAGGAGCTTTAACGCATTCGGTTTACAATATGGATTTAAGCCTGAAAGCTTTCTGATTATTATGTGTTTAATTTCTATAGCCTAAAAAAATGTCAGTACAAATAGAAGAACAACTGAGTAAAATTCCGGTCATTCGGAATCTGGTTTCTTGGGCGAAGAAAATAACATTTAAAAAGCTCGGAGGATTGAGTCTTTATACCATTTTAGAACTATACTCCATTGGTATTGTTCAAGGAGCCTTTACTAGTCGTGCTGCTGCTGTTGCTTTTAATTTCTTTATGGCGATTTTTCCTTTTTTGTTGTTTATCCTCAATCTCATTCCATATATGCCTTTGGATAACTTTCAAGAAGATTTTTTTAAATTTTTATCAGAAAATGTTCCTCCGAACACTTATGATGCTATTTACGGAATCATCGAAGATATTATGAATAACAGTAATAAAGGGCTGCTTTCCTCAGGGGTTATTCTTGCCGTCTTTCTTATGGCAAATGGAGTGAGTTCTATGCTCGCTGGTTTTGAAAACTCTTATCACATAACCATTACGCGTGGTTTTATCAGACAATATTTAGTCTCATTAGTCTTAGGAGTTTGTCTTTCGCTAATATTACTGATTACCGTTGCCTTAATTGTCGTTACAGAAATTTTTATCAATATGTTCGAGTATATTTATTTTGACAGAGTGCAAATCATGCTCTGGTTCAGGTACTTATTTGTGACATTGATGATATTATTTTGTGTTTCGCTAATCTTTAGGTTTGGTTCAAAACAATTCAAAAAAACATCTTTTTTAAGTATAGGATCTGTAATTTCAACCCTCTTGATTGTTCTTTCATCTTACGGGTTCGGAATCTATGTGCTACGGTTTGCCAAGTACAATGAGCTCTATGGGTCTATCGGAACACTCCTTGTTGTGATGATTTATATTTGGTTAAATTGTATGATATTACTGCTCGGATTTGAATTAAATGCAACAATAAATCGATTAAAATCAGAAAAAAGTGTTATTTTTAACGAAAATTAAAACAGAAATAAAATGAAAAAAGTTGTTTTTTTATGGTTTACTTTCGTTATTGGAGGGATTTTTACAACACAAGCACAAAACATTACAGGGAAATGGAAAACTATTGATGATGAGACAGGAGAGGCAAAATCCATTGTTGAAATTTACGAGAAAAACGGAAAGATTTACGGAAGAGTAATTGAAATTTTTAATCCTGCTAAAAAAGAGGCAAAATGCCATAATTGCAAAGGTTCTGATAAAGATAAACCTATTTTAGGTTTAGAAATAATCAAAGGACTTTCTAAAGACGGAGATCAATGGAGCGGAGGACAAGTCCTTGACCCAAACAAAGGTAAATTGTATAAATGTATGATTAGTCTCGAAAGTAAAGATAAATTAAATATCAGAGGATATATAGGGATTTCTCTTTTAGGAAGAAGCCAAACCTGGATAAGAATTTAGTAGTTTTTTTACCTTGCAAATTACAAAATAAGTCTGTTACTTCTACACCAATCATTTTTCAGTACATTACCCCAAAAAAAAAGAGGCTGTCCTTTTCGGACAGCCTCTAATAAAAGAAAGGCGATGACATACTCTCCCACAAACTGCAGTACCATCTGCGCTGTCGGGCTTAACTTCTCTGTTCGGAATGGGAA
>JBAYPE010000019.1:0-43506 GCA_041677865.1 Flavobacteriaceae bacterium
ACCTTGATTGGGAAGATATTTTGGCTATTGAAGATGTTTGGCTTGAAATGAAAGTAGATTTGCAGTTTTGGACTAAAAAAATGATTTAATTTAGCAGTTATGACCGAGCTAAACTTCCGTTCCAAAAAAATAATTGTCTTTTCCGACACACACGGAAAACACCGAAAACTACCTTTTACCCAAGCTGATATTGTGATTCATTTGGGAGATGCCTGTGATTTTGGAAATAATATTCAGTTTCAGGATTTTTTGGAATGGTTTAGTGGTTATCCTGCAAAACATAAACTGTTTGTAGCAGGAAATCACGAACTGCAATGGAAATTTGAGCCTGAAAGTTTTTTACAGATGTTTCCGAAGAACATTATTTTTTTAGAAAATCGGGTTATGAATTTGGACGGAATTACATTTGTTTCTGTTCCTGCAACAATGGGTTTACATCATTATCCAAGTCTAAAACTTTCCAAAAAAACAGACTTTTTACTTACTCACGCACCTGCAAAAGGAATTTTGGATAATGATTCAGGTTGTCCGATTCTGAAAAGATTTGTCCAAAAGCTAAAACCCGAATATCATTTGTTCGGGCATATTCACGAAACAGGAGGACAAAGTATCACACAAAACGGAACAACCTTTGTAAACACTTCTTCCTTATTAACTTAAATCAAAACACTATGAAAAACTTCAAGAAACAACCGCTTATTTTATGGACAATTATCCTGCTTCAATCTATTTTTATTTTGAGTTCGTTTACAAACAAAAAAGAAAAAACTCCCTTGCAATCGTATCGTATTGAGAAAAAATACAGTAACGGAACCTATTTTTATGTGCTGATTAGCAACGGAGAAGCCAAGGCTTTTATCAAAGAATAAAATGCCTTTGAGCCAAGGAAATATTTTATAACTTTGGAGTATGGAAAAGAAAATAACAATAGCCGACTTTTCGCAACATCTTTTTTGGGATGTCGATTTGTCTTTGTTTGATTTGGAGAAGCATAAAACCCAAATGATTTGGAAAGTCTTGGAATATGGTAAATGGAGCGACTGGCAATTGTTGAAAGAACTCTACGGAATGGAAACCATCAAAGAGGTTGCTCTGAATTTAAGGTCGTTGGATGCTGTTACACTTGCCTACCTTTCTTGTATTTTCGATATTGATAAAACCGAATTCAGATGTTACAAACACAGACAACTCTACCCGACTTATTGGAACTCCTAAAAAAAATAATGCACGAAAAGTTGTTTGAAAATTATTTTTTGGTCGGAGGAACAGCTTTAGCATTACAAATCGGTCATAGAAACTCCATTGATATTGACTTGTTTGGAAATAACGAAATCAACACCTATCAATTCATCGACAAATTAGAAGAATTTGGAGAAGTAATTGTAAATCAAAGCTCTAAAAACATTTTAATTACAAGAACAAACGGAATTAAAGTTGATTTCGTAAACTACAAATATCCGTTGCTTTCAAACCCAATAGAAATTGATTCTATACGAATGCTTTCAAAAAAAGATATTTCAGCAATGAAACTCAATGCTATTGCAGGAAGAGGGAGCAAAAAGGATTTTATTGACCTTTATTTTTTACTCCAAGAATTTTCTCTTACCGAGATAATAGATTTTTATTGTCAAAAATATCACGATGGCTCGAAATTTATGGTCATAAAAAGTCTGGTTTATTTTGAAGATGCAGATGGAGAAGAACAACCCAAAATGTTCAAAAATTTCGATTGGCAAGAATGTAAACGATACATACTCGAAGAAACAAAGAAAATTCCCTTTTAAAGATACTTTTTTATCATAGCGACACCCTTTGTCGCTTTAGCTCATTATCTTTGTTGTCTATTTCAAATCTCAAATCTTAATACTCAAAGTAATGAAAACAAAAATATCACTCAACCGTTGGACACTCATTATTCAAAAACTAAAAAAACGTCCGTCTTCATTTGACGAAATCTGTGATTTTCTGGAAGAAGAATCCGAGATACAAGGTTATGATTTTGTGATTTCGTTGCGAACGTTTCAAAGGGATTTGAAAGACATCGAATCGATTTTTGGAATTGAGATAAAATACGACCGTTCGCAAGGCGTTTATCAAGTTATAGAAGACAGTAATTCCGAAATAAAGGAGCGAATGTTAGAAGCTTTCAACACATTCAATGCCTTACAGATTTCTGAAAGAATATCTGATTATATTCATTTCGAAAATCAAAAATCCAAAGGAGTTGAAAATTTATACGGTTTTCTTCACGCTATCAAAAACAAGCTCTTGGTTACTTTTACCTACCATAAATTTTGGAAAGAACAGCCCGAAAACCGCATTATCGAACCTTATGCCCTAAAAGAATTTGCCAACCGTTGGTACATTCTCGGGTATGACACCTCCCGAAAAGCCATCCGAAGTTTTGCCTTAGACAGACTTTCGGAATTAGAAATCAGCAAACAGAAATTCAACCCTTCCATCGTTTTCAATGTGGAGGAATATTACAAAAACTCCTTCGGAATCATCAGTCCCGAAAAAGATCAGAAACCCGAAGAAATCATTATTTCGTGTCGGCCTTTTCAAGGGAAATACTTTAAAGCCCTGCCCTTTCATCATTCGCAGGAAATTGTCAAAGATGACGAAAACGAATTGATAATAAAACTGTTTTTAGTCCCGACGTATGACTTTATTCAGGAACTTTTATCCAAGGGAAACACCATCAAAATCCTGCAACCACAGAGTCTTGTTAATGAAGCTAAGCGAATTTATCAAACCGCTTTAAGTTATTATTGATATAGCAACTCCGGGCAATCTTAAATGACCTATTTTAGGTTCGGATATATTTTCCTTCAAGAGAGATATAGGAAACTAAAAAAATATTTTATAGGTAAAAAATTTGATTTGGCTATTTTTTTTAGCAACTTGCTCTCTTTTTAAGGGAAAAACATATTTTAACCTATACTTATACTTATGCACCTAAGATTAATACTAGCTTTATTGCTACTCCTCACATCAAGTATTCAAGCTCAAGAACTCCGTGTCATCGAAAAAATAGAAAACCTTTCTGCTGTAATTAATGATGGTGTCATCGAACTTGAAACATCAGGAGGTGTTGCCCCTTATACATACAAATGGAGCAATCAAAATACGGCTCTTACCTCTAATAAATCTGAGAGGCTTACTGAAGGTGTAACTTATAGCGTTTTGATAACTGATGCAGAGGGTAACTCTATCAACAAAGAATATGTCGTGCCTGCAAAAACTATGGCAGAACGATTTAACGGAACTTTCACGCCTATTGTGAATAGTGTGGCTAGTGTGCTATTTTGGGATCCGTTTGCTGCAATAGGTCTTCACGATCCTTTGGTTTATAAAGACGGTATGCCGGTTTTGCATCCTAATGGCGATCCTGTGAAAAACGGAATTCCTTTCATAGTAGTTTGGTTAGGAATTGGTGCCTTGTTTTTCACTTTGCGAATGGGTTTTATAAACCTGAGAGGTTTTCGTCACGGATTACAATTAGCAAGAGGAAAATACAGCGACCCCGATGCTCCCGGACAAATCACACACTTTCAGGCGTTAGCTACTGCGGTCTCCGCAACAGTAGGTTTAGGAAATATAGCGGGCGTAGCGGTAGCCGTTTCGGTGGGTGGAGCAGGTGCCACACTTTGGATGATTGTTGCTGGGTTTTTAGGAATGACTTCAAAGTTTGTCGAATGTGTGTTAGGAGTAAAATACCGTGAAATTACAGCTGACGGAAGAGTGTTTGGAGGTCCGATGAGTTATTTAGAAAAAGGGTTTGCCAAACGAAATAAGAAAAAACTTGGTAAAATATTGGCTGTTGTCTTTGCCATCCTTTGTGTAGCAGGCTCTTTTGGTGGAGGAAATATGTTTCAGGCCAATCAATCTTTTGAGGCTGTTGCCGGACAAATCCCCTTGTTAGAAGGAAAAGGATTTTTGTTCGGAATTCTTATGGCAATTATTGTGGCTACCGTAATTTTGGGTGGAATAAAAAGCATAGTGAAAGTTACCGGTAAAATTGTTCCATTTATGGCAATGCTTTATATTTTAGCTTGCCTTACGGTTATATTTTGTAATTTTAATAACCTCGGGATGGCCTTCCAAGCTATAATTGACGGAGCTTTTAGCTCAGATGCTTTAAAAGGAGGTGTGATTGGCGTTTTGATTATCGGTTTTCAACGGGCTGCTTTTTCAAACGAGGCTGGTGTGGGGTCTGCTGCTATCGCACACAGTACCGTAAAAACCAACCATCCTGCTTCAGAAGGTTTTGTGGCTTTAATCGAGCCTTTTTTAGACACCATCGTTATCTGTACGTTGACAGCATTGGTAATTATATTTAGCGGTAATCACGAACTTGTAGGAATGGGAGGTGCTCAACTCACTGCCGACTCTTTTGCTTCAGTAATATCTTGGTTTCCGGCTGTTCTTTCTTTAGCAATTTTCTTGTTTGCCTTCTCTACAATGATTTCTTGGTCCTATTACGGAATGCGTGCTTGGACGTATCTGTTTGGAAAAAGTAAACGAACAGAAACCGTATATAAAATTTTGTTCTTGTTTTTTGTAGTGTTGGGGTCGTCTATTAGTCTGGGAGCTGTTCTAGATTTTTCTGATATGATGATTTTAGCCATGGCAGTTCCTAATATGATAGGTCTTTATGTAATGTCGGGTGAGGTGCGTCAGGATATGAAAGACTATCTAAAAAAACTAAAAAATGGCGAATTGTATAGTAAAGACAAATCTTAGTTGTATTCAGACGAAATAAGGTGTTCTTTATACCACTTATGCTTTTTCAGTAACCTGATGGTCGGATTTAGAAAAATTAAGAAGAATACCGAGGTCAGTGTGTTTGAAACCGTAAAAGCCAAAGCCACCTGAACCGTTGGGTTAGAAGCTACGCTCATAACAAATCGTTCCAAAATCCCAAAAAACGGAAGCAGTATAAATACGCCTACTAAGTTAAACGTTGAAGCCGAAAGAGCCGTAAGTCTTGACAAAGGAGATAGTTTAAAACTCACCAAAAGTGCCGTTGAAGTCGTGCCTATATTGGCTCCCACTACAATCGGGATTGCAGCATCAAGGGTAATTATACCTTGAGAAATCAATACGATTACAAGCCCTACCACAACAGAACTTGACTGAATAATTACCGTAATGACGATTCCGTATAGTATTCCCAAAAACGGATTAGACGCTTTAGATAAAACTTCTATCAACAAAGGATCATTCCGTAAAGGTTCCATAGCTTGACTGATAAACGAAAGCGAAAAGAAAATAAATCCGAAATAAAAAATAGACCTCCCGATTGTAGCAATTCGGGTAGGAATCATACTGATAAGCGTTCCTAACACGATGAATATCGGGCCTAACAAATTCGATTCAAACGTAACAATCCATCCGGTTGCGGTCGTCCCGATATTTGTACCCAGCAAAATCAACAAACTCTCTCTAAAAGACAAAACGCCTGAACTTACGAGCGAAACCGTAAGTGACGAAACCATAGTGCTCGACTGAATTATAGCGGTAACGACACCTCCCAACAAAAAGCCTCCTAAAGGAAATGCGGTAATTTTCCTAATCCATTTTTGGAGCTTTTCTGCACCAAAATTCTCAATCTCGTGACTAAAATTCTGCAAGCCATAAATAAACAACGATATCGCTGCAATAATGATGATGATGGTTTGAAAGGTTTCGTATGACATAATTCTAACAAATTTATATTGCTTTGTCTTGTGGTAATATGGGTAGTGAGCAAAATTAAGTTTTTTGTTCGGTCTAATTTTAAAATAATAAGAATCTGTTTGAAATTTTTTATAAACCCTGTTTCATACACGATAAAAATTATTTTTAAACAGTTTATAAGTATCTTTGAGCCCGATTTAAAAACCTGTAAAATGAATTTTTTAAGACTTATCCGCTACCAAAACCTAATAATGCTTGCAATTATGCAGCTTGTTTTTCACTTCGGATTCCTGAAAAAACAAATTTCCGAATTAGGATTGACCGATTGGCAGTTTTTACTTTTGGTGCTTTCAACCATTTGTATTGCCGGTGCAGGTTATCTGATTAATGACGTGTTTGACAAAACAATTGATAAAATCAACAAACCCGAAAAAGTAATCATTGACAAACACATTTCGGAGGCTACAGCTTACAATTATTACGTTGTTCTGAATGTCATTGGGGTAGGAGCGGGGTTTTATTTGTCGAATCTAATCGGGAAACCGAGTTTTTCGGCAATTTTTATCATCATAGCTGCAACGCTTTATTTATATGCTTCGAGCCTGAAAAAAAGCCTGCTTATCGGGAATATTATTGTAGCCCTTATACTCGGAATCAGTGTCTTGATGGTAGGAATTTATGATTTGCTTCCGATTATTACTCCCGAAAACAGACAAGGATTAGGGAGTCTTTTCAAAATATTAATTGACTATGCTACTTTTGCGTTTTTACTAAATCTGATTCGCGAAATTATCAAAGATTTCGAAGACATTGAAGGCGATTTAGATAGTGGAGCAAAATCACTTCCGATAGTTTTGGGAGTGAAAAATTCAAAAATTGTTCTTTCGGTTTTGTTGATTATAGCTATTGTCAGCCTAATTTGGTATATTTTAGTATATTTGTTTGAGAACGATTTATACCTTGCCATTCTTTATATTTTTGCCCTGATTTTGGCTCCGGTAATTTATACGCTAATCCGGCTTTGGAGTGCTTCGAAAAAGAAAGATTATTCGCATTTGAGTCTTATTCTGAAAGGAATAATTTTCTTCGGAATTCTAACTATTTTAATTGTTGTTTATAATATTGAATCAGTAAAACAAGTGGCATAATGCTTTCGGAAAAACTCAAAAATTATAAGTTGATTTTAGCATCAGGTTCTCCCAGAAGACAGCAGTTTTTTAAGGATTTGAATCTGGACTTTGAGATTCGACTCAAAGAAGTAGAGGAAACCTACCCCGAACATCTAAAAGCAAGTGAGGTAACCGATTTTTTAGCTCGGTTAAAAGCAAGTGCATTCCATTTACAAAAAAACGAAATTCTGGTAACCAGTGACACCATCGTTTGGCTCGACGAAAAAGTATTAGGAAAACCCAAAAACTATGAAGAAGCTTTTGTAATTTTACAGAAATTATCCGGAAACACACATCAGGTTATTACTTCGGTTTGTTTGAAATCTTCGAAGAAAACAAAAGTTTTTAACACAACCACAAAAGTAACTTTTTCAGAATTGACCCATGAAATGATTCAGTTTTATTTGAAAAATTATAAGCCTTTTGACAAAGCTGGTGCGTACGGAATTCAGGAGTGGATTGGACTTGTCGGAATAGAAAAAATTGAAGGTTCATACACGAATGTAGTTGGGTTACCAACTCAAGAATTTTATAAAGAATTACTATGTTTCATACCTTAAACACATCGCTTTTAGACCAACATACCTATCAGATAATAGCAACTGTTACAACTGTTTTTGTTTTTGTTATTCTTCGATTTGTTTTACGCTCTATCATCAAAAATTTCGGGGAAAAGTCTTTTTTTACTGATGCAAGAACCAATTTAGTTATAAAATATACAGATTATCTTATAAATACCCTGACCATCATTTCGCTTATCGCTATTTGGGGAGTAGAGGGAAAACAGCTGGTACTTGTTGTTTCGTCTTTACTTACCATTATCGGAGTTGCTTTTTTTGCACAATGGTCTATTTTGAGCAACGTAACAGCCGGAATCATATTGTTTTTTTCGTTTCCTTTTAAAATTGGAGACCGTATCCGAATTATGGATAAAGATTTTCCGGTTGAAGCCGAAATCGAAGATATTAAATCATTTTATACGCTTTTAAAAACAGCCGAAGGAGAAGAAATCGCTTTTCCGAACAATCTCTTATTGCAAAAAGGAATTGTCATTGTTCCTAAAAAAGAACAAGAAGCAAATGATTTTACAGATTAAAAAACTATAAAAAACAAGCAATTTCGAGTAGTAAAAACTAAAAGCACACGACTGTTTTTCATAAAATAAAATTATTTTTGAATTGACCCCTAAAAATTTTAGGGTAATAACATGTAGAAAAATATTTTTTTATACTTTTGCCTCATAAAAAATAGGGTTAAATCAAAAACAACACACTATGTCATCTTTTCGATTTCAAGCAATCAAAGAAGCTACTACTCGAATTCCGGTTCACGTAGAAGAATTAGGAAGAAAATCAGAAATTTTCGGACAAAACGTATTCAATGACAAAGCCATGAAGCAGTTCTTGAATATTGATGCTTATAAAGCTCTAAAAGATGCTATCAATCATGGTAAAAAGATTGACCGAAATATGGCTGATCACGTTGCTATCGGAATGAAGCAATGGGCTTTGTCTAAAGGTGTAACACATTACACACACTGGTTTCAACCTTTAACCGGAACAACAGCCGAAAAACACGATGCCTTTTTTGAAACTTCAATGGATGGAAGTGATCCTGTTGAAAGACTTTCAGGTGGAGCTTTAGTGCAACAAGAACCGGATGCTTCAAGTTTCCCGAACGGAGGAATCAGAAATACATTTGAAGCTCGTGGTTATACTGCTTGGGATCCGACATCACCTGCTTTTGTTTACGGAACCACGCTTTGTATCCCGACCGTATTTATCTCTTATACGGGAGAGGCACTGGATTTCAAAACGCCACTTTTAAGAGCGTTGAATGCTATTGATGAAGCAGCAACAGATGTTTGTAATTATTTCGATAAAAACGTAAAAAAAGTTACCGCTACTTTAGGGTGGGAACAAGAATATTTCTTGGTTGATAAAGCTTTAGCTACCTCAAGACCCGATATTTTACTTACAGGAAGAACCCTTTTAGGACATACGTCAGCAAAAGGACAACAATTAGAAGATCATTACTTTGGTTCAATACCGTCTCGTGTATTGAACTATATGAGAGATTTAGAGAACGAATGTATGCTTCTTGGAATTCCGGTTAAGACTCGTCATAACGAAGTAGCTCCGAATCAATATGAATTGGCTCCGATTTTTGAGGAAACTAACCTTGCGGTTGATCACAATTCATTGTTGATGGATGTGATGCAAAAAGTAGCAGAACGTCATCACTTCAAAGTGTTATTCCACGAAAAACCATTCAAAGGAGTAAACGGTTCAGGGAAACACAACAACTGGTCTTTGGCTACCAATACAGGAGTAAATTTGTTGAGTCCAAGCAAAACACCAATGAATAACTTACAGTTTTTGACGTTCTTTATCAATACAATTAAAGCGGTTCAAACTTATGAAGAATTGTTAAGAGCTTCCATCACTTCGGCAAGTAACGACCATAGATTAGGAGCTAACGAAGCACCACCTGCTATTATTTCGATCTTCATCGGAAGTCAGCTGACAAAGGTTTTGGAGGAATTAGAAGGCGTTTCTAAAGGGAAACTTTCTCCGGAAGAAAAAACAGATTTAAAATTAAACGTAGTAGGTAAAATTCCGTATGTATTATTGGATAATACAGATAGAAACAGAACTTCTCCGTTTGCTTTTACCGGAAATAAATTTGAGTTTAGAGCTGTGGGTTCTACAGCGAATTGTGCTAATTCTATGACAGTTTTAAACACTATTGTTGCTAAGCAATTAAAGGATTTCAAAAAAGAAGTTGATGCTCTTATCGCGAAAAAAGGACTGAAAAAAGACGAAGCCATTTTCAACGTATTGAGAGAATACATCAAGACATCAAAACATATCTTGTTTGAAGGTGACGGATATAGCGAAGCTTGGGAAAAAGAAGCTGTAAAACGTGGTTTGAGTAATCATAAAACCACTCCTGAGGCACTTAAAGCAAAGGCATCTAAAAAAGCATTGGATTTGTTCTCTGAAATGGGAGTGATGAATCACACCGAAGCAGAAGCTCGTTATGAAATCGAGTTGGAAGAATATGTGAAGAAAATCCAAATTGAAGGGCGAGTGTTGGGAGACATTGCAAGAAATCACGTAATCCCGACTGCTATTCGTTATCAAAATTTGGTTGTGAAAAACGTAAGCGGACTTAAAAACATCTTTGGAGCAGCATTTGAATCTATCGGAAAAGAGCAAATTGCAATTATCAAAGAAATCTCTCTACACATTGAAGCGATCAACTCTTTGGTTGAAAAAATGACCGAAGAAAGAAGAAAAGCAAACATTCTTCCAGACATTGAACTTCAGGCTAAAGTATATTGTCAAACAATAAAACCGTTTTTTGATAAAATCCGCTATCATTGTGATAAATTAGAACTTGTCGTAGATAACGAAATTTGGACACTTACAAAATACAGAGAATTGTTGTTTACACGATAATAAAAGTAACTAAATTTCAACAAGGCTGTCTTAAATATAAAGTTTAAGATAGCCTTGATTTTTATTTTTGTTAGCATAGTCCTATACCCTTTTATAGTCCTATTACAGAAAATCAAAAATACATTATTAAAACGAGCAGACAATTCTTCGGATATTCAGCCCACTACAAAAGATTATTCCCTATTTTTGTGTGATATAACCCAAAAATATTTTGGAATATGAACAATCTAATCCGACTTCCGTTTTATGCAAGACTGGCTTTCGTTTTGCTTACTATTACTATTATCTTAACGATTTTATATATCGGAAAAGGAGTTCTTATTCCGGTAATAATGGCACTTTTGTTTGCTATATTGCTAAGACCAATAAGTTCTTTTTTTAAGAAAAAACTTCGCTTTCCTAATGTAATGGCTTCCATCATTACTGTTACACTGTTTGTGGTTTTTATTTTGGGAATTCTAACTTTTATTTCTGTTCAAATAGGCAATTTTTCGGAAGATTGGGAAACCATAGAAGAAAACATCACTATTCATGTAGCCAGTTTACAGGATTTCGTGCAAGAATCGTTCGGGTTTGACCAAGATGAACAAAAGAGCTTTGTTTTTAATGCCACAACCGAATCAAAGTCTTCACTAACAGGAATGGTTACCAATTTTATTCTTTCATTTTCCGATACATTATTTAATTTGGCAATGATTCCGATATATATGTTTTTGTTTTTACTGTATCAGAATCACTTGATTACTTTTTTGTCAAAATTAGTAGGTGAAGGCGATCAAAACAGCCTGAAAAAAATTCTTTATGATATCAAAACAGCCGTTCAGAGTTATTTGTTCGGGGTGCTGATTCAAATTACGATTATTGCTACACTTACTACTGTTGGGCTTACCATAATCGGAATACAACACGCTTTGCTTTTGGGTGTGATAACCGGGATTTTAGGACTTATTCCGTATTTGGGAAATATCATAGCCTGTGTGATTACAATTTTTGCAACGCTTACCGGCTCTCCCGACCTGTCTCTTATTTTATGGATTTTGGTTGTAACAGCCATTGTTCAAATTGTTGATAATAACATTGTTGTTCCTCTTGTGGTAAGTTCTAAGGTAGAAATCAATGCGTTTGCTTCGATTATCGGAATATTTATCGGAGGAATGTTAGCGGGAATTGCGGGAATGTTTTTAGCCATTCCGATTATTGCAATTTTGAAAGTTATCTTTGATAATGTTCCTTCACTCGAGCCTTGGGGTTATCTTATTGGAGATGATTTGCCCAAAATTCCGCAATGGTACAACAAAGTTCCGTATTTGGCCAATCAGGTTGGACAAAAAGAAGCTTTTGATAATACAACTTTTACGATAACTACCACAAAAACAGAAACACAAGAGAATCAGGAAGAGAAAACAGAGGAAGAAGAAACAGAAGAAAAATAACAAATTGTCATTTTTCTGTTGTGTGATAAAAATATTCTAAAGTATTGTCTGAAATATCGTTTTTTATTGCTGCTTTATTTGTGTTGAATTCGGGTGCTTTTATTCCCTTTTCAAAAGACAAATCGGAAGTAAAAACACGAGCTTCGTCCCATAAATCATTTTTGATAAACGACTCTAAAAGTACTGCCCCGCCTTCTACAATTACCGATTGTATCTGATGTTTATAAAGCACGTCCAAAATCCCGATATTGACATTTTTATTAAAATCTATTTTTTCAAAGACCTGATTTTCGTGCTCTGAAAGTCTTTCTTTTTCGGTTATAAAAATGGTTTTTACACTTTTGTTATAAACCGAAAAACCAGATGTAATTTTCAGTTCTCTGTCTAACACAATCCGAATCGGGTTTTCTCCTGTCCAACTTCTTATATCTAATCTCGGATTGTCTTGCAAGACTGTATTTGTACCTACCATAATGGCTTGTTCTTCCGCTCTCCATTTATGCACTAACTGTCTCGAAAATTCATTGGAAATCCACACAGGTTTGGTTTCTTTTTTCTGTAAAGGAGCGATAAATCCGTTTTGGGTTTGAGCCCATTTGAGTATAATATACGGGCGTTTTTTCTGATGAAAAGTAAAGAATCTTTTGTTGAGTTCCCGACACTCATTTTCTAAAAAACCCACCTCGACTTTGATACCTGATTTTTTGAGCTTAGCAATTCCACTTCCACAAACTTTTGCAAAAGGATCGATTGTTCCGATAACCACTCTGGGAATTTTGTGTTGAATAATCAAATCCGCACAAGGAGGTGTTTTTCCGAAATGTGAACAAGGCTCAAGGCTGACATAAATCGTACTTTCTTTGAGTAGTTCTTTGTTTTTCACTGAATCAATGGCAATAACTTCTGCGTGCGATTCTCCCGATTTTCTGTGCCAACCCTCTCCGATAATTTTTCCGTTATGCACAATTACACTTCCAACTAACGGATTCGGATAAGTTGTTCCCAAGCCGTTTTTGGCAAGTTCAATACAGCGTTTGATATAAGTTTCGTGTGAAATCAAAATCAAAATTTTACTCGGGTTTTAATTTACCCATTAATCGAATTTTCAATATCTTCGGAATCTAATAACTTGCTTTGATTTTCTTTCAGATAAAGCCTGTTAAATACCTGGCAGGTTACCAAATCTCCCATTACGTTTACCGAAGTTCGGAACATTCCGAGTAATCTATCCACTCCAATAATCAAAGCAATAGCTGTTACGGGAATTCCGATTGTACCCAGAACCGAACCCAAAACAATAACTCCTGCTCCGGGAGCTGAAGGCGTTCCGATTGAAGCCAGAATCGTGGTAATAATCACGACCATAATCGTAGGGGTGTCGAGTTCTAATCCGTAAACTTGTGCCAAAAACAAAGTGGCAATAGCCTGAAAAACTGCTGTTCCGTCCATATTTATTGACACTCCGACGGGAATAATAAACCGACTTACAGACGGATTGATTTCCATTTTTTCTTCTGCTGTTTTCAAGGTCAAGGGCATAACAGCTGCAGAACTCGACATCGAAAAACCCAATAAAAGTACATCTTTGGCATCCGAAAAGAATTTTTTTAGATTGGCTTTAGCAAAAAACAAAAGAATCATACTATATACGACCACAACCAAAAATAATCCTGCAACTACCGTAAGCATAAACATAGAAAGCCCCATAATGGTTTCGATTCCGACCTTTGAAGTTACCTGACACATCAGCCCGAAAACGGCAACCGGAGCGAGTTTCATTGCCCAACGTGTAATTGCCATGGTAATTTCTTGAACCGAATACAACACCTTCAAA
This sequence comes from Flavobacteriaceae bacterium, assembly GCA_041677865.1. Classification (GTDB taxonomy): domain Bacteria; phylum Bacteroidota; class Bacteroidia; order Flavobacteriales; family Flavobacteriaceae; genus Flavobacterium. The sequence goes on from JBAYPE010000019.1 coordinate 13,583, forward strand.
AGCGGGAAGGCTGTATCGGCTTGAATATTAGCCAGAGAGACTCCAATAATAATGGCAAAAATCACAATACTGAGCATATCTCCCGAAACTAAAGCCTGTAACGGATTAGCAGGTAAAAGATTTACAATCACTTCGGGAATATACCCGAAACCTAATTTTGTCCCCGATTCGGTAATTGTTTGAGTGTCCAAAGTCATATCAGCAGTGATAAGACTGGTTGCATCCATATAGTTTCCGGGTTGGATAATGGTTGCCAAAATAACGGCTAAAATCAAAACCGTAGAGGTTGTCATTCCGTAATACAATAGGAGTTTTGGCCCTGATTTTTTGAGATATTCTGTATTGTCTCCACCGGCAATTCCTTGAACAATAGAGCTGAACATAAGTGGAATCATAATCATTTGAACCACTCTGATAAAAAGATTTCCCGGAAAAGCAACCCAGTTGATAACCGATTGGAGTGTTTTTTCTCCAATCCAGCTGGGTTGGGTAGCAAAATAAGCTCCAAGCAGAATCCCTGCAACCATCCCGATAAGAACTTTTAACCAGAGTTTTTTCTGAACCAGATTCTGTAAGTACTTATAAAGATCTTTGACGGGAAGTAATCTCTCAGTAGGTTTTTGATTCAAGAATTCCATAAACAAAAGTTGGTATTAGTATGCTGTTAAAGATTCTTTTCTGAGTAAGGTTTTAGAAAAATTACCCTTCATTACTCTCATTCTCAGTTTCCTTATTGCGTTTTTGAGCTGTTTCTTTTTTATCAGTAACTTCTTTCAGTTCATCTCTCACGGATTTATCCCACATTTTAACCTTGCTGACATAGGCTGTTCGTGCAATCAAAAAGGCGGCAACAGGCGAAGTGATAAACAAAAAGAAAATAACCGCAAAAACTTTGGTGGTAATCGAAAAATCCGAAAAGTGAATAGCAACAGCTCCTAAAATACAACCTACTCCCAAAGTAACTGCTTTAACTGTTACGGACAATCGGGTATAAAAATCGGGCATTCTGTACAACCCCAAAGAGGCTATCAGGATGAAAATAGCACCCAAAGTGCTTAATATCATAATCAGAATATCACTCATTTTTATCTCCTTTATCTAAATAATAAGCAAAAGCAATTGTGCTCAAAAAGGCAATCAGAGCCAAAATCATAGCTGTATCCAAGAAAGTCGGATCTTCAGAAATCAAGCTGAACACTCCAATAAGCCCTACTCCCGATGAGATAATCAAATCTAAAGCAATTACCCGGTCGGCTACGTGAGGTCCTTTCAAGAATCGGACAACTATTATAAGCAACGAAAGACAAATAATAGGAATTACGACCCACATCAAATACGATTCTACTGCCATTATCTTAGAATTTCTATTAGTCTTCTCTCCAATCCGTTTTTCATTTTATCGATAAATTTTTCTTTATTCTCTATATACAAACCGTGAATGTAAAGAATTTTTCTGTCATCGCTTATTTTCAAAACCATGGTTCCGGGTGTCAGAGCGATAAGGTTGGTCATCATTGTAATTTCAAAATCTGTTCTCAGACTGTGTTCATAAGCGATGATTCCGGGAGTCATGTGCAATTCGGGAGTCATAATCTCTTTGGTAACCTCAATATTTGCCCGTATCATATCGTAGAAAAAAGAAAGAATAAACATTAGAATTTTTGGAACTCTGTAAAAATATTTTCTTTCCTCTACCTTGGTAACCCGCGAAAGTAACCAGAGGATAAAGAATCCCATTACAAAACCAAACACAAAGTTGGTGTAGTTCAGGTGTCCGGTCAAGGCTACCCAAACCAAAGATAACAACAGGTTAAGTAAAAAATTCTTAATCATTATTTAGCAAATTTATGATGAAGAACCGCTTCAATATAAACAGACGGGTTCATCAGTTCGTGGGCTGTTTTTTGAGCCATTTCATAAACACTGTCTGCATTAAAACCGATGTATAAAGATACAAAAGACAAAGCGGTTATAGGTGCAATAAGTGCAAATTTTTTCCAAAAATTCAAACCGGCAAAGTGGTCTATTTTTTCAGTAATTGGCTTGGGAGACTCTTTCCAGAATACTTCTGTCCACAGTCTTGCTATGACAAAAAGCGTAACAAAACTTGCCAGTATAAAAGCTGCTAACAGAAAATATTGTTCTGTTTTGAGTGATTCTCCGAAAAACTGAATTTTAGGCCAGAATCCTGACAAAGGCGGAATTCCTACAAGCGAAAACAAAGCGATGGCAAATACAAACGAAAGTTTCGGATAGTCTTTTCCTAACCCTCCCAAACGAGTTATATCAATGGTTTCACGGATTTTTTGAATAATTCCGGTTATCATCAGAATATTGCTTTTCACAATTACATCGTGCACCAGATAAAAGATAACTCCAATCATGGCAAGTTCGGTATAAATCCCAATTCCCGCAATCAAATAACCAATATGGCAAACAATCAGATACGAAATCAATCGCCGGATACTCCGTTTGTTGATGGCTCCCAAAGCTCCCGTTATCATGGTCATTATGGCGATTGCAATAAATACATTACGCATAAACTCATCGGGCTGAAAAATAAGTGTAAACACCCGAATCATTGCATAAACGCCCATTTTGGTTAGTAATCCTCCAAAAATAGCAGCAATGGCAGATGGAGGAGTATGATACGAAGAAGGCAGCCAAAAATATAACGGAAAAACAGCTGATTTAATTCCAAATCCGATAAAAAACAAAAGTGCTGTTACCGAAACAAGTCCGGTGTGTTCTACTTTGGCTATTTTCAAAGATAAATCTGCCATATTCAGTGTTCCCGTAATTCCGTACAAAATTCCGATGGCTGTCAGGAATATGATAGAGGCAAGCATATTCATCGTAACGTATTTAATTCCCGCTTCCATTTGCATCTTTTTTCCTCCTAAAGTCAATAACACGAAAGATGAAATAATTACAACCTCAAACCAAACGTATAAATTGAAAATATCTCCTGTTAAGAAGGCTCCCAGAAGTCCCATTATGAGGAAATGAAAAATAAAGAAATAACCGAATTTTATTCGGTTAATATGCAATGCGGCTGTGGAGTAAATTCCGACAGTAAGGCTGATGATAGCTGTAAGCAATACCATTATCGAACTGAACGAATCCGACACAAAAGTAATTCCGAACGGAGCTTGCCAGTTTCCTGCCTGAAGTATCAGAAAACCCTCGCGTTGAGTGGCGATAAACAAACGAATACAAAGCAAAAAAGCAATGCTGTTTCCAACAATACTAATGATTTTTTGAGCCTGTACTTTTTGCCAGAAAAACAGCAAGAGTACGGCTGTAATCATATGTATAAGTATCGGAGCAAGTATAAAGTTTGTTATCATATATCTAAATCCTGAATATTCAACGAGTCTAAATCATCAGAACCCGTTGTTGCATAAACTTTTTTAAGCAAAATAATAGCAAAAGCCGTAAGTGCGAAACTGATTACGATAGCTGTCAGAATAAGTGCCTGAGGCACAGGGTCTGCGTAAGCGTCTGTAAAAGCAGATTCATCTTCTCCCAAAATAGGAGGTTTTCCTTTGGTCAGCCCTCCCATCAGAAAGATAAGAATGTTTGCTCCGTTCCCGAGCAAAAGCAATCCTAAGAGCAATCTGACCATACTTCTTCGAAGCATCAGAAAAATCCCGGCTGAATATAATATTCCTATCAGTAAAACTAAAAGTAACTCCATAAATCAATTTCAGATATTTTAAGTCTTAATGCTCAAAATTTTAATATTTTATTTAAACATTCTCTTTAATTGTAAATATAATAGTCAGCGTAACTCCAATTACAACCAAATAAACTCCCAAATCGAAAAATAAAGCCGTTCCGACTGAACCAATTATTGCAACAGATGTGTCGAGCCAAAGTCCTGTCAAAAAAGGTTTTCCGACAAAAACAGGCAACAATCCGCTTAAAATTGACAAAGAAGAACCTATCGGAATCAGTGTTTTGGGAGAAAATTTGAACAATTTCAAAGTTTCTTTAGTCGTGTGTGCAAACGAATGCAATATAAAAGCAATCGAAGCAATCAGACCACCTACAAATCCTCCTCCCGGAAGATAATGTCCTCTTAAAAGTACAAACACCGAAAACATCAACAACAACGGAATCAGATAATTTGTAGCTGTTTTCAGAATAATCATATCCGATTTCGGATTTGCCGGATTTGGTTTATTCGGTTTCTTCATTTCCTGCATTATATTTTAATAAACTAAAAACTCCCAAGGCTGCAATAGCAAGGACAATTCCCTCTACCATTGTATCAAATGCTCTAAAATCAACCAAAATTACATTGACTACATTTTTTCCTTTACCTAACTTATACACATTTTCCGCAAAAAACATACTGGTTTCTTTGGTTGAAGGACTTACTAAAGCTTGCAAAGCAATAAGCATCATCAATCCTCCGAAAGCAATCGAAACAATAGTGTCTCTTAGCTGAATAGTTTTGTTTTTAAATCCTAAAAAAGGTGGCAATTTGAACAAAACTAACACGAACAAAACTACGGTTAGTGTATCGATAGTAAACTGTGTCATTGCTAAATCAGGAGCTCCGTAAAAAACAAAAATCAAACAGATACAATATCCGATAATTCCTAAACTTGCAATAGCTGTCAGTCTTGATTTGGTTCTAATGGTAAAATAAATTGCAACGATAATCATCACAAAAATCGTCAGCTCATAAATTCGGAATCCCGATAAATCTTCGGTGTTTACCTCGATAGGTGTTGTGGTAAACAATCGGTATCCGACAAGCAAAGTCAAAAAAATGATAATCGCCAATAAGTAATTTCTCAAATATCCGTTGTGAAAAAAACGCGTGTACCGAAAGGCAAAATTCCGGGTGGCTTCTCCGAAGTTTTCAACTATGGTTTTCGGAGCAATTTTATCAAATCTAGCAATAAAAAAGAGCGATTTTCCATTGTGTTTTTTTACAAAAAACAAGATAAATCCTAAAATGATAGTTGTAGCACTCAATAGCAAAACCAAACCGAATCCGTGCCAGATTTTCAGGTACAACTCAGTAGGAGTTTTGCTTACTGTATCAAAAGCTAATTTAAGAATTCCTTTATCTGCCAGTACTGGAAAAAGTCCGAAAATTAAACTTAAAGAACTCAAAATCACAACCGGTATCCATAAGGATTTTCTTGGCTTTTGAATATTTTGATGTTTTTCGGGAAGTTTTCCGATAAATGGTTTAATTCCTGCCATAAAACCCGAACAAGCCAAAAATATATTGGTCAAAATTGCAATTCCTGTAATCCACATAGCCCATTTCGGAATGTGTAATGTAGCTTCGTAAATCAAATCTTTGCTGATAAATCCGAACGTAAGTGGCACACCTGCACTGGACAAGGCAGCTATAAACGAGGCAAAAAACACCCAAGGCATTACTTTGCGAAGACCTGAAATTTGCGAAATATCACGAGTATGAACAGCGTGATCTACGATTCCCGTAACCAAGAAAAGAGCAGCTTTGTAAAGTGCATGAACTAATATAAATGTAAGAGCAGCATACAAAGCGTATTCGTTTCCGATTCCTAACAGAAAAACAATGATTCCGAGTGCAGAAATTGTAGAATAAGCTAAAATTCCTTTCATATCTGTTCGAAAAATACTGTGAAAAGCGGCATAAAGCATCGTAAATCCTCCGACAATCATAAGTGTATTATTCCACCAAAAACCATCGCTCAAAACAGGTGAAAAACGAGCCAAAATATAAATTCCAGCTTTTACCATTGTAGCCGAATGCAGATAAGCCGAAACCGGAGTCGGAGCTTGCATGGCTCCCGGAAGCCAAAAATGAAACGGAAATTGAGCCGATTTGGTAAACGCTCCTCCAAAAATAAAAAATAAAATAAGCGGAAAAAGAGTATTATTTTGTATAACTTCAGACGAAGTCAAAAGTTCGTTTATTGAATACGAGCCTGTAATGCTGTGAATTAGGACAAATCCGCCCAACATAAAAAATCCGCCTAATCCGGTTATCGCCAAAGCGGTTAAAGCACTTTTTCGGGAAGATTCGTCTTCGTTGTTAAACCCGATAAGGAAAAATGAACTTATACTGGTAAGCTCCCAAAACATAAAAATAGTAATCAGATTATCGGACAACACAAGCCCTAACATCGCACCCATAAACAAAGTAAGATAACCGTAAAAACGATTGAGATACGGGTGGTTTTTCAGATAATACGAGGCGTAAAAATAAACTAACGAACCGATTCCGGTAATTAGCAGAGCGAACAAAAGAGAGAGCCCATCTACTTTAAAGTTCAGGTTGATTCCCAAAGACGGAATCCATTCATAAGGCAAAAAAATGACTTCTTCCCAGTGAATAGCAACCAAATAATAACAAAAGTAAGCAAAAAGAGAAAGGGGAATAACCCCAATAAATTTATAATGTTTTGAACGAATATGACTTCCCGAAAATAAAATCAGAAAGGCAATTACAAAAATCGAGATTAGTATAGCAAGCATTGGTTCTACTTCAAGTGAGCGTAAAAATACGAAAAATCTCAAAAATGACAATGAGATTTACGTACTGAAATGTCGAAAAAATATAAATTTCCGATATCAAGCTATCACTTGAAGTTTTTTAAAGTCCTCTCCACTCTTCAATCCAGGTGCGAAGAGCCTCCACCCAAAGTTCATCTTCGTTCATACACGGAACAGCCAAAAATTCTTCTCCACCATTTTTAATAAAATCTTCTTTGGCTCTCATACCAATTTCTTCCAAAGTTTCTAAGCAATCTGAAACAAAAGCAGGAGTTACTACAGCTATTTTTTTAGTTCCGTTTTTGGCTAAATTATCAATTTCTACATCCGTATAAGGATCCAACCATTTGTCTCCGGATAATCTGGACTGGAAAGTTTCCATTACCTTTTCTTTAGGAATATCTAAATATTCTATGATTTGCCTTGTTGTTTCAAAACACTGGTGACGGTAACAAAATTCATGTGCTTTAGATGGTGTTTGACAACATTGTCCATCAATTCTACAATGGCTTTTGGTAACATCAGATTTACGAATGTGTCTTTCAGGAATTCCGTGATATGAGAAAACTAATTTTTCGTAATCAAAATCTCCCAAGTGTTTTTTGATGGATTCCGCTTGGGCAGTGATGTATTCTTTTCTGTTATAAAAAGCAGGAAAATGGGTAAGTTTCATATTTGGAAACTGCTCTTTCCGGATTTTATTGGCAAGTTCGGTAATAGTCAGTGTCGAAGCCATAGCGTGTTGCGGATACAGAGGCAGAACCAAAACATCTGTTACACCTTTTTTGTGTAGCTCTTCCAATCCCGATTTGATGCTTGGCTTTCCGTAACGCATAGCCAAAACGATAGGAATATCGATTTTTGTCTGAACTTTTTTATGTAGTCTTTCCGATAAAACAATGAGTGGAGAACCTTCGTTCCACCAAATTTGCTGATAAGCTTCGGCTGATTTTTCGGCTCTTTTTCTGAAATTGATGATGATGCCACGAACTAAGAAAACCCGTAACAAATACGGAACATCAATCACGTATTTATCCATTAAAAATTCGTCCAAATAAGGTTTTACATCTTTGGCTGTCGGACTTTCTGGTGAACCCAGATTTACTAAAAGGACTCCTTTCATATTTGGTTGAATCGTTAATTTGTTGAATTGTTTTTGTTTAACAAATCATCTATAAATTTGTTTTCTAATTGAAGAATGTCCTTTTGATAAGACTTTAGTTTGGCAACTGCGGTAATTGCAGGAAAATCTCTGAAATAATGCTCTAACCAATCTACTTTTGTTCCGTTCTTATCTATGGCATTTTCCATATCTAAGTCAGATTGAATTTTTTCTTTTAAAAGGTTTTTTTCGGTTAGTTTTAGAATTTTTTCTTTATAAATATTGTTGATTTCCACCCAATTTTTGCCTTTCCCATCATCAAAGAAAAACTTGTTTACTTCTTTGTTTTTCGAGAGACTTTTGTTTTCTGAAACAGGAAGTCCTTGAATTATTTGATTCAGATAATCATAGTAATCTTTAGTCAATTGGTCGTATTCTAATGCAATTAGCTTTAGAGAATCGCTTTTAATTTCATTGATTTTACCGTTCAACTCTTGCTTCAAAGCAAAAGATTGCTCGTCTATTTCTTGATTCAATTTCTGAAAAGCATCAAAAGTAGAATCCTTTTTACAAGAAACTAAAAACAAGGCGAAAATTAAAAAGAGAATTGTTTTTTTATGTGAAAAAATCATACAAAAAAGAGTAAAGTTAATTTGCCAAAAGTACAGCTTTTTTCGCACCCGAACAAATGGATAAAGTCTTAAACACTGATAATTTCCGATGGGTCTAAAATATCTTCTCTACGCAATCTGAGCATAATTTGTGCTACGGTAATTACATCTTTTTCGCAGTAGGTAATTATCCTGTCAATATCGTCTTCGACATAATAAACATAACCTACCTGACTTCCGTCAATATCGTCTTTCGGAGAAGGAATGTTCAGAATATTTGCCAATAATTTTAGCGAAGTGAAGTTTTTATAATCTCCGAATTTCCATAACTCCATAGTGTCCAAATGCGGAATTTCCCAAGGTTTTTTACCGAAAAGATTTAGTTTGCTCGGAATAGGCAGTCCGTGGATAATCATTCGCCTTGCGATAAACGGAAAATCGAATTCTTTGGCATTATGTCCGCACAACAGATGCTCGGGTTTGCTGAAATAATTATTGAGCAGATTCGAAAAATCTTTCAGAATTTGTGCTTCTTCTCCAAAAAACGAAGTAACCCGAAAGGTCCGAACATCGTTCTTAAAAGTAAAATATCCGACAGAAATACAGATTATTTTACCGAATTCTGCCCAGATTCCGGCTCGTTCATAAAAGTCTTCGGGAGTCTGGTCTTCCTTTCTTTGGTATTTGGTTTTTAAGTCGAAAAGTTCTTTTTTCTCGTCAGAAAGCATATCAAATTGTTGCATTTCCGGAACCGTTTCAATATCCAAAAAAAGAATGTTCTGTAAGTTGATTTTTTCGAGCATTTTTTATAGTTCTTCTAACAAAGATATAATTTTGAGTTGTACTGACAAAATCTGTTTTGTAATGCGTTTCCCCGATTGATTTTGAAAGAGTTAAATCTGTGAGGCTGTTTCTAAGAGCCTGTTTAAAAATTAAATTAAAAAAAATCGTATGCGAAATTTTAACAAACGAAAACACATAATAAGCTAATTGTCAGTTGTTTGTATGCTTATTTTCGTAACTTGCTGATGTCGAGTCAATTAAGTTAAAATGAAAAATTATTTTACAAACATTATTGACAATCAACGGCAATTTATAAAAGATACATTGAATAGAGGTAATAGAAAACGAAAAATTGGGAAAATAATGAGGGTTTATAGGTATTTACATCTGAAATTCCACTAATTTTGCACGTTTATTATCTGTTTTCACAGGTTTTATATGTGTAAATCTGTGTTTAAAATACAATATGAATAAAATAACCTCTTTTTTCACTCTGTTTTTTGTAGCATTTTCGTTTGCTCAAATCGATTCGTTAGAAGTAAACGAAGTGGATTCGCTCGTAGTAGAACAGCATTTTATTTCGTTGGATAGTATTCATTCTTCTTTCAAAAATTCAGGAATTTATAATGCAGAAACTTTGGATATTTTCTTTCAAAAACTCAAGGATTTAGAGACGAATCAGAATCGAAAAGTAAATATCGTACACATCGGAGATTCGCACATTCAGGCAGATTTGATGACCGATATGCTTCGTCAGAAATTTCAGGAACGCTTCGGAAATTCAGGATTGGGGCTCGTTTTTCCGCATTCGCTTGCTAAAACCAACGGAAGTTCGCATATTCGGTTTTCGTCTAACGGAAGTTGGAACAGTCAAAGAAATGTATTCCCTGAGAATGGAAGTCCTGTAGGGTTGAGCGGAATTACTCTTTTTACCAACCAAAATGATTTTGTAATCGAGCTTACTGTTCGCAACGAAAATTATCATTTTAACAACCTAAAAATCATCACACCCGAAAACAAACCACTCTTTGAATTAGCCAATGCTTCTAAAACGATTGTCATCAAATCAAATATTCCGAAAACCGTTACACACAAAATTAAAAGTGGGGAAACTCTCTCGGGAATTGCACAACGATACAAAACTACCGTAACCAAAATAAAACAAGCAAACAGACTGAAAAACAACAACATCAGAGCAGGAGCATCACTCAAGGTTCCGACCGGAGAAATGCAACCTCAAAAAATCGAAATGACCGACTTTATTCCGTTAGAAAACAAGCCGTTAATTTCAGATTATTACTACGAATATCAGCATGTAAAAATTACCGATAAGATTTACCTGATTCCTAATAAGGAACACACTTCTTTTGCCTTAAACGGAATCGTATTAGAGAATAATCAGAGTGGGGTTTTATATCACACGATTGGAGTAAACGGAGCCAAATATTCAGACTACAATAAATATCCGATGTTTTTTGAGCAATTAGGAGCCTTACACCCTGATTTAATTATTGTTTCGTTGGGTACAAACGAAGCTTTTGACAAATTGTGTGACGAGTGTTTTTTCAGTCAACTCACAGAATTTTTAAGCACTTTACGAACCAAAAATCCAAACATTGCAGTATTGCTAACCACTCCGCCTCCTTCACTCTTTAAGAGAAGAACTCCGAATAATTTTGTGGAATCATATACGAATCAAATTATTAGCAATTCACTAGTGAACCGTTACAGTGTTTGGGATTTGTATCGGGCTATGGGAGGAAATGAAGCTATGCAAAAATTAGTTAATCAAAGACTCATCGCAAAAGACAGAGTGCATTATTCTTCTGCAGGATACAAAGAACAGGGTGCTTTGCTTTTTGAAGCACTTATGGAAATGTATCAGGATTATCTGAATTCGTTGGATAAGGAGTAAAATTATTTTTTTCACTCAAAAAAAACAGAGCAAATAAAAAAAGCCGGAAAATTTCTCTTCCGACTTTTTTAGTATAAACTAAAGACTATTCTTCGGGCATCAATACTCCGATAACTTTGTCTTTGCTTGTATATTTTTTGGCTACTGCCTGAACATCTTTTGCTGTTAAGGCTTTTACTCTTTCTTCAAAAGCAAGAATTCTTTCCGGATTAGTTCCGTTTGTATAAGCAGAGCGAAGATTATTTAACCAAAAACTATTGGTTTTAACATCTTCTTTATAATCCAACAACTCTCCTTCTTTGAATTTTGCCAAGTCTTTTTCTTCTGGTCCGTTGTCAATGATTTTTTGCAGTTCACGAAGTGCAGAAGCTATCAGACTTTCTACATTTTCCGGTCCGCAAGGGAAACTAATATTAAACGAATACGAACCGTAAGGTATCTTGCTCATGCTTCCTCTTGCCGAAGCTCCGTAAACTCCACTTTTGTTTTCTCGAAGCTCCTCAATAAGTTTGATTGTCAAAACTTCTCCTAAAGCCTGCATAGATAGAGCCTCTTTCGGATCGTATTGTGTATCTCCGTAAAACATAATTGTTACGTTACTTTTCGGGTCAGAACCTTTATGCACCACTTTTTTATGCTCTCCAGAAAGCATTCTGTAACCTATATCTTTGATTTGGTCTTTTCGGTTCAAAGACGGAAGCGAAGCCAAGTATTGTTCCGATAGAGTTTCTATTTTTTCCTTCTCTACATTGCCCACAAAGTAAAACACAAAATCTGATGCATCTGCAAACCGTTCTTTGTATTTATTATAAGCTAATTGATAGTCTGTTCTTTCCCACGCTTTGGCATCAGGTAAAATTTCTGAAAATCTCGGATTTTTTTGTGCCAAATACGTATAAAGTTCTTTCTGGAAATACATATTTGGGTTTGACATCATATTGTCAAAAAATGCAGATTGTTTTTGTTTGTATCCTTCAAAAGCGTCGGTATCGTAATTCAAATCTGTGAAATAAGCATATACCATCTGAAATAGATATTCTACATCTTTTGGAGTAGTACTTCCGCTCAATCCTTCGGTTACATTCCCGATAAACGGATATACTGAGGCAATCTTTCCAGTCATAAACTTTTCAATATCATTTTTTGAAAGTCCTGAGAAACCAGCCTCTGTCAAGGCTGAATTAGCCCATTGTGTTTTCAGGTATTCTTCATCTGAATAAAGGTTTGTGCCTCCGAAACTCACTGCACTAAAAACAATTTCGTCGTTTTTAAAATCTGTTTTTTTGTGAACCACTTTAGCTCCGTTTGACAGGGTAAGCGTTGTGGTTTCTAACTTGTCGTTAGTTTCTCTTTTTGTAATTTTCCCTGCTTTTATGACTCCTCTAACCAAGCTTTCGGCTATCTCTGAGTCTTCGTAAGGTGTTATTTCAGCTTGATTTACTTTCAGGGCTTCCAATACTTCTTCTTCGGTTGGTTTAACAAGTCCTTCTTTTTCCGGTCCTGTAAGTACCACCACACGGTTTTCGTCTTTGATGTAATCATTAATCAAGCCGTTAATTTCCTCCAAGGTAATTTGCGACAAGAAGTGTTGTAACGCCTTGTATTCCCACTCAATACCCGGAGTTGGAGTTTGCTCTAAGAAATGTGATTGAAATTGAGATACAAACGAAGATGAATTGGTTTTATCTCGATCATTATAAAATTTATCGTAATAAGCTAAAAATTCTGTTTTAACCCTATCTAATTCCGATTGAGTGAATCCGTATTTTCTTACTCTTTCGTTCTCACGAACCAAAACATTAAGAGCAGAAAGTTGTTTGTCTTCTTGAGTCATAGCAAATGACTGGAAGGCTTCTTTTGTTCTTGCCCAAGTCGAACCGTGATAAGAATATCCGTAAGTAAACGGAGGTACTGGAGAATTTGTCAATTCATTCAAACGATTATTCAACATAGATGAGAACAATCCTTTGATCAGATTATCCTTATAATCTCTGATAGTAAGCATCGGTTTCGCATCTGTTTTGTCTTTGTAATACAATTGCACCTGAGAACTCGAGGCCTCTTTATCCGATTCAACCGCTACAAAAGTTTCTTTGTGATTTGGCACATCATACATCTTACGAGGTCTCTCTTTTTTAGGATTTTTATATTTAGAAAAGTTTTTGATGATTTTCTTCTCGATAGCATCAACGTCAATATCTCCCACCACGATAATACTCATCAAATTCGGGCGATACCAATCTTTATAAAAACGCACTAAAGCTTCGTGTTTAAAGTTTTCCAAGATTTCTTTCTGACCGATAGGAAGACGATTAGCATAATGCGATTGATACATCACTTTAGGCAAAAACTGTCCCATCATACGTCTTTGAGCTCCAAGCCCTATACGATACTCTTCTAAAACTACACCTCTCTCTTTGTCGATTTCTTCGGGAGTAAGAACCGTGTTAAAGGCCCAATCTTCAAGAATCAAAAATCCTTTGTCTAATTTCTCTTTATCATCAGAAGGAATTGGAAGGAAGTAAACTGTTTCATCAAAACTGGTATAGGCATTAAGATGTTGTCCGAATTTTACTCCAATACTTTGTAAATAATCTACCAATTCGTTTTTCGGGAAGTTCTTGGTTCCGTTAAAACACATGTGCTCCATAAAATGAGCTAAACCTTGTTGGTCGTCATCTTCCAAAATAGACCCTGCATTGATTACCAAACGTAAATCGACTTTGTTTTCGGGCTTTTTGTTATGCTTAATATAATACGTCAGTCCGTTTTTGAGTTTTCCCGAACGAACACTCGGGTCCAATGGAATTTTACTGTCTAACTTAAATTCTTGTGCAGCTGTAGCAAAAGGCAATGCTAACAAGAAAAGCCACAGTTTGTTGAGTTTTCTCATAGAGTTATTTTTAAAATTATCTAACAAATTAAAACTTATAACTATTTTTAACCAAATTTATTATGCTATCTTTAACATTCGGAACAATATTTACCTTGCAAAATCCTGAAAAACACTATAGATTTCAAATCTTTTTTTAACTTTACCGAATTGTTTAAACCAATAAAATGAGAAAAACATCTTTTGCTTTTATTTTCCTTTTAGTATTTTCTATGTCTGTTTTTGCTCAGACAGAAAATGAAGTAGCTCCTCCTTTTTATATAAAAACAGTATCTTTTGCTCAAGATGGTCAGAATGTAGTTCCGATTTTCAGAATGGGCGAAAGATTTCAGTTCCGTTTCGATGATTTGTATGCCTCAGAACAGGATTATTTTTACACCATAACACATTGCGATTATGATTGGAAACCTTCTCCACTATCAAAAATGGAATATCTTTTAGGAATGGATAATGTCCGAATACAGAATTACGAAAATTCGCAGAATACACTTCAAAGCTATTCTCATTATATGCTTTCGATTCCCAATAACCAAACCCGTCAAATAAAACTTTCGGGGAATTATATCCTTAAAATTTTTGACAGTCAGAGAGAGCTTGTTTTGTCAAGGCGTTTTGTAATCTACGAAAACTCGGTGGGAGTTCCTTTGCAAATCAAACGCTCCAGAAATGTTGCTGAGATCAACTTTATGCACAATTTAGACTTTGCCATAAAACCTGGTAATCAAATACTGCAAAACCCTAATGAAAACGTGAAGGTGGTGCTGATGCAAAACGGTATTTGGAATACAGCTATCAAGAATATACGACCTCAATACACCATTGGTACAGATTTAATTTACAAGTACGACAAAGAAACGAGCTTTTATGCCTCCAACGAATTTTTATATTTGGAAACTAAAGACGTACGAGCAGGGAATAATACAGTGATGTCCGTTACTTCCGGAGAATTATACAACACACATTTGTATCCTAATCTTTCTCGTGCCAACGAGCCCTACACCTATTTTCCTGATGTAAACGGAAACTTTGTTACTACTGTTTTCGGAAGAAGCAATCCTAATATCGAAGCCGATTATACTTGGGTTTATTTTACCTTTAAAGCTCCCTCATATTTCGGAAATGACAATATTTACATAAACGGAATGTTCAACAACTATGCTCTTACCGATGAGTACAAAATGGATTACGACCCTAAAGAAGGAATTTACACAAAAGCCTTACTTATCAAACAAGGTTTTACAAACTACCACTATGTTCTGGCAGATAAAAAAGGAAAAATAAATCAACAAAATGCCTTGGACGGAAACTTTTATCAAACCGAAAACGATTATTATGTTTTGGTTTACTACAAAGGAACAACAGAACGCTACGACAGAGTTATCGGATTAGGAAGAGCTAATTCAACAGACATCACTAATTAAAGCTCTTTTTTAGTAATTTGCATACCTTTTCATAACATCATATTACAAATCAACAAATATGCACATTTCACGAAATATTTTAGATAAAGTAAATCTTTGGCTTACACCATTTTTCGATAAAGAAACTCAAGAAGAAATCAAACAAATGATGACTTCTGACCCAAAAAGATTAGAGGATAGCTTCTACAAAAACTTAGAATTCGGAACAGGCGGAATGCGTGGAATTATGGGAGCAGGAACCAACCGAATTAATAAATACACCTTAGGCAAAAACACTCAAGGGCTTTCCGATTACCTGAAAAAATCATTCCCGAATACCGAAATAAAAGTCGCTATTGCTTATGATTGCAGACACAATAGTGATATTTTTGCAAAAATCGTAGCTGATGTTTTTTCAGCTAACGGAATCAAAGTTTATTTGTTCTCTGAACTGAGGCCAACACCAGAACTTTCGTTTGCTGTAAGACATCTGAATTGTCAAGCCGGAGTTGTACTTACCGCTTCGCACAATCCTCCAGAATACAACGGATATAAAGTATATTGGTCTGACGGAGGACAACTTGTACCCCCTCAAGATGAAGAAATCATCAAGGTTATCGAAAGTCTAAACTACGAAGACATTAAGTTTGAGGCAAACCCGAACCTTATTGAATATATTGACAAAGAAGTTGATGAAGCTTTTATCCGTTCAACATTAAAAAATATTGACTTCCAAACTCCAAAAAGTGCTAAAGAAAACCTGAAAATTGTTTTTACTTCCCTCCACGGAACATCCATAAAACTCATTCCGACTGTTTTGGAAAGAGCAGGTTTTACCGATGTAAATATCGTAAAAGAACAATCTGAACCCAATGGAAACTTCCCTACGGTAAAATCTCCGAATCCCGAAGAACCCGAAGCTCTATCAATGGCTTTGGAACTTGCTGAAAAAACAGAAGCAGACATCGTCATCGGAACAGATCCTGATTCTGACCGTTTGGGAGTAGCCGTGCGTGATTCAGAAGGAAAAATGATTTTGCTCAACGGAAATCAAACCATGGTTATAATGACAGCTTTCTTGCTAGAAAACTGGAAGCGACAAGGCAAAATTACCGGAAATGAATTTATTGGTTCAACCATTGTTTCTACTCCGATGATGCTTGACTTGGCAGAGGCTTACGGAGTAGAGTGCAAAGTAGGACTTACAGGTTTTAAATGGATTGCCAAATTCATCAAAGACTTTCCTAACCAAAAATTCATAGGAGGAGGAGAAGAGAGTTTCGGATTTATGATTGGAAATTCTGTTCGAGATAAAGATGCGGTAGGAGCCACACTTTTGGTTTGTGAAATCGCTGCGCAGGCAAAAGCCTCAGGGAGCTCGATGTACAGAGAACTTTTGAACTTGTACATGGATTTTTCTTTCTACAAAGAACACCTTATTTCTATTACCAAAAAAGGAATAGACGGAGCTAACGAAATTAAGCAAATGATGAAGGATTTTAGAGAAAATCCTCTTACTGAAATTGCAGAACAACGTGTGGTTTGCGTAGAAGATTATCAAATTTCCAAAGGAAAAGACCTACTTAACAATGAAACTTTTGATTTGACTGTCCCTAAATCAAATGTATTGATTTACTATCTGGAAGACGGAACTAAAATCTGTGCCCGTCCGAGTGGAACCGAACCTAAAATAAAGTTTTATTTCAGTGTAAATGAACCTTTGGAAAGTATCGAAAAAACAAAAGAAACCGAACAGTATTTAGACACAAAAATTCAACGAATTATTGAAGGTATGAAACTATGAAAACCTACCTAATTTTATTTTTCTGTCTCTTTTTTATTCTGTACTTGAAAAGAAAAAGAATTAAAAAATATTTTGATAAAGAAAACCCAACTGATTTTAAAGATATGAAACTGTAAAGTAATGTTTTCTGACAAACGAAATACTCTAAAATGGATTCTCATATTCGGAGCTTTTTGGGTCGTAACCCTTATTGTTTGGAATACGTATCAGTTTTTCCAAATAGTAAAAGAAGAGGAACGTGCCAAAATGGAACTTTATGCAGAGGCTCAAAAAACGCTCAATTCGTCTGAAATCGGAGCCGATTTGCCTTTGGTTCTTGAGATTTTTTCAAAGAACACGACCATTCCGTTGATACTTACAGATATGGACGGAAACATAATTAACAAAGGAAATATTGACGAAGAGGATTTTAAGAAAAATAAAGAAAAACTCTTAGAAAGGTTCAAAAGTCAGAATGTTCCGATTATCATCGAATACGATACCGACAAATACCAATATCTGTATTACGGAAATTCTCCTCTATTAGTAAAACTGACTTATTATCCGTTTGCTCTTTTACTTATACTATTTTTGTTTTTAGCACTCATTGCCAGTTACTTTAAAACCAATAAGGTTTCGGCTCAGAATAAACTTTGGGCAGGGATGGCAAAAGAAACGGCTCACCAAATCGGCACTCCTCTTTCTTCGCTTTTGGGGTGGATAGAAATTTTGCGAGCAGACAATGTGGACGAGACCACTATAGTCGAAATTGAAAAAGACGTAGTACGACTACAAACCATTGCAGATCGTTTTTCAAAAATTGGCTCAGAACCTGCTTTGGAAAAAACCGATGTAGTCGGACTTACCAAAAGTTCTTATGAGTATCTGAAATCCCGTTTTTCTAACAACATAGAGTTCAGCATTTCACTGCCCGATTATCCGATTTATCTGATGCTAAACCCTATCTTGCACAGTTGGACCATCGAAAATTTGATAAAAAATTCGATAGATGCTATGAAAGGAAAAGGGAAAATCCACATAAACATAGAAGACGAACCAAGGTTCGTCAAAATAAAAGTGGAAGACAACGGAAAAGGCATCCCGAAAAATGAGTTCAAACACATTTTTGACCCAGGGTTTACTACCAAAAAACGAGGTTGGGGATTAGGACTTTCGCTTACCAAACGCATCGTTGAAGAATACCACAGCGGAAATATAAAAGTTTTGCATTCCGAAAGCGGAAAAGGTACCACAATGCAAATTTCGTGGGAACAGGAAAAATAAAAAGAACTAAATTTTAAATAATTCGCTGATAATTCCATCACTTAAAAATTTGCCTTTGGGAGTTATGATAAGTTTTTGATTTTTATTTTCCAAAAGTCCGTTTGTGAGAAATTTTTCGGAAGTTTTGATAAGATAATCGTAGTATTCTTGTCCGAAATCAATTTTTATTTTGTCTAAAGAAACTCCCCAAATCGTCCGAAGTCCTGTCATTACATACTCGTTATATCGGTCAGAAACCGCCAACTCTTCTACCTCACTCGGAAGGTTTCCTCTATTGATTTCTTTAATGTAGATTGAATTGTTTGCCACATTCCAACTTCTGTACGTTCCGTTGTAACTGTGTGCAGAAGGACCAATTCCGATGTATTTTTTACCCAACCAATAACTTGTGTTGTTTTTAGAAAAATAACCTTCTTTACCGAAATTCGACAGTTCGTAATGTATAAAATTCCTTTTTGTGAGTTTTTCGACTAACAGAAAAAAATGTCTTTCGGCTGTTTCTTCATTAAGTTGTGGAATTTCGCCTTTTTCAATAAGTTTTTTGAGTGTCGTTTTTGGTTCAACTGTCAAGGCATAACTCGAAATGTGCGGAATGTCAAAATCTAATGCGATTTCGATGTTTTCAAGCCATTTTTCATCTGACATATTCGGAATTCCGTAAATCAAATCAAGGGTAATATTTTCAAAATATTTGGTGGCTTCTTCCAAGCATTTTTTAGCCTGAGTTGCATTATGAGCTCTGTTCATCAATTGTAAATCTTCCTCGAAAAACGACTGAATTCCGATGCTTAGACGATTAATGGGCGAGTTGGCAAGTTCTCTGATTTTTTCAGCAGACAAATCATCAGGATTGGCTTCGAGTGTAATTTCCGGATTTCGGGTGACTTTGTAGTTTTTATAGACTTCATCAATCAAAAATCGCATGTCTTCTACCGACAGTACCGAAGGTGTTCCTCCCCCAAAATAAATGGTTTCTACCTTGTCCTGCACTTCGCTTTTTCGCATAGCAATTTCTTTTGCTAAAGCTTGAATCATTTCATCTTTCTTTTTCAAAGAAGTCGAAAAATGAAAATCACAGTAATGACAGGCTTGTTTGCAAAACGGAATATGAATATAAAAACTACTCATTAACAAAGAATTAAGCCAATGGCTATATTAATCTAAAAATTATACTATGAGTTATACACAGTTTTATACCCTAAATTCCTAAATAGTTTTGTGGAGTAATTCTCAGTAATTCTTCTTTTACTTTATCCGAAACCTGCAAAGTTTGTATAAATCGGTGAATGGCATTTTTGTCGATTACAGAATTTGTTCGTGTGAGTTCTTTGAGAGCTTCGTACGGATTTGGATAATTTTCTCTTCTAAGAATTGTTTGAATTGCTTCTGCTACTACAGCCCAATTTTTTTCTAAATCCTCATTGAACTTATCTGCATTCAGTAGTAATTTGTTTAGTCCTTTGAGTGTAGCTTCAAACCCGATTAGTGTATGTCCGAAAGGCACGCCTATATTTCGCAAAACGGTGCTATCTGTCAAATCTCTTTGAAGTCGAGAAATGGGTAATTTAGCGGATAAATGCTCAAAAATAGCGTTGGCAATACCTAAATTTCCTTCAGAATTTTCAAAATCAATAGGGTTTACTTTATGAGGCATAGCAGAGCTTCCGACTTCGCCTGCTTTTATTTTTTGTTTAAAATAATCCATAGAAACATACGTCCAAATGTCTCTATCTAAGTCAATTATTATGGTATTTATGCGCTTCAAGGCATCAAAAAAGGCAGCAAAATGGTCATAGTGTTCTATTTGAGTAGTCGGAAACGAATGATGTAGTCCTAATTTTTTCTCTACAAAATCCTGTCCGAAAGCCCTCCAATCTATATCCGGGTAGGCTACCTTGTGAGCATTGTAATTTCCTGTTGCTCCTCCGAATTTTGCGGCAAACGGAATGTTGAAAAGCAAACGCATTTGCTCTTCCAATCGTTCTACAAACACTCCAATTTCTTTTCCCAAACGGGTTGGAGAGGCAGGTTGTCCGTGAGTTCGGGCAAGCATCGGAATATTTTTCCACTCCAGGCTGAGTTCTTTAAGTCGGGCAACTAAGCTTACAAGAGTTTTTAAGTACACATTCTGAAAGGCCTCTTGAGTTGAAAGTGGAATAGCCGTGTTATTAATGTCTTGAGAAGTCAATCCGAAATGAATAAACTCTTTGTATTGTGACAATTCTAATCGGTCAAAGGCGTTTTTAATGAAATATTCAACCGCCTTTACATCGTGGTTAGTTGTTTTTTCGATTTCCTTGATTTGATGAGCATCTTCATTCGAAAAGTTTTTGTAAATATTTCGCAACTCCTCAAAAAGGCTTGAATTTACTTCTTTGAGTTGTGGAAGCGGAATTTTGCAAAGAGCAATAAAATATTCTACTTCTACCAAAACCCTATATCGGATAAGGGCTTCTTCCGAAAAATAAGGAGCAAGATTTTCGGTTTTATTTCTGTATCTCCCGTCAATCGGAGAAATTGCTGTAAGTTCTGTTAGTCGTTGCATTGTTGTTTTTTCTAAAAAAACAAAGGTAATCCTTACAATCCGAATAATAAAAAAGTTCTGTAAATTTACTCATAAAATCTGCAATCAACTACTGTTAATCTTAAATCATATTAATTATTAAATTATATCTTTGCAGCTTTAAATTTAAAAGAATGATTTTACCCATAATTGGATACGGAGATGCGGTGTTGCGTAAAAAAGGAGTAGAAATCCTCAAAGATTATCCTGAATTGAGCCAACTCATTACCAATATGTTCGACACGATGTACAATGCTCACGGAGTAGGATTGGCTGCTCCTCAAGTAGGGCTTTCTATTCGTTTGTTTGTGATTGATACCACGCCTTTTTCAGAAAATGATGACCTGTCAAAACAAGAACAAGAAGAGCTTAACGGCTTTAAAAAAGTGTTTATCAATGCTAAAATTCTCAAAGAAGAAGGCGGACTTTGGGCTTTTAACGAAGGCTGTTTGAGCATTCCCGGAATACACGAAGATGTAACTCGTCATGACAAAATAACTATCGAATATTTTGACGAAAACTTCCAAAAACACACCGAAGAATATGACGGACTTCGTGCAAGAGTTATTCAACACGAATACGACCATATCGAAGGAATACTGTTTACCGATAAAATTTCTTCTTTCAAAAAACGCTTAAACGAAAAAAGGCTCAAAAGCATTATGGAAGGCAAAGCAAGTGTAGATTACCGAATGAAATTTGCCTTAAAAAAAGGAAGATAACAACCTTTTCTTTCGATTTTAATAATAATTGACGATTAACTTATTAACGATTAACTAAATAAAAATGAGTTTAGAAAAAATTTTAGCCATTTCCGGAAAACCCGGACTTTATGAATTAAAAATACAAACCCGTTCAGGATTTTTAGCCGAATCATTATCAGACGGAAAAAAATTAAATGTAGGATTGCAGAGTAACGTAAGTTTGCTTTCTGAAATTTCGGTTTATACTTACGAAGGCGAAAAACCACTTGCCGAAATCCTAAAAGCTATCGCTGAAAAAGAAGACAACAAAGAGGCTATTTCGCACAAAGAAGACAAAGAAAAATTAGAGGCTTATTTTGCAGAAGTGGTTCCAAGTTATGATGCAGACAGAGTTTACGCTTCTGATATTAAAAAAATAATTAATTGGTACAATATGCTCGTTGCCAAAGGACTGGTTTCTAAAGAAATGGAAATCAAACAAAAAGGACAAGGGCAAGAGGAAACACAAGAGTGATAACTCGCAATCAACTTTTCCAAAGTTTTTTTGGACTTTGAAAAAGTTGATTTATTTATTACAACAGATTGGTCTTTATTACAGCATTAACCTTATCGGACAATTCAGAAGCTAAGCCTGTTTGAAATTCCTTTTTTCGGTATTTGGTAACTGGGCGAATTCCCATTATGACATTGGTGATAAAAAGCTCATCGGCTTTTTGCAAATCAAAAGGAGAAATGGACTGTTCAAACACTTGAATACTTTCGGTTTTTTTAGCTAAAGCAAGAACTTGTTTGCGTAAAATCCCTCCGATACATCCTTCGGAAACGGGAGGTGTAATCAGTTTTTCTCCCAATAACATAAAAACATTTCCGTTTAAGGCTTCCACTACATTCTTGGCATCATTCAATAGCAAACAATTCTGCAATCCGTTTTCGTGAGCAAAAATACTTCCCGTAATGTTCAAGGCTCTGTTAGTAGATTTTACAGTAGAAAGAAGTTGTTTAGAAACATAAAAATCTTTGTACAAATCTACTTCGTAGGCTTGTTCGGAAATTGAATAAAACGGACTTTCGAGCAAACTGGCACTTATCAGATAGCCCACATTGTTGTTTTTGGGAAGATAGGATCCTTCCGAATCTCTGTAAACCGTAATTCGAACCCGATAAGCCGGAGCTTTTTCTTTGTGAGAAACAAGCTCAGTAATTTGACTCTCGATAAATTCCATTGTGAAATTCATAGGAATTTCCATTCTGAGAATCCGCATTGAGGACATTAACCTGAAATAATGGTCTTCGAAAAACAGTATTTTATTATTTGCAACTTTTAAAGTTTCAAAAACTGCATCTCCAAACAAAAAAGCCCTATTATTGTGCAGTTGATTAAGTGTTAAATTTATTGTATTCCCGTTAAAATTTATCATTTTTTGAATAAAAAAACACCTCTTGCAGCAAGGCATTACAAAGGTGTCAAATTAATAAAAAAAATTAGGCAGAACCTAAGACTAATTTGAGTTCTGCAATTTGAGTTTCCCAAAGTTGCTTAGATTCTTCTATTTCGTCTTCTTCTGCGAAGTCGGTAATAACCAACGAAACATCTTTTGTAAGCTCGTCTTCCTGAATTCTGAATTCAAAAAAATAATTGGTTTCGTTTTCATCTTCGTCTATCCAACGAAATCTTACTTTTTCTGAAGATTTCTTAGCTGAAATTTTAGCTTTTTCTGCCTCTCCGTCCCAAATAAATGTAAAGATTTCTCCTCTGGAATTTACATTATCTGCAAACCATTCCGACAATCCCGAGGATGTTGAAATGTACTGATATAACAATTGTGGAGACGCTGTAATAGGGAACTCCATTTCGTATTTTGTTTTTTCCGACATAGCTTATTAAAATAATTCCCGAAATATATAGAATAAGAACGGTAAAAAAAAATCATTTTTTAAAAATCTTTTATTTTTTGTTTTGCTTACTTCGAAAAAACAACTTAAATTTGCAACCCGATTAAGGATTTACCCTTAAATAATGGCGAGGTAGCTCAGTCGGTTAGAGCGCAGGATTCATAACCCTGAGGTCACGGGTTCAACTCCCGTCTTCGCTACAAATTTTATTAAAATGAGCTGGTTAGTACGCTAACCAGCTTTTTTTATGCCTAATATTTTAGACAATCGTTAAAAAAATTATGTTTTTCAATAATAACCAAAAACTTAAAATAACCTCTTATTACAAATAAAAAACTTACTTTTACTCTACAATATTAACTTAATGTTTTCATATACAGTTTTTTAATAAAAATAATTTATGATAAAAACTATAATTTCCCCAATGTTAGGACAGAAATCATTAAAAATTAAATGATATAATGATGTTGAAAGAGGGGGGGGGGGCGGGGGGAGACTCATAACTCCCTCAAAATGTTGACAACCTTTGTATGTCTTATCCATCCTCATGCTACTTGTTTTAAAGTTTGTTCATAAACGGTTAAAGGAGTTTTGTTTTCCAAACTCTGATGCCTTCTTTGGGTGTTGTAGTACTCAAAATACTCTTTTACCCCTCTGTAACACTCCAATCCATCTGAAGCCGGAAACAAATATACATGTTTATATTTAACGCTCCGCCATAAACGCTCAATAAAAATATTGTCAATTGCCCTGCCTTTACCGTCCATACTCAGCTTTATCCCTTGCTGGGGATGGGTTACCCAATCACAGAACTCGTAAGCTGTAAACTGACTGCCTTGATCGGTGTTGAGAATCTCCGGTTTGCCATATTGGTCAATAGTATCTTGAAGGGTTTGTTTGCACCATTCCGAAGTCATTGTATTGGACAAAGACCAGCCTACCACAAAACGACTGTAAACATCTATAACAGCACATAGGTACAAAGATCCACCTTGTACGGGGATGTAGGTAATATCCATAGCCCATACTTGGTTAATACGTTCTATTTTCAGCTTTCTTAAAAGATACTTATAAACCCTGTGGCATTTTCCTTTTCCTTTTTTGGAAGTATTGGGTTTTGGCCCTGTGGCTGAAAGACCCATAAGTTTATACAACCTTTCGATGCGTTTGGGGTTAATCTTGTATCCTTTATCTTCCCGTAGCCAAGTGGTCATCCGTGGCACGCCAAGCCAAGGATGCAATAGGTACTCTTCATCTATCAGGCGCATCAGTTCAAGATTTAGAGTACTCTCTCCCGCAGGCTTATAGTAAAAACTGCTACGGGTCACTTCAATAAGCTCACACTGGCGGGTGACACTCAACTTTTTTGCCTTTATTCTGCCAAAACAAAACCCTCTCTTTAAGTTCGTTTTTCAGGATTTCACTTTGTTTGTTGATTTCATCAAAGCTTGCTTTTAAAGTCGGATTGCTCTCTACATCTTCTCCGTTTTCCAAAACCTTGATAATGGGTTGAGCTTCAGCTTTGAATTTTTCGCTTCTCTCTTTCCAATTCGGAATATTTTCATCTAAATAAATTCCCAATTTCCATAATTCAGGAAACTGCTGATGAGCCAGATCCACCTGAAACGAAGCATCAAAAACTGCCTCAACTCCCTCCGAAGCTCCTGCTCCGTAACTAACCGTTACTTCCCAAGGAACAGGAATTACAATGATTTCGCTATGTCCTGCTCCAAAAGGCAATCCGAAAAGAGAAGCATCAGATAATCCAGGGTCATTCGGATTAAAATTATTTATAATCTCTTGTTTTGCCATTTTATTTTTGCTTTATGTTGTAAGCATTAGGCTTTAAGCTGTTTGTTCAAATCAAAAAATGTTTAAAAACAGTCAAAACCATTTTTAAACATTTTGATTTTTAATCTCTCGCAAAGATAGAAAAAATTCTTTCGATGTAGTTTTATGTGAAATCAGAAAACAGGCAAAGACTTCTCTGTAAAATATTACGCAAATTCAAACCTGTCAATTTGTTTAAAATCATCGGGATTGGTACGGGATTCGTTTTCTATGTCATAATCGTCCTGTAATCCTAACCAAAATTTTGCAGAATTTCCGAAATATCTACTCAACCTCAAAGCCGTATCAGCCGTAATTCTACGGTTTCCCTTAACGATTTCCGAGATTCGGGTTTGGGGAATCCCCAAATCTTTTGATAAACGATATTGTGAAATAGTAAGCGGAATCAAAAACTCCTCTAATAATATTTCTCCCGGGTGTATGTTTTTTAGTGTTTCCATTTTTTTAATTTTTAATGATAATCAACAATTTCTACTTCAAAAGCATTTGAATTTTCCCATTTGAAAATAATTCTCCATTGATTATTAACTCTGATACTGTAAAAATCTTTTAAATTTCCTTTTAATTTTTCCAAATGATTAGAAGGCGGAATCCTTAAATCAGAAACATCAACAGAATTGTTTAACATTCTTAATTTTCTCCTTGCAATTTCCTGAATTTCTCTTGGCAGTTTTTTGGAAACCTCTCCGTTCCAAATCTTTTCCGTTTCTTTATTTCTAAATGAAATTATCATTACGCATTACGTTACTAACGACAAAGATAAGTATTTTTTTTCAAAAACAAAAACTTTTTTTGAGAACAAAACGTGAACTGTCATTACGAACGAAGTATAACGTAGTGAAGTAATCTAAAACAGCTCTTTAATATCTATTTTAAGAGCTTTGCATATTTTGTGAAGTGTGGTAATAGACGTGCTTATTTCTCCTCTTTCAATTCTACCTACCTGATTTCTTGGAATATTAGCATCATAAGACAATAGTTCTTGAGAAAGATTAAGCTCCAATCTTCTCTTTCTTATCTTTTCTCCTACCGATTTTATAAGCTCTATTTCTTCATTTTCTAACACAGTTTAAAATTGCACTTATCTTATAAAAAATATTGACACAAATTTGTGTCTTTTTAGTTTTTTTATAATCTTTGACAAAATTTTAAAACTTTATCACTATGAAAAAAATTATCTTTAGCTTAATAGTTACAATCGGGTTATCGGGTTTGTCTTTTGGACAGGCAGTTTTAGAGCATACGTATGAATCGTATTTTGGAGGTACTTCTTCAGAGCATCAAGTTTTCCTTACAGAGAACGGACTGCATTTTTTTACCTTTAATAATACTACTAATGTTATTCAGGTTTATGATAGTTTACATACATTAATTAAAACCATAAATATTCCTTCTGAAATAAATGTTGCTGGAATAAAATTAATGTCCGATAAACTTTTTAACAACGATAATCTGTTGGAATTTATGGTACAATCAGGTTATGGTGATACTGTTTATTTAATTAACGAAACAGGAACAATCTTGCAGGATTTTGGTATTGGTTTATATGGAATAGAAGATGATGTTGTTCTTATTAAGACAGGAAACGACTACAAATTAATAATTCGTGATATGATGGGAACATTATACAATGTATATTCCCTTCCCGGTACTTATCTGGAAATCGTAGTACCATCTATCTCAAGTAAATTATTCGGTTATCCCAACCCGACAGCAGATAGAATAATGATTACCAATCCTTTAGAAAATGGCGAAAATGCTCTTTTGGAAGTTTTTGATATGAACGGAAAGAGAATTCTGAAAAAGAATATTTCAGGAAATGAAGCAGAGATAATTTTAGATGTCAGCAATCTGAACAATGGTACTTACATCTATAAAATAAATGGTAAGGCAAATAAATTTATAAAAAAGTAATATGATAAGCACCCTATTTGAAAGGCTGAAAGAAGCAAATGCTGAAATATCAGATATTTACTACAGTGGTTTTAACTGGATTTTTGAAGCATCAAAAATCATCAAGAAAACCATAACCCAAGTCGGACGCGAAAGAGGTTATTTTGTCTGTACACATTCCGTTGAAGAAGCCGATTCGGGAGAATGGCTTTTTGATATTTCGTTTCACGAGTTGGAATATGAAGGAGCTTTTACAAAAACGCTTTGCACTCCTTTGGTTGTTGAATCTGAATTCAGTAAAACAGATTTCGGAGGTTTTAAAGAAGATTTCGATAAACTTTTAATAGCAACTTCTTCAGAACGATTGTTTATTTTGAGGGTTACTAATCAATCTGTATTTGATACCATAAAAAAATATGCTCAAGATAGTGTAAATAAGTATAAGCCTTTCAAAACAGGAGAAAGAGTACATATTATTTATTGGGACGAAACTGTTCCCAAAAAAGATTTTTATTACTTGGAAATCAAAAAACAGGAATTTGTATCGTAAAGGATATTTTTTAATCTTTGTTAGAATTTCAAAATAATCTAACTTACAAAAACCTTAACATTATGAGTTTAAAAATTAAAATTGGTGCAGACGAATTGATTTTATGGTTACGAAAAAACGAAAAAGCCATAGATATTCCTAATGACGAAGTTCAAGGATTAGGCAGAAAAATTCACGATATTATTGTTAAAAATTTACAAGGTAAAAAAATTGAAGAAAATGTTCCTTCTTATTGGGCACATTTAATGGATAGCGATAATATTGGAAAGTTCAATTTGCCAAAAAATTCTGCACAATATGAAATTGAAGTAAATAAACTTGACAAGCTATATACCGAATTGAATAAATTATAAGACGGTACAAAACAAACAATTTCAGATAAAGCACAAACCCCTTTTAGAATTTTCTAAAAGGGGTTTGTATATAAATTTATCATAAAATACAAAAGTTTTATTTATCTGAATAATGTCCGTAAGCAGAAAGAACCAAAACAGTAACAATATCATCTTGTACACGATAAACCAAGCGATGTTCTCCAGAAATTCTCCGAGACCAAGTAGGGATTTCGTAATGTTTTAACTGTTCGGGTCTGCCTGTGCCTGTTTTTGGATTACTTTCTAACTCTTTTAACAAGTCATAGAGTTTTTCAGAGCTTTTTTGTTGCCTGATTTTTTTAGTTTTTCAATATCAGATTTAGCCTCGTCTGATAAAATTACTTCAAATTTCATAATACGTCTCCAAAAAGTTCTTTTTGAAGTTCGGGTGTGAGTCTATGTACTTTCCCTTGTTCAGCTTGTTTTATAGAACGGTCTATTTTTGCATAAAATTCCTCCTCTGTCATCAAAGTATCATCTTCTTTTTCCGTTCTGAAACGAACTTTCATTTCTTCCAAAAAATTCTTAATAGCAGTAAACTGCTTTTTATTTTCAGGCATTATAATGATATTTTCCATAATCTTCATTCTTTAATGATGTAAAATTACAAAAAAATGTCTAAAAACAGTCAAACCGTTTTTAGACATTTTTATATAAATTATGTATTAAATATTATCCGTTCAAAGCTTCGCATTTTCAGGATTTGAAAAACTTACGTTTTTCTTATCCGTTCAGAGCCTCTGCTCCTCCAACGATTTCAAGGATTTCGTTGGTAATAGCAGCTTGACGGGCTTTGTTATAAGTCAGTTTCAGTTGATCTCTGAGTTCGGTTGCATTATCGGTTGCTTTGTGCATTGCTGTCATCCTTGCTCCGTGTTCTGCAGCAAACGAATCCCTTACCGACTTATACAACTGTGTTTTCAACATTCTCGGGATAAGCTCCAAAATGATTTCTTCTTTAGATGGCTCAAAGATATAATCGGTTGCAGTATTCGATTCCGATTGTTGCGAAACGATTGGTAAAAACTGCTCTGTCATCACAATTTGTGTAGCTGCATTTTTGAATTGGTTATAAACAATTTCAATTCTGTCGTATTTTCCGTCAGCGAATAACTGCATCAGGTTTTCGGCTATTTCGGCTACGTTTTCATAGGTTAAATCATCAAAAACCGCACTGTCATTTTGGATAATTGTTCCTGACTTCCGTAAAATATCATTTGCTTTTTTACCGATGGTTACAAAATCAACTTTTTTATCTGCATATTTATGCTGAGCCAGTTGTATAGTCTCTTTGATTACGTTAGAATTAAAAGCACCACACAATCCTCTGTTTGAAGTAACAGCCACAACCAAAACATTGTTTACAACTCTTTCTTCCGAAAACTTTCCTGCTACATCTCCCTCAATCGAAGCACTCAAGTCTTGCAACAACTGCGTCAGTTTTTCAGAGTACGGACGCATAGCCGTAATCGCATCTTGTGCTTTTTTCAACTTTGCAGCAGAAACCATTTTCATAGCAGATGTAATCTGCATCGTTGATGATACTGAACTAATCCTATTGCGTATCTCTTTTAAGTTTGCCATTTCTAATTTGAAAATTAAGCAATTTGAAAATTTGAAAATGTATTATATCATTTCCAAATTTTCAAATTTCCAAATTGTTAATATTTAGCAGCAATTTCTTTTGCCGCAGCTTCTAGAACAGAAGTAATTTCGTCTGTGAATTTACCTGCTTTTAATTCGTCAAGAGTGCTTCTGTATTTAGCATTCAAATACTCAAGGTAATCTTTTTCGAATTCTTTTACTTTGTTTACC
>JBAYPE010000020.1:0-43140 GCA_041677865.1 Flavobacteriaceae bacterium
CAACTCTTAGAGTTAATTGATTTGATTCAATATTTTCTAAATTTAAAGAAGGTTTTTTCGGGAAGAAACTATAAGCCGACAAAGTTCCTAAAATATTGATTATAAAGTTATTTACCGACCTGTGTCGAGTATGCTCTACTTGACATAGGTTTTTAAGCTCGTCATTGATGGTTTCTATGATGGCTCTTTTTCTTAATAAAATTTTATCCTTTATACCCATAATATGACCTTTCATATTTTTTCTTAATTTGGTAAAAAGCTGAATGCCATCAGCAAACAACATTTCCCACAATGCTCTTGAGAGATAACCTTTATCAGCAAATAGTTTCCCGAAAAATTCTTCTGTAAGTTTCTTTATATGCTTAGGATTTCTGTCATCTACGTTACCTTTGGTAAGGTAAAAAGAGAGTAGTTCTCCTTTTTCATTACAGACCAAATGCAGCTTAAATCCATAAAACCAACCCATTGAAGATTTTCCTCGTTCAGCTATGCCTTTAAAAACTTTATGATTGTGAATCCTTTGATTTTTACACACTTTCAATGTAGTGCTGTCCATAAAACTAATCCCTGTGCATTTGCCCAGACAACGTTCTTTGATGAACAGAGCAAATACCACAAACACTCTTTGTTGCAGTTCTACAAAACGGTTGTATGAAACCAAATCAGGGAATAAATCTGTCCAGTGTTGCTGAACTACTTGCTGATAATAATGTTTAAAAGTTCTGTGAGAACCCAAATGGAAGCCAATAAGAATGGTAATAATTTCGGAATCGGATATTCTTGAAGCTCGGTTTCTCCGTTTTTTGTCTGATGGCAGGGTAGAATATTTTATATTTTTGATTTCTGATGAAAATTCTTTGCAAAAATCATCAACTACTACAAAAATATCTGTAATTTTGTCTTTAGTAAACATAAGTAAAAGTTTAGTATTTATTTGAAATTCAGAACTTTAAATATACTAACTTTTGCTTTTATACCAAATTTTTAATCAATTTCCTTATCCCGAACTCACGTTATTTATCTTGTATGGATTTTGCCAAAGAGCAAATCGCCAAAAAAGGATATACAATATCTAATTACGATGCTCCCGGACAGACCTTTCAGATTTATACTGAAAGTAACGGAGTAGATGTTGATGCTTTGTGGGAGGGAATAAGCTATTTGAAATATGCACTATCAAACGGAATACCTGTAATTGTTGGAGTTGATGATAAACTTGGACACCCAGGGAATATAGATAATACTACTGACCACTTTATAGTTCTTGTTGGTATGGGAAGTGATACAAATGGAAATTATTTTCAATTCTATGACAATGCTGATAGTGAAATAGCTAAAGGAACTAGTGATTTGAATAAACTTTATTACAACAGCAATACTGGAATTATAAGTGGTGTATCACAGACAGATTATGCTCAAAACGGAGGATTAACATATATTATAACAATGATTAGAAAAAGTAAACCATTATGAAAAAGGTAATATTAGGATTCATATTTTTGTCTTTTCTCCACAATAATGTTTATTCACAAAACGATACTATTTTTATAGATATGTAAATCCCCCAAAATCTCCAACAGTTTAAAATATTAAAAAAAGTTATAAATTTAAACTGTTATTTTTAACCTATGATACAAGAAATAGTAATTTATATAGCACTCGGATTGGCTGTTTTTTTTCTTTTACGAAAGTTTGTTTTTAAACGGAAAAAGAAAAATTGCGGAGATGGAAATTGTGGATGCTGATGGTTAATCACCGAATTTAATAAATGTTCAACAAAAATAAAAAATGAAAAATCTAATTATAGCTTCAACTTCAACGGTTCATAACGGAACGTATTTAGAATATCTTTTACCCACCTTGAAAGAACATTTCAACGGAATTAAAACACTTTTGTTTGTTCCCTATGCCAGACCGGGCGGAATTTCTCACGAAGAATACACAGCAAAAGTAAAATCGGTTTTTGCTCCTATTGGAATTGAGGTAAGAGGATTACACGAGTTCGACAATCCGAAAGAAGCTATTCGGGAGGCAGAAAGTGTTTTTACCGGAGGTGGAAATACCTTTTTGTTAGTTTCCCAATTATATAAAAACGATGTAATGTCCGCTTTGGAAGAAGGTCTGAAAAACGGAATTCCTTACCTCGGAACAAGTGCAGGAAGCAATATTACCGGACTTACAATGCAAACCACCAACGATATGCCCATTGTTTATCCTCCGAGCTTTAAAACCTTAGGAATGATTCCGTTTAACCTGAATCCGCATTATCTTGATCCGGAATCGAATTCTACCTTTATGGGAGAGACCAGAGAAACGAGAATCCAAGAATTTCACGCCTTTAATACTGTTCCGGTTTTAGGGCTTCGGGAAGGAAGTTGGCTTGAGGTAAAATCAGGTAAAATTACGCTAAAAGGAAATCTTACCGCACGTTGGTTTACTCAAAACAATCCGGCAGTAGAACTTCAACCCGAAACGGATTTATTAGAAATTTTACAAAACAAAAACTAAGCAGTTTTTTTACGTAAATTCTCGAGCATTACTTGAGTCATTTTGCCCAAGTCAAACTCGTGTTGCCATTTCCAGTCTTCTCTTGCTCTGCTGTCATCTATACTTGATGGCCAACTATTTGCAATTTTTTGTCTGAAATCGGGATTGTAAGTAATAGAAAACTCAGGAATGTGTTTTTTGATTTCGGCTGCAATCTCTTTCGGAGTAAACGAAATAGCAGACAAGTTATAAGATGAACGAATTTTTATTTGCTCTTTCGGAGCTTGCATAATTTGGATAGTCGCTCGGATAGCATCGTTCATATACATCATCGGTAGCCCTGTGTTTTCGGACAAAAAACATTCAAAATTACCGACTTCTAATGCTTTGTAATAAATATCAACTGCATAATCGGTTGTTCCTCCTCCCGGAGGTGTCGTCCAGCTGATAAGCCCCGGATAACGAATACTTCGTACATCAACTCCGTAAATCTTATGATAGTATTCGCACCATCTTTCACCTGCTTGTTTGCTGATTCCGTAAACTGTTGAAGGTTCCATTACTGTATATTGAGGTGTATTTTCCTTAGGAGTTGTAGGGCCAAAAACGGCAATACTTGAAGGCCAGAATACTTTTTGTATTTTTCCGTCTTTTGCTAAATTCAATACGTGAAATAGAGAATTCATGTTCAAATCCCAAGCAAAAGCCGGATTTTTCTCTGCTGTAGCCGAAAGCAAAGCAGCCATCAGATACACATCTGTAATTTTATATCTTTCAATCAAATCCTGTATCTGATTGAAATCAAGAGCGTTTACTACTTCAAAAATTCCGTCATTTACTACGGAATTATCCAATTTTCGAACATCTGAAGCCACAACATTTTCTACTCCGTATATTTTTCTGAGATTGTAGGTAAGCTCTGTTCCTATTTGTCCACAAGCTCCGATGATAAGAATTTTTGTATCCATAGTATTATTAAAGTAGGTAGAAATAAAAATCCGCCTTTACTGGAAAAGAGTAAAGGCGGACTAATAATTAAGTTATTTTTTAGACATTTGGGAAGCCATAATCAGAGCGTTATAGGCATTTACGATTCCTCCCGAAACAGAAAACTCAGAAAAAGATTTTGTTATTTTATCTCCCGATTCTCCGTTTGTAATTACTACATTGTGTGTTGGCTTAACAGACGAATCTATAAGGATTTGTTTTACTTGTGCAGCTGTCAGGTTCGGATAGTATGAACGTACAAGAGCTGCAACTCCTGCTACATTCGGAGAAGCCATTGAGGTTCCTCTTAAGTATTCGTATGAATTGTTTGGTGTAGTAGCATAAATCTGTACTCCCGGAGCAAACACATCTACATTCTTTTTGCCGTAATTAGTAAAGCTTGCCAAAAGTTTGTCGTCATAGCTCGGATTCAAAGCTCCTACAATAACCACATTGTCAGAATATTCTTCATCTCCTCCATAAGAATCGTTAGGGAATTTATCCATCGTATCAAGGTCATAAGCATCATTTCCTGCTGCAATTACGATAAGTACATCTTTTTCGGCTGCATATTTCATCGCATCAATTACCCATTGTTTGTGAGGAGAATAATATTTTCCGAAACTTCCGTTGATAATTTTTGCTCCATTATCAACGGCATATCTGATAGCTAGTGCAATATCTTTATCATATTCATCTCCATCAGGCACAGCTCTTAGAGCCATAATTTCTACGTTTTCGGCAACTCCGTCTCCTCCTAATCCGTTGTGACGAATTTGAGCTACAATGCCGGATACGTGAGTTCCGTGTTTTGCTTCATCTTTGTCAAGGCCAATAACATCGTTGTTTCCGTATTTGGTGTCGTTAATATCATCAGGATTATCTCCTACGACTTTTCTTCCGTCAAAATCTTTGTTAAAGTGATATTTTGTTTGGGCAGTATAATAGTTTTTTTGCGGTTCGATTCTTTTGTAAAAATCCTCAAGTGAATCATAAACTGCAAGTATTCTCTGAAGCGTTTCTTTAGCTTCGTTCACTGTTTCGTCTTGGGTATCAATGCCCTTTAGGTCTTCGAGAGTAAACGTATCTTTGTTTAAGTGCTTTTTGATAGTCGGCTCAAGACTCATAAAAAAATCAATCTGTTGCATTCCTGCCTTAGCCTCCATTATTTTTTCTTCGTATTCCTTTTCTGCTCTTCTGTAATCTGCAGAACCATCATTTGGTTTTTTTAGCAAACGAATAAACTCATAATTTTCGTGAATGGCATCTCCTAAAAAGTTCCATCCGTGAATGTCATCAACATAGCCATTTTTGTCATCATCTTTCCCGTTATTGGCTACTTCTTTTTTATTTACCCAAATAACAGAAGCCAAATCAGGATGTTCAATATCAATTCCCGAATCAATGATTCCCACCACAACTTTATGACCTTTTACCCCTTTGATAAGTTCATCGTAAGCTCTATCCACACTCATTCCCGGGATACTGTCTTTAACCAAATCTAAATGGCTCCATCTTTGAAGATCATTTTCTTCAATTTTTCCTTGTTTCTTAACGGCTCCCTCAGTAGTTATCAAAGGAGCATTGTTCAGATTGAGAACAGGTGTGTTTTTTGTAGTGCTACATCCTGCAAGGGCTATAGCCATTACAGAGGATATAAAAAATGGTTTAGTAAATCTCATTTTTCTAATTTTAAACTATTAATAATTAAACCTATGCAAATATGTGTATAATTTTTCAGATTTGTTACAACTCGGATAAATTTTCAGAGAACTTTAAAGTATTTCTTCTGCTCTAAATATTTCTTTCAGTCGCACTCCTTTTTCGGTGTGTTGAACTGTAATTACCTGATTATAAGCGTCATGCTCTAAAAATAAATAAAAATTTTCATCAGCTGCACGATTCAAAAACTTTTCTTTCTCTTCTAAAGTCAAAAGTGGTCGGGTATCGTATCCCATCACATAAGGCAAAGGTAAATGTCCTGCTGTGGGCAACAAATCGGCTGCAAAAGCAATGGTTTTGTCTTGATATTTGATCAGGGGAATCATTTGCTTTTCGGTATGACCGTCTGCAAAGAAAATCCCGAAATCGAGTTCTGAATTTTCCTGAAAATCTGTTCCGCTTCTACTTATGAACTTCAATTGTCCTGCTTCGTGTAAAGGTAAAATATTTTCCGATAAAAACGAAGCTTTTTCTCTAGGATTAGGTTGGGTCGCCCATTGCCAATGGTTTTCATTAGTCCAATACACTGCATTTTTGAAAGCAGGAATATATCCTGTTTTATCTTTGTTCCAATTTACACTTCCTCCACAATGATCAAAATGCAGATGTGTCATAAAAACATCGGTAATATCATCTTTTGAAAACCCAAATTTATTGAGAGAGTTTTCCAAAGAGAAATTTCCAAAGAGGTAGTAATAGCTAAAAAACTTTTCCGATTGCTTATTACCCATTCCGGTATCAATTAGAATCAAGCGGTTTCCGTCTTCAATAAGTAAACAACGGGTTGCCAAATCTATCATATTATTACTATCTGCAGGATTGGTTCTGTTCCAAATGCTTTTTGGAACAACCCCGAACATCGCTCCTCCGTCTAATTTAAAATTTCCGCTTTCTATGGGGTATAACTTCATGTTGTTACTGATTTTAATTATTGTTTAAAATTATCCTTAAACTTTTTGAAAGCTGTAGTTTTGTTGATAATTATTGAAATTATTTTTTTCTAAAAGGGCTATTTCTTTTTTAAATCTTTGTTTCCTGAAAATTTTTTCAATATAAAAAAATCGAAAACCATCATAAAGATACCAAAAAAAGCTGTTTGTCCTAATGATTTTCCTAAACAACTCCATTCTTTCAGGTTGTCGTAACACATGTTAGGGAGTTTAAAAAAGTATCCTACTATAAAATACAAAGCGGAATAGACCAAAAATCCTGAGATAAATTTGGTTAACTTTTCTTTATTCATCTTACATCAAGTATTTTTTGATTATAAACAAAACTCCGATAAAAGCCAAAAAAGCCAACAAAATCCAAATCCTTCCTTTATAAAAAGTATCGTGCATTTTTCGGTCTTTTGTATAAGAATAAATCATTATTCCCACAAAAACCACTAAAAAACAAACGGCAAAAATCAATTGATTGGTTGAAAACATCTTTATTTAATTACGAATTATCAATAATAAATTCAAAATAACTATTTAGCCGTAAGCCCGACAGGTATTAACACTTCGCCTTTTTCAAAATAATTCAAATAAATCGTAAGGGGTTTTGTATTTCCTTCCCAAGTAATCTGATATACATCGAGCATTCCTCCTCCGAGCTCACTTTTGTTGGTCGGAAACGGACAGCAATTTCCGATTTGGGAATATGTTATTTTTTCTCCATTCGGACCTAAGAGAGCATTAAGGAATTTTTCTTTATTGGTTTCTCTTTGGTGCAAAAGCCCGAATCCTAAATTTACAGGATAATCTTGATGGAAAGCGTATTTTTTTTCGGTTGCAGTTCGGGTTAGTTTGTAGGTTTTGTTATCGAGTATTTCAGGTTGTTTGGCAAGATCATCAATGTTCTTAATGGTGAGTTTTGTGCTCACGCAAGATACTGTCAAAAACAACAAACCGATGATGTAAACCTGCTTATTTATAGCCATTTTTGATTTTTCGAGTAAAATTACAACATTTAAAAAAACAAAAAAAGCAGAACAACAACTATTCTGCTTTTTCTACTGTTTTTAGAGCTTAAAATTACCTTGTGAGCCAGCCTCTACGACTTGCTGTAGCAATTGCATACGGAGTTACCCAAAAAAGGGTAAACATATAAAAAACACTATAAGGATAAGCCCAAACCGACTCCAAAACACTCTTTTGCCTTTTGATATAGAAAAACACTTGAATACTTGAAAAAATAAAAATACTCATCAGCATAGAACTGACAAACAAAATCGGGTGGGTTACTACAAACAAAAACATAAGCAGTAAAATAGGGTAAGCCATTATTACCTTTAACCATTGATTCAGAAGCAGGATTCTGGCTCCTGTTTTACTACCTTTTCTAAAGTTCTTAAAAGCAAACTTACTCATCATGATGTTCTCTCGAACATTGCTTCTTTCCCATCGGATAAACATTTTGTACAAACTTTTATATCTTTCGGGAGTGTTGGTAAGCACATAAGCATTTCGTTGAAACAATACGTGATAGCCTTGTTTAAGAATCATATTGGTCATTGCTCTGTCTTCTCCGATGTCTGAGGGTTGCCCCATAAAAGTTTGGTTTATCCATTCGGGGAGGCACTTCAAAACTACTTTTCTGCGATAAGCTGCCAAGGCTCCCGGAGTACACAATACCGAACCTAAAACACTTTGAGCAGAACGGATAAACTCAAAACTGAACAAAAAACTTACATTTAACATTCTCGGAATTGCCGCTTCTTTGTTATTTAAAACTCTTACGTTACCGGCTACCGCTCCACAATCAGGGTTTACAACAAAAGGACTCACAAGATTTCGCAAGGTATCTTTCCCAACTATTGAATCGCTATCTACAGTAACAAAAATTTCTCCTTCTGCCAGTTCAAAACCCAAATGTAAAGCGTGTCGCTTTCCTTTATTTTTAGGTTGTTGATATATAGATAATCGTTCCCCAAGCTGTTCTTTTGCTTTTTTCATCCAATACCACGTATCGTCTTTACTTCCGTCATCTATCGAAATGATTTGTATTTTTTCTGCCGGATAATCTGAATCTGCCAAGCTCAATAGAGTTTGCCAAACCAGTTTCCCTTCGTTATAAGCGGGGACAATTACCGTAACAGTAGGTAATTCTTGGTCAGAAACTGATTTCACGGGTTTATATCTTATGTATAAAAACAAAATATAGATTAAAAAACACAATTTTATAGTCAGTAGAACCAAGGTAATATTCAAAACTACAGGTCCCCACGAAGTATTCATTCTGTCTAAATGTGCTTTGTGAAAGTATGGTTGCAATTGGTAAACTAAAATCATAGCACCAAACATCAGAAAAAATGTAACTGACAGTATCATAAAGTCAGTGCGTTTAAGCATCGATTCTGATAGGCTTTTGACTATTTTTTGTTTAAACAAATAAAAGTTAAAGACTCCTTTGTTGGTCTTGTTTTCTTTACCTTGAACATTATGCTTTTTCATAGCTTTTTTTATTAGTAGTTTGGGCATTTTATTAAGTAGTAGGCGGAATAAGGAAATCAAAAATAAATTCCGTACTAATGCTTTTCAACTATTATACCAAGGGTTTTTTGGGTAAAAACAGCCTGTTTCTATGGAAAAGATTGAGGAAAAAATGGGGAATGAGGAAATAAAATCGTGGAAATTTTACTGTATTGCTTGATTAAGTTTACAAGTTAAGAGTAAAAATACAAGCAAAACGAAGTGTAAGTCCAAGGCACTTGAAAACTATTTTTATGAATCAAACAAATTATCTGCTTGCTTCCTCGGTTTTGCTTGACGGAGCAATTAGTCTGTTAAGCTCTTTGAATTCGACTGAGGTAAGCTCCCTGTGTTTTCCGACAGAGATGTCAAGCGAGATATTTACGATTCTGATGCGTTTAAGAGCAACTACTTCGTAATCTAAATATTCACACATTCTTCGGATTTGTCGGTTAAGCCCTTGGGTTAAGATAATTCGAAAAACATACTTGCTGATTTGCTCAACTTTACACTTTTTAGTAACAGTATCCAGAATCGGAATTCCGCTACTCATTCGCTTTACAAAACGCTCGGTAATAGGCTTGTTTACCGTAACGATATACTCTTTTTCGTGGTTGTTTCTTGCCCGTAGAATTTTGTTTACTATATCTCCGTCATTGGTCATCAGAATAAGACCTTCGCTGTCTTTGTCCAATCTTCCTATCGGAAAAATCCTCACAGGGTAATTAATAAAATCAACAATGTTATTTTTTACACTTTGATTGGTTGTACACTCAATCCCTATCGGTTTATGAAAAGCCAAATAAACACTTTTTTGCTTTTTGTCTGAAACGAGTTTTCCATCAACACGTACTTCGTCTTGGGGAGCTACTTTTGTTCCCATTTCGGGAATTTTTCCGTTTATGGTAACTCGGTTTTGTTCGATGAGTTTGTCTGCTTCTCTTCGGGAGCAAAATCCTGTTTCGGAGATGTATTTGTTTATGCGTTTTAGTTCTTCCATATTTTTATGGAATTTACAGGTTTGCCTCTAAATTCATTTAAGCCATCATTGTCAAAATAAAATCGGGGAAAAGCCCGATAGCAAGATTGATGATAGTTGCAATTACGGCTACTACAGTATAAATTGATGAAGTAGCAGGCATTTCTTCTGTACTTGATTTAGTGTACATAGCCAGAATTAATTTGAAGTAATATCCTAAAGAGATAATCGAGTTCACCACTGCGATGATTACTAAAGTAGTATAACCCATTTCCAACATTTGCCCGAATAAAAATACTTTACCAAAGAATCCGGCCAAGATTGGAATTCCGGCCATTGATAATAAAGCCAGAGTAAGCGTT
The DNA here is from genome assembly GCA_041677865.1 of Flavobacteriaceae bacterium. GTDB lineage: Bacteria > Bacteroidota > Bacteroidia > Flavobacteriales > Flavobacteriaceae > Flavobacterium. The sequence goes on from JBAYPE010000020.1 coordinate 9,993, forward strand.
AAAGCCATTACGGGATTTTTCTTTCCAAGACCGTTGAAGCTTATGATATTTTCGTCGTCTTTATTTTTTGTAACCGCAATAATTACTGCAAAGGCAGCAATTCCGGCAAGGGCATAAGCCGTAGCATAATAAAGTAAGTTACCCGCTCCGTTCGGAATAGCTAGTAATGCCATTAGCATAAAACCAGCATGAGAAATTCCTGAATAAGCCAACATACGCTTTACGTTATCTTGTCTTAGCGCCATTATATTTCCGATAGTCATCGAAAGGATAGCTACTACGATAATTGTTGTAATAAATCCGTCTGAGAAGTTACCGTACATTCCGTTTAGAAGTCTGTAGAAACCTCCAATGGCAATTACTTTGGCTAGCGTACTCATCAAGGCGGTCGTTAGGGTAGGAGAACCTTGGTAAACATCCGGAGCCCATAAATGAAACGGAGCAGCAGCAATTTTAAAGAACATGGCTACTGAAACCATCGCCACACCAATATAGAACCAATCTTCAACACCCGCACTCATTCCGGCTTGGTGGATAACCTCCATATCAAAAGAGCCTGTAGCTCCATAAATTAAAGCGATTCCGAAAAGCAGAAATCCGGAAGCAAAAGCTCCCATCAAGAAGTATTTCATTCCTGCTTCGTTACTTTTGATGTTTTCAGGTTTGCTTGCAGCTAATACGTAAAGCGAAACAGATAAAATTTCAATACCCACAAAGTAAGTTGCTAAATTTCCGAATGAAACCATCGCTACGCCACCAAAAAGTAATAGGAGTTTTACGGTAATATAATCGGGTAATTTCTTTTGTTCTTTGTTATAAAAATCAGCACTCATCAATACGATAAAAATCGTAAGTAGAATGAAAAGTGAAGAAAAACCCATCGAATATTTGTCTTCAACAATCATATTATTGAAGAAAGAAGCCGGGCCAGATTCTGTAGAGAATCCTCCAAGAGAAATTCCCAAAGTGGCTAACAATCCGATAATTGTTACAGGTATAATGGTTTTTCTTGCTCCAAAAATCTCGAGCAATAACACTAAAATTCCCAGTGAACCAATAGCTATTAAAGTATTCATAGTTTATTTATATCGAATTATTATTTTATGTGTTTTAGAGTTTCTTCCAAAGCAGGAACAATCAGGTCGTTTAAACATTTCGGATATAAACCGAAAAGAATTAAAACAGCCACAATGATTACAAAAACTACTTTTTCTTGAATGTTGATATCAGCAAATACTTTGGTGTTTGTTTCTCCAAGCATTGAATGTTGGAACATACGAAGCATATAAAAAGCTCCTAGAATAATTGTTGTTCCACCAATAATTGCATACCAAATATTGATTTGAGACAAACTGTAAAGCAAAGTAAATTCTCCGACGAAGTTGAATGTTCCTGGTAATCCTACAGAAGCCACAGTCAAAATCATAAATACAGAAGTAAACCAAACTGCTTGAGAGCGAATACCACCCATTTCAGAGATTTTTTGTGTTCCGAAACGTCTTTCTATGATTTCAGCAGCAAAGAATAATCCTACTATTACAAATCCGTGAGCTAGCATTTGTAGTACTGCTCCTCTGAATCCGTCAAGAGTTAAGGTATAGGTTCCTGCAGCAATAAGTCCAACGTGAGCAAGTGATGAATAGGCCAACAACTTTTTCAGATTGTCTTGTCTTAAAGCTAAAATAGAGCCATAAATTACTCCGATAATGCTCAATACGATAAAGAAGTTTTTGTATTCAGCGGCTGCATCGGGTGCAATCGGAATCTGCCATCTGATAAGACTAAACAAAGCCATTTTTAGCATTACTCCAGAAAGTAACATTGTTCCTAAAGCCGGATTTGACTGATAGGTATCTGCCTGCCACGAGTGGAAAGGCACAATCGGAATCTTGATAGCATAAGCCAAGAAGAAAGCCAAAAACACCCAGAATTGTTCAGACGAAGTAAGGTTTAGAGCATATAAATCTTCCAACAAGAAACTTCCTGCTTTTTGATATAAGAAAATAAAGGCTACCAACATAAACAAAGAACCTGCAAACGTATAGATAAAGAATCTAATCATTGTTTGTTTGCGAAGTTCTGCATCTCCGTTACCCCACAACAATCCGATAAAGTAAATCGGGATAAGTGAAAGCTCCCAGAAAATATAGTATAAGAATCCGTCTGCCGCTAAGAATGTTCCGGTCATCGCGAAAGCCATAAACAGAATCAAAGCATACAGCGTTCTTTTGTTTTGGAATGAATTCCCGAAAGACGAAAAAATCACAAGTGGTGTTACAGCAGTTGTAAGTAATGTAAGAGCTAATGATAATCCGTCTGCTTTCAGATAGAATGAAATATTCGGTTTGCTAATCCATTGAGCCATTACATCAACAGAAACTCCTGATTGAAATTGCGACAACAAAACTCCCGTTGCCACAAAAGCAACAAGACTCACAAATAATGCAACCTGACGAGCTAATTTTTCAGATGAAAAATAGGTGATTAAAGCTCCAGCCAATAATATTACGAGTAGTAGTGATACGTTCATTTTGTTATGCTAAAAATAAATAATAAACAATGGTACTAAATCCTAAAACGAATACGAAAAGGTATAAACCAACGCTTCCGTTTTGTAGCGTCTTTCCTTGATCTGATAAAATATTTGCCAGTTTTCCTGTTCCGAAAACTATAGACGAAATAATTACTTCTACGATTGATTTGAAGAAATCTCCCAACCAATAAATCGGTTTTACGATAATTGCTGTATAGATTTCGTCAACATAGAATTTGTTGTGAAGCACTTTTGCAAATCCGGTAACTTCTTTGTCTTTTGCAGGAAGTTCTCCTTTTTTGATGTATTTTGAATATGCCAAGAAAATTCCGATTAAAGCACCAACTGTAGCAACACCCATCAACATATAGGCCGTTGAATCAACAGCGTGGTGTGGTCTTGAACCGATGAAGATAGGCTCTAAATAGTGATTTAACCAACTATTGCCCGGTAAACTGATAAGTCCTCCAACAGCAGCTAAAATTGCTAAAACAATCAGTGGGAAAGTCATTAAGCTTGGGCTTTCGTGTAAGTGATGTTTTTGTTCTTCGCTTCCTCTGAATTTTCCGAAGAAAGTTAGATACAACAAACGGAACATATAGAAAGCGGTCATTATAGAAGCTAGTGATGCAATTACCCACAACACTTTGTTTTCGTGGAAAGCTACCAACAAGATTTCGTCTTTTGAGAAGAATCCAGATAGAGGAAAGATTCCAGAAATAGCTAGGGTTGAAATTAAGAAAGTGATGTAAGTTGTCTTCATGTGGCTTTTTAATCCGCCCATATAACGCATATCTTGTTCGCCACCCATAGCGTGGATTACAGATCCTGAGCCTAAGAACAAACAAGCTTTGAAGAAAGCGTGAGTCACTACGTGGAAAACCGCTACTTCATAAGCACCTAATCCTAGAGCCAAGAACATTAATCCTAATTGAGATACGGTTGAATAAGCCAAAACTTTTTTGATGTCGTTTTGAACGAGTGCAATAAATGCTGCAATTAGAGCGGTTAAAGCTCCGATGATTGCAATTACGTTCAACACAGCTGGAGTAAGTTCAAACAAGAAGTTCAAACGAGTTACCATAAAGATTCCGGCAGTTACCATCGTAGCAGCGTGGATAAGTGCAGAAACTGGTGTTGGTCCTGCCATCGCATCCGGAAGCCAAGTATAAAGCGGAAGCTGAGCTGATTTTCCTGTTGCTCCGATAAACAAGCACAATGTTGCGAATGCTAACCATCCTAAATCAACAAATCCACCTGAAGCAAGAGCTTGTTTAATCGTTAGATAATCTAATGAGTTGAATAAATATCCGATGATGAAGATACCTGCTAAGAAGCCTAAATCCCCGATACGGTTCATAATGAAGGCTTTTTTGGCAGCATCGTTATAGTTTTGATTTTTATACCAGAACCCGATAAGTAGATAAGAACAAAGTCCTACACCTTCCCATCCGATGAACATAATTAGCAAGTTACTTCCGGCAACAAGCGTAATCATAAAGAATACGAACAAATTCAAGTAAGAGAAGAATTTGTGTAGATTCTCGTCATCATGCATATAGCTGATAGAATACAAATGGATAAGCGTTCCGATTCCGGTAACGAATAATAACCAAAGCAATGAAAGTTGGTCAAGCAAGAAGCTGAAACCTACTTTGAAGTTGAACAGTTCTAACCAATCAAAAAAGTGAACTGTGATTCCTTTTCCGGATTGTAAAACTTTATTGAAAAGAATAACCGAAACAACAAACGAGATTCCGACTGCTATGGTTCCGATAGTTCCTGATAAGTTTTTGCTTAAGCTTTTTCCGAAGAAAATATTAGACAAAAACCCGATAAAAGGCGAAAGTAATAGTATGAGTACTAAAGTTGAATCCATTTTGTGCTTATCCTTTTAAGTTTCTTAAATCATCAATGTCAATCGATTTCAAATTTCTGTATATAGCAACCAAGATTGCCAATCCGATAGCTACTTCGGCTGCTGCTACTGCCATCGAGAAGAATACGAAAACTTGTCCGGCAGCATCTTGGTGATACGTAGAAAAAGCTACCAACAACAAGTTTACAGCATTAAGCATAATTTCGATAGACATAAACACCACGATAGCATTTCGTCTGTATAAAACTCCGAATATTCCTACACAGAACAAAGCTGTAGCAAGGAAGATGTAGTTTTCAATTCCGATTTCTTGTAGAATATTTTGTAACATTATGCCTTAATTTTTTTGTCTTTTTTAGAAAGTAAAACCGCTCCAATCATTGATACTAGAAGCAATACGGCTGCCATTTCAAACGGAACCACATAGTCATCCAATAACACTTTTCCTAACACTTTGATAGATTGATAATCTTCTCCGGTTACTACATATTGCTCAATCATTGGTTGTGCTTTCAAGAAGGTTGCTAGTAACACATAACCCACCAAACACAATGCAACTACAGCTGCAACGACTACCAAATTATTTTTTCTGATTTTACTTTCGTTGAAGTTCATCATCATAATGGTGAAAAGCATCAGAATCATAATCGCTCCAGAATACACAATCAAGTGAACCATCGCTAGAAACTGAGCATTAAACATCGCATAATGTCCTGCAATCGAAAAGAAACAAACTACCAGATAAATGGCGCTGTGAATAGGATTTCGGCTAAGCACAGTCATAAAAGCACTGGCTAAAGTAATTGCCGATAGAATGTAAAATAGTGTTGTTAACATATCTTAGTTAATCATTTGCGTGTTGTTAATTGCTTGTTCCAAAGGCATCACCAATCTGTCTTTTCCGTAGATAAAATCAGGTCTGTCATAATCAGAGAAAACAAGTGCTTTTGATTTGGTCAGATAAATTGCCTCTTTTGGGCAAGCCTCTTCGCACAAACCACAGAAAATACAACGAAGCATATTGATTTCGTAGATTTCTGCATATTTTTCTTCTCTATAAAGGTGCATTTCGTCTGGCTTTCTTTCTGCTGCCTTCATTGTGATGGCTTCTGCCGGACACGAAAGAGCACATAATCCACAAGCTGTACATCTTTCTCTGCCTTGGTCATCTCTCATCAACATGTGACGACCTCTATAAACAGGACTAAACGTTCTTTTCTCTTCTGGATATTTGATGGTGGCTTTACGCTTAAACATGTGCTTAAAAGTAACCCACATTCCTTTTGCAATATTAATAAGATAAAGCTTTTCTAAAAACGTCATTTTGTTTTCAGAAACCTGAATCTTTTTGCCCGATAATGAAATATTTTCTAAAGACATAATTCTTTTGTTTTATGTTTAAGGTTAACTAGGGTTCCTCAAACTATCATATTCTTTTAATTTCCGAGCAGAATAACTGCTGCTGTAATTACGATATTTATTAGCGATAACGGAATTAATACCTTCCAACCCAAATCCATAATCTGGTCATAACGGAATCTCGGGATTGTCCATCTCACCCACATATACAAGAATATGAAGAAGAATATTTTAAGGAAAAGTACTCCCGTTCCGATAAGATTTGCTGTGTTTACTCCCCAATTTTCGATAGCCCATTCCATTCCGGGATAGTTGTATGCTCCTAAGAACATCACAGCCAAAATAGCAGAAGAAACAAACATCGCTGCATATTCAGCAAAGAGATAGAATCCCATTTTCATTGATGAATACTCTAGGTTATATCCTCCTACAAGCTCGTGCTCACCTTCAGACATATCAAACGGAGCACGGTTGGTTTCAGCAAACGAACAAACCAAGAAAATGATAAATGCTAGCGGTTGATAGAAAATATTCCAATGCATTCCTGGTTGTTGAATAGCAATTTCTTTAAGACTTAAAGAACCTGACATCATCACGATTGAAATGATAGAAAGCCCCATTGCTAATTCGTAAGAAATCATTTGCGAACCCGCTCTCATAGCTCCCATCAAAGAATATTTGTTGTTTGAAGCCCATCCTCCGATGATGATTCCGTAAACTCCAACAGATAGAATTCCTAGGATAAACAGGATAGAAACATCGATGTCTGTTGCTTGTAAAAGCACTTCACGACCACCGATAATCAACTTATCTCCCCACGGAATAACAGCACTTGTTGCCAAAGCAATAGTCATCGAAATACCGGGACCTAGAATGAATAGGAATTTGTTTGGTGTATTCGGGATGAATTCTTCTTTTGAAAACAGTTTTAATCCGTCTGCCAAGGGTTGTAGAATACCTCCTTTACCAGCACGGTTTGGCCCAACACGGTCTTGAATCCAAGCAGCAATCTTACGTTCTGCCAGTGTTGCATACATAGCCATAAGCATCGTAATAGCAAAAACTATAACGATAATAACCATTTTGTCTATGATAAACGTTTCGCTCATTTCTCTTACTATTTTTTGTTTTCTCCTTCTGAATAAGGAACTCCAATCATACTGATTTTCTTACGGTCTTCTTCTCTACCTTTCAGAATGTGTTCTTCTGTATTGATAACTACCGGTTTCATGTTGCTACGAGTGTAGTTATTTTGGTTGATTACACTCCATTTTTCGAATTTTCGAGGCCCTTCAATTACCCAGTCGTTTACATTTTTGTGATCGAAACGACATTCGTTACAGATGAATTCTTCCACTTCGTGGTATTCGTCTTTACGAGCGGTAACTCTCTGAATTTCGTTTCCGAACATCCATAAAGTTGTTTTTCCACAACATTTGTCACAATTTCTGTGAGCATTAAAAGGTTTGTTGAACCAAACTCTCGATTTGAAACGGAAAGTCTTATCTGTCAAAGCTCCCACCGGACATACATCGATTACGTTTCCGGAGAATTCGTTATCGATAGCTTGAGAAATATACGTCGAAATTTGAGCGTGATCCCCACGATTCAGAACTCCGTGAACACGTCCGTCAGTGATTTGGTCTGCTGTTTTTACACAACGATAACACAAAATACAACGGTTCATGTGAAGTTGGATTTTATCTCCGATATTTTCAGGCTCAAATGTTCTTTTTTCTTCTTTAAAACGGGTAACTTCTTTACCGTGCTGATAGGCAAGATTTTGCAAATCACATTCTCCTGCTTGGTCACAAACCGGACAATCAAGCGGGTGGTTGATAAGCAAAAATTCGGTTACGGCCTTACGAGCGTCTTGTGCTTTCTCAGAAGTTAATACTTTCACTTCCATTCCGTCCATTACATTGGTTTTGCACGAAGGCATCACTTTTGGCATCGGACGTGGGTCTGCATCACTACCTTTTGATACTTCTACCAAACAAGCACGACAATTACCTCCCGTATTTTGGAGTTTAGAATAGTAGCACATTGCAGGAGGAACCGATTCTCCTCCCATCATACGAGCAGCTTGCAGGATGGTTGTTCCTGGTTCTACTTCTATTGTTTGTCCGTCTATTGTTACTTTCATTTTTTATGTTGTTTGAAGTTTAAGGTTTCAAGTTTCAGGACTTTAAACATTAAACTTTGAACTTTAAACTATTCTTATACCATTTGCCCTTGAATCAAATGTCTCACTCTAGACATTGGCTCATTTACAAAATGGTCTCTGTTTTTAATTTTTTCTGGGAAACGAATATGGTATTCAAATTCTTCTCTAAAGTGTCTGATAGCAGCAGCAACTGGCCAAGCAGCAGCATCTCCTAACGGGCAAATTGTGTTTCCTTCAATTTTTGATTGAATACTCCAAAGTAGTTCAATATCCGCTTCGGTTCCGTGTCCGGTTTCGATACGGTGCAATACTTTTTCCATCCATCCGGTTCCTTCACGACAAGGCGAACATTGACCACAACTTTCGTGGTGGTAGAAACGAGAGAAATTCCACGTATTTCTTACGATACAAGCGGTATCATTATATACGATAAATCCTCCTGAACCCAGCATCGAACCTGTGGCAAATCCTCCGTCAGAAAGTGATTCATAAGTCATCAAACGATCTTCACCGTTGGCTGTTTTGAAGATTAAATGTTCTGGTAAAATTGGTACCGACGAACCTCCAGGAATAAGGGCTTTAAGCGGACGACTATCCATCATACCACCTAAATATTCGTCAGAATTCATAAATTCATCCACTGATAAACCTAGTTCGATTTCGTAAACGCCCGGATTTTTACAATGCCCTGAAGCAGAAATTAGTTTCGTTCCAGTTGAACGTCCGATGCCGATTTTAGCATATTCATCACCTGAATTTAGGATAATCCAAGGCACATTCGAGATGGATTCTACGTTGTTAACCACGGTTGGCTCTGCCCAAAGTCCGCTAACAGCAGGGAAAGGTGGTTTCATTCTCGGATTTCCGCGTTTTCCCTCAAGAGACTCGATAAGAGCGGTTTCTTCTCCACAAATGTAAGCTCCTGCACCACAGTGAACATACAAATCTAAATCAAAACCTGAACCTTGAATGTTTTTTCCTAACCATCCAGCAGCATAGGCTTCTTTGATGGCTTTTTCTAATATTTTGAAAACCCACATATATTCTCCACGAATGTAGATATACGAAAGGTTAGCTTCTAATGCATAACTTGAAGCAATCATTCCCTCAATCAATAAGTGAGGAATGTGCTCCATTAAATAACGGTCTTTGAAGGTTCCCGGTTCAGATTCATCGGCATTGCAAACCAAGTGACGTGGTTTTCCTGATTTTTTGTCGATGAAGCTCCACTTCATTCCCATAGGGAAACCGGCTCCACCACGACCTCTCATTCCTGATTTTTTAACCTCTTCAACGATTTCGTCCGGAGTCATTTTCAGAGCTTTTTCTACAGAAGCATAACCTCCGTTTTTACGATAAACCTCGTACGAACGAATTCCTTCAATTCCTGTTTTTTCAAGTAATATCTTTCTTGCCATAACTCCGAAATTATACTAAATTGATTTTTCCTGCTCTGCAGTCTTCAATCAACTGATCAATTTTTTCTTTTGTAAGATGTTCGTGATTAAAATCACCCAATTGCAACATTGGAGCATATCCACAAGCACCCAGACACTCAACTCCGTGAACCGAAAACATTCCGTCTGCAGTTACTTCGTTTTCTTTTACACCTAATTTTTGACAAGTATAATCCATCATATCTTCTGCTCCACGAAGCATACAACACGACGTTCTACAAAACTCCAACGGATATTTTCCTCTTGGCTTTTGAGCATACATCGTATAGAAAGTTACTACTTCATATACTTCGATAGGTTGAATTTCAAGAATTTCAGCTACTTTATCCATAAGCTCGACACTCAACCAATGATCGTGTGCATCTTGAACAGCGTGCAATACAGGCAGTAAAGCCGACTTCTTCTTATCTGCTGGATAATGTGAAAGCAATTCGTTGATGCGAGCCATCAATTCATCGCTCATATTTATTTCTTGTTTTATTGTTGAGATTTCCATTTTTCTCTTTTATTTATTCATAAAAAATAGCTGAACCAGAACTTGTGCAAGGTTCTTTCTGGGCTGTTTCTTCATCCACACAACCAATAAACTCTCTACAACTGAAAAAGAACTTATCTGTTTCAGGGTTAATCATAGCTCTTGGGTAGCAGATATCAATACCTTGGCAAGAGGTCAATCTAATCATTACTTTGTCTTCTGTACGTAATTTCAGTTTATTATTCTCAATATCTAAAAACGTTGCTAAATTTCTATTCAACAAAGAAGAAGAAAAATAAAGATAATACACGATTCTTTTTTCTACTTCTTCCATTTTGAGTTCTACATCGGTAAAATAATTTTTCTCGTTAGAAAAGTGATGATTTATAGTTTCTATCAAACTCTCTTTATCTATCGTTACTTGAACCAACCCTTTTTCTATTTTAGCTATTTCAACGGTACGTAAATCCGTAAAAACTTCTTTGAACTTATCTTGTGAGTAAGTCAAAATTGAACCTAAAGCAAAAAAAAGGATTATGATTCGTTTCATATTCTTTTAAGCGTCTAATTCTCCTGCAATAATGTTCATACTTGCCATTGTGATGAGTGCATCAGAAAACAACGAACCTTTAATAATTTCGGTATATGCCTGATAATAGATAAAGCAAGGTCTTCTGAAATGCAGTCTGTATGGTGTTCGGCTTCCGTCTGTAATTAGGTAGAAACCAAGTTCTCCGTTCCCTCCTTCAACAGCATGATACACTTCTCCAACACGAACGGGAACTTCTCCCATTACGATTTTAAAATGGTAGATAAGTGCCTCCATATTGTTGTATACATCTTCTTTTGGAGGTAAATAATATTCAGGAACATCAGCGTGAAAACCACCTTCTTTTGGCATTTTTTCTAAAGCTTGACGAATGATACTCAAGCTTTCCCAGATTTCGGCATTTCTCACACAGAATCTGTCATAGCAATCTCCGGTTTTACCAACAGGAACTTTGAAATCGAAATCTTCATAAGAAGAATAAGGAGTAGCAATTCTCACATCATAGTCAATTCCTGCAGCTCTAAGATTTGGCCCTGTAAATCCGTATTCCATAGCTCGAACAGCTCCTATTGGTCCTGCACCAACTGTTCTATCCATAAAAATGCGGTTACGAGAAAGCATACCTTCAAACTCAGCCCAAACTTTAGGGAATTCCTCTAAGAATTGGTCTAATTTTTTCCAAGCTGTTTCGCTCCAATCTCTTTCAAAACCTCCGATACGACCCATATTGGTTGTTAGTCGTGCTCCACAGATTTCTTCGTATATTTCGTAAATTCTTTCTCTGTATTGAAACACATATAAAAATCCGGTAAGTGCTCCTGTATCTACACCCAAAACCGAGTTGCAGATGATGTGGTCAGCAATTCTAGCCAATTCCATCACGATAACTCTCATATACTGAACACGTTTCGGGATTTCGATTCCTAGAGCTTTTTCAACAGTCATCCACCATCCCATATTGTTGATAGGTGAAGAACAATAGTTGAGTCGGTCTGTGAGGGTGTTGATTTGATAGAAAGGTCTGTTTTCAGCAATTTTTTCGAAGGCACGGTGAATGTAACCCACGGTTGACTCTCCTTCGATTACTCGTTCTCCGTCCATCAAAAGGACGTTTTGGAAAATTCCGTGTGTCGCAGGATGCGAAGGGCCTAAGTTCAGTACAGAAAATTCTCTGTCATCGCCTTCTTCCTTTTGGAATTTTTTGATTTTCTCACTATATCGAATCTCTGGATTTATAAGTAAATCTTCAGATGTTTCTATAATTTTATTCATTAGAATAATCCTTTAAGTGTGTGATTATTTAACTCTTCCGAAGAAACGATCGTCTTTATCGGTTCTATTCATATCCTCCATCGGATATTCTTTTCGAAGCGGAAATACCGTCATTTCGTCCATATTCAAAATGCGTTTTAGCTGAGGGTGTCCTTTGAATTTGATTCCGTAAAAGTCATACGTTTCTCTTTCTTGCCAGTTGGCTCCTACGAACAAATCTACAACCGAATCAATCTCCGGATTGGTTCCGTTTAAGAAGCATTTAAAGCGGATTCTCACGTTGTCAATCCAGTTGTGCATGTGATAAACCACGGCAAACTTTTCTCCTTCCGGAAAATCAGGATAGTGAACACCACAAACATCGGTTAAAAAATTAAATCGAAGTTCAGAATCTTCTTTCAAAAACTTCATTACTTCAAAATTCTTTGAAGCAACTACATCAAATGAAAGAATTTGGTCGATTTCATATCTGAAATTTGCAACGCTTCCTTCAAATTGTGATTCTAGTCTTTCTACTATTTTTTCAGCTGTTAATGCCATTACTCAATCTTATAAGATTCCAATAATTTTTGATATTCTTCAGAACTACGACGTTTTACATCTTCGTTTTTCACAATTTCTTGTAGTTTTAAGATTCCGTCAAGAATTTGCTCTGGTCTTGGAGGACAACCCGGAACGTAAACATCAACCGGAATTACCTTGTCAATACCTTGTAAAACAGAATAAGTGTCAAAAATTCCACCTGATGAAGCGCAAGCTCCAACGGCAATCACCCATCTTGGTTCTGCCATTTGCTCATATACTTGTCTAAGAATTGGAGCAATTTTTTTAGAAATTGTTCCCATAACTAGCAACATATCAGCCTGACGAGGTGAAAAACTCATTCTTTCTGCTCCAAAACGACCTAAATCGTAAGTAGAACCCATGGTTGCCATATATTCGATTCCGCAACAAGAAGTCGCAAAAGGTAAAGGCCAAAGCGAATTCGCACGAGCAAGCCCCACTACATCACTTAGTTTTGTAGCAAAAAATCCAGGTCCTTCAATTCCTTGAGGCGCCTTTGCTTTATTAATTTTTGATGAATTGCTCACTTTTTTCTTTTTTAAAATTATAAAATTAGTCTTCTAAATCCAGTGCTCTTCGTTTCATTTCGTAGAGCAAACCAATCACTACAATCACTAAGAAAACTCCCATTTTCCATAAACCATCTGTACCCATTTCTCTAAAATTTACAGCCCAAGGGTACATAAAAATCACCTCGATATCAAAAAGAACGAACAAAATAGCGACTAAGAAATATTTCACGCTAAACGGAGTTCGGGCATTTCCGATAGACTCAATCCCGCTTTCGAAGTTTTTGTCTTTGTTTTTGGAAGATCTTTTAGGTCCTAAAAAACTGGAAACAAGTATAGTAGCTCCAACAAAACCAGCAGCTAAGCCAAGTTGCATTAAGATTGGGATAAAGTCAATTTGAGTAGATTCCATTATAAAAATTTCTAATTTTACAAATATACGTACGATTGTCAATATGGCAAAAAAACGCTTGTAATAAGCAAATGACCAAATGTAATTTTTATTCGTTCTAAATAGTCAGGTGTTCAAGAAATAAGATTACATTTGATTTGTAAACTTCGACTCACAAAAAGCCAGTACAAAAAACTATCTTTGCCAAATGAATGCGAAAAATATTTTTTCGATAAAAAACAATAAGGAGTTTGTAAAAACAGCTCTTAAAGTTTTTCGTTTTCAGTACGAAAATAATCTTGTTTACCAGGAGTTTTGTGATTTACTGAAAGTTGATGCTAACCAAGTGAAAACATTAGATAAAATTCCGTTTTTGCCTATCGAATTTTTTAAATCCCACAAAATACTTTCCTCCAAAAATCCTGTTGAAATCATTTTTACAAGTAGCGGAACTACCTCAAAAAATACGAGTTCACATTTTATAACCGATGTTTCGATATACGAGCAATCGTATTTGCAAGGTTTTGCTTCGTTTTATGGAAATATAGAGAATTATGCCGTTCTGGCTTTGCTTCCGTCTTATCTTGAGAGAACCGATTCTTCACTGATATATATGGTAGAAGATTTAATCAGAAAAAGTAATCATCCCGAAAGTGGTTTTTACCTTCACAACTATGAAGAACTTGCTGAAAAACTCATTTCTCTTGATCATTCAGGGCAAAATATACTGCTTATCGGGGTTACGTACGCTCTTTTGAATTTGACTGAAAATCATAAGTTTAAATTAAAAAATACACTTGTTATGGAAACAGGAGGGATGAAGGGTAAGCGAAAGGAAGTGATTAGGGAAGAATTACATCAAATCTTACAAAACGGGTTTGGCGTTTCGTCTATTCATTCTGAATATGGAATGACCGAGCTTTTGTCTCAGGCATATTCTACAGGAGGCGGATTTTTTGAAACTCCACCTTGGATGCAGATTCTGATAAGAGATACCGAAGACGCTCTTACTTTGGTAAAAAACGGAAAAACAGGGGGAATTAATGTCATTGACCTTGCTAACTTCAATTCGTGCAGTTTTATTGCCACTCAGGATTTAGGCAAAAAATACGATAATAACAGTTTTGAAGTGTTAGGTCGTTTTGATAATTCCGATATCAGAGGCTGTAATCTGATGGTTTTGTAAGGCTTGGTTTAGCTATTAAGCATTACAGGCATTACAAGCATCGTAACTGTTTCTCCATCGCTCAATCCATCGACAGGAGTAAGAACTCCGGCTCTGTTCGGCAAAGACATTTCAAGAGAAATTTCATCACTTTCTAAATTGGTAAGCATCTCTGACAAGAAACGGGAATTGAATCCGATTTCTAAATCATCTCCTTGATAATCGCAAGTGAGTCTTTCGTCTGCTTTGTTCGAGTAGTCTAAATCCTCTGCCGAAATGTTCAATTCGGTTCCTGCCATTTTCAAGCGAATCTGATGAGTTGTTTTGCTCGAAAATATTGAGATTCTTCGTACGGAGTTTAAAAACAAAGTTCTGTTTATCAAGAGTTTGTTTGGGTTTTCTTTTGGGATTACCGCTTCGTAATTTGGGTATTTTCCGTCAATTAAGCGACAAGTCAATGTATAGTTATCAAACGAGAAAACGGCATTCGAATCGTTGTATTCAACAGTAACTTCAGCATCTGAAACGGCCAAGATGTTTTTTAAGATATTCAGCGGTTTTTTAGGCATAATGAACTCAGCGGTTTGGTCTGCTTTGACATCTGTACGAGAATATTTAACCAGTTTGTGAGCATCGGTAGCTACGAAAATAAGTCCTTCGGTTGTAAACTGGAAGAAAACTCCCGACATCACAGGGCGCAAATCGTCATTTCCTGCTGCAAAAATCGTTTTGCTTATTGCTGTTGCTAAAACCTCTGCAAGAACAACGGTTTTAGAGGCATCTTGTAGCGAAGCTGCTTTTGGGAATTCTTCTGCATTGGCATAAGCTAAGGCATATTTTCCTGATGAAGAGCTGATCTCGATAGTATTGTTATCTTCAACAGTAAAAGTAAGTGGTTGTTCGGCAAAAGTTTTAAGTGTTTCCAAAAGCAAACGTGCAGGAATGGCAATACTTCCTTTGTTGTCAGAGTCAATTTCTAACACGGCAGACGTTGTTGTTTCAAGGTCAGAAGCCGTAACCGTAAGCTCTTTGTTGTCAAGCTCAAACAAAAAGTGGTCTAAAATAGGAATTGTGTTATTGGTGTTTACAACTCCGCTCAGCACTTGTAATTGTTTTAGTAAAAGAGAACTCGATACTATAAATTTCATTTTCATAATCTGTTAATTGTTCAAGCTACAAATATATCGTAATTGGTTTCAAAAAGAAAATTTGTCAGACTGTTTTTTAAAAAATAGTAAACATTTTATATTTTCTTTCTCATTCTTGCTACCGGAATATCAAGTTGTTCCCTGTATTTTGCAATAGTTCTTCGTGCAATTGGATAGCCTTTTTCTTTTAAGATTTCGGCTAATTTATCGTCAGGGTAAGGTTTTTGTTTGTTTTCCTCTTCGATTATGTTTTGCAGGATTTTTTTAATTTCAATGGTTGAAACATCTTCTCCTTGATCGTTTTTCATTGATTCCGAGAAAAAATCTTTTAGGAGTTTTGTTCCGTATGGAGTTTCGACGTATTTGCTGTTTGCCACTCTCGAAACGGTTGAAATATCAAGTCCGATCATATCTGCAATATCTTTCAGAATCATCGGTTTGAGTTTGGTTTCGTCTCCTTCCAAAAAGTATTCTTGCTGATAGTGCATAATGGCATTCATTGTTACAAAAAGTGTTTCCTGACGTTGTTTTATTGCGTCAATAAACCATTTGGCAGAATCGAGTTTTTGTTTGATAAACTGGACAGCATCTTTTTGTGTACCCGATTTATCTTTCGAGTCTTTGTAAGTCTGAAGCATTTCTTGATAGTCTTTGGAAATGTGCAACGAAGGAGCGTTTCTTCCGTTTAGTGAAAGTTCTAATTCTCCGTCAGTAATTCTGATGGTAAAATCAGGAACAATGTGTTCTATCATTTTGTTGCTTCCGGCAAAAGAACCTCCGGGTTTTGGATTCAACCTTTCGATTTCGTCAATCGCCTTGCGAAGCTGTTCTTGCGAGGTTGCGTATTTTTGAAGTAACTTGTCGTAGTGTTTTTTAGTAAAAGCATCAAATTGATTTTCGATAATATCAAGAGCCATTTCGACAGAATCGGAAGGCGTTTTACGTTTTAACTGTAAAATCAAACATTCTTGTAAATCTCTTGCTCCAACTCCTGCGGGTTCTAATTCCTGAACGGTTTGTAAGATTTTTTCAACGGTTTTTTCTTCGGTGTAGATACCCTGTGTAAATGCCATATCGTCAACCAAATCTTGAATAGAGCGTCTGATATAACCCATCTCGTCAATACTTCCGACCAAAAATTCAGCAATTTCTCTTTCGGTATCAGATAAGATAAAAGTATTCAACTGATGAAGCAAATCCTGATGAAAGCTTACCTGAGCTACAATTGGAACTTCACGTTCTTCGTCATCACTGCTGTAATTATTGCTGTGGAGCTTATAGTCGGGAGTTTCATCATTACTTAAATACTCATCAATATTGATGTCTTCCGTTTCGATTCTCTCATTGTCATAGTCATCATAATCATCTTCTGAGGCTTCGTAATCGGGCGATTCAAACTCGTCTTCTTTTCCTGATTCTAAGGCAGGATTTTCTATCATTTCCTCTTTCAAGCGTTGTTCAAAAGCCTGTGTGGGCAACTGAATGAGTTTCATCAGTTGAATCTGTTGAGGAGACAGCTTTTGTGAAAGTTTGAGTTGTAAATGTTGTTTCAGCATTATTAAAGTATCCGTTTATTCTGCAAAAATACATAAAATTCCTCTATAAAATATCGAATATATGACTTGTAGAATTTGACAGAAAATTACCCGTGAATAGATTCTTTTGTTCCGTAATTCTGGATAATAGATGCTTCATAGTCTAACCATTCTTTCCAGCGTTTTTCCACATTCACATCGGTTGAGTATTTTCGGGCAAAGCTTAAAAAGGTGGTATAATGATTTGCCTCAGAGACCATTAGCTCGTGATAGAACTCGGCTAATTTTTCATCTTTGATGTTTTGAGACAATACCCGAAACCTTTCGCAACTACGGGCTTCAATCATTGCCGCAAAGAGCAATCGGTCAATAAACGATTGGTTTCGAGTTCCGTTTTTTTTAAGAAATTTCATTAATTCGTTTACATAATCATCTTTGCGTTCTCTACCAAACGTATAGCCTCGCTTTTTGATGATATCATGAACCATTTTAAAGTGTTGCATCTCCTCAATTGCAATGTTTGTCATTTCGCTTACTAAATCGTCTAATTCGGAGTTATTGATGATAAGCATAATTGCATTGGTAGCAGCTTTTTGTTCGCACCAAGCGTGATCTGTTAAAATTTCTTCGATGTTTCCTTCGGCAATTTTAGCCCAACGTGGGTCTGTCGGAAGTTTTAAACCAAGCATAATTTAAATTGTTTTTTTGCAAAAATCGGAAATTTGATTGAACCCGTCAAAGTAGAATTCGTTAAAAAGTTAAATTCATAAAAATATGTTATACATTTGCAAAAAAATACAACCTGTGGACAATAAGATATGGCTTTCCTCTCCTCATCTTGGAGGAGGTGAACAAAAATATGTACAAGAGGCCTTTGATAGCAATTGGGTAGCACCTTTGGGGCCTAATGTAAACGGCTTTGAAGAAGATTTAGGAAAATACCTACAAGACAATGTGTTTGTAGGAGCTTTGAGTTCAGGTACTGCTGCTTTGCATTTGGGACTTATTCTTTTGGGAGTGGAAAGAGGAGATGAGGTAATTTGCCAAAGTATGACCTTTTCTGCTTCTGCAAACCCTATTATGTATCTCGGAGCAACACCTGTGTTTGTGGATAGCGAATCTGATACGTGGAATATGTGTCCTGTATCTTTAGAAGAAGCTATAAAAGATTGTATTGTTAAAGGGAAAAAACCAAAAGCTATTATTGCTGTTCATTTATACGGTATGCCCTTTAAAGCTTATGAAATACGAGAAATTGCTGATAAATATGAAATTCCAATCCTCGAAGATGCTGCAGAGGCATTAGGTAGTACTTACAAAGGGCAAAAATGTGGAACGATAGGAGATATTGGAGTGCTTTCGTTTAACGGAAATAAAATTATAACTACTTCGGGAGGAGGAGCAATTGTTACGCGATCTAAAGAATTGAAAGACAAAGCAGTTTTTTTGTCTACTCAAGCCAGAGACAATGCTCCACATTATCAACATAGCGAGGTCGGGTATAATTACAGAATGAGTAATATTTGTGCCGGAATCGGAAGAGGACAAATGGAGGTATTAGATCACCATGTTGGTTTGCGAAGAGCGATGCACAGTTTTTATGAAACTTATTTTAAAAATATAGAGAACGTAATTGTGTTTTCCGAACCGAGAGATGATTTTTACTCCAATCATTGGCTGTCTTGCATTGTCATGGATTCGTATGAGTCACGTGAAAAACTAAGATTACTTCTGGAAAGTGAAAATATAGAAAGCCGTCCGCTTTGGAAACCGATGCATTTGCAGCCTGTCTTTGAAATGTTTCCGTATTATGGAGGAAATATTTCAGAAACATTATTCCAAAAAGGGTTGTGCTTGCCTTCAGGCTCGAATCTATCTGAAAGAGACAAAGAGAGAATAACTGCTGTGTTTAACGATTTTTTTAGAGTCTCTTAAATTTTTTTTATATCTTCGTTGAGTAAGTCCTAAATATATGCCGTTTGTATGAGAAAAAATACCAATAAAGAACAATCAGAGAACATTATCTATACTCATATTGCAGAAAGGCTGAGTAAAACCCTGAAGAACTTGGGTTATCTGCCTCGTTGGATTATTTTGTGTATAGATACTATTGTTGTATGCTTGTCAGTGTTTTTAACATACATTATTTTAAGACAGTTTGATGAACATTATATATTTAAGGAATACATATTGCAAGGGGTTTTTGCGTATTTGTTTATTAATCTGTTGTTTTTCCGATTATTCAGAATATACTCAGGTATTGTGAGGTATTCTTCTTATGTAGATGCTATTAAGATTCTTTTTTCTCAAACAGCTGCATTTATTGTTTTTTTGACCATAAACTTTCTTTTTTACCTGATAACGAAAGACTTCTTGTTTTTGACCATAGGACTTATTATAAATGTCGGATTTTCTTTCTCAGGATTATTTATTTACAGATTAATTGTTAAACAAACGTATGATAAGTATATTTCTGAAAACGGAAATAAAAATCAGGTAAAAGTAATGATATATGGAGCTGATGCCAATGCGATTTCTGTGGCAAATGCACTGCGTTCGGAAACCCCATCTCGTTTTAAGTTAGTAGGTTTTATTGATAAATACAGCCAGAAAACCACATCAAAGAGAATTTTGGATTTGCCTATATTTTTTCACAACAAAAAAGTATCTGTCATAATGCGTGCCAATGGAGCAGAGGCTTTGATCATTGCAGATAAGTCCTTGTCAAAAGAAACTCAGGTTTCTATTGTTGATAATTGTTTGGAGTACAATTATAGAGTATATTCAGTTCCCTTTATTACCGACTGGGAAAATCAAAAAGAAATATCCAAAAAAATAAAGAGTTTTCAGATTCAGGATTTGCTTGAGCGTAAACCTATAGTATTGGATAACAATAGCATTTCGAACCAGCTAAAAGGCAAAACAATTCTTATTACAGGAGCAGCAGGTTCTATCGGAAGCGAGATAGTTTGGCAGGTTTTGAACTTCTCTCCCAAAAAAGTAATCATGCTTGACCAGGCAGAAACACCGCTACACAATTTGTGTTTGGAACTATCCAAAGCAGGCTTTTCGTCTAAAATCTGTTCTATTATTGCAGATATACGATATCAAAACATAATGGACAAAGTGTTTAATGAGCATCTGCCGGATGTGGTCTATCACGCAGCTGCTTATAAACACGTTCCGTTGATGGAAGAAGCTCCTTGTCAGGCAATTTATACTAATGTTTTGGGAACAAAAATAGTTGCAGATTTATCTAACAAATACAATGTAGGGAAATTTGTGATGGTTTCTACCGACAAGGCGGTTAATCCGAGTAATGTGATGGGGGCATCTAAGAGAATTGCCGAAAAATATGTTCAGTCATTGTTTTTTAAAATAAAAGCAGAGAACAAAAGAAACTTTACAAAATATATCACAACCCGATTTGGAAATGTATTAGGTTCTAACGGTTCTGTTGTCCCGTTATTTTCAAAGCAAATAGAAGAAGGAGGGCCAATAACCATAACCCACCCGGATATTATAAGATACTTTATGACTATACCCGAAGCCTGTCAGTTAGTACTTGAAGCAGGAGCTATGGGTGAAGGAGGAGAAATTTTTATTTTTGATATGGGAAAACCTGTCAAAATTATTGATTTAGCCAGAAAAATGATAAAGTTAGCCGGATTTATCCCTGACAGAGACATTGAAATAAAAATAATAGGACTCCGTAAAGGAGAAAAACTATACGAAGAACTCTTAAATGATTCGGCAAAAACAATGAATACATATCACGACAAAATAATGATTGCACAAGAATATTGCGATGATTACGATATGTTAGCAGCTAAAATCGACGACCTGATTTCAAAAGCTGCAGCTTTTGAAAAAGAAAGTGTGGTTATTGCAATGAAAAATATAGTCCCTGAGTTCAAAAGTATGAATTCTGTTTATCAGGAACTAGACAAGATAAATTAAAGAATTTTATGACAAAATATTATTTTTTTTGTGTTGCAAACCTCCTATTGTTTCCACCTAACATATTTTTAAATAATTTATTTAGAAACTATAACAGAAAAAAAGTACTTTTGCGTCCTATTGAGCAGTTTTCAAAATTTAATGAATATAATGAAAAATAGCAAAAAAAAGATTTTTACTTTTGGTTTCCTGTTGTCGGTTTTGGTTTTAAGCTCTTGTGCTTCCAGAGAAAAAGTAGTTTATCTTATGGATGTCGATAATCATCAAACACAGACAACCACTTCTTACGAGCCCATACTACAGCCAGACGATTTGCTCAGCATTATTGTAAATTCTGAAAGACCGGAACTCGCAAACGACTTTAATTCCAGATTAGTAGGATTTCAATCATCTGACGAATCAGCAGGTACAGGTAATCGACTACAAACTTACCTTATAGACAAAAACGGATTTATTGTTTTCCCTGTTATTGGAGAGATAAAAATAGGAGGTCTTACAAGACCTCAAGCCATCAATACACTTACAGAACTCATAAAACCACATATTGCTGATGCTACCATAAATATGCGTATTTTGAACTTTAAAGTATCTGTTCAAGGAGAGGTTGCCAGACCGGGAACTCATAATATAAACTCTGAAAGGATAACTCTTTTACAAGCATTGAGCATGTCAGGAGATTTAACCATTTACGGAAGAAGAGATAATATTTTGATTATTAGAGAAAAAGAAGGAAAGATAACTTCTAACAGAGTGAATATTACAAGCCCAGATTTTATGAGTTCCGAGTTTTATTATTTGGCTCCGAATGATGTCGTTTATGTCGAGCCCAATAAAACAAAGGTTAACTCTTCGGCTGTAGGTCCCAACATTTCTGTGATATTGTCGGCTTTGTCGGTGCTTACCTCTGTAGTATCTGTAATCGTTGTAATATCAAGATAAATTTACCTATGGATAAAAACCTGAAAGAACAATATTTTGACGAGGATAAAACAGAAAGCATTAATCTGAGAGAACAGATAGAACTTTACCTTATTCATTGGAAATGGTTTGCTTTAGGAGTGTTTTTGATGTTGGTTGGAGCGTATCTATTTTTAAGATATTCTACTCCAGTTTACAAGGCTACTTCTGTAATAATGCTTAAAGATGAATATAGAGGAGGTGCAGCAAATGAACTTTCTGTTTTTTCAGATTTAGGTGTGTTAAAAGGAACCAAAGACAATGCAGAAAACGAGATGGAAATATTGCGTTCGAGAACGCTGTCCGAAAAAGTAGTCGAAAAACTCCAACTGAATATTTCATATCTTAAAGACGGAAAAATCAAATCGTCTGATTTATATAAAAACTCCCCTGTTAATATCGATGTCGTTGATTTAACCGAAGAATCTAAACTCTATACTTCTTTAAGGCTTGAAGTAAAAGGAATTGACAATAATAATTATCATTTGTTTTTCCAAGAAAAGAAGATAGACGAATATAAATACGGAGATACTATAGTGAACAATTTAGGGAAATTCGTAATCAATAAAGACAAGGAGAATTTTCCTAACGAAGGATTTAACATAACAATCATTCTTCAATCAATCAAAAAAACGGCTCAGTCGTACAGAGCACAGATGCAAATTAACCCTTTAGGAAAATACACCAGTGTTTTAGAGCTCACTATGCTTCATTCCAATAAAGAAAAAGCAGAGGATTATCTTAATACTTTGGTAGAACTTTATAATTCCGAAGGAATTGCAGACAGACGTTTTGTTTCAGAAAACACATTAGAATTTCTTTCCAAAAGACTTGATGTATTAGCTGATGAATTAGAAGAAGTAGAAAGTGAAGCCGAAAAGTTCAAAAAAGAAAATAGAATTACCGATATACTTACAGAAACAAAAGTATGGGTTGAAAATGCCAGCGAATTTGAAAAAAAATATATTGACATCAACAACCGAATAGAGATTATTGACAATGTTATTACCGGTTTTATAGACGAAGACACAAAGGGAAAATCTTTTCCGATGTTAGATGCCCTGACCTCTGACCCTTCTTTGGCTACTGCCATTGAAGAACACAACCGTCAAATATTGTACAGAAACAGTTTAGCTCGAAGTGCAGGACCGGAAAACAGCAAGATAAAACAACTTGACCTGCAAATAGAAGCTTACAAAAAGGCAATCAGAGGTAATTTGACACAATTGAAGTCTAATTTGCTGATAACAAGAGCCGAAATTAATAAACAAAGAGGCAGTTTAAGTGGTAGAATCGGTTCTATTCCTACCTTAGAAAAAGAATTTAAAGGCATCGGAAGGCAACAAGGAGTAAAAAATGCACTTTATTTGTACCTTCTCCAAAAAAGAGAAGAAACCGAAATATCCATCGTGGCTACGGCTCCTAACGCGAAAATTATAGATTATGCCCAGTCATCAGATGCTCCGGTTTCTCCAAAAAGAAATATGATATATTTGGCTGCTCTTGTTTTAGGAATTCTAATTCCTTTTGCAATCATCTATCTTATAAACCTAATGGATACTAAGGTCAAAAGTCGTTTTGATGTTGAAAAACTTTTAACAGTACCATTCTTGGGAGATGTTCCTCATTCGGAATCTAATGAAGAAATCATCAAACCCGAAAGTCGTTCTGGGTCGGCAGAAGCACTAAGAATTATCAGAACCAATATGGAGTTTATTTTGAGTCAGGTGCCTAAAGATCGGGCAAAGACCGTCTTTATAACTTCAACACTCCCGAAAGAAGGAAAGACTTTTGTCGCTGTTAATCTTGCCGGAACCTTTGCTTTATCGGGCAAGAAAACATTACTCATAGGTATGGACATCCGTAACCCGAAGTTATCAGATTATTTGAAACTACCCTCTAAAGGGCTTACTTCTTATCTGGCTTCAAACGATGTAGATTTAGACTCGATAATCGTAAAACAAGAAGGGTACAAGGAGTTTTATGTTATGCCTCCGGGAATTATACCTCCAAATCCAGCAGAATTACTGATGAGTACGAAAATAGCAGAAATGTTCGAATACCTTAAAGCAAAGTTTGATTATATTATAGTAGATACTGCTCCAGTAAGTTTAGTAACAGACACATTGTTGATTGCTCAAAATGCAGACGCATTTGTATATGTTATACGAGAAAACTATCTTGATAAACGTATGCTTCATATTCCGCAAAAGTTGTATAAAGAGAAAAAACTCCCGAATATGTCTGTGCTTTTAAACGACACTTATTCGAGAAAAGGTTATGGGTTTGGCTATGGTTATGGCTATGGATACGGCATAGAAGAAGAAAAAAAACCTTGGTACAAAAAGTTTTTCAGTTTTGGTAAATAGATTTTGAGTTTAACAAGACTTATAACTTCTTCGCTTCGTTCCAATATACATCCATTTCGGCTAAGGTCATCTCTGAGAGGGGTTTGCCTATTTCATTGGATTTTTCTTCCAGATATTTAAATCTTTTGATGAATTTTTTATTAGTTTGTTCCAGAGCATCTTCAGGATTAACATTGAGGAAACGAGCATAATTTATCATCGAAAACAACACATCTCCAAATTCTTGCTGTACTTTTTCTTGATTTTTATTTTTTACTTCGCTTTGGAGTTCGTTGAGTTCTTCCTGAACTTTTTCCCAAACCTGATGTGGTTCTTCCCAATCAAAACCAACTGCCTTTACTTTTTCCTGAATCCGATTGGCTTTGACTATGGCAGGAAGTCCGTTAGGCACACCTTCCAAAACCGATTTCCGGCCTTCTTTGAGTTTTAGTTTTTCCCAGTTTCGTTTGACATCTTCTTCGTTTTCGACTTTTACATCTCCATAAATGTGAGGATGCCTGTGAATGAGTTTTTCGCAAATTCCGTTAGCTACATCTGCAAAATCAAAATCTCCTGTTTCAGAGCCTATTTTTGAATAAAAAACAATGTGCAACAGCAAATCCCCCAATTCTTTTTTAATCTCCTGCATATTGTTCTCGATGATGGCATCTCCGAGTTCGTAGGTTTCTTCGATAGTTAGGTAGCGAAGCGACTGAAGTGTCTGTTTTTTATCCCACGGACATTTTGCTCTTAAATCATCCATAATGTCCAAAAGTCGAGATAAGGCTTGGAGTTTTTGTTCTTTATTCATTGCGTTTCAGATTTTAACTTTTATAAAAAATTTCGAATTATATGGCGTACAAAATTCAATAAAATTATATTTCGAAATTGAGATACTCAAAGTTTGTAAAAAAGAAAAAACCCGAGAATTTCGGGTTTAATTTTTACGCTTCTTTTTCTTTAATTTTCTCCTTGATTTTTTCTTCGAGTTCTTCCATCAATTCAGGGTTGTCTTTAATAACTTGCTTCACGGCATCTCTTCCTTGCCCGAGTTTGGTGTCGCCATAACTGAACCACGAACCACTTTTTTTGATGATTTCAAACTCTACGCCCAAATCGAGAACCTCTCCTGTTTTAGAAACTCCTTCTCCGTACATAATATCAAATTCGGCTGTTCTGAAAGGAGGGGCAACTTTATTTTTGATGATTTTTACTTTGGTTCTGTTTCCGATTACGTTTTCTCCGTCTTTAATAGCGGTAGATTTTCTGATGTCGATACGAACCGAAGCGTAAAATTTAAGAGCGTTACCTCCTGTTGTAGTTTCCGGATTTCCAAACACTACCCCGATTTTATCACGAAGCTGGTTGATAAAAAATACGGTACAGTTGGTTTTGCTGATGGCTCCCGTTAGTTTTCGGAGTGCCTGAGACATCAAACGGGCGTGTAAACCCATTTTAGAATCTCCCATTTCTCCTTCAATTTCACTTTTGGGAGTAAGTGCCGCAACCGAGTCAATTACCACTATATCAATAGCTCCTGAGCGAATAAGATTTTCGGCAATCTCTAAAGCCTGCTCTCCGTTATCGGGTTGGGAAATAATCAGTTCATCGACATTTATTCCTAATTTTTTTGCGTAATTTCTGTCAAAAGCGTGTTCAGCATCAATAAAGGCAGCAATTCCTCCAGCTTTTTGAGCCTCTGCAATAGCGTGAAGTGTGAGTGTAGTTTTACCCGAAGATTCAGGTCCGTAAATCTCAATTACTCTTCCTCTCGGATAGCCGTTTACTCCCAAAGCCAAATCCAGTCCTAATGATCCGGAGGGAATAGTATCTACCTCTTCAACGGCTTTATCTCCTAATTTCATTACGGTTCCTTTTCCGTAAGTTTTATCTAACTTGTCGAGCGTAAGTTGTAACGCTTTTAGTTTTGCTTCTTTTTCCGCACTCATTTCCAAAAAATTTATTTTGTAAAATTACTCATTTTTTTAAGATTCGGCAAAAATCATTTCGAATTAAGTTCTTTATAAGAAGGAAGATGATATTTACTTAAAAAGTGTATATCCGAAAAAAGCAAACAAATACGCCAAAATTGCCATCCCGACGAGTTGAATTATTGTCCATTTCCACGAGTTGGTTTCTCGTCTTACAATTGCTACAGTGGCCACACATTGCAAAGCAACGGCATAGAACATCAACAACGAAACTCCGGTTGCCAAGGTAAATACTTTTTCTCCACTATCAGCAAAAGTAGCGGCTTCCATTCTTGATTTGATGGTGCTCTCGTCTTCTGGGTCTTCAACGCTATATATCGTAGCTAATGTTCCTACAAAAACCTCACGAGCTGCAAACGATGTGATAATTGCAATTCCAATTTTCCAATCGTATCCTAAAGGTTTGATAACTGGTTCGATGGTTTTTCCCATTATTCCAATATAAGAATTTTCGATTTGGAATGAAGCAATTTCAGTTTTGAGTTCTTCCTCCGAAATTTCGGTGTTTTCAAATTTTACACTTATGATTTCTTCTGCACTATCGAATGTCTTTCCTCCGTGTGAAGCCAAAAACCAAAGAATAATTGAAACTGCCAAAATGATTTTTCCGGCATTAAATACAAAAGATTTGGTTTTTTCGACCACAGTATAAAATATATTTCTAAACAAAGGCATCTTGTAAGAAGGCATTTCAACCACAAAATATGATTTGCTTTTCATTTTGATGATTTTACTCAGAATCACAGAAGAGACCAAAGCAAAAACAATCCCTAAAAGATACATTCCCAGTAGTGCTAAAGCCTGAGCATTGATAAATCCGAAGACGATTTTCTCGGGAATAATCAGTGCGATTAGTATAGTATAAACGGGTAATCGTGCCGAACAAACCGTAAAAGGAGTAACTAAAATAGTAATAAGTCGTTCTTTCCAATCTTCGATATTTCGGGTTGCCATAATAGCAGGAATAGCACAGGCATTTCCTGAAATCAAAGGTACTACGCTTTTTCCGCTGAGTCCGAATCTTCGCATTATTTTGTCCATCAAAAATACCACTCGCGACATATATCCGGTTTCTTCCAAAAAGGCTATGAACAGAAATAAAATGGCAATTTGAGGCACAAAAATAACTACCCCTCCAATTCCGGGAATGACTCCTTCGTTAATCAGGTTGTTGAGTTTTCCTTCGGGTAAAAGTCCTGTAACATATTCCGAAATTCCTGCAAAACTCTCATCTATAAAGTCCATAAACGGAGCCGACCAAGTGAAAATTGCCTGAAACATCAGCAACAACAATCCGAAGAAAATCAGGTATCCGAAAATTTTATGGGTCAGAATTCTGTCTAATTTTGAATCAAAATCCGTAGCTTTTGATTTGTCAATTGCGTAATTTCCTTTCAGAACTTTTCCAATAAATTGGTATCGTTTGACTGTTTCTTGGTGTTGTTCTTTTTTGGTTTTGGATTGTTGTTCTTTGTCTTGAATTTCCTGAAAGCCTACTCTGTAGGTGTCCGAAAGCCATTTTTTGTACGAAGAAACATCTTCGGAATAAAGTGTTTTTCG
This sequence comes from Flavobacteriaceae bacterium, assembly GCA_041677865.1. GTDB lineage: Bacteria > Bacteroidota > Bacteroidia > Flavobacteriales > Flavobacteriaceae > Flavobacterium. The sequence goes on from JBAYPE010000020.1 coordinate 37,813, forward strand.
AGATAGGTTTTCGTACTGCGAAATTGCATTTTTTAGTTCGGAAATCCCTTTGTTTTTTCGGGTACTGGTCAGAATTATTTTTGTTTCTAACTGTTTTTCCAAACTTTCGACATCTATGGAGATCCCCTTTTTTTGCATTTGGTCTTCCATGTTGATGACCAATAGGGTTGGAAGTCCTAAATCTTTGATTTGAGTAAACAAAAGCAAGTTTCTTTTGAGATTCTCGGCTTCTGCTACAACCACTACAAGGTCAGGTTTTTTTTCTAAAAGATGCTTCGTGGCAACACTCTCGTCAACCGAAGTCGGATTTAGGCTGTAGGTTCCGGGCAAATCAATGACGCTTACCTTTTGTCCGTTTTCCAGACTAAACGAACCTTGTTTTTTATCAACGGTAATTCCGGGATAGTTTCCTGTTTTTTGGTGCAAACCAGTAAGTGTATTAAACAAAGAGGTTTTTCCGGTATTCGGATTTCCTGCAAGAGCTATATAGATTGGATTACTCATAGAGTTTTTACAGTTTTTCGACTTCGATTTGTTTGGCAGTTTCTTTTCGGATAGCCACACGGGTGTCGTTTATGATGAAATAATACGGGCATCCGAGTGGTGCAATCTGCAGAAGCTCTACTTCGTTTTCGGGTAGGCAACCCAATTCTACAAGTTTTAAAGGAATTGACTGTATATCAAATTTTTTGATAACTGCTTTTTCTCCTTTTTTAAGCTGACTCAAGAGCATTGTTTTTTATTTAGAACGAATCTAACAAAGATATTCAACATTTATTAATAAAACAAAATCTCACAAGTCTTTTTAAAAATTATAAGTTCAATTAGTAAATGGAACAAAAGTTAAAAAAGCAACAGCCAATTTATAAATCGGCTGTTGAGAAAGTTGTCGTCTAACACGAAATTTGTTTGACCCGGTTAAGGGTTTTATTTTTAAGGAATAGGACTATGGGTTCAAACTCCAATTCCTAATTTTTTTCCGACTTTAATAAAAGCACTTATAGCTTTATCTAAGTGCTCTCTGGTGTGTGCTGCCGAAAGTTGCACACGAATTCTTGCTTTGTCTTTAGGCACAACAGGATAGAAAAACCCGGTGACGTAAATGCCTTCTTTTAGCAGTTCGTCTGCCATAGTTTGCGAAAGTTTAGCGTCATAAAGCATTACCGGAACAATGGCAGAATCTCCGTCAATGATGTCAAAACCGGCTTTTTTCATTCCTTCTTTAAAATAGTTGGTATTCCATTCCAATTTATCTCTTAAAGCAGAGTCTTTTAACAAATCAAAAACTTTGATAGATGCTCCCACAATCATCGGTGCTAAGGAATTTGAAAACAAATACGGACGTGAACGCTGTCTTAAAAGCTCAATAATTTCTTTTTTGCCTGTTGTATATCCTCCCATGGCTCCTCCAAGAGCTTTTCCAAAAGTTCCTGTGATGATGTCCACACGTCCCATAACACCTTTTGCTTCAAGCGTTCCTTTTCCGGTTGCTCCAATAAATCCGGCTGCATGACATTCATCAACCATCACCAAAGCGTCATATTTGTCTGCTAAATCACAAATCTTATCTAATGGAGCAACCAGTCCGTCCATTGAGAACACTCCATCTGTAACAATGATTTTAAAACGTCTGTTTTCTGCATTGGCTTTTTTGAGTTGTTCTTCCAAATCAGCCATATCGTTATTCTGATAACGGTAACGAGCTGCTTTACACAAACGAACTCCGTCAATAATCGAAGCGTGATTCAAACTGTCAGAAATAATAGCATCTTCTTCCGAAAACAAAGGCTCGAAAACTCCTCCGTTAGCATCAAAAGCAGCTGCATACAATATAGTGTCTTCTGTCCCGTAAAACTCAGCTACTTTTTGTTCTAATGTTTTGTGAATATCCTGCGTTCCGCAAATAAAACGAACTGATGACATTCCGAAGCCATGAGTGTCCAAAGTGTCTTTTGCTGCTTGAACTACTTCCGGATGCGAGGACAATCCTAAATAATTATTGGCACAAAAATTCAGAACCGTTTCTCCGTTTACCGTAATTTCTGCTCCTTGTGGAGAGGTAATAATTCTTTCTCTTTTAAAAAGCCCGTTTTCTTCAATCGAATTCAGTTCACTTTGAAGATGTTCTTTAATTTTTCCGTACATACTATTTTAGTTATAAGTTATAAGTTGTTTTGTAATCAAAAATCTTAAATCAAGATAAGGCTTGTTTTAAATCTGCAATCAAATCTTCTGCATCTTCAATTCCGACACTTAGTCTGATAAGTGAATCTATCACTCCTGTTTTTTCTCTTTCTTCTTTCGGAATGGAAGCGTGGGTCATACTCGCAGGATGTCCGACTAAAGATTCTACTCCTCCCAGTGATTCGGCCAAAGTAAATATTTTTAATTTTTCTAAAATCTGAATCGTTTTATTAAAATCATTTCCTTTTATGGTGAACGAAATCATTCCTCCAAAATCTTTCATTTGTTTTTTAGCAACTTGATGATTTGGATGATTCTCAAAGCCTGGCCAATATACTTTATCTACATTCGGATGTGTCTTCAGAAATTCTGCTACGGCTTTTCCGTTTTCGCAATGACGTTGCATTCTAAGTGCTAAAGTTTTGATTCCTCTTAGCACCAAAAAGCTATCCATCGGACCACAAACGGCTCCACTTGCGTTTTGAATAAAGTATAATTTATCGGCTAAATCTTGGTCTTTTACTACTAGTGCTCCCATCACAACATCAGAATGTCCTCCGAGATATTTGGTTGCGGAATGCATTACAATATCCGCTCCCAGTTCTAAAGGTTGTTGCAAATAAGGTGTTGCAAATGTGTTGTCAACAGCTAATAAAACTTTATGTTTTTTGGCAATTTCTGAAACGGCAGCAATGTCAATAACATTCATCATCGGGTTGGTTGGAGTTTCTACCCAAATGAGTTTTGTGTTATTGTTTATTTTTTCTTCAATTGCTTTGATGTCTTGCATTCCAACAAAGTGGAATTTAATTCCGTATTTTTCAAATATTTTTGTAAACAAACGGTAAGAGCCTCCGTACAAATCATTGGTAGAAATTACTTGGTCGCCCGGGTTTAAAAGCTTAATAACCGCATCTATAGCCGCCAATCCTGAACCGAATGCCAAACCAAAATGTCCGTTTTCGATTGAAGCCAATCCGTTCTCTAAAGCGGTTCGGGTCGGGTTTGCCGTTCGGGAATATTCGTAACCTTTATGTTTTCCGGGAGAAGATTGTGCGTAAGTCGAAGTTTGAAAAATAGGAGGCATTACAGCTCCTGTTGAAGGTTCGTGTTGCTGACCTCCGTGAATTACTTTTGTGTTGAATTTCATAGCATTTGAGTATAAAGTAACAAAGATAAAACTATTTGATGATTAAGCCAATCGAACCGAAAAAAAACTACCTTTGTACTTTAAATTACTTCATTAAATGAAAAGAAATATTGGCATTTTGTTATTTGCCTTTTTGTTTGTCGGTTGCAAAGACAATTCCACCTTGAGTTATACCGAAGAGATTTTTGAACAGAAAATTAGTGGGAATTGTTATGAATTGTCTTGTCCGTCCGCAAAATTAGAAATCATCTTGTTTGATACCGAAAATCAGGTTTCGGACTCTATCAATAAGAAAATTTTCGAACATTTTAAAGAAGTTCTTTCTTTTGAAGAGCCTTATATGGCAAAAAGTTACGACGAGCTGTTAAAATCTTTTTTAGATTCGTACGAAAAGTTGCGAGAGGAATTTCCTGATGACGCTATCGGTTGGGAAGCCAAGGGTAAATCAGAAATTTCATTCCAAAACGAAAAAATCATCAATCTCAAAACCGAATATTATCTCTACACGGGAGGAGCTCACGGAAATTCGGGAGTACATTCGTTCTTTTTTGATTTGAAAACAGGAAAAAATCTTTCCATCGAAGATGTTTTTGCGAATCTGAACGAGTTTAACTTTTTTGCGGAAAAGAAATTCAGAGAAGCCTATCACATAAAACCCGAAGCAAGCATCAACACAACAGGATTTATGTTTGAAGATGATGTTTTTCATCTTCCTCAGACCGTTCTTTTTACTAAAAAAGGCGTACTTCTAATTTATAACAGCTACGAAATAGCCTCGTATGCAGACGGAACACAAGAATTACTCATTCCGTTTGAAGAAGTTAAATCTTTTTTAAATGCCAAGTTTATTTAGGCTATTCGCAATTTACAGAACTCAAAAATTCTACCTACCTTTGCACCTGATTTTGTTAGGATTTTAGAATGACAGTCGCACAAAAAAAAGTTGCTTTTTATACACTCGGATGTAAACTGAATTTTTCAGAAACTTCGACCATTGCCCGAAACTTTCAACAGGAAGGTTTTGAAAGGGTTGATTTTGGAGAAAAAGCAGATATTTACGTCATCAACACGTGTTCGGTTACCGAAAATGCAGACAAACAATTCAAACAAATTGTAAAAAAAGCATTAAAGGCAAACGAAAAAGCTTTTGTGGCAGCTGTGGGCTGTTATGCTCAACTCAAACCCGAGGAATTGGCAGCGGTTGACGGAGTGGATTTGGTTTTGGGAGCAACCGAAAAATTCAAAATCACAGATTACCTGAACGATTTAACCAAAAATGACTTTGGAGAAGTTCATTCGTGCGAGATAGAAGAAGCTGATTTTTATGTCGGAAGTTACTCTATCGGAGACCGAACCCGTGCTTTTCTGAAAGTTCAAGATGGCTGTGATTATAAATGCACCTATTGTACGATTCCGCTTGCCAGAGGTATTTCAAGAAGTGATACGTTAGAAAACGTGCTGCAAAATGCAAAAGAAATATCTGAGCAAAACATCAAAGAAATCGTGCTGACCGGAGTAAACATCGGAGATTACGGAAAAGGAGAGTTTGGAAATAAAAAACACGAACATACTTTTTATGAGCTCGTTCAGGCTTTAGATAAAGTCGAGGGAATTGAACGGCTTAGGATTTCATCTATCGAACCCAATTTGCTCAAAGACGAAACCATTGATTTTGTAGCTCAAAGCAGAACTTTTGTACCACATTTCCATATTCCGTTACAGTCCGGAAGCAACGATATTCTCAAAAAAATGAGAAGACGATATTTACGGGAATTGTACGCAGAACGCGTTTTGAGAATCCGAAAAACAATGCCTGATGCTTGTATCGGAGTTGATGTTATTGTCGGATTTCCGGGAGAAACCGATGAACATTTCTTAGAAACGTATAACTTCTTGACTGATTTGGATATTTCGTACCTGCACGTATTTACGTATTCCGAAAGAGACAATACTCTTGCAGCCGAAATGGAAAATTCCGTTCCGATGAATATCAG
>JBAYPE010000021.1:0-41979 GCA_041677865.1 Flavobacteriaceae bacterium
TATGAAGCAAGAATTCAATTAGGTTCTAATATCTGGAGAGTTTTTTGCTTTTTTGACGGTGAAAAATTAGTCGTTTTAATGAATGGATTTCAAAAGAAAACGCAAAAGACACCTAAAAATCAAATAGAAAAAGCCTTGAAAATTATGACTGAATATTATGAACAAAAAAATCAAAAGTAATGGAAACTAAAAGCTGGAAAAATATAAAAGACGACGTTTACGGAAAAGTTGGAACCGAAAGACGTGACGAACTTGAAAGAGATTTTGAATCTTTTAAAATTGGTTTACTCTTAAAAAAAGCACGAGAAGAAAAACAATTAACTCAATCTGAACTTGCGGAATTAGTTGATAAAAAACGTGAATATATTTCAAGAGTTGAAAACAACGGAAGTAATTTAACGCTCAAAACTTTATACGATATAGTTGAAAAAGGTTTAGGTGGAAAAGTAAAAATATCAATCGAGATATAAATGCACTGCCACTAACAACGGTAACCGTTGCACAACCCTCTATTTTTCCAAATAATCTTTAAAAACATAAAAACTCAACCTCTTTTAAAGCGGTTTTAAGGAGGTTTATTTTTTAGTTGTAGTTCAGGATTATCAGCACTAATCTTGTCTTCTAAACTACTCATCTGGAGCTGATGACGGGAAATTCCTTGGATGTGTTGCATAAGTAAAAATACAAAAATTGTGCTTTTCTTACAACTATTTTGCTATATTTGTTAAAAAGATTGTGAGGTTTTTTCACAGTCTGACGTTGGCAACAATTGTAACGCAAAAATTCAGAATCTAACGTAATTTTCAAGACAAAAAAATAAAATATGAGAAAAATTTTACTGATTTTAATTTATGTTGTAATTCTAACAATGATTGGCTGTAAAGAAAACCGTCAAAAAACACCTGCTGAATTGAAAATGGAACTACAAATGCAGGAAAACGATAATCCTTTGCAATATTTAAGATTAGAAAATATAACAATGCAAAGAAATAAAATCAAAGAAGCTGGTTTGTTTTCAAATGCTAAATATGATGGATATTTGGTAACTGGACAAGTTAAGAACAGTGCAACAATGGCAAAGTACAAGGACCTGAAAGTAACCGTTGAGTTATACTCGCAAACAAAAACAGTTATTGAAAGTGAATCTTTTGTAATTTATGAATATTACGAACCAAATTCAACAAAGGACTTTTCATTAAAAATTGACGTACCGAACGCAATGAAAAGTTTTGGAACTTTTGTAATTGGTGCAACACCAATTTATGAGTAAAAACGAACAGTAAAAAATTAACCTAACCAATCTAAAAAAATATGATTAAAAAATTACTTTTCTCAATTTTACTGACAATGTTCAGTATGTTGTTATTTGCTAAACCTGTTAGCGAAAGTACAGCAAAGCAAGTAGGTGCTAACTTTTTAAGTACAAAAACAAGTTTACCTACAAATGTTTCAGAACTTACTTTGGTTTACACAATGACAAACCACACACAAACAATACCGTATTTCTATGTTTTCAATATAGAGAATAAAGGTTTTATAATTGTTTCGGGAGATGATACTGTGTTACCTGTTCTGGGTTATTCTGATGAGGGGATTTTTGTTACTGAAAACATTGCCCTACAAGTTGCAAAATGGCTTGAAAACTACAAAGAACAAATACGTTATATAGTTGAAAACAACATTCCTGCAACTACCGAAATACAAGCTGAATGGGAAGAATTACAAAAAGACAGAACACTATTAAAAACACAACAAAGCGCATACAGCACTTTCAGCACACAAGCTGTTAGTCCGTTAGTTCAAACCAAATGGAATCAAGCTCCTTATGTAAATGCTCAATGTCCTTATGATAATAGTTATAATGAATTAACCGTTACGGGTTGTGTAGCAACAGCAATGGCTCAAATTATGAAATATTGGAATTATCCTGCACAAGGTTCAGGATTTCACTCTTACAACCACCCAACTTATGGTACACTTTCAGCAAATTTTGGAGCAACAACCTATAATTGGAATGCTATGCCAAATTATGTAAATAGTGCTAACAGTGCAGTTGCAACACTTATGTACCATTGTGGTGTTGGTGTTGAAATGAATTATGGAGTTAGTGCAACTGGTGGAAGTGGTTCTTATGTTATCATTGATTACAGTCCTACGCCTCAACAAACTGCCGAATATGCATTTAAAACCTATTTTGATTATGACAACACAACATTACAGGGTGTATTACGCTCAAATTATTCAGACACAAACTGGATAAATCTACTCAAAAATGAATTAGATGCCAGCCGACCAATACAATATGCAGGTTTTGGTAGCGGAGGACATACTTGGGTTATGGACGGATATGATAATAACAATTTTTTCCATATGAATTGGGGTTGGGGTGGCTCTCAAGACGGTTATTTCCAGTTAAATGCACTAAATCCTGGTGCTGGGGGCATTGGAGGTGGAGGTTATACCTTCAATAATGATCAACAGGCTCTTATCGGTATTCAGCCCGCAGATGCAGGAACAGTTCCGCAAAATTACGATTTGCGTCTATTTTCAAGTTTAAATATGTCTGATGATTTTATTTGGTTTGGCAGTGATTTCAGCTTATCGGTAGATATTGGAAATTGGGGAACGGGTAATTTTACAGGGCAATTGGGTGCAGCGGTATTTGACGATAACTACAATTTTATAGATTTTATGGAAATCGAAAACACAACACTTCAGGGGGGCTACTATGACGAATTTACGTTTGAGAATGTAAGTTCAACACTATTTGTACCCGGAACTTATCACGTTGCCGTATTTTACAAAACTGATACGCAAGACTGGACTATTGTTTCAGACGGAGATTATTATAATTTATATGAATTTGTGATTTATTATTCTTCCGACATCGAAACCTATTCGGACTTTACGATTACCACAAATAACGGAATACTTTCTCAAGGACAATCAGCAACCATAAATGTAGATATTACTAATGTAGGTAGTAGCACTTTTTATGGAAGCTACCGTTTACTTCTCTCAAATCCTGATGGTAGTCCGGCTCAAGATATTCAAATTTTAAGTGAAAACGATGGGTTACAAAGTAATTACCACTACTCAAATGGTCTTGATTTTACAGGGATAATTTCGGTTGAGCCCGGAACTTATTTATTAGTAATTGCATATCAGGAGCAGGGCTCTTCAAATTGGTATTATGTGGGGAGTTCTTACTATCAAAATCCTGTTTTTGTAACTGTTCAGGCATTACCGTATCAACCTGACCCGTATGAAAACAACAATATTTTTGAAGATTCTTATGTATTTACCCCTTCATTTTCAGGTAATACTGCAAGTGTAAAGACAACAGCATCAAACATTCACGTTGGTAATGATAACGATTTTTATAAAGTAAATCTACCATCGGGGTATGATTATACCATTACAGCAAGATTACAAGATTCGTGGGACAGCAATGACGGAAACACTTATTCGGTTGACGCTTTATTTTCCTACTCAACAGACAACGGAGTTACTTGGTCAGATTTTTACGATACAATGATAAGTAACAATATTGTTATTCAAAATAGTGGAAATGTAGTTTTTCACGTTGCACCTTATTTTGAAGGTTTTACAGGAACATATCTACTTGATATTGATATAAACAGACAAACATTAGGTACACAAGATTTTGATGCAGAAAATCAAATTAAAGTCTATCCGAACCCTGCAAAGGAATATGTTTTCGTTGATATTTCAGCATTTTCAAACGAAGTAAACGAAATAAAAATCAACAATGTACAAGGTCAGGTTATAAGAACTATCAAAGTCGGAAATGAAACGCTGGTTCAAATTCCGTTACAAAATTTGGCAAACGGTGTTTATTTTGCTCAAATACATTCTGCAAAAGGAATTTCAACTAAAAAAATCATCGTACAATAATCCAATGAAAATAAAAGTGTTAATTATTCTTGTGTCTATTTTTGTTTCTTGTAAATCAAGCGAGGAAGTAAAGACTACAACAACAAATGAAATTTCATTTAGAGGAAGTTCTGTTCCAAGTCCGCCTGTTTTGGTTTACAAAACAAAAAAGGATTACAATAATCGTGTCTCTGTTTTGTTGAATGATGAAAAAATACAAATTGTGTCTTACCCAGACCCAAAAGATATAAAAGTAGGAGGTAATTTTTTACTTCCTACTTCTTTACAAAATGGTTATTTGTTGGACAATAAAGGAATAGGTAAAAATGTAGCTTTCCTTAAATATACTTACGAGGAATACGCAAAATTACAAACTTTACCTACACTACAAGAATTGTATAATAACATTTTAGATAAAAACCCACTTTTAGAACTTTGTGATTGTGGGAATAAATCAAAATACACTGATATTGAAAAACAATTAAATGAATATATAAGCAAAGATATTTTAAGAATAGAATGTACGGCTTTAAAATAACAACTGTTGCCAACAAGGGTAACCGTTGCACAACCTTTCATTTTTCCAAATAATCTTTAAAAACATAAAAACTCAACCTCTTTTTAATGACAAATTCGTTTACTATATCTAAAAGGATTTCTAATTTTTTTGTAGAAACCGGACACCAAAACAATAGAATAACAATTTTAACAGAAAAAGAAATTATGGAACAAACTGAAAACGTAATAAAATGGAAAGACTTTTCTAAAATTGATATAAGAGTCGGGACTGTTATTGGATCAGAAGTGTTTAAGGAAGCTATAAAGCCTGCCTATAAAATTGTAATTGATTTTGGAGATTTGGGTGTCCGAAAAACTTCCGCACAAATAACAAGCCTTTATGATACGGATGAACTTTTAGGAAAGCAAGTAGTGGCTGTTGTAAATTTTCCACCTAAACAAATTGCAAACATTCAAAGCGAGTGTTTAATTCTTGGTGCTATAAACCAAGACGAAGTAACATTGCTTACCACAGACAAAAAAGTAAAAAACGGATTAAAAATAGGATAACCAAAACAAATAAAACCGTATATTTTTTGGTTAAAGCAGTTTTCCGTTACTGCAAAAGTTCGACACCTGAATTATTAATAAAAGCAACCCTTGTGAGGTTGCTTTTAAAAAATTTACATTATTGATTTTTTTACCTTTGAGTTGTCCTGGGAGCCCATCGGTTATAGGGTGTCATATCGAAGTTGTTCACCTCATCCATTGAAAGTCCTAAAGCTCTTGCTACACCTTCTCCGTATTCCGGATCAGCTTTATAGCAATTTCTGATATGACGAATCTGAATAAACTTTTCTGCACCACCCACCTGAGCGGCTGTGTTTTTAAACAACAAATCTGCTTTTCCGTCTGCTTTGATGATTCTGAATAAATCGCCCGGTTGAGTGTAATAATCTTCATCGTCATCTCTAAAGTTATGAGCATAAGCATCACCACTTAGTTCCAACGGGGGTTCTTTTGCACTTGGCTGTTCTTGCCATTCTCCGTAGCTATTTGGCTCATAATGCAACGCTGCTCCATAATTTCCGTCCACTCGCATTGCTCCGTCTCGATGAAAAGCATGATACGGACATCGGGGTTTATTCACGGGAATCTGAAAATGATTTACCCCCAAACGATAACGTTGAGCATCTCCATAAGAAAAGAGACGTCCTTGTAGCATTTTATCGGGTGAGAAGCCAATTCCCGGAACGATATTGGTCGGATTAAAGGCCGCTTGCTCTACGTCTTGAAAGTAGTTTTCAGGGTTTTTATTTAGTTCAAACTCTCCAACAGGAATTAGTGGGAAGTCTTTTTTAGACCAAACTTTTGTCAAGTCAAACGGATGAAAACGATAGGTTTTTGCTTGTTTTTCGGTCATAATCTGAACAAACATTTTCCATTTCGGGAAGTCGCCTTTTTCGATAGCATCAAATAAATCACGTTGAGAAGATTCTCTATCCATACCTACCACTTTTGCCGCTTCCTCATCTGATAGATTCTCGATACCTTGTTGAGTTACAAAATGAAATTTTACCCAATGTCTTTGGTTCTCTTGGTTGATAAAACTATACGTGTGACTTCCAAATCCGTGCATGTGTCTGTAACCTTTAGGGATACCACGATCACTCATTACGATGGTTATCTGATGCAACGCTTCAGGAAGCAACGTCCAGAAATCCCAGTTGTTATTGGCACTTCTCAAGTTGGTTTTTGGGTCACGTTTAACGGCATGATTCAAATCAGGGAATTTCATCGGGTCACGGAAGAAAAACACAGGAGTGTTATTCCCCACCAAATCCCAAATACCTTCATCGGTATAGAATTTCAAGGCAAATCCTCTGATATCTCTTTCTGCATCGGCTGCACCTCTTTCGCCTGCAACGGTAGAAAATCGGGCAAACATTTCTGTTTTTTTCCCGATTTTACTAAAAATATTCGCTTTAGTATATTTCGTTATATCGTGAGTAACTGTAAAAGTTCCGAAAGCTCCCGAGCCTTTTGCATGCATTCTTCTTTCCGGAATTACTTCTCTATCGAAGTTGGCCATCTTTTCTAAAAACCAAAAATCTTGCATCAACATCGGACCCCTCGAACCGGCTGTTTGCACATTTTGATTATCTGGAACCGGAGCTCCTGTCTGTCTTGTTAGTTTTCGTTTTCCGTCCATAATATATTGATTTAAGGATTACTTTATGTGAAGTCGGAGAATTAATTTTCTCCATATTTTTACGTGTGCCCAATGGTATTTCCCAACGGAATGTATTATTGAATTTTCTTACTCAATAATTTTTAAACCGACAAATCCTATATGTTTTATTCAAAAGTAGTAAAACTATTGATATAAACATAAAAATATCCGTGTTATACCGCCTTTATTTATTGCTGTTTAAAAAAATGTAAGTCTTTTAAGGAAGGTTAAACAGAATCTCCTGTATAAGTAAGTCGTGCTAAATAATGATAATGGTCGTCTTCTTTTATTTTTTCTACTTTCCAACCCTTGTTTGAAGCAATTTGTTGCATCGTGTCGAAATCGAGGTACAACCAACTAAACCAGTCTGTTTTTTGCCTCTTGTACCCATAAGCACAAACGAATTCTCCGTAATATTTATCTTTGGGAAGCTCGTCTTCTTCAAACATATAAGCAATATCAGACGAATCAAAAACAATTTGTCCGTTTGGGTTGAGTAGTTTTTGAGCTTTGTCTAAAAAAATCGGAAATCCGAAAATATCTTCACATATCCCGATTCCGTTCATTAACAATAAAAGCGTATCGAATTTTTCGTAGGTGTTCCAATCAAAAAAATCTATCGTAGTAGTTTGTTTTATACCTCTTTCTCGAGCTGTTTTTATGCACAATTCTGAAATATCCAATGCAAGAACTTCTAATCCTTTGTTTTGAAGATATAGCGAATGACTTCCGGCTCCGGCTCCGATATCGAGTGTTTTTCCTTCACAGAGTTGCAAAGCTTTTTGCTCAATTTCGGGCATCTGTTCAAACTTTCGGAAATAAATACCGGTATCCATTTCGATTTTTTGTCCGAATTGATCAAAAATCCAAAGTTTACTTTGTTTTTCTTTTTTATGAAAATCGTAAATAGCTTGTCCTAAAATATCCATTAGTATCCTTCAATCGGAATTTCGATTTTGTATGTTTTTCCCGAATTATTTTTGAGTGAAATATCTCTAAGCCAAGGGTTGTGAATTTTGAGGATTTTGTAGTTTATTCCTTGCTCAGTAGCAAAATCAGCAAGGTTTGGAATCGTTGTACTTACTTCGATAATTTTGGTTGAAATTCGGTTGTACAATTCGGTTGTCGGAATAGAATATCCGTATTTTTCGGGGTTTTGCATAATTTCTTTAAGAGCCAAAATCCTGAACACATAACGAGAGGTTTCTTCTGTCAAAAGCAAGTCGTAATAATTCGGAGTTATTTTCTGTCTTTCAATTTGCCTTGTTATTCCTGACATTCCTCCGTTATAAGCTGCTGCTGCCAAGGTCCACGAACCGAATTTTTCTTTAGCTTCGAGCAAGTATTTACAAGCGGCCTGTGTTGATTTTCCCAAATGATAGCGTTCATCGACAAACGCATTTACTTCCATTCCGTATTCTTTGGCCGTTGCAGGCATAAATTGCCATATTCCCCTTGCTCCTGCAGGCGAAACCGCATTTTCTAATTTGCTTTCGATAACCGCTAAGTATTTGAAATCATCAGGAACTCCGTGTTGTTTCAGGATTGGTTCTATAATGGGAAAATAGCGGTTTGCTCTTTTAATTACCAACTCTGTCGAGGCGTGTAAGTTTCGGTTTATGGTTAGTTCTTTGTCAAGCCGTTCCTGAACATCCGCTATTTGCAACGGAACTATTTCTCCACAAAAATCGAGGGGTTTTGCCTGAGGCAACTCTGGATTTTCTACTTTGGTAACAGAAGCTACCGCATTAATCAAAAAAAAGCTCAACACTCCGACAAGCATCACAAGCAAGGTGTTTTTAAATGTTTTCATAAATCAGTTTTTTATAAGTTCGGGCAGTTTTTCGTTCAGCCATTTATATCGGTTGATAATCATTATGTGAGTTCCTTTTTCTAAAACGATACAATCCTGAATATATTTTATCGGAAATATTTCATCATTGCTTCCGTGAATATGGATAATGTTTTTGTCGGGGGTTTCTCTGTCCCACATAATTACCTGCTCCAAAGCCCATTCCAAGTATAATTTATCTCGAACAGACAAATACATTTTGTACAGTTCCTTTCGTCCTTTGAGGTGTTTTTCGCTGATACTCTCAGGAATATATTTCTCAATATTCTGCAAAATACTGGTCGGAAAAAGTTTATAAATCTTGGTGAGTTTGGCAAACTTCATCTTAATAGGAAGTTCTTTGTTGCTCTTTACACTCGAAATAATGATTGTTTTTCGTACAGAAATAATTTTGTTCATCTCCTGAACCAAAATTCCTCCGAATGACACTCCGACCAAAACAGGATTTTTGTGTTTGATGTCTTCTGTCATTCGTTTGGCATATTCTTGCAAGGTTTCTCCTTTATGGGGAATTTTCCATTCCAAAAAAAATAATTCAAACTCTTTTTCGTTGAGTTGAATATTTTCAAAAATAGCAGGACTTGCCCCTAATCCGGGCACAAAATATACAGGAATTCGCAACATTGAGAATTGTTAAACTTCTTACACAAAGGTAGTTTTATGTTTTTATAATTCTCGGAAATTTTTCTCAAAATTTACACTTACATTTGTTCTGGTTCTTAATGAAAGAAATATATTTTAAACGAATTTTGATATATTTGCAGACCTTTTATAAAAAATAGGCCTCATAGTTCAACGGATAGAATAGAAGTTTCCTAAACTTTAGATCCAAGTTCGATTCTTGGTGAGGCCACGATTTCTGACAACAAGAATCTGTTATCGACTTGAAGTGTGATGTTCAGATTAAATAATTTGATAATACACGGCTGGCAGTTTCTAAATAAATCGGAACTACTTTTGCCAACAAATAAATAAAATTATATGAAAATTCTGGTTACAGGAGGTTTGGGGTTTATCGGCTCACATACAGTTGTAGAATTACAACAACAAGGCTTTGAAGTTATAATTGTTGATAACCTTTCTAACTCTTCGATTGAGGTTCTGGACGGAATTACCAACATAACCAACATTAAACCTATTTTTGAAAAAATTGACTTAAGAGAAAAACAAAAAGTTGAAGAACTTTTTCAAAAATATAACGATATTTCGGGTGTAATCCATTTTGCTGCGTCAAAAGCAGTTGGAGAAAGTGTTGAAAACCCACTTTTGTACTACGAAAACAACATCCATTCGTTGGTTTATTTACTAAAACAAATGCAGAAAAAAGAAGATAGTTTTTTTATTTTTTCGTCATCTTGTACAGTTTACGGTCAAGCCGAAAAAATGCCGATAACCGAAGGTTTTCCTACTCAAATAGCCATGTCTCCTTACGGAAACACCAAGCAAATCGGAGAAGAAATCATTACCGACACCACAAAAGTAACCAATATTAATGCTATTTTGCTTCGTTATTTTAACCCGATCGGAGCTCATAAATCTACCGAAATAGGAGAACTTCCTATCGGAGTGCCTCAAAATTTGGTTCCTTTTATTACCCAAACGGCTATCGGATTAAGAAAAGAATTATCTGTTTTTGGCAATGATTATCCGACAGAAGACGGAACTTGTATCAGAGATTATATCTATGTAGTTGACTTGGCAAAAGCTCACGTAAAAGCACTTAAAAGGCTGATTAACAAAGAAAACATTGCCAAAGTAGAAACCTTTAACGTAGGAACCGGAAAAGGCAGTTCTGTGCTTGAGGTTATCAATGCTTTTGAAAGAGTTTCGCAACAAAAATTACCTTACAAAATCGTTGAAAGACGCGAGGGAGATGTTACTCAGGCTTATGCAGATACGACCAAAGCCAATAAGGTTTTAGGATGGAAATCGGAATATTCTCTCGAAGAAGCCTTAGAAACAGCCTGGAAATGGGAGCAAAAAATCAATAAAACAAAAAAAAAATAACATTATAGTCCGTTTTTTGTCATTTTACAAAGCTCCCCTAATTTTTCATTATCCGACAAACCGGCTTAAATTCTGTAATTAAACAGCCTCCTGAATAACAGAAGATTTGCATTTGCTTTTTTACTTAATTCAATTATCTTTGTGAGATATGACACAGATAGGCTCTTCAAACGAAAAAAATCAGGAAATCGTAAAAACGGTATTTACGGAATATCTTGAAAATAAGGGACATAGAAAAACTCCCGAAAGGTATGCTATTTTACAAGAAATCTATGATAGCACTGACCATTTCGATATAGAATCGCTTTATATCAAAATGAAAAACAAGAACTACCGTGTGAGTCGTGCTACACTTTACAACACGATTGAACTGCTTTTGGAATGTGGTTTGGTCCGAAAACATCAATTTGGACAAAATCAGGCACATTACGAAAAGTCCTATTTTGACAAACAACACGACCATATTATTATTACCAATACGGGAGAGGTTATCGAATTCTGCGACCCAAGAATTCAGACCATAAAACAAACTATCGAAGATCTTTTTGGAGTAGACGTACACAGCCACTCGCTTTATTTCTACGGTACTAAAAAAACAAATTCGGCTAACGACAACTAACAATCATTAAAATTTATACAACACAATGACAGTAGATTTACTACTCGGATTGCAATGGGGAGACGAAGGAAAAGGAAAAATTGTTGATGTACTCACTTCAAAATACGACATTATTGCACGTTTTCAGGGAGGACCTAATGCAGGACATACTCTCGAATTTGACGGAATCAAACACGTTCTCAGAACAATTCCTTCCGGAATTTTCCATAAAAACGCTATTAACATTATCGGAAACGGAGTAGTGATGGATCCGGTGGTTTTTATCAAAGAAATCGAAGGGTTAGAGAAGTTTAATATTGATATTCATTCAAGGTTGTTTATTTCGCGAAAAACACACCTGATTTTGCCTACTCACAGGCTTTTAGATGCTGCTTCGGAAGCCTCAAAAGGAAAGGCAAAAATAGGCTCTACTCTTAAAGGAATCGGACCTACTTATATGGACAAAACCGGACGAAACGGAATCAGAGTAGGAGATGTCGAACTTTCGGATTTTAAAGACAGATACAGAGTTTTGGCGGATAAGCATCAGGCGATGATTGCTTTTTATGATGTAGATTTGCAGTACAATCTGAAAGAATTAGAAGACGAATTTTTTGCCTCAATCGAAGAGCTTAAAAAACTTACTTTTATTGATAGTGAAGCCTACTTGAATCAAGCTATTAAAGAAGGTAAATCCATTTTGTGCGAAGGAGCTCAAGGGTCGCTCTTAGATGTTGATTTCGGAACGTATCCGTTTGTAACCTCGTCTAATACTACAGCAGCAGGAGCTTGTACCGGACTCGGAATTGCCCCAAACAAAATAAAAGAAGTTTTCGGGATTTTTAAAGCCTATACCACTCGAGTGGGTAGTGGACCTTTCCCAACAGAATTATTTGACCAAACCGGAGATACAATGGCAAGGGTCGGAAATGAATTCGGTTCGGTAACCGGACGTGCAAGACGTTGCGGATGGTTAGATTTGGTCGCTTTAAAATATGCTGTTCAGGTTAATGGAGTAACCGAACTCTATATGATGAAAGGCGATGTGTTGTCTGGATTCGATACGCTTAAAGTTTGTACCGCTTATAAATACAAAGGAGAAATTATCAATCATTTCCCGTATAATATAGAACCTGAAAATGTTGAGCCTGTCTATGTCGAGAAAAAAGGATGGAATACAGATTTGACAAAAATGACTTCGTATGATGAGCTTCCTCAAGAGTTAAAAGATTATGTTGTTTTTATCGAAAGTGAATTGGAAGTTCCTATAAAAATTATTTCGGTAGGACCTGACAGAAAACAAACTATTCTGAAATCTTAAAGAATTTGTCTGAAAGTCTTATAAAACAAAAAGAGTATTGAAACTATTTTCAATACTCTTTTTTATGTTTTAATAACTTCAAAAGGCTTACTTGGCTTCTTCTTCAGCTTGTTTAATCATGGTTTCGTTGGCTGTAATGGCGAACTCCACACGTCTGTTTTTGCTACGTCCTTCAACGGTTGAATTATCGGCAATAGGGTCAGCAATTCCCATGCCTTTTATTTCAAAACGAGAAGATTTAAGCCCTTTACCTACTAAATAACTCTTAACCGAAGCAGCTCTCTGTTCTGATAGTTTTAGGTTAAAATCAGCCGGACCAGTACTATCTGTGTAACCATAAATTTTTATGTCTGTTTCGGCATATTCTGTAAATACAGGAATTAGTTTATCGAGATTTGCTTTGGCTTTAGCAGTAAGCGTTGATTTGTTAGTATCAAAATTTACCGAGTTTTCGCCCAATACCAACTGAATTCCCTCACCAACTCTCTCAACATCTGCACCCGGAAGTGCCTCTTCGATTTGTTGAGCTTGTTTGTCCATTTTATTTCCGATAACACCTCCTGCCAAGCCCCCAACAGCACCTCCGATTATCGCTCCTGCAGCAGTATTTCCTCCTTTACCTAAATTATTTCCTAAAATACCTCCGATAACAGCTCCTGCGGCAGCTCCAATAGCTACTCCTTTTTGTTCGTTACTGGCATTTTTTACCGAATCGCAACCCGTAAATACCGATGTTGCTAAAACAGTAAAAGCGACTAATGATAGTTTTATTTTTTTCATAATAATATAAATTTATTGTTTAACGAATTGATATACGATTTCTGTGTTTTTTCCTCCAACATTTATATTATCAACCAATTGGAAAGAAGTTTCAGTTTGATTTCTCATTTTCAGAAAATAACCTTGAGTTACATTTTTGGCCTTATCGCCTTCTGTAATTTTTAACGTAAAATCGCCTGATTTGGTAACTGTCCATACAATCGGGCTACTAAAGGCAGGGCAACCCGACTTAGTAAGTTGCATAGTTCCCGTATTGTTATTTGGAATAAACTTCCATTGGCTTGCCTCAAAACACTTCGCTTCTGCGATGTTAAAAGAGTTTACTTTTATGACATCAGAACCCGAATAGTTTACATTAGTAATGGTCCAATCTCCTTTTATTCCTACCTGAGATTTAGTATCGAGAGTGGATTTGCAAGAGATTAAAATTGCTGCGAAAGCAAATACAAAAAGGATTTTTTTCATAATAATATAGTTTAGTAATTCATACAAAGATATTCCTAAATTTAGGAAAGTAGAAATAAGTTACTGTGTTTTTAATAAAAATAACAAACTTTATACCAAATCAATTTACTTTTCCTTCAAAAACCAAAACAGCCTTTCCTATAAGAAATACATTTTTGTACACATTGTCTTTGTTAAAAGAAATTTTCAGATCACCTCCTTGCACTTTTATATGAATTTTGGTTGAGGTTGTTTTGCCTAATTCGTTCATAGCAATCGCAACGGCTGTGGCTCCCGTTCCACACGAAAATGTTTCGTTTTCCACACCTCGTTCGTAGGTTCGTATAGCAAATGTGTTTTCGTCTGTTTGTTTTACAAAATTTACATTGCTTCCTTCTTTTCCGTACAAATCACTGTATCTGATTTTAGCTCCTTCTGTTTTTACGTCAAGATTTTTCAAGTCATCGACCAAAACAATGTGGTGAGGCGATCCGGTGTCTAAAAAAACATAGTTATCGGCTGTTTTTACGGTGTCTACATCTTTCATTTGAAGGGAAACCACATCATTTTCGATGGTTGCAAAATGGAGTCCGTCTGTGGCTATAAATGTGGTTTTGTTTGTGATGATTCCGAGTTTTTTGGCAAAGGCAACGATGCATCTTCCTCCGTTTCCACACATAGAACTCTGATTTCCATCTGAATTGTAATACACCATTCTGAAATCGGCTTCGGAGGCGTTTTCTAAAAGAATAAGACCGTCTGCCCCGATTCCGAAACGTCTATCGCACAATTTTGCCACAAGTTTTGTATCTTCTTTCGGAAAAGAATTATCCCGATTGTCAATTATTACGAAATCGTTTCCGGTTCCTTGATATTTATAGAATCTCATTTTTTTCTGATGTAAAATTCATTAATCATTAATTACTTTTCCTTGATGATAGATGCTTTCTTGATGCATGGCTTTGAATAGGCTTATGATAAAATCTTTGGTTAATTTTTCTTGTTTACCGATAAGCAACATTCTTTCCAAAATTTCCTGCCATCTGTGAGTTTGAAGAATGGCTACATTTTTTTCTCTTTTCAACTCTCCGATTTTTTCGACTATTTTCATTCGTTTCCCAATGATTTCTAAAATTTTTTCGTCTGTTTCATTTATTTGTGTCCGAAGTTTAGCTATAGCAGAAATAAAGTCAAAATCTTCATCTGTTTGTTTTCTGACCTTTAGATTATTCAGAATTTTTTTAAGCAAATCAGGGGTTACTTGCTGAGCAGGGTCGCTCCATGCTTTATCGGGATTTATATGAGTTTCAATCATCAATCCGTCATAATTTAAATCAAGAGCTTGTTGTGAGACCTGTTGAATCATATTCCGATTTCCGGTAATGTGTGACGGGTCGCAAATCATCGGTAAATCAGGGAATTTACTCTGCATTTCGATAGCAATCTGCCACTCCGGATTGTTCCTATAATTGTTTTTTTCGTAGGTTGAAAATCCTCTGTGAATTACTCCGAGTTTTTTAATATTTGCATTATACAATCTTTCTAAACCACCAATCCAAAGAGATAAATCGGGGTTTACCGGATTTTTGAGCAATACTATTTTATCTGTATTTTCGAGTGCTTCTGCAATTTCCTGAACAGCAAACGGGTTTACCGTAGTTCGTGCTCCAATCCATAAAATATCGATATCGTGCTCTAAAACCAATTCTACGTGAGCTCTGGTTGCTACTTCGGTTGCTACTAATAATCCTGTTTCTTGCTTGGCTTTTTGCAACCATTTCAGTCCGATAGCTCCTACACCTTCGAATCCTCCGGGACGAGTTCTAGGTTTCCATATTCCTGCTCTTAAAACCGAGACATCTGAATCTTTAATTTCGTGAGCTGTTTTTAAGACTTGTTCTTCTGTTTCGGCACTACAAGGTCCTGCTATAATCAAAGGACAGTCTGGTTTAAAATCGTTAAGCCAACTTTTTAAGCCTTTATTGTTTGTCATTTTTTTATAAAATCTTGGTTTGGATTTTTTGGGTATTACTGATTTAGAAATGGATATTTTTATCGGATTATTCCAGTTTTATAACAGTTCCTTGTTGTTTGTTGCTGTCTCCTACTAAATTAAACTCAAATTTATAAGAATTATTTGTTGTTGTCAGGATTTTGATGTGAACACCTTTTTGTTCGTGTCTGTTTTTCGGATTTA
Source organism: Flavobacteriaceae bacterium (assembly GCA_041677865.1). GTDB lineage: Bacteria > Bacteroidota > Bacteroidia > Flavobacteriales > Flavobacteriaceae > Flavobacterium. The sequence continues at coordinate 15,828 of JBAYPE010000021.1, forward strand.
TTTTATGTAAAATATATTCGCAATCGTTTATCCATCTGACATACGAGGAGTCTATTTTTCCTTCGTAATTTTCTATTTCTAAACTGTCTTTTCTTTCGAAATACGTAACTTTTTTTTCTCCTTCTATTTCGTGTTCAAATTTGAATTTTCCGGTTCTGAAATCTGTACAGTTTCTTTCTTGTTGATAACAGGAAACTAATAATAAGATTCCAAAAAATATACTTATTTTTTTCATTAAAATTGTTTATGTGAAGTTTTTGATTTGGTTTTTCAACCAAAAATCTGCCTATTTCTGTAATTTAATCGTTAAACAAACCTTTAACCATTGTTTTTACTCCTTTAAATATAAAAAACATTCCAAAGATACAACACAAAATTCCTATGGATAGAATTATGTAGTATAGTTCGTGTTCTTTGTTTTTAAAAGAACTGTAAATAATAGTAGGTCCTATAAAAATAAGCGGAAGAGCAAAAGCTAAAAACCGTATTCCCTTAAAAACCGTTTTTTTATCAGAGGCCATATTGTGAAGGATAACAGCCTCAAAATTACATATTTTTATCCTAAAGAAGAAATTTTATTTTTGTACGAAAGAAGTGTAAATTTGAAAAACACAACAAAACCAATAAACCCAAACAGAACCGCATTTAATACCGTAAAAAATTCAATTAATAATTCTGAGATTGTAGTGGGAAATGTATTGTTAATTCATTTTTATAAAACCTTAACATTCAAGTGATTCTAAATTAACACAGTTTGTTGATATCTTAGGGTAAAAATCAAGAAGTATTTTTTGTTTGAATCGTAAAATTTACAAGAGAAAATTAGAAGATTATTTCCAAATTAATTTTCGGGAAATTACTAAAATGTTATAGATATAAAATATAGAGTTATTAACATTAAATTAATATTAACTTATTAAAAAAATTAGGTATAAATAGGTTTTCAACGATTGTCAATAACATTATAAAAACAGTTGATTCTCAAATCAAATTCCCTTAAAACAGTTGTTAATTACTTTGTATAAATAAGCATATCTACAAAAACAAGCTTTTAAAAAAAACTTATTTCAACTATTAACAGCCTATATAACACACCATATTTTTAAAATTTTAAAATATTCTTTTTTGTTTGTTATTAATAGTTGTTGAAAACTCTTTTTTTAATTACGAATTTAAAATTACGAATTACGTCAGTTCGAGCGAATTCAGAACACGATTTCTGTCATTGTGAGGAACGAAGCAATCTAAAAATAATAAACAGAAAATATTTTCGTTCTTTCTATAAGAAATAAAATACTATGAAAAAAATTAACCATCTTTGGAACATTCCCGAATATCTGTTGCTTTTGGCTGTTTTACTTTATTGGTTACCTACTTCTAATCCGTTTAATTGGGTAGCGATAACTTTGGTTACTGTTCTTGTTTTTCAGATAATTTATAAGAATAAGATTTTAGGAATTATCATTTCAAGCATATTGATTTTAATTTGTTGTTATATGTATTTGGCTTTATTTTCGGAATTAAGAGAATTTCCGACTTTTGATGCAGATGCTAAACAATTATTTTTTGTAGGAGTGTCTATTTTTACAGGAATTCTTGTTGTAGCAGGATTTATGTTTTTTAAATATATGAAACAACTTGTAAAGCTTACCTAATAAATTTGAAATTAAATCGTTTATAAATCATTACTAACTAAATTATTTCATAATTATGAAAAGAAAATTTTTAAACATTTTAGCTGCATCTTTCGTTATTACTACGATTAGTTTAATAATGGACGGAGATACAGTAAAACCAAGTATGTTAATGAGATTTATTGAGTTCTTCGTAATGTTAGCAATCATATTTTCATTAGTTTCGTTTTTCTACTTTACTTCAAAATTTGTATTTAAAAATATCCAAAGAACAATAAATTAAGTAAACGAAATACACACAAAATAAAAGCCTTAAAACATTTTATAATGTTTTAAGGCTTTTTTATGTGATAACTGAAATTTAAAAATCTGTGAAAATTCGTATAATCTGTGTTTATTTTTCTAATTTTATCGGTTATAAATAAATGATATGAACAGCATAAATCTGATATATAATAAATTAGAAAGTTTTATTAAAAAATATTATACAAATCAACTGATAAAAGGAGTAATCTTTTTTATCGGAATAGGATTGTTATACTTTTTGTTTACACTTTTTATTGAGTATTTTTTATGGCTGAAACCGACAGGAAGAACCATTTTATTTTGGTTGTTTGTAGGAGTGGAGTTGTTTTTGTTTTTGCGATTTATTTGCTTTCCGTTGTTTAAATTGTTTAAAATCCAGAAAGGAATCGGATATACTGAAGCTTCAAAAATCATCGGAAATCATTTTACGGAAGTAAACGACAAACTCACTAACTTTTTACAATTAACTAAAAATCAAGAAAAATCTGAACTTTTGTTAGCTTCTATAGATCAGAAAGCAGATAATTTGAATCCTGTTCCGTTTACTAATGCTGTTGATTTTAAAAAGAGTTTTAAATATTTACCTCTGGCTATTATTCCGATTTTGTTGTTTTTATTGTTTTTTGTGAGTGGAAATTCGAGTGTGATTACCGAAAGTATGACAAGAGTTGTGAATTATAGCGAACGTTATTCTCCTCCTGCACCTTTTGAATTTTTAATTCATAATCAAGAACTAAAAGTTAACCAAGGCGAAGATTTTATTCTGAACGTAAAAACGCACGGAAAAATAATTCCTGAACAAGTAATGATTGTTTTAGGAAACGAAAGTTATTATTTAGAAAACATCGGAACGGGTAAATTTCAGTATCGTTTTGCAAAACCGATGCGAAATACGGATTTTTATATTCAAGCCAATCAAGTTTCGTCTGGCAATTATACTTTAAAAGTTGTTGAAGTTCCGGTAATTGCAAATTTTGAAATGCAGTTTGTTTTTCCGTCTTATTTAGGAAGAAAACCCGAAACCATCAAAGGAACCGGAAATGCGATTATTCCAGAAGGAACAAAAGTGGAATGGAAAGTAAATGCACAAACTACCGATGTGATTGAATGGAATTCAGAAGAGAAAACCAACGAGTTTAAAAGAGAAAAAAATCAGTTTATTTTCAGTAAAAATATTTTTGAAAATACAGATTATCAGATTCTTACTTCTAATAAAAACAAAAAACATCACGAAAAATTACAATATAAATTAAACGTAATAAAGGATAATTTTCCGAGTATTTTAGTTAATTCTATTCCCGATAGTTTAGGTATTGATAAAAATATTTTGATTGGAGAAATTTCGGATGATTATGGTTTATCGAAACTTCAGGTTGTTTATTATAAAAAGTCAAACCAAAAGGATATAAAAACCTATAATTTAGCTATCAACAAAGGTGTTTTTGATCGTTTTCATTATACGTTTCCTCAAGGTTTGGATATTGAACCAGGTGTAGAATACGAATATTATTTTGAGGTTTTTGATAACGATGCGATTCATAATTTTAAGAGCACAAAATCTTCGGTTTTTTCGCATAGAGAATTAACCGATGACGAAAAGCAAGAAGAAAACCTAAAACAACAATCAGAGAACATCAACAGTTTGTCTAAATCTATCCGATCTCAAGAAAAACAACTTTCTGAAATGGACAAGCTCAAGCAAATGAACAAAGAAAAATCAGATTTAGATTTTAAAGATCAGAAAAAAATTGATGATTTTTTGAAACGTCAAATGCAGCAGGAAGAAATGATGAAATCATTCTCTGAAAAATTAAAACAGAATTTAGAAGATTTTAATCCGGAGCAACAAGACGAGCAAAAGGAACTTCTCGAAGAACGCCTTGAAAAAACTCAAGAAGAAATTGAAAAGAACGAAAAACTTTTAGAGGAATTACAAAAATTAGCAGATAAACTTCAGAAAGAAGAATTGTTTGACAAAATGGAAAAATTCCAACAAAGTGCTAAATCTCAACAAAAGAGTTTAGAACAACTTGTGGAACTGACCAAGCGTTTTTACGTTCAGAAAAAAATGGAAAAAATAGCTTCGGATTTAGATAAATTATCCAAAGAACAAGATAAACTTGCTGAAGAAACCAAAGAGAAAAACACTTCAGAAGAACAAGAAAAATTAAATGAGCAGTTCGAAAAATTACAAAAAGACATCGAAGATTTAAAGAAAGAAAATTCAGAATTAAAAGCTCCGATGGAAGTTCCGCTTGATAAAAAAGAGGAAGAAGCAGTTAAAGAAGATATGCAGGATGCTCAAGAGCAATTAGAAAAACAGAATCAACAACAAGCCAAACCCAAACAAAAAGGAGCTGCTCAAAAAATGAAAAAAATGAGTCAGCAAATGCAATCGATGATGATGCAAATGCAAGGAGAACAATTGCAAGAAGATGCCAGAATGTTGCGTCAGATTTTAGATAATTTATTGGCTTTTTCGTTTTCGCAAGAAGATTTAATGGTGGATTTTAAAGGGCTCAACCGAAGAAGTCCTGTGTATGGCAACAAACTTAAAATTCAACACAATCTCAAAACGCAATTCAGACACGTAGATGATAGTTTGTTTGCACTTTCGCTTCGCAACCCGATGATAGGAGAGAACATCAATAAAGAAATCGGAGAAATACATTATAATGTAGATAAATCTATTGATGAATTAGCCGATGCGAATGTTCCAAAAGGTGTTTCGCATCAACAATATACGATTACTTCGGCTAATAAATTGGCTGATTTTTTGAGTAATGTACAAGAACAAATGCAGATGCAAATGCAGAGTATGGGAATGGGGCAAGGAATACCTAAACCCGGACAAGGTCAAGGAGATATGCAACTTCCGGATATCATCAAAAAACAAGATGAATTGATGGAAAAAATGCAGGAAGGAATGGAAAAAGGAGAAAAAGAAGGTGAAGGAGAACAGAGTGAAAAAGGAAAGAAGGAAGGTAAAGAAGGTAATCAAGGACAAAGCGGAGATAATGGAGAAGGTGGAGAAGGAGAAGGTGATGCTGAAATGTTGTACGAAATTTATAAAGAACAACGAATGCTTCGTGAGGCGTTGCAAAAGCGTTTAGAAAAAGAAGGATTAGGCGGAGCAGGACAGAATGCCAGTAAGCAAATGGAAGACATCGAAAAACAGCTTTTAAACAAGCGTTTTGATAATACGGTGTTGCAACGTATGCAAAACCTAAAACACGAGCTCTTAAAGCTTGATAAAGCTATTCGGGAGCAAGGAGATGATGACAAGCGAGAAGGCACTACTAATAAAAAAGAATTCAACACTTCGGTTAAACCTCTGGATCCTAAACTGCAAGAATATTTAAACAGTATCGAAATTTTAAATAGAGATGCTTTACCTTTGCATCCGATTTATAATCAAAAGGTTCAGCAGTATTTTAAAAAGTAACTGATTTACACATTACGTCAGTTCGAGTGTTTTTTACGAAACGTAGTGTAGCAAAAAATGTATCGAGAACTAATGAGAACTAAAAAATAATGAAATTATCATACGTTTACATATTGTTGTGTTCTGATAATACGTATTATGTTGGTGTCACGTCTAATCTTGAAAAAAGGATTGAGGAGCATATTTTAGGTAAACATTATGAATCATATACATATAGTAGAAGACCTTTAGAGTTGGTTTATTATACGACTTTTACGGATATAGTTATTGCTATTGAGTACGAGAAAAAAATAAAAAAATGGTCTAAACAAAAGAAATTGGCACTGATTGAGGGAAGGTACGATGATTTACCGAATTTATCGAAAAAGGAATTTAAAAAATAACGTCAGTTCGAGTAGCGAAGCGTATCGAGAACTTGAATAAAACTTCTCGATACATTTTTTCTTCGTTTCACTACGAAAAAACACTCGAAGTGACGAAGTGGAAAAACTAACAACAAACGTCAGTTCGAGTGTTTTTTACGAAACGCAGTGTAGTAAAAAATGTATCGAGAACTAAATAAACAAATAAACGAGTGATTGTATTCAACTACGAAACTGATTTTCAGTTAGATAATGAGCAAAAATACGAAGATTGGATAGCAGAGGTTATCGAATCGGAAGACAAAACGGAAGGAGAGATAAATTACATCTTTTGTGATGACGATTATTTGTATGAAATTAACGTACAATATCTTGAACATCAAACGCTTACGGATATAATTTCGTTTGATTATACGATTGGAAATTTGATTTCGGGAGATATATTTATTTCTGTTGAAAGGGTAAGGGAAAATGCACAGGATTTCGGAGTTTCGTTTGAGGAGGAACTACGTAGGGTTATGGCTCACGGAGTTTTGCACTATTGTGGTTACAAAGACAAAAGCGAAGAAGACGCTAAACTGATGCGTTCCAAAGAAGACGAAAAAATAAAGATGTTCCACGTGGAACAGTAATAGAGAGAATAGAGAAAAGAATATAAAAAAAAGATTTTAAACATTCGTTAGCTTCCTCTCCCGTCATTCTAAATCTGTCGAAGTATAAGAATGATAAAACAAGCTCCCCTCTCTTTTGGAGAGGGGTTGGGGTGAGGAAAAGACAATGTTCCACGTGGAACTTTTCGGTTTCGTCATTGCGAGGAACAAAGCAATCTAAAAAATATAATTATGTACAGTACAGATTTTTTAGTAGGGAAAATGCCTGTCAATCTCGAAAAAGTGAACGAGTATGGTTTGGCTGTTGCGATAGAAAATGATTTTGCAATTATTTTTCTTGACCAAACTCATCTTTTCCATAGTAGTATAAAATTTAATCATCTGAAATATCATTCAGATAATGATAAAATGGAATTTGGAGGAGATTTAGTTCATTTTTTTGCAAAAGAAATCGGATTGAAAGATTATGTTATTATGCACTTTAGTTATAATAATACCGATGGTTTTTATGGAGAATTTTATAAAGATGCACAAAAAGAAGATGAGGGAGAAAATATAAATGATTTATTGAAAAAATTAGGTGTTGTGGTTTCTGATAAAGAAGATGAATTTCATCAATTAAACTTTAGAGAATATAGTAGTGGAAGTTATTTTTATTTGGTAGGAGATGCAAATCGGGCAAATCGTTATAATAATGTCATTGCAGGACGTATAGACAGACAAAAGGTAAAACTTGAATATTATAACTTTACTAATGAATATGATGAATGGTGTATTACAGAATATTTAAGTAGTATCGCAGAATTCAAATATAAAGGTTATAATGCAGAAGGTTATATAGAATTTTATATAGAACAGAGAGGAAATGATGAAAAACCACAAAAATTCCAAGAAAACACATTTGATTATTTTATAGAAAATCATGAAAAAGTATTAAATGCTTTGTGTAATGGAGTTATTGAACATTATCCAAAAATGATGAAAATGTATAAGGTTGAAGAATTTAATACAGAGTTCGGATTTCCTGAATTGAAAAGCATAGATGATGTTAAAAATATAATTTCAATAGGTGCTATTAATGTTTTAGAAGAAGAAAAAGATAATTTTAGTTATTTAGGTTTTAGTTGTAAATGTTCTTGGGACGAAGAACACGGTTTAAGAATAACTATGCATAAAGATAGAGTTATTAATGTTGATAATGATTCGTCATATTATGCTTATAAGGAAATTTTAAAAGATAAAATGACCGAAGAAGAATGGAAAGCATACACTGATAATTTTGAAAGAATAAAAGAAGAAAATCTTGCTAAATATTATAAAGAACAAGAGGAGGTTTTACAAAAAGAAATAGAAGAAAATAATGTACAAAAGGAAAGTTCTTTTGAGGAAAATATAAAAACTACAAATACAAAAGAAATTAAAACTTCTAAAAAATGGTGGCAATTTTGGAAATAAAGTTCCACGTGGAACAAAAACCATACTTTGTTATTACGAGGAACGAAGTAATCTAAAATTTTAAATAGTAAATGTCTATAAAGTATTTTAATATAAATTCTATTGAGATTGATAGTGCTAATTTAGCAATGATAAATTATTTTTATAAAGTGCATTATGATAATGATTCTTATTTCTTAAAAATTGAAACATACGAAGACAACGAATTAACGCATTTAGATTATTTTGTAAAAGATGAATTGTTGTTAAATCAGGTATTTGAAGAATATTATTATTTAGATGTAATTATAATTCATTTTGTAAAAGAAACAAAAGGGCAATATTTGATGTGTGAGACATTTGATTATGTAAACAAAATAAAAAGTTCTAACAAAAGGATTGAAACGTATAGAAATGATATAGTTTATCCAATATATAGTTGTGTAATAAATGAATTTGGCAAGAAAGAAACTAAATATTATTATGACATAAAAAACAATATAGAGTATGAATTTGACTATGACGAAAACGGAAATTTTAAGTGTTTAACAATTCTTGATCCGCTGTTTTTTTATGATACAGATGATTATACAATTTATCCTGAACAAATAGGAATAGGAAAAAATTATTTTAATTTTTCTTTCGATAAATTTGAATTTTATAAAAAAGTCAATCCAATTATTCCGTTGGATTAAACGAATAAACCAAAAAAACAATGTTTAGTGAATACGATGTAATAGTAGTAGGAGGAGGACACGCAGGTTCGGAAGCAGCAGCTTCGTCTGCCAATATGGGCTGTAAGACGTTGCTGATAACGATGAGTTTGCAGAACATAGCTCAAATGAGCTGTAATCCTGCAATGGGAGGAATTGCAAAAGGGCAGATTGTTCGGGAAATTGATGCGCTGGGTGGTTATTCAGGAATTGTGTCAGATAAAACGGCTATTCAGTTCCGAATGCTGAACAAATCCAAAGGTCCTGCAATGTGGAGTCCGAGGGTGCAGAGTGACAGAATGCGTTTTGCAGAGGAGTGGAGATTGATGTTGGAGCAGACACCTAACTTGGATTTTTATCAGGAAATGGTAAAAGGCATTACGGTCGAAAACGGAAAAGTAACGGGAGTTATTACCAATCTCGGAATCGAAATCAAAGCAAAAACAGTGATTTTAACCAACGGAACTTTCCTGAACGGGCTTATCCATATCGGAGAAAAGCAGTTCGGAGGAGGAAGGGCAGGAGAGGGAGCTTCATACGGAATTACCGAAGATTTGCTAAAATTAGGCTTTGAATCGGGAAGAATGAAAACGGGAACTCCTCCCAGAGTTGACGGACGTTCGCTTGATTATTCCAAAATGATAGAGCAGGCAGGAGATGAAAATCCGTCTAAATTTTCGTATTTGGATAGTACAAAACCACTCAAAGAGCAACGCAGTTGTTTTATGACTTACACTTCGGAATTGGTTCACGATTTGCTTCGTGAGGGATTTGACCGTTCGCCTATGTTCAACGGAAGAATTAAGAGTATAGGACCGAGATATTGTCCGTCTATTGAGGATAAAATAAACCGTTTTGCAGATAAGGACAGACATCAGATTTTTGTTGAGCCCGAAGGTTGGAATACGGTTGAGGTTTATGTAAACGGATTTTCGACTTCTTTACCTGAAGACACACAATTTAAGGCTTTACGAAGTGTAGCAGGATTTGAAAATGTGAAGTTTTTCAGAGCAGGATATGCTATCGAATACGATTATTTCCCGCCTACACAGCTCAAACATACCCTTGAAACCAAGTTGGTAGAGGGATTGTATTTTGCAGGTCAGATAAACGGAACGACAGGTTATGAGGAGGCAGGAGCACAGGGATTGATGGCAGGAATCAATGCAAGTCTGAAAGTGCAGGAAAAAGAGCCTTTTATTTTGAAAAGGGACGAGGCTTATATCGGAGTTTTAATTGATGATTTGATTACCAAAGGAACGGAAGAACCGTACCGAATGTTTACTTCCAGAGCGGAATACAGAACGCTTTTAAGACAGGATAATGCGGATTTCCGTTTGACTCCTATGTCTTACGAAATCGGTTTAGCTAAAGAAGACCGTCTTCGTAAGATGGAAAAGAAACAAAAACAATCAGAAGATATGGTTCAGTTTTTAAAAGATACCAGTGTAAAGGTAGCTGAAGCAAATCCTATTTTAGAAGAAAAAGGTTCCGCTCTTATTTCGCAACCTGATAAAATGTTTAAAGTATTTTCTCGTCCGCAATTGGAATTAGAAGATTTTCTGAAGTTCGAAAAAGTAAAACAATATGTAGAAGAAAATAATTTGGACACAGAAGTTTTAGAACAAGCCGAAATCGAAGTGAAATATTCGGGATATATCGAAAAAGAACGGAACAATGCAAATAAAATAACCCGTTTGGAAGAAGCAAGAATTCCCGATAGTTTCGATTATGATAAAGTAAAATCATTATCATACGAAGCTCGTGAAAAGCTGAAAAAAATCCGTCCTGTAACGATTTCCCAAGCCTCAAGAATAAGTGGTATTTCCCCTGCCGATATTTCAGTGCTTTTGATTTATATGGGTAGGTAAGAGAATAGAACAAAGAATAAAGAAAAAAGACTTCTACAACGTCACTTCGAGTAGGTTTATGAAGTAAAACGGAATAAACCGTATCAAGAAGTTTATAGAGTTCTCGATATGCTTCGTTTCACTACGCTACTCGAACTGACGTAAAACCGAGTGTTTCACGTGAAACAAGCTTTGTGAAGTATTGGTTTTGTTGAGGCTTTTAATAAGAAACAACTATTTATGAAGAAAATTATTCTACATATTTTGCTTTTGAGTTTCTTGGTTTCGTGTATAGAACATAAACCGTATGATTCTTCAGTCGAAGTTGATGTAATATCAGAAAATAAGAAAGATGATATTTTAAAAGGAAAAATATTATTTGAAAATGATTGTAGAGTTTGTCATCATATCAGAGGAGTTATAAATCCGAGTACAATAAAAGTCAGAATGCAAGAATACAAGGAAAATTATTTCGATTTATTTGTAACTAAACAGGATTCCTTGTATAAAGCTAATGACACATTAATGATTTTAATTAAAAACGAATGGAAAGGAATTGCAAACTCACATAACTTTAAATACAATAAAACTGAATTATATCAATTAAAAGAATATTTGAAAACTTTTTAATCTGAAATGAACTCAAAAAAACTCTTTTTTCTTTGCTCTTTCTTCTTTCTTCTGAATTGCGGAAGCATTCAACAGGGAGGATACATTATTGACGATTATCTGATTGTTCCGACAGAGACAACCAATACTATTGGAACAAAAAACCTGAATGTTTTTGTGTTTGAGAATGATTTGACAACGCCTCCGATAGAATTGTTTTTAGCTGAAAAATTCCAATTAGAAACGTATCAGACCAGAGAATTTTGGGTTACCACTCCAACCAAAGACCGACTTTATATTAAGATTTTAGAACGTGACGAGATTGAAAAGTTTTTAGATTTGTCGCAATACGCAGCCCGAATTCAGGAAACTAAAGGAAATAGAGATATCAGACAAAGCAAGTATTTAGCACTTTCGGTTACAGACGAAAATGGAGAAGATTGTTTGTCTGAAAAATCATTGTTTTATAATATAGCTACGCAATACCTGAAAAATTTAAAAGACGAATATTTACGTAAACGATGAACATAAAAGATCATTCAGTTTCTAAAGAAAACTTTGAATTAAAATACGATTCGGAATATGATTTATTTCAAACCCATCCGGCACCCGAAAATTTAGAACAATACTATCAGTCGGAAGATTATATTTCGCATACAGATTCCAAACGTTCGTTGTTCGAGAAAATATATCAGTTAGTTAAACAACACACACTTTCTCACAAACAGCAACTCATTTTATCTTACACTAAACGCAAAGGAAAACTTTTAGACATCGGTGCTGGAACAGGAGATTTTCTGGCTTTTGCCAAAACCAAAAATTGGGAAGTAATGGGAATAGAACCCAGTCAAAAAGCCAAAGAATTAGCACGCAAAAAAGGAGTTCCGTTTGTAGAAGATTCTCAAGAATTATCACACAACTCTTTTGATGTGATTACGATGTGGCACGTTTTAGAACATGTTAGAGATTTAGACAAACAATTATCAGAACTCAAACGCATTTGTAAACCCGGAGGGTATGTGATTATTGCTGTTCCGAATTTTAAATCGTATGATGCCAAGTACTATAAAGAGTTTTGGGCTGCTTATGATGTTCCCAGACATATTTGGCATTTTTCAAAAACAGCCATCACAAAACTTTTTGGACAGAAAGAAATGAAGTTACAAAAAGTACATCCTATGTATTTTGATAGTTTTTATGTATCGCTCTTATCCGAAAAATATAAAACCGGAAAAATGAATTTTGTCAGAGCTTTTTTTGTCGGATTGTTCTCAAATCTGAAAGGAATGACCTCAAAAGAATTTTCTTCGCATATTTATGTACTCAAAAACACCAAAAACTAATTTTTAAGCGATCTCAGAGGTTTTTGAATATTAAACACATCATAAGTCGGAAATTTCACGAAACGCTTTTTAAACAAAAATATAGAAGCCTGATTTTATAATATTTTGCTATAAATATATTTTTTAGAATAAGATTTATTTATAGTTGTCTTTTCCGAATATTTTAAATTTATAGTTTTTATTTTTTTTCTTTAAAAATCATTTCACATCCTGAAACTTATTTTTAAATTTGGTTCAATAATAACTTTTACATCACTTTCTATTTTTAAATTTTTGTGTCTGAAGTTGTTTTTTCCATTATTAAAAAAAGTAGCTTAATTAGTAGTTTATAAAAAATAAAGTTTTTGAAAAAACATGCTTTTGAAATATACAATGCCTCTGCAGGATCAGGTAAAACTTACACCTTGGTTAAGGAGTACCTGAAAATTATCCTTTCTTCCAAAAGAGACGATGCGTATAAGAATATTTTAGCCATCACTTTTACCAACAAGGCGGTTGAGGAAATGAAATCTCGTATTGTGTCTGCCTTAAAGGCGTTTAGTAAAGACATTCCAGACGAAAAATCCAACAGTATGTTACTCGAAATCGCCCGAGAAACAGAACTTGAACCCAAAGAAATTCAAGAAAAATCCAGGCGTATCATCAAAAACATTATTCACAACTATGCTTCGTTTGACATCTCAACTATTGACAAATTTACCCATAGGGTAATTCGCTCGTTTGCTCTGGATTTAGATTTATCGCTTTCGTTCGAAGTTTCTCTTGATACCGAAAGTCTTTTAGAAGAAGCAGTTGATAGAGTAATTGCAGAAGCCGGAGAAGACGAAAACCTTACCCGACTTTTGGTTGATTTTGCAACCGAAAAAGCCGATGATGACAAATCGTGGGATGTAACTCGAGATTTTCTCGAAATCAGTAAACTACTGACAAACGAAAATAACCGAACCGAAATCGCTCATTTTCAAGACAAAACCATTTCCGATTTTTTAAAAATAAAACAAAACATCCTGAAAATCTGCAAAGATTTAGAAAGTGATATTATTTCGATGGCTCAAAATTCACTATTAAACATAGAGAATAAAGGGATTGAATATGGTTCATTTACCGGAAGCTACGTTCCTAATCATCTTAAAAAAATTGCAGACGGTAACATAGAAATAAAAACCGCACACTACAAATATTTAGATGAAAACCTCCAGGATTCTAAACCACGAAGTTCCTCAAAAGTCCCTCAACATCAAAAAGATTTAGTAAACGAAATAGCTCTTGATGTTTTACAAACATTAAAAACCATCAATCAACAAGCAGGAAAATTGTTTTTTTATAAAGCATTTTTAAAAAACCTTACACCTTTATCGATTTTAAATACGGTAAATCAGGAACTCTTAAAAATTCAACAAAACCAAAACATACTTTCTATTTCCGAGTTTAATAACATCATTCACAAAGAAATCAAAGAACAGCCTGCCCCGTTTATTTACGAAAAATTAGGCGACCGTTACACCCATTTTTTTATTGATGAATTTCAGGACACTTCGCAAATGCAATGGGAAAACTTATTACCACTTATCGATAATTCGCTTTCCGGAGAAGACAAATTCGGAGAAAGAGGCTCACTGATGATTGTAGGCGACCCCAAACAGTCGATTTACAGATGGAGGGGTGGAAAAGCAGAGCAATTCATCGAATTAGCCCAAAACAAAAGCCCGTTTTCAAACCCCGAAAAACTTACCCGAAACCTCGAAACTAATTATCGAAGCTATTCGGAAATAATCACATTTAACAATGATTTTTTTACGTTCTTAGCTAATGATTTTTCAGAGGAAAGCTACAAAAAACTGTACTTAGAAAGTGCTCAAAAAATCAATCAAAAAACCGGAGGGTATGTCAATATTTCATTTCTTGACCAAGAAGACCAAGAAAACGATGACTTAGAAAAAGACAATCCGTATTTGAGTGCTGTTTTCGATACAGTTCAAAAAGTTTATTCAGAAGGGTTTTCGTATGGAGAAATTGTAGTTTTGGTAAGAAGAAATCAGGAAGGAACGCTCATAGCCAATTATCTTACTCAGCACAATATTCCGATAATTTCTTCTGATTCGCTACTGATTTCCAATTCCGACCAAGTGATATTTTTGGTAAATCTTTTGGAATACATCAAAAACAAAAACAACGCTCAGGCAAAGGCAAATTTTTTATATTATTTAGGTAGAAACCTAAATGTAAATCCAATTCATAATTTTCTGAAAAAAGGTACAGAGCTGAAAGACGAAAAAGAGTTTGAAAATTGGCTCAAAGAATACGGAATTTCGTTTTCGTTTGAAAAAATCAGAAGAAAACCTCTATACGAAGCAACCGAAATACTAACCGAAACTTTTCTGAAAAATGTTAATAATGTTTATGTACAGAGTTTTTTAGATTTGGTTTTAGAGCAAAATATCAGAACGCAATCGGGCATAGATGAGTTTTTGGATTTTTGGAAAAACAAAGGATACAAAAAAAGTATTCCTTCTCCCAAAGGAAATGCCGTTCAGATTATGTCAATCCATAAATCAAAAGGATTGGAATTTCCCGTAGTAATTTTTCCGTTTGCAGACCAAAATTATTCGAGAGGAATTAAAGAAAAACTTTGGATAGATAACGAACTGAAAGAAATCGAACTCGAAAAAGTATTGATTGATAACAGCAAATCTGTTGAGAATTATTCCGAAAAAGCCTCAGAAGCCTATTTTCAAAAAAATCAGGAAGAACTTTTAGACAACATAAATGTCCTTTATGTGGCTCTTACCAGAACAGTCGAACAATTGCATATATTCTCCAAAATGAATTTTAACTCAAAAGGAGAACTGCTTTTATCCAATTCGATGGCATCGCTTTTTATTCGCTTTCTTCAAAACAAAGAACTGTTTAACTCAAACCAATTAATTTACGAATTCGGAGAAACAACCAGACTTTCACTACCCAAAACAGAAAAGGAAAACCGAAAAACCATTCTGCCTGTTGAAGAAAAATTTGACACAAAAAATATCAAAATTGCAACACTCGAAGCTCTGATGTGGAATACCGGAAAACAAAAATCCATAGAATACGGAAACCTTCTGCACGAGATTTTATCCTTGATAAATTCCGAAACTGATATTGACATAGCGGTTGAGCGCTCTTTAGAAAAAGGACTAATATCCCTAAATCAAAAAACCGAAATAACCGAAAAACTCAAAGCCATAACCCAACACCCTGAATTGAAAGATTTTTATAACCCCAACTATAAAATCCTGAACGAAAGAACAATTGTAAGAACAGAAAATTCGCTCATAAAACCCGATAAAGTAGTCTTAAAACCAAACAATGAAGCCTTGATTTTGGACTACAAAACAGGAGAAAAATCAGAAAAATATAAAAGTCAGATAGAAAATTACGCTCTAACACTCAAAGAAATGGGGTTTTCGGTTACTCAAAAAATATTAGTGTACATCGGAGAAAACATTGAGGTTATCTAAAAGTTTTTGTGCTACAAAATATCACGAAACCTGTAATAACTATACAAAAAAACATACATTTTTTTGTAACAAATTGTTCTTTGTTGCGTCATATTCAGGTAAAGTAAATTAACACTCTTTTGACAAAGACAAGTTTCGTTTTCTTTTAATATTGCCTAAAATTCAGACTATGATAGAAATCAAAGACCTTCACAAATCTTACCAAATGGGAAAAAATTCCCTACACGTCCTGAAAGGAATCGACTTTAGTGTAAAAGAAGGAGAGCTTGTTTCTATAATGGGAGCTTCAGGTTCCGGAAAATCTACATTACTAAATATTATCGGAATTTTGGACGAAGCAGATTCAGGAACTTATTTCTTAGACGGAGTACCTATCAAAAATTTGAACGAAACTATCGCTTCGCAATACCGAAACAAATTTTTAGGATTCGTTTTTCAATCCTTTAATCTTATTAATTACAAATCTGCTTTGGATAATGTAGCTTTACCACTGTATTATCAAGGAATGGGACGTAAAGAAAGAATGGAGCGCTCAATGCATTACCTCGAAAAAGTAGGGTTGGCAGATTGGGCAAAACACTTGCCAAACGAACTTTCCGGAGGACAAAAACAAAGAGTGGCTATTGCCAGGGCTTTGGCTTCAAATCCCAAGGTGCTTTTGGCAGATGAGCCAACCGGAGCATTAGATTCTAAAACTTCTTATGAAGTGATGGAACTTATCCAGCAAATTAATGACGAAGGAAAAACGGTACTTATCGTAACCCACGAAACCGACATTGCAAATATGACCAAACGAATTGTCTATCTAAAAGACGGACAAATCGAATCCGATAAATTAGTAAATCAGATAAGAGCTTCCCAATATGTTTAGTATCGAAAGATGGCACGAAATATTTGAAGGACTCGCTAAAAACAAGTTGCGTACGTTTTTGACGGGAGTTTCTGTGGCTTCGGGTATCTTTATTTTGGTAATTCTTCTCGGAGCAGGAAAAGGAATCCAAAACGGAATCCAAAATCAGTTCGAGCAAGATGCAACCAACCGAATTTCGATTTGGCCAGGTGTAACACAAAAAGAACACAACGGACTCGGAATTGGAAGAAGAATCCAGCTTCGCAATACCGATTACGAAATAGCTACCATCTTATTGGAAGATTATATCGAATACAAATCAGCTATTTATTCGGTTTGGAGCGGAAATATTGTCTATAAAAAAGAAACCGGAACCTATAGAGTAGAAGGAGTGCACCCGGATTATCAGTTTATCGAAAATGCCTCTATCGCAAATGGAAGATTCATCAACCAATCGGACATTAATAACTACGAAAAAAACGTAATTATAGGTCAAAAAGTGGCTAACGATTTGTTTAAAAACCAGGAAGATCCTTTAGGTGCAGAACTCAACGTTTCGGGAGTGATTTACAAAGTTGTTGGTGTTTATACCGACCCGGGAGGAGAACGAGAAGAAAGCAGGGTTTTTATTCCCATTACCACAGCTCAAAGAGCTTATAGTGCAGGAGACAGAATTCGAAGTATGGCTTTTACGCTTAACAAAGGTGTGGACTTTGACCAAGCAGTTGAAGAATCATTGGATTTTACCCAAAAATTGGAAAATCTCTTAAAAACCAGACACAATATTGCTCCTGACGACCAAGGAGCTTTATACGTCAATAATTCATTAGAAGAAGCCAAAAATGTTTATATTATTACCGGAGGAGTTCAGGCGTTCTTTTGGTTTGTGGGAATTTGCACCATCATTGCAGGGGTTGTAGGAGTTGGAAATATCATGCTGATTATTGTCAAAGAAAGAACCAAAGAAATCGGAATCAGAAAAGCTCTCGGAGCAAGTCCGTTTTCAATCATTTCGATGATTTTACAAGAAGCAGTTTTTATAACCGTAGTGGCAGGATTTCTAGGGTTATTGTCAGGACTTTTGGTTTGGGAAGTTATCGGACCTTTCGTGGAGGCAGATTTCTTTACCCGACCCGAAGTGGATTTTAACGTAGCGATTTCCACGTTAGTTATATTAGTCATGGCAGGAGCTCTGGCAGGATTTTTTCCGGCTTACAGAGCAGCTAAAATCAAGCCTATTGTAGCATTAAGAGGAGATTAATATGTTTAGTAGAGATAAATGGAATGAAATAATAGAAGCACTGTCGGCCAATCCGATTCGGACGCTTATTACAGCTTTTGGAGTGTTTTGGGGTATCTTTATTTTAGTGATTCTTCTTTCAGCCAGTCAAGGATTGCAAAATGGAATTAAAAAACAAATGGGAGGATTATCCACAAACACCATGTTTATGTGGACACAATCTACCTCAAAACCTTACAAAGGCTTACCACAAGGAAGAAGGTTTAATTACAGAAATGGGGATGTACATGCCATCAAGCAAAATATTGACGGACTATTATATGTTTCTCCTCGAAATCAATTAGGAGGTTTTAGAGGAACTAACAACGTGGTAAGAGGAACAAAAACAGGTGCTTATAACATATATGGCGATTATCCCGAATTCATCCAGCAACAACCTATGGACATTCTTCAAGGTAGATTTATCAACTACGGAGATATTGAAAACAAACGCAAAGTTACCGTAATAGGAGAAGGTGTTATAAGAGAAATGTACCAGCCCGGAGAAGAAGTTTTGGGTTCATACATAAAAGTTCAGGGAGTGAATTTTATGGTGGTTGGAGTGTATAAATCCAAAGGAAATATTGGAGGAGATGCAGAAGAAGGGCAAAAACAGATGTTTATCCCGTTCACTACCTTTCAACAAGCCTTTAATTATGGAGATGTAGTAGGCTGGATGGCAATCACAGCCCAAGATAACACTCCGATTACGGATGTAAAAAAAGACATCTTTGATTTGTTAAAAAGCAGACATACCATAGAACCAACCGATGAAAGAGCTATCGGACATTTTGATTTGTATCAGGAATTCAAAAAAATAAATGGGCTTTTCTCAATTCTAAACGGAGTATCATATATAGTTGGAGTATTTATTTTGGGTTCGGGAGTAATCGGAATTGTAAACATTATGCTCATTGTAGTTAAAGAACGAACACAAGAAATCGGAATTCGAAGGGCTTTAGGAGCTACACCTTGGAATATCAGAGCACAGATATTAACCGAATCTGTTGTGTTGTCACTTGTGTCGGGTATGGCAGGAATTATATTTGCCGGTTTTGTGCTTTGGCTTATCAATATAGGATTGGCAAATGCTCCGAATGCAGACGAAATTCCGATAGTGAACCCGAGCGTAGGCTTAGGGGTAGTGCTGATTGCTTTAATAATCCTCGTTCTTTCAGGACTTTTAGCCGGATTTATCCCCGCACAAACAGCCATCAAAGTAAAACCAATCGACGCTTTGAGAACAGAATAAAAAGAACACAGAAAACAGAAATAGATTCAAAGATTAAACAAAATTAAGAATATGAAAAAAGGATGTACAATTACCGTTTTAGTTTTTCTTGCATTGGCATTTATAGGCGTATTGGTCTGGTTTTGGCAAAAAAACGCACAACCTCCTATTAAATACGATACAGAACTTCCCGAAGTCCGTTCGATTTCTAAAACTACCGTCGCCACAGGAAACATCAACCCAAAGGAAGAAATTTTTATCAAACCCAATATGTCGGGAATTATTGATGAAGTGTATGTGGAAGCAGGAGACTACGTTAAGTCCGGAGATTTAATTGCTAAAATCAGAGTCGTTCCTAATGTTTCGAGCTTGAATTCTGCTCAAAATCAGATTCAAACGGCTAAAATCGATTTAGAAAACCAGAAAAAAGTGTACGAAAGACAAAAGTCTCTTTTCGAAAAAGGAGTTATTTCTGCCAACGATTTTGATGCAGCCGAAACTGCGTACAAACAATCGCAACAAAACTATAATGCTACCCTTCAAAATGCTGAGATTATTCGTACCGGAACTACAAGCGGAATGACTAATATCGCTCAAACGCTTATACGTTCTACCGTTGCAGGAATGGTACTCGATGTGCCTGTCAAAAAAGGAAATCAAGTAATCGAAGCCAATAACTTTAACGAAGGAACAACTATTGCCAGCTTGGCAGATGTAAGCGATATGATTTTCGAAGGTAAATTAGACGAATCAGAAGTTGGAAAAATCAAATTAGGACTTCCTTTGGAAATTACGGTCGGAGCTATCGAAAACAAAAAATTTGACGCTGTCTTGGATTATATCGCTCCTAAAGGAGTGGACGAAAACGGAGCCATGCAGTTTCCGATAGAAGGAACCTTGATAAACAAAGACTCCACCTTTATCAGAGCCGGATTAAGTGCTAATGCTTCAATTATTTTGGACAAAGCCGATAACGTTTTAGCTGTAAAAGAAGGTTTGGTGCAGTATGACGAAAAAACCAAAAAATCGTTTGTGGAAGTAGAAGTTGGAGAGCAAAAATTCGAACGAAAAGATGTAGAACTCGGAGTAAGTGATGGTATTTACGTAGAAATCAAAAGCGGAATTACCAAAGACGACAAAATCAAAGTTTGGAATCAAACTAAAAAATAGTTGAATCGTCAAAAAAGCAATCGGTTAAACACATCAACAGTTAAACGATTAAACAAGTATAGAAGATGAAAATAACATCAAAAATAATCTTATCGGTTTGTCTTGCATTAGGAGCGAACGCTTTTTCGCAAAAACAATGGACTCTTCAGGAGTGTGTTGATCACGCAATCAAAAACAATGTTTCCGTAAAACAAATTGAGCTCGATAACAAGCTGGCAGAAGTGAGCAATAAAGATGCTTTCGGGAACTTTCTTCCAGGAATAAATGCCAGTGCTTCTCATTCGTGGAATATTGGTTTGAATACGAATATTACAACCGGTATTTTGGAGAATCAAACCACTCAGTTTACCTCAATGGGAGTGTCAGCAGGAGTTGATATTTTTAGAGGAATGCAACTTCAGAACCAATATAGAAAGTCAAAAATTGCTCTTATTCAATCGCAATATCAACATCTGAAAATGGAGGAAGATGTAGCACTGAATGTGGTAAATGCCTACCTACAAATTCTTTTCAATAAAGAAAACCTAAAGGTTCAGAATCAGCAGTTTCAAGCAGATAGTTTACAATTGGTGCGTTCTCAAGAGTTAGTCAACGCAGGTATGATTCCCAGTGGTGATTTGTTTGACATGAAAGCCACTATTGCCACAGGTAAGCAAAACATCATCCAGGCAGAATATAACTTGCTTATTTCAAAGCTTAGTCTTGCTCAACTTTTGCAGTTAGAAGATTTTAAAAATTTCGATATAATCGAAACAGATTATGATTTCGAAGAAAACCCGATATTTTTTCAATCTCCCGAATCTATTTTTAATAAAGCAAAAGAAGAACGAACCGAACTCAAAATTGCCCAAACTGGTGTAGAATTGGCCGAAAAAGATGTAGATATTGCCAAAGGAGCTAATTATCCTACTTTGGGAGGTTTTTATAGTTTTTCTTCTCGGGTTTCCTATGCTAAAATTCCAGACGGAATGGGAGGCGAAATGAGTCCTCCACCATTTTTTGAACAATTTGATTTGTACAAAGGGCATAACTTCGGGGTGCAATTAAATATCCCGATTTTTAACGGATTTTCAACCCGCAACAATGTAGAGCGTTCGAAAATCAATTTAGAAAAATCAAAATTAGCTTTAGAACAATCTGAATTGGATTTGGAAAGAAACGTATATACAGCCTTTTCAGATGCCAACGGAGCTTTAGAAACCTACAAAGCAGCTGAAGAAACCCTGAAAGCCAGAGAAGAGGCTTTTCGTTATGTAAAGGAGCGTTACGAAAACGGAATGGCAACCGCTTTTGACTATAACCAGTCTCAAACTTTGTTTGTAAGAGCTCAATCAGATGTGCTTAGAGCCAAATACGACTATCTTTTCAGAACCAAAATATTAGAATTCTATTTCGGAATCCCGATTTATCAGAAATAATAAACAGAAAAATAACTGGCTGAAAATCAATACTTTATAGACTATCCTTTAGAAGTATTGATTTTCAGCCAGTTATTTTTATTAAAAAAGTTGTATCTATTTCTGATTTCTGATAATTTCTATAAAATGTTCTGGATACGCTATGTATGGATTGTCTTTATAAAACTTCATAACTAATCCAAATTTTTCTCCCTTTTCCAAAATTTTCCCATCAAAAATGAGCCCCTCTGTAGTTGCAAACGAATTTATTTCTTTAATAGATAAATTTAGGGTTTTTGAAATTTGAGTTGCAGAATAAAGTTTATGTTTATTGTTACTGAGATTAGAGTTTTTATATTTTGACTCAAATTTATCTATTATTGTGATTTCTGGTTTTTTCTCCGAATTTAGAAAAGAATTTATAAATGATTTGCGTTCAGTTTGTTGTTTAAATAATAATTCAGAATTAGAGAAGATTTGAATGAACTTTTGTATTGGATTCTCCTCTTTTTTAGTTCCTAATAATTCTGATGATAAGGTTTCTATTCCGTTTAAGACCATGTAATCAGGAGCTTTAAGTATTCTCAATAATTTTCCTTTTATTTTATGCTCTCCTAAAATTCCTACTTCAATGTTATTATGAATAGAATACTTATATAAATTCATGCTAGATAAAAGAAACTTATAATCACCCAAATAAAATTTTGCATGTAGTCTTTCATTATATCTAATTTCTACATTTGGAAATGATTTAAAAAAATCTAAATTATCTTCTTTAATATTTTTTTTGTTTTTTCCATAAAGAATCCTTAGTTCAAATTTAGAGTTGTTAATTTTTTCTCTTAGAGCGTCTTTGGTTTTTGCATCTAAATCAATATAGGGAGAAATCAACCATAAAGATTGGTTGGATTCTTTAATAATGTTTTCTAAGGCGACATTTAGTTGATTGTCAAACAAAAAGGTTACATACATAATTACGGTTATTTTAAATAGTAAAAATTATACAACTTCTATCACATATATACTATTCACAAATAAAAAGGTCTAAAACGTATAATTTATTAGCTTAAAACAAACTTACAAAATTATTTTTAAAAATTATTTCTAAATTCCAACCTATCAGAAATCCCAAGTTTACAGCTTGGGATTTTTTGAAATGTACAAAATCAATGTGCTTTAATGCTTTGCTCTTTACCGTAAAGAAGTTATCTTTGTTGTTTAATTCAAACCGAAATGTCTCAATCAAAATCAGGTTTTTCGAAGCTTTCTAAAGAAGAAAAAATCAAATGGATTTTAAGCGAATATTTTTCCAGCGATTCTCAAGCTGAAAAAGTTCTGAAACAATATTGGAATTCCAATGAAGCTCTGCAAAAACTCCACGATGATTTTATCGAGAATACGCTGTCAAATTTCTATCTTCCGTATGCAGTAGCTCCAAACTTTAGGATAAACGGAAAATATTATACCATTCCGATGGTCATCGAAGAGAGTTCGGTTGTGGCTGCAGCCTCAAAAGCAGCTAAATTCTGGTCAGAAAAAGGCGGTTTCAAAACCACAATTTTAGGAACAGAAAAAATAGGGCAAGTACATTTTATATATAAAGGCGAAAAGCAGAAATTAACTTCGTTTTTTGAATCGGTTAAATCAAAATTCTACGAAAATACCCAAAACATAACCGCTAATATGCAAAAGCGAGGTGGAGGAATTACCTTAATTGAGCTTCGTGACAAAACTTCGGATTTGGAACATTATTACCAACTTCACGCTACTTTTGAAACCGTGAACAGTATGGGTGCCAATTTTATCAATACTTGCTTAGAAGAATTTGCCAAAACACTCAAAGAAGAAGCCGAAAATTTGGGTTTGGAGATTGATGTGGTGATGAGTATTTTGTCGAATTATCTTCCAGATTGTGTGGTAAGGGCAGAAGTGTCTTGTAAAGCCCTCGATTTGCACGAAGACTCCTCGTATGCAGAAAAGTTTGTTCAGGCTGTGAAAATAGCAGAAATCGAACCTTTTAGGGCTGTAACTCACAACAAAGGAATTATGAATGGTGTAGATGCGGTTGTGTTGGCAACCGGAAACGACTTTAGGGCTGTGGAAGCAGGAGTTCATGCTTATGCAAGTAAGAGCGGACAATACAGAAGTCTTTCTAATGCAGAAATCAAAGACGGTATTTTTCGTTTTTGGTTAGATCTTCCCTTAGCTTTAGGAACAGTCGGAGGATTGACTTCTTTGCATCCGTTGGTTAAATTCTCACTCCAAATGTTAGGAAATCCAAAGGCAGAAGAATTGATGCAAATTGTTGCTTCAGCCGGATTAGCTCAAAATTTTGGAGCTCTGAACTCACTTATTACAACCGGAATTCAGGAAGGACACATGAAAATGCACCTGATGAATATCCTGAACCAACTCGAGGCTACACACGAAGAAAAAAAACTTACTGTCAAACGATTCAAAGGAAGACCGATTTCGCATAGTGGTGTAGTAAGTTTTATAGAAACTTTACGAGGGCAAAATTACTGATTCAGATAATCGTCCATTCTGTAAACCGAATCATCTCCTTCAAGTATTTGGATATAGCTTCGGTATCTCGACCAAAATATTTTATCATTTTCAAGAGCCTCTTTTACAGCACAATTCGGTTCGTTTTTGTGCAAGCAATTACTGAATTTACAATGTTGCTTTAGCTTAAAAAACTCAGGAAAATAATCGGTTACTTCTTGTGGCTGCATATCCACCATCCCAAAACCTCTGATTCCGGGAGTGTCTATAATTCTGGCTCCAAACGACAAATCGTACATTTCGGCAAATGTGGTAGTGTGTTGTCCTTGTTTGTTGGATTCTGAAACCTCGCTTGTTTTGAGTTTTAGCGAAGGCTCGAGAGTATTGACCAAAGTAGATTTTCCCACACCTGAATGTCCGGAAAACATACTTGTTTTTCCTTTCATTAATTCTTTAAGTTCATCGATGCCTTTGCCTTGAGTGGCAGAAACCCTTAGACATTTGTATCCGATAGACGTATAAATGTGTTGGAGAAAAAGTTGATTGTCAAGTTCTTCTGCTTCGAGTGTATCAATTTTGTTGAAAACAAGAACAGCCTTGATGTTATAAGCCTCTGCCGTAGCTAAAAAACGATCGATAAAAGTAGTAGAAGTAAGCGGATAATTCATCGTTACTAACAAAAACATTTGGTCGATGTTCGAGGCAATAATATGAATTTGTTTGGAGAGATTAACCGATTTACGAACGATATAGTTTTTTCGGTCGTGAATGTTTTTGATAAGACCGATTACTTGGTCAGACGAGTTATCTAATTCAAAATCGACTACGTCTCCAACAGCAATCGGGTTTGTGCTTTTAATTCCCTTAATGCGGAATTTACCTTTGATACGACACGGATAAAACACTCCGTTTTCTGCTTTTACGGAGTACCAACTTCCAGTGGATTTATATACGATTCCTGTCATTTATTGTATCAAAGTTTATACAAGCAGAAAAACCCATTTGCTTTAAAACAAATGGGTTTGTTGCTTATAAATGGTGGGTTTTTAAGCCTCAAAAGGAACAACAGAAACGTACGATTTGTTGTCTTTTTTCTTTTGAAACTCAACTACTCCGTCAACTTTAGCGTGCAATGTGTGGTCTTTACCGATGTAAACATTTTCCCCAGCATTGTGCTTTGTACCTCTTTGTCTAACGATGATGTTCCCTGCAATAGCAGCCTGACCACCGAAAATCTTAACTCCTAAACGTTTCGAATGAGATTCTCTACCGTTTTTCGAACTACCGACACCTTTCTTGTGAGCCATGATGTTTTGATTTTAATTGATTATAAAATAAGAATTAATTAAGCTTTTTTGCCTCCGTTTAATTCATCTTGCCATTTTTGTAACTCATCCCATTTTCCGTCAGCAGCCATTTGAGCTTGATCTGCCCAAGTTGTTGAGTCTAAATGAGATAAAGTAGAACTTGCATTAACCAAAATCTCTTTGATTTGGTCAGCAGATTTTTTAGCTAATTTAGCAAAAGTATCAACTCCTGCACTTGCTAATGCTTCAGACGCTTTTGGTCCGATGCCTTCAATTTTTGTCAAATCATCGCCTTTAGCAGCTTTTTTTGATTCGGCTTTTTTAGGAGCTTCCTCTTTTTTGGCAGGTGCAGTTTTTGCTCCTGAAGCAGCTATGGATACAATTTCGATTTGTGTCAAGGCTTGACGATGACCGTTTTTCTTTTTGTAACCTTTTCTTCTTTTCTTTTTGAAAACGATTACTTTGTCACCTTTTAAGTGTTGTAAAACTTTGGCTTCAACAGAAGCACCTTCTATAGCCGGGGCGCCTAAAGTTATTGTTCCGTTGTTGTCAAGCAGAAGAACTTTAGAAAAACTCACGTTTTTTCCTTCTTCTGTATCCAAACGATGA
>JBAYPE010000022.1:0-40843 GCA_041677865.1 Flavobacteriaceae bacterium
AAGTGGAAAGTGGAAAAAAAGACAAACTGTGTCATTCCGAACTTGGCTCAGAATCTAAAAAATAACATAAAAGCTGACACGAGCTTGCGAACTGAACTAAGTTAAACAAGTTCAGCTTGACAAATGAGTTTTTTTATTCAAGGTTTGTCAACGCACTACTTTATGACTTTTGACATTACGACTTTCTGAACAGATTGGATTTTTATTTTGTTTGGATTTTAATCCAGTGGGTAACATCTTCTAATACTTTCGGAAAAATGGTTTGTTCGATAAGGGAATATTCTTGTGGCAAACCCGTTTCAGATTCCTGAAATAAATGATTCAGGTTCGGGTATTGTTTTGTTGTAATCTTTTTATTTTTTCCTTTGTTCAATGCTTTTCGGATTGCGGTCAGGTTTTCGGTTGCGGGAACTTGCAAGTCTTTGTCTCCGTTAATTGCCAAAACAGCACATTTTACTTTTTGCAAAGCAACTGCAGGGTTGTATCTGATGAAATTCAGCATCCAAGGCGAGGTGTAAGTTGAAGTTTGTGTTTGTGCATATTGCTCTTTTGTCATTCCTTGAGGAGTTTCATTATCTGAGGTATATTCTAAAACTATGGAATTCAGGTTAGTTTTGAGTTGTTGGTCGTCTGTCGATTGATTGATTTCTTGAAAAATTCTACTGTGTTTTTCAAAATTTTGTTCGATGTCTTCTTGTGGGATTCCCGAAGCTGCAAGTATTAACTTTTGTTGAAGTAATAGTAATTCACTTCCTTGAATTCCCGCTCCTGCCAATAAAACGATGAAACTGATGTCTTTTGGGTTTGAAACAGCCACCATTGGAGCAATTACTCCTCCTTCGCTGTGTCCGATAAGACCGATTTTCTTTTTATGGATTTCTTTTCTTGTTTTCAGAAATTCAACGGCACTTTGTACATCGGTTGCGAAATCGTTAGAGGTAGCTTTTGCAAAATTTCCTTCAGACTCTCCTACTCCTCTTTCGTCAAAACGCAAAACCGCAATTCCGTTTTTTGTCAGATAATCTGACCAAACCAAAAAAGGTTTATGTCCTAATATTTCGGAATTCCTGTCTTGAGCACCACTTCCGGAAATGAGTACCACAGCAGGAAATTTTCCTGTTTGATTCGGAAGCGTTAATGTCCCTGCTAAGGTAATGTTGGCTTTTTTGTTTCGGAAAATTACATCTTCGGAATAATACGAAAACGGCTCTTTGGGCTCTTGAGGTCTTTTGATTAAATCTTCTCCCGAAGTGTTTTTGGTCAAATCCAAAGCGAGTGACACTCCAGATTGTTTGAATGTTCCGATAATTTTGTCGCCTTTCAACGCTCCTGTATATTCAATAGCTCCGGGAATTTCAAATTTTACATTCGGATTATTGAAAACCGTAACAGGAATAGGAATATCTTTTGCTCCTTGGTCGGGGCTGTCCATGGTGGTTTTGTATCCGTTTTCGATTTGGGAAACATTAAAAACCACTCGCAACTCGATTCCTTGTACCTCTAAAGTTCCGCTCCATTGCCCTGTGATTTCACTTTGAGCAGATAGAACAAATGAGGTAAGCGTCGTAAATAAAAAAAGAGTAAATAGCTTTTTCATAATTTTTTGGTTGTAAGGTTGTATGTATAATTCTGAAATCTAAAATCCCAAATCCTTAATGACTTTTTGTAATTCCTCGGGTTTTTGAGTTCCGATAAGTCGTTTTTTTCCGTCTTTAAAAAGAATTCTTAATCCCATATTTCCTTTTACGTTAAAGGCCTTGTCGCTTCCAAAACCTCTGATTCCCCAACCTCCGTATTCTCCAATCGGGCTGTATTTTACCACTTCCATTTTTCGAATATCCAAAATTAGATATTCTTGTTCTTTCAGATGGAAAGGAGAAAAACGAAAGCAAATTTTATCTTTGGTTATGTAAGTTTTCAGACTTGTGAAAAAGAAAAATAAACACATCAATAAGGTAAAAATTGCTCCGGCTATTAGCATCACATCTGATGCCGGTTTGCTGCCAAAGGGCTCGCCATTTATTACTTGGGGATAACTTCCGACCACAAATATTAAAAATATTAAAATATTAATCAGCCAAATCCACCATTGATTAAACCGTTGTGTTTCCTGAAATAACACCCTTTGCTCCATTATATTAAGAATTAAAAATTGAAATTAAAATCTTAGAAATTACTTCTGCCAAGATAAGCAAAATGATAAAAAATATTACGTTTTTGATTCCTTTGGCATTAGTTGCTGTTTTGAATCCGTTCCAGAACAATACTATAAACCAACCCAAACACAGAATTGAAACTCCCGAAAACAAAAGAATTATCAATAAATCCGAAGGCTCAATAGCAGGCGGATTATTCAAATCCTGAAAATCCATTCTGTTTAATAATCCTTCCAAAGATTTTTCAAGAACTCCCCCGATATTGAGCAAAGGCAGCAAATAAAACGGGATTCTTGCGACAATGGCAACGCTCAAAATATCAATCCATCGTGTTTTATGATTAATGCTTTTTCCGAACAAAACAAAAAGTAAAACCAATGTAAAAATATTGAGTATGTTATCAAGAAACGGGTCAATAAAACTAATATTTTCGACTAAGTGCATATCAAAAACCCCGTCAAAACGAGCCTTCATCAAATAGGCAACAGCTGAACCAAAAAGAGTAAAAGTAATTCCGAATACCAACAGACTTTTTTCGGAATATCTCTCAAAAGGGTTGAGTAAAATGTTCCATTTCATAGATTAAGGGTTAAGTTGTTTTATTTTTTCAATCAAATCATCGAGTTTGTTCCGGACAGTAGGATAGCTGTTTCCTAATTTTTTAGCCATATCTTTTAGGCTTCCGCTTGATAGAAAAAACTCCAAAATAAAGTTTTGTTCTTCTTCGGACAGGCTAAGCAAAACAGGAAGCGGAAAATTTCCCGAAACCTTTGTAGTACAGTTCGAGCATACCAACTCCGAAACCGACAGTTTTTCTGTACAGCTCGGACATAGTATTGGAAGCTTTACATTCATATTATTTAATTAGTTTTTAATAATACAAATATAAAACTTAATTTTATTAAACAAAATTTTACTTATTACAAAAAAACAATCATTAAAAAACCCTGCCAAAATCAATTATTCTGACAGGGTTTTACAAACTAACTCAATAACTCTTAAAACAATCCTCCACCGCCTTGTTTGGTGTTGTCGTCTCTATATTTTCTTTGTAATGAACGGTTTTTGCCACCTCCGAACATATAATTGATTCCGAAATAAACCGTTCTGCTCTCCCAAGTAAACTCTCCGTTTGCCACAAACGGATTGGTTGAGGTAAATCTGTATCGCATCGTGTTGAACATATCGTTGAAGCGCAAACTAAAGGTAAGCTTGTTGTCAAGCATACTGTACCTTGCTCCTGAGTCAATTTTATACATTTCTTTCGAGTCGTTTTGTACGCCTTCGACTGCACCTCTGTAAAAACCGAAAAGTGTTAGTGTCAGGCCTTTGGCAACTTTGAAATTGTTGTTTATTCTTGCATTAAAAGCATTGGCATCTACTTCTACTGTCTCAAAGTTTGAAGTATCGGTTATTGGGTCATAAACCTGAATTAAACCTTTTTGAGATATTCCCGAAAAGTCAATAGCCGGTTGTAAATCCCACCATTTTGTAGGCTTATAATTGGCAGAAATTTCGAATCCGTAGGCAGAATTATCGTCAAAATTAGCATAACTCATAATAAAGTCGTTTGGGTTTTCGGTTTGTTCGTCTTCATAAAAAGTCCGATTGATTTCGTCTTGAATATTTCTGTAAAAAACACCCGCTGTAATGCTTCCTTTGTTTAATACTTTGGTGTAATTCAACTCAATCGAGTTGGTAAACTGAGGATCGAGTTCCGGATTTCCGATTCCCGTTACGGTAGGTGTTGCAAACTCACGAATTGGTTTGGTTTGATTTAAATTAGGTCTGTCCACACGTCTTGAATAACTCATCTGTAACGAATTTGTATCGTTTAAAGAATAAGTCACAAAAGCAGACGGATAGAGTGTAAAATAGTCTTCTTCGTAAATAACCTCATCGGCCAATCGGGCTTCGACACTAAAGCTTTCGAACCTTGCTCCGAGCTGATAGCTGAATTTTTCAAAGTTTTGTCCGAAAGTAGCATAAGCCGAATAAATATCCATATCGTAGTTATATTTGGAGGCCTGATTCGGATTCAGTTCATTGTCGGTTTGGTAGTGATTTTCTGAACGGGTAGTGCGAACTTCTGCTCCTAATTCTAATTTTGATTTCTCCGATAGCGGATTTACATAATCCAAATTCAAGGTAAGTAAGTCTCGTTTATCATCAATATAATCATCATAAACCGATTCTCCTATGTTTTCAATAATCGTATTGAAGTTTGCATGCTGCGGCTGCTCATAGGTATTAAAATTCCCTTCAAAGTCAAGCGTATGTCCTGAATCGTTGAATAAATGCTTATAAGCCAAGTTGTAGGTTGTGGTTTTGTTATCCGTAAAATATTTTGAAAACTGAGTAATATCGTCAAAATTATTATCGGGATAAAGAGTATAAGTGTCCACCTTTCCTTCTCCTTCCAAAAAGTTTTGACTTACAAAAAAGGAAACCGTATTTTTATCGTTTATGAAATAATCCATTCCTAATTTATATAACCAAGACTCGTTGTCATTTGAAATATCAATTAGGGTTCTGGAGTTTTGGTCGGTTCTGTAAATATCTCCGGAATTCAGGTATTCGCCTAAATTTCCTCCTGCTGTTCCGAAAAAGTTTACTTTGCCTTTTCGATAATTCATATTCAAGGAGTTGTTGAATTTAGGAACTTCTCCAAAGGTAATTCCGGCATTGAAGTTTCCGTTAAACCCGTCGTTTGAGTTTTTGTGAAGTACAATATTGATGATTCCTGACATTCCTTCAGGATTGTATTTTGCACTCGG
This sequence comes from Flavobacteriaceae bacterium, assembly GCA_041677865.1. GTDB lineage: Bacteria > Bacteroidota > Bacteroidia > Flavobacteriales > Flavobacteriaceae > Flavobacterium. Next base: position 4,934 of record JBAYPE010000022.1, read on the forward strand.
ATTTGTGATAAGTTCAATTCGTTTGATAGATGAAGACGGAATTTGTTTGAGCAATTGTGCAGGGTCAATATTAGTTGGTCTTCCGTCCACAAGCACACGAACATTTTGGTTTCCTCGAAGCGAAATATTTCCGTCTTGATCTACATTTACAGTCGGAATATTATTCATAATCTCCGATGCAGTTGCTCCCGCAGTAAGCAAATCTCGACCTACATTGATAACTTTTCGGTCTATTTTCTGCTCAATAGTAGATTGTTCGGCTACAATTTCAATTCCTTCCAAAAGAATTGCGTCTTCTTCCAGAAATATTTTTCCTAAATCAACATCTTTACTCTGTGTTAAATCAACAACAGTTGTATAAGTTTTATATCCGATAAAGGCAACTTCTACTGTGTATTTTTTGAGTGGTAAATTTTTTAAAGTAAAAATTCCGTTGTCTTGGGTCATAATTCCGGTTATAACTTGGTCATTTTCTTTTAGGGCGATAGTTGCATAAGGAATCCCTTCTTGCAAGGTTTGGTCGGAAACGCTCCCGGAAATGCTTCCGTTATTTTGTCCTAATGCACTAAATGTACATAAAAAAGATACGAGTAAAATTAGATTTTTCATTCAAAAAGATTTTAGTTTTTTGTTTTTGATTAACTGTTTTCCAATAGACAGTTTAAAGTCTTTTTTGTTACAAAAACATTTATTAAAAACATTATTTAGAATCATTAAAAATGAAAAAGCAGGCAACAAACAGCCCGAAAAACCGCACTGACAAAGGGTTTGACAAAAATGATTTTATTACAAAAAAATAATTGAAAATTTTTATTTTTCGGTTGTTGAAAGAACAGAAAAGTATTGCACTCGCCTTGTTTTGATTAGTACTTGATTTTTCTCTGAATTCGCATTACTTCTTTAAAATTTTGGTAGGCGATTTTATGGTTTTCTTTGAGTTCAACCTTTGCATCGATGAGTTTTTCGAGGGCTTCATCAAATCCGTTAAGGTAGCAGACAAGCAGAGTTGAAGGAAGATTCTCTAAATCTGATTTTTCGGAATCCGAGAAGGTTTGTTTCTTTTTGATTTTAGATAATAATACCACAGCACTATTATACATGTGAAATAGTGTTTTTTTATTACAAACAGGCGGATTAAAGAGCATTTCGGTCTCTATTTTGTAATATCCGTTATTGAAAAAATGGATTTCGGTACGTTCTAACGGATAAAAATCAATGGTTCCGTTTATTCCTAACGGAACGTATTCGGTAATGGTAAAACTATCCTGATTATATGAGATTTTCACTTCGTCCAGAGTAGAATAAAACAGCTTAATTTGCTCGTTTACAAGTTCAATATCAACGCGTGTCCAAAAGGTTTTTCCGTTTACTTTTTTTTCTATTCCTGCCCAGCAAATCACAAAAAGTTCTTTAAATACTTTGTATTTAGAAGTAAGTCCTTTGTGTCGATTGGTTACAAAATCCATAACCGCATCAAGCGTATCTTTGATGCTGTTTCGGGAATTGAGTTCTATGTTTTGAACAATTTCTTTGTTGTGAGAATTAGGCTTAGAAAAATCATCTTCAATAGGGTTTGAGTTGCTCCCGACTCGAATAAAAGATGTCTTTGCAGCGATGTTCCAAACCGTTTTTTTGAAAAAAGATTTTTTTGAATTGGGTCGGATGGTAACAAGCCCGATAACCTTATCTTTCGGGAGGTTAGGAAAAGGAATATTTTCGTAGGAAATTTCGGGAGGGTTTTCCAGATTGGCATTTACTAAATTTTGAATTCTACTGTCGTCATAAAAATCAGTTCCGGATATTTCGTTATTATCCTCAACCCCGACAACGATATACGAATTGTTTTTGGGGTTGGAATTTGACAAAGCACAAATATGTTTCAGGAATTTTGCTTTTCCCTCTTTAGTATGCAGATTAAGCAGACGTTTTCTGTCGAAAAAACTGTTTTCGTCATTATAAGCCAAAAGGTTTTTTATCAGAATACGTTTATTAATCATATCATTATCTAATCAACTTTTTGTACTTGATTCTCGTTGGAATTAAATCACCCAAACGTTTTTTACGGTTCTCTTCATAATCAGAGAAACCTCCTTCAAAGAAATATACTTCTGAGTTTCCTTCGAAAGCCAAAATATGCGTACAGATTCTATCTAAGAACCATCTGTCGTGAGAAATTACCACAGCACAACCTGCAAAGTTCTCCAAACCTTCTTCGAGTGCTCGAAGAGTATTGATATCCAAATCGTTGGTAGGCTCATCCAGAAGCAGTACGTTTCCTTCTTCTTTCAGCGTCATTGCTAAGTGAAGTCTGTTTCGCTCACCTCCTGAAAGTGTCGAAACTTTTTTGTTTTGATCGCTTCCTCCGAAGTTAAAACGGCTCAAATAAGCTCTTGAATTCACTTGTCTTCCGCCCATCATAATAAGCTCTTGACCGTCTGAGAAGTTTTCCCAAATTGATTTTTCAGGGTCTATGTTTTTGTGAGTTTGGTCAACATAAGCAATTTTTACGGTATCACCCACTAAGAATTCTCCTTTGTCCGGAGTTTCTTCTCCCATAATCATCCGGAAGATGGTGGTTTTTCCAGCTCCGTTTGGTCCGATAATCCCTACGATTCCGGCTTGTGGAAGTTTGAAATTCAGATTTTCGTAAAGCAATTTATCTCCATAAGCTTTGGCTACTCCAACCGCTTCGATTACGTTAGTTCCTAAACGAGGTCCATTCGGAATGTATAATTCCAATTTTTCCTCCAATTGTTTTTGGTCTTCGTTCAAAAGTCTGTCATAGTTTTGCAAACGAGCTTTTTGCTTGGTTTGTCTTCCTTTGGCTCCTTGGCGAACCCATTCTAACTCTCGTTCGAGTGTTTTTCTACGTTTCGAAGCTGTTTTTTCTTCTTGTTCTAAACGCTTTGATTTTTGATCTAGCCAAGAAGAATAATTTCCTTTCCACGGAATACCTTCTCCTCTATCCAACTCCAAAATCCAACCGGCTACGTTATCCAAGAAATAACGGTCGTGGGTTACGGCAATGATAGTCCCTTGATATTGTTGTAAGTGTTGCTCTAACCAATGCACCGACTCTGCATCCAAGTGGTTGGTAGGCTCATCGAGTAACAAAACATCCGGTTGTTGTAAAAGCAAACGACAAAGCGCTACACGACGTTTTTCTCCACCCGAAAGCACTTTGATTGGTGTATCAGGATCTGGAGTACGAAGAGCATCCATAGCCACTTCGAGCTTGTTGTCAATTTCCCAAGCTCCAAGCGAATCAATTTTGTCTTGCAATTCGGCTTGTCTGTCCATGAGTTTTTGCATTTTATCTGCATCTTCATACACTTCCGGAAGACCGAACATATCGTTGATTTTATTGAATTCGTCAAGCACAGCCATCGTTTCGGCCACACCTTCACGAACCACTTCAATAACGGTTTTATTTTCGTCCAGTTGTGGTTCTTGCTCTAAATAACCTACGGTATATCCGGGAGCGAAAACAACATCACCTTGATAGTTTTTGTCAACACCAGCAATGATTTTCAAGAGTGATGATTTTCCCGATCCGTTAAGACCCAGAATACCGATTTTAGCTCCATAAAAGAAGCTCAAATAAATATCTTTTAAAACTTGTTTATTGGTCGAAGAGTAAGTCTTGCTTACTTTCGACATCGAAAAAATTACTTTCTTATCGTCTGACATGATGTATTTAGGAATTTAAAATTTAGGAATTAGGATTTTTAGAAAACACTGTCCATTCTCATATAAATATTGATGATGAAAATAATGGTAGCCAATGAAAATAAAATAAATTTCGGGGATTTGTATTCTTTCTTTTTTGCCATAGCTACCAAACTCGATATAGTAAGCATCAAAACAAAGCTAAAAAAGAGAAATAGAATTTTATCTATATTCATAATCTTGTGTTTACGTTAAACAACAAAGATAGCCTTAAGTTGTGAGAAAGACAAAACTCGACAGAAATTGGGTTTACAATAGAAATTTTGCCATTTCTTGTTGAATCGCTAAGGCTTTTTCTCTTGATTTTTGGGCAAAATCTTCTTGGTTTGAGGCATAAATAATTTCTCTTGACGAATTGACTAAAAGACCTATGTTGTCGTTGAGTCCGAATTTACAGACTTCTTTAAGGCTTCCGCCTTGTGCTCCCACTCCGGGAACAAGCAAAAAACTGTGGGGAACAATTTTTCGGATTTCTTTAAAATAATCGGCTTGGGTGGCTCCGACTACATACATTAAGTTATTTGAGTTTTTCCACGTTTTAGATGTTTTCAAAACATTTTCAAATAGTGTTTTTTCGTTAAAGGAAAGCATCTGAAAATCTTTTGAACCCAAATTAGATGTCAATGCCAGAAGTATGGTGTGCTTGTTCTCAAATTGCAAAAAAGGTTCTACAGAATCCTGACCCATATAAGGTGCAACCGTTACGGAATCGAATCTTAAATCCTCAAAAAAAGCCCTGGCATACATGGTGGAAGTGTTTCCTATATCGCCTCTTTTTGCATCTGCAATCGTAAAAATTTCAGGATGTTTTTCGTTGAGGTAATTTATGGTTTTTTCGAGAGATTGCCAGCCTTTTACTCCGTAAGCCTCATAAAAAGCTGTATTGGGTTTATAAGCTACACACAGATCAGAAGTTGCATCAATAATAGCTTTGTTAAAGGCAAAAATTGGATCTTCTTCGCTTAGTAAGTGTTGAGGAATTTTATTCAAATCCACATCAAGTCCTATGCATAGAAAAGATTTTTTCTTTCTTATCTGAGCTACTAATTGTTGTGTTGTCATGGTTATTGGTATTGAAAAATTATTCCGAAAAAATGCCTTCCCCTCTGAATTCTCGCATTTCAACCTTTGTTAAATCACTTTTTGAGTCAAACCCCTTGAAGTAATATTCTCCTTTTTTGTTTGTTAGTTTACAGTCTTTTTCCGTGAAAAACCACTCTCTGCTTCTGTCGTAATAAAGCTGCTGGGTTTCGAGAACGTCTCCGCTGTTAGAAGTAACTTTTACGTTTCCTTGTAAATCAATAATGTCAGATTTGGAAAAGGTAATGGCATAATCAGCAACAATATAACTCCGTTGTAATTTTTCGTCAAAAACTGTAATATCAACTCCTTGAGGAAACTCGGTAAAAGGAAATTCGAGCCAACCGTAATCGTACATCAAAGAACTCTTCAAAATAGATTTTATACGAGCAGAATCGGTGTATCGCATCACAAAATTCTCGACTTCCGAAGTAGGAATAAAAGCAACTTTTGACGATTTTTGAATCTCTTTGAAATCTCTGTCGCAAGAAATCAGAAATCCAAGTGCACATATCAGCAGTATGGTTTTATGTTTTTTTTTTAGATTCATTTCGGAACAACAATGCTTTGGTTTATCCAACAACCGAATTTAAGGGTTTTACCTCTCATTTTGGCTTTTTTGATTTCCGTTTTTGTCGGGGCTTTTTCCATAAAACTATCGCTTAGTTTTTTGACCGTTTTTTCGTATTTCGGGTTTATTGCAATAATTCTCTCAACCGTTTGCGAAGCCAATAAGTATTTTGCCTTTTTTTCGAATTCGTTAGAAAAACATTCGGCTTCTGCCTCGGCATATAGCTTAGAGAGCATGATGTATGCTTCTATCATTTCTGGAGCGTGCTCTATGGCTTTAAGAGCAAATTCCTTGGCTTGAGCTTTATTGTTGCTTTTGTAAAAATTTGCTGTCCTGTAATATAAATTTGCTTTTTCGGTTGGATTGGTTTCCAAACGAGCACTTTCATTAAAATAAACTGTCGCCTTTTCGATTTCTCTTTTCGATTGAGCAATCTCTCCCATATAAAAAGCCGATTTGGAAGTCTTTTTAAGTTCGTAATAGTGCATGGCTAATTTTTCGAAAAACTCATTATTCCTGCTACAATTTTGGGTTTTTAACCTTTCTAAAGTATTTTCAAGCCAGAAAATATCCGTTTTGTATTGGTTTAAATCTTCTCTATAAAGATTATTCCACATATTGCAATCAAGGTTAGCTCCTTTGAGACTTGCGGAGATGTTTCGAGAGGTTATTTTAAGTGAAGAAATATCCTGTTCAATTTTTCTTGATAGTTCTCTGTTTACGCTCTGTCTTTGTTCGATTTTCAGCTTCTCGCCTTCTAACTCGTTTATTTTTGATTGGATACTCGCATTAATAGCGTCAATTTTTTTCACGTTTTCGATAGGAGAGTCTTTGCCTACAGAAGCTCTTTTTATGAGTAAATCGGCATAGATATTCAAAGCTTCAGCAGTAAATATATTTCTGTCGGTTTTGTAAATTACTTCAAAACCCTGAACTGCCTTGTCTTGATCTATTGCCTTATTATTGTACGAAAAAATCACTTTTTTAAGTTCGTTTTCTCTTCTTGTCGCAGGAAAATGAGCACTTTGTTTATCGTACAATTGGGTCAGATAACTTGTCCATTCGGTTTTTTCTGTCCCGATGTTCATTGGCTGTATGATTCTTTTCAGCATGTCTTCTCCATACACATAAATTTTGTTGCTATACGAAGGGCATTTTTCAATGATGCTATTTATGCGATTCAATGTTTCGTGTCTTCCGACAGGGGTTAAGATTGATTTCTCGTTAAAACCTCTGCTGTAATGTGCTTCAAAAGCGGTAAAATGTTCGTCACAAGGAACTTTGCTTTGAGCAAATCCTAAAAAAGTTACTATTAAGAATAATGTTGTCAGTGTTGTTTTCATGTTCATTTCGTTTTTAGTTGTGTTTTAATCGTAAAGATATTTACGGAACCATTTATCGGTAATGGAGACGGCTATAGAAATATTAAAATAATTTTCCTGTATCAGTCCTGCTGATTTTGTGCCTCGTTTTCCGTATTCAAAAGCAAAGCTCAAATCAGACAATCCGTTTCCGATAGGAAGTGCAAAACCTGCTGAAACTCCCATATCGTTTATTGTCTGTCCGTTTACTACAAGTCCTGTGTTTTCGTAACGTAAACCAGCTCTGTAGGTAACTCTTTGGAAATAGTTGGTAAATGAGTTGTATTTCGGGATATAGTATCCTCCAAGTGAAAAACGCATTGCATTGGTGTTGTCATACGTTGCGGAACTACCCGAAAGAGGCGAAGAAATCTTATTTTTCCCTGCAAAATAAAATTCTGTTCCAACCGCCCATTTTTTAAGTTGTCCAAATCCCGCTCCAACCGAAAAACGGCTTGGCATAGTGTAACTTTCTTTCTCTTGAGGCAACTCTACAAAATCGTTATAATATTCATTTCCAACGGGAGTAACTCCTATGGTTCCCATTGTGATGTTTTTTTCAAAATTTAATCCGTAAGAAGATATATAATTTGCACTTGTATAAACATCGTATTTCTGATTTATTTTAGTGCGATACATCATCCCCAAACCAAGGCTGAAACCACTTAAATCGACACGGGTATCGGTTCGGGTTGAATATTGTGTATTTTCGTACATTCTACTCAAAGTATTGATGGTTCCGAAATAATAACTCCCTTCTACTCCAAAGCTCAATTGTGGAGTTATCTGATACGCACCTCCCAAAAAAACTCTGTTACTCCCTCCTTCTCCCGAGTTTAGACTCAAGGCAGAGTTATCATCGTTAATCGACATTATTCTGTATCCTACAACTGTTTGCGGATTAAGACCGAATGCCACGCCAAATTTTCCCATCGGAATACCTATTGCCAAATAATCTAAAGAAGTTCGACGTGTTTTTCCGCTATCGGAAGAGGATTCTTGTTGGTTAAATGTTGTTCCTCCACCCACAGTGATAGCGGTAAGTTTCAAAGAACTGTAAGATGCCGGATTTAACAAGTTCAGATGGATGCTGTCAGGAAAAACTCCAATTCCTCCCATAGCTCTCTGTTCGGGGCTTCCTTTGAATTTTGTTTCTCCTATACCAAAATAAGAATAGGGAGATGATGTGCTCTGTTGAGCCAACGAAAACATCGAAAATAATACTACGATGCTGATAGTTATTCTTTTAATCATTTTTGAAATTGATATAAATCATTCAGGCTTTCCAATAGGAAATTTCGATTGGCAAATATGGTGTTTTTTAATCTTTTTGCCAAAAAATCCGTATCGCCTCCCGTTAAAATTATGATAAAGTTGTCACATCTGTTTCTTAACCGATTGATAAATCCTTCTATTTCGAACAAAACTCCGTTTATCACTCCTGAGTGAATGGATTCTGAAGTAGTTATACCTAGAAAAAAATCGTCTTCCGTTTTCTGCAACAAAGGAAGTTTAGCTGTGTAATCATTTAGAGCTTTGTATCTTAGGTTTATTCCTGCCGAAATTGCACCTCCAAAATAGTTGTTTTTTTCGTCTATAAAATCGTATGTAATTGCTGTTCCTGCGTCAATTATCAATTTATTTTGATTGGGATATTTTAAAGAGGCTCCCGAAGCCAAAATCATTCGGTCAATTCCCAAAGTTTTGGGAGTTTTATACTTGTTTACAAACGGAAAATCAGAATCGTGAGTCACAAAACGGATTTCGATATTTTTGTTTATTCCCGAAAAGTCGTTTTTTGTCAATTCTCTGACAGACGAAACCATAACAACAGATATGTCAGGATAAAGAAAAAGGATTTTTCTGATTTCTTCTCGCACAAGGAATTTTTCTGAGGCGAACAGCTCCAAAAGCGTATTTTTCTCAAATACTGCATACTTAATTCTGCTATTTCCTATATCTACGGCTAAAAGCATTTTGTTGAAATTAATAAACAAAGGTAATCTAATCTCGGTTTTTATCTTCAAAATGTTTCTTAAAGAAGTTTAAAATATTTACTTTTGCCTCGAATTTGTAACAACGCACTAAAAAATTCTTTTTATTATGAGTCAAAATCTGTACGAAAAAGAGCTTTCGTTTCAAGTGGACAGACGAAAAGCCGGAGTTGAACTTATCAAAATCATCAGTGATTTATGGTATGACAAATCAATCGAATTGGTGTTTTTCAGAAACCAACTCATTGACAGAAACGTGAGCGATATTCTTAATCTTCACGAATATGCCTGCGAATTTGTAGGAAAGCCTATCTCAGTTTTTGATACGGTAGAAATTGCAAGAGAAATTCTTTCACTTGAGCTGCCTCATTCAAAATTAGACATCGGAAAACTTACCTACGAATATCATTTGGAAGACGACAAATACAACGATGCCAAAGCCTTTGTTATTGACAAGCTCAAAAATGCCAAAGATTTTGTAAACAACAAACCTAAAGATGTGGTTCTTTACGGATTTGGTCGTATCGGAAGATTACTTGCCAGAGAATTGATGAGTAAAGCTGGAAAAGGAACGCAACTTAGACTTCGTGCTATTGTAGTACGCGGTACCATTGATGAGAAAAACTTAGAAAAACGTGCTTCGCTTTTGCGTCACGATTCGGTTCACGGAGATTTTGACGGTTCGGTAACCGCTGATTTAGAAAACAAAGCATTACTTGTGAACGGAACACACGTTCACATCATTCCTGCCAACAATCCTGAAGAAATTGATTATACCGCATACGGAATCGACAACGCTTTAGTGATTGACAACACCGGAGCTTTTACTACAGAAGAAGCTCTTGCAAGACATTTACAAGCAAAAGGAGCTGATAAAGTATTGCTTACTGCTCCGGGAAAAGGCGTTCCGAATATCGTTTACGGAGTAAACCACAACGATTACAACCCTGACGAAGTAAATATTTGGTCTGCTGCATCGTGTACGACTAATGCTATTACTCCAATTCTAAAAGTTATCGAAGATAATTTTGGTGTAGAAAAAGGACATTTAGAAACTATTCACGCTTATACCAATGACCAAAACTTGGTAGATAACTTCCATAAAAAATACCGTAGAGGTCGTTCGGCCGCTTTGAATATGGTAATTACCGAAACAGGAGCCGGAAGTGCTGTGGCTAAAGCTGTTCCGAGTTTAGCTGGAAAACTGACTTCGAACGCAATTAGAGTTCCTGTACCGAATGGTTCGCTTGTTGTACTTAATTTGCAAGTAAACAAAGAAACCTCAAGAGAAGGAATAAACAACCTGATGAAGCAATACGCTTTAGAAGGAGATTTGGTAGAACAAATCAAGTATTCGCTAAACAACGAGCTTGTTTCATCTGATATTGTCGGAACTTCTGCTCCTGCTATTTATGACAGCAACGCAACCATTGTTACTCCGGACGGAAAAAATATGGTGCTTTATATCTGGTACGATAACGAATATGGGTATTCTCACCAAGTTATTCGATTAGCAAGGCATATTGCCAAAGTAAAGCGATATACATATTATTAATATAGGATCGAATGGATAAAAAAAACCGTCTCAATACTAAAAATTTTGAGACGGTTTTTTTATTTGAAGAATTTTCAGATAGTATTATATGAAATTCAGTATGATTTTATTGTTTTATAAAACGGAAAATCTTATTCTGATTTTGTCCTGTTAGTTTTAGCAGGTAAACACCGTTGGCAAGCGAACTTACATCAACAGAAAAATCAGACAAACCATTTACTTTATGATTTTTGACGGTTTGACCCAAAGCGTTGTAAATAACGATGTTTTCAGGTAATTCCATAGCATTTGTAACATCAATATTTAAAATTGAATTAACCGGATTCGGATATATAGCAATATTTCCAAAAGGATTGTAAACACCAATACTTGCAGCCGAATTGATAACAAACGAGGTAGATTCACTCTCACCAAAAGAACCTCCCGAAATGATAGTTTGAGAACCTGAGGTTAAAGTGTAAGAACCTTGTCCGTACTCACAACAAATTCCGTCTCCGTACTGGTCAAAAATGGTAAAAGTATAACAACCATCAGTAAGTTGGAACGATTGCGAAATTGTTTGATTTCCGAAATAATTCCCTCCTTGAGATACTATTGTTCCTGTATCGTTATTTATTAGCTCCCAAGAAGTTTCATCCCCCCAACTATCCGTAGTTAAAAATAATGTAACAGATGAAGACACAAACGAAGACGGGATGGTTTTGGTTATGGTTTTGCTGTTGTTGAGCGTGTTGTCATCAATAGTGTTATTTATACTAACCAAATTTACCGTAAAATCGCTGGTCTGTTGAAATTCAACCAAAGGCAAGGCGATTTCGACCTCAGACTCTGTATTAAGTGTTCCTGTCCAATTGTAAGTTTGAACTGTTTCTCCTTCTATTTCATAAGAAATTTCAGCCGAGTTAATAACCGTTGTTGTACCAATATTTGACAGCATAATAACCGGTAAAACTTCAACCTCACAATCTTCTCCCATGTTGATTATACCGATTTTTGCGTCAAACTCTGATGGAGGTAAACAACCCGAAGAAGCAGCCAAAGTATTTCTTCTTAAAGAATTTTCAAGAACAGTTCGCATTCTCATTTTTTGATCCTCCGTAAAAATATTCTGACACGAATCGTTGGTATAATCCATATAATTCTGATACATACTCGGGACACTACAAGTCGAGGTTTGAGCACAGCCTTCATTTGCATCATCAGCAGGAGGTGTATCTAAGCAATAATCATTCAGGCTGTCCGTGGCATTTACGTTACAAGAGTCATTATCTCCCCAAATATGTCTTAGCCCAAGCCAATGTCCTACTTCGTGCGTAGTTGTTCTTCCTTTGTTATAAGGGAAGTTGTAAGTACCCTGCGGATATATATCTGCAGAACCAAAACAATAATGAGATATAACTACTCCGTCTGTACTCGCTCCTGTGCTTAATCCTCCTCCTTCTAACCCTTCCAATCCGGAAGATTCCGGAAATTGTGCATATCCAGCTACCATTCCTAAAAGAATGTTATCTACTACCCAGATATTGAGGTACTCGTCAGGATCCCATATCGTTGCGGGTTTCAGGTTAAGTTCAATTTCATCCATATCCCAAGTTGTAAATTCTCCCCAACCGGGAATAGTCATAACCGGTGTTGCCATACTCAGACGATTAATTCCCGTTGTAGCCTGTCCGTTTGGAGTTCGTTGAGCCAAGCAGAATTCAATTTCTGTGTCTGCTCCAACCGGATTGGTGTTGTATCCGGGAGTTCCCAACATTTTTCTGTAATCCTGATTTAGAATAGTAATTTGCGAAATTATCTGTGCATCTGCGATATTTTCATCTACCCCGACAGCTTTATCGTCGTGTATGACGTGAACCACCACAGGTATAGTAATTATATTTTCGTCTGATGTTTTTCTTGTTTGGTTTTTCTGTTTATATGCTTCTATTTTTGGAGCAAGCCAAGACTCAAACTCATCAATAGTTTCCTTTTCCGAATTTATTGAGTTCAAGTATTTGTCATATTCAAAAGCAGCACATTTTATTGTTCCGTTATTGTTTTGAGCTTTATCCGCCAACTGTTCATAGAAAACAGACTTGCCAAAGCTTCGTATTTTTTCAGATTGTTGAGCGTTTAAATCAGCACCTGACATCAGAGCGAAACTCAATAAAAGTAGGGCAAAAAAGTCCTTTTTTTTCATTTCCCAAGAAGTGTTAAGAATTAAATAATAATAGCAAATATACTAAAAATAGTAGTGCCAAAACTTCGTTTGAAAAAGATTTCATTTTTCGAATTAATTAAAAAATAAATTGGTTAATCTTTGTCGATGTTATATATTTGTCCGTTTTTTCGTATAGAGCTTGATTTTGTTTTTATCGAGAAATAAAAACCGAATAATCTAAAAATTTAATTCAGAATTATAATGCAAAACAAAGGACTTATTAGATTTTTTGCAATTCTATTTGCAATCGTTTGTATTTATCAGCTTTCTTTTACTTTTGTGGCAAATAAGGTAAAGAAAGATGCCATTGCTTTTTCGGGAGGTGACAGAGAAAAAGAAATGAACTACCTTGATTCCATCAAAAAACTACCTGTTTATCCTATCTTCGGGCATACTTATGAAGAAGTTGAAGAAAAGCAAATCAACAAAGGACTTGATTTAGAAGGCGGAATTAACGTAACACTTCAGATATCTGTAAAAGACATCATTAAAGGGCTTTCAAACAACTCGCAAAATCCTGTTTTTGTAAAGGCTCTTTCCGAAACAGAAAAAACAAGAAAAGCACAAGAAACCTACCTTGATGCATTTTTCAGGGCTTTTGACCAGGCAAACAAAGAAGCAGGAACTACCGTAAAACTGGCCTCTCCTGATATTTTTGCCAATAGAAATTTTGACGATATCGAAATCAACATCAATACATCTGATGATGATGTGAAAAAGGTGTTAGCTAAAAAAGTCGATGAATCGGTAGAGAGTGCTTATCAGATTTTAAGAGAGCGTATTGATAAATTTGGAGTTACACAACCAAATATTCAGAAAATCGGAAATACGGGAAGAATCTTAGTAGAACTTCCAGGAGCAAAAGACGAAATGCGTATTAAAAAACTTCTTCAAAGTACAGCTCAATTGGAGTTTTGGGAAGTTTATAAAATGGAAGAAATCGGAAACTTTCTGATGGCTGCCAACGAGGAACTCAAAAAACAAGCAAAACCCGAACAAGAAGAAACTCCACAGGATTCTCTTGCTCCAAAAAGCGATATCGAAGCCTTGCTTATAGACGATTCTCCCGAAGATAAACTCGATTTGGGGCCTATTATTGATAAAATGGCTGCTTTTGGTGGAGGGCAAGTTTTAGGATATTATTCAGTAAGAGACACTGCTCAGATTGCGGGATATTTACGCCAACCTAATGTAAGAGCACTGCTTTCGACAGACCAAAGATATACAAAATTCTTATGGAGTAAACCTTCCGTTCAACACATTATAGACAAACAAATTGTCGGTTATTCAAAAGATTCCAAAGCTGAGAAAATGGAAGTTGTCGAACTGTATGCCATTAAAGGAAACCGAGACAACAAACCGGCTTTGAGCGGAGGTGTAGTGGTCGATGCTCGTTCAGATTTTGACCAATTAGGAAAACCTGCTGTGACAATGCGAATGAACTCTAACGGAGCTAAAGACTGGGAAAAATTAACTCGTGAAGTAGCTTCAAGACAAGGAGCAATAGCTATAGTTTTAGATAATCAGGTATATTCTGCCCCTAACGTAAACGAAGCTATATCAGGAGGAAGCTCGAGTATTTCAGGAAACTTTAAATTAGAAGAAACTACCGATTTAGCAAATATCCTAAAAGCCGGTAAGTTACCAGCCTCTGCAGATATTGTACAATCGGCTGTTGTAGGACCGTCACTCGGACAACAAGCCATTGACAATGGTATGATGTCTTTTATTATCGGGTTTGGAATAGTACTATTCTGGATGGTATTCTATTACGGAAAAACCGGTATGTATGCCAATATAGCTTTGATAATAAACCTTTTGTTTATCTTCGGGGTTTTGGCAAGTTTGGGAGCTGTACTTACTTTGCCCGGAATTGCGGGTATCGTACTTACGATGGGTACGGCTATTGATGCTAATATTATCATAAACGAAAGGGTTAAAGAGGAACTACGACACGGAAAAACCCTAAGAGAATCTGTGGACTACGCCTTCACTTGGAACGGGGCTTTATCATCTATCTTTGATGCGAATATTACGGGAGCTTTGGTAGCAATTATCTTGTTTATCTTTGGTTCAGGCCCTATTCAAGGATTTGCAACAACCCTGCTCATAGGTATTGCCGCAACTTTGTTTACAGCTATTTTTATCCCAAAACTGTTTATCTATGCAAAGCTTGATAAAGGACAAGACATTAAATTCTCGACAACTATTACCGAAAAATGGTTTATAGGAACAAAATATAACTTCTTAGGCAAAAAGAAAATTGCTTATGTTATTTCCACAATTGCAGTAGTTATAAGTATAGTCTCGCTTTCTACAAAAGGACTTAATCCGGGAGTTGATTTTGTAGGAGGAAGATCTTTTCAAGTAAAGTTCGACCGCCCGGTTAATGCGAGTGAAGTAAAAGAAAAACTCGAAATAGCCTTCGGAAGTGCAGAGGCAAAAACTTTCGGAACTTCTGATCAGTTAAGAGTTACAACCAAATACAAAGTAGAAGAAGAAAGTACTGAGGTGGATAACGAAATAAATCAGATGCTTTTTGATAACTTGAAAGAATATCTTCCGGAAACCCTTACTTTCGAAGAATTTATGTCAAGCCACGAAGGAAAAAATTTAGGTGTGCTTCAGTCTACTAAAGTAGGTCCTACTGTTGCCGATGATTTGAAATATGACGCTTTAAAAGCAGTTATCGGAGCTTTAGCAATTATGTTCTTATATATCTTATTGAGCTTCAGAAGGTGGCAGTTTTCTTTAGGAGCAGTAGTTGGTTTAGTACAAAACGTAATTATTGTGTTGGGAATTTATTCACTCACATATACTTTTATGCCGTTTAATATGGAACTTGACCAACACCTCATTGCAGCCATTCTTACCGTTGTAGGTTATTCTATTAACGATACCGTAATTGTGTTTGATAGGGTCCGTGAATTCTTACGAAACAGACAAATGCAACATACCGGAGAAAACTTTGCAGATACAGTAAATCACGCACTAAATACTACTTTGAGTAGAACCATCAACGTTTCGTTGAGTTTAATAGTAGTACTTTTGGCTATTTTCATCTTCGGAGGTGAATCGCTCAGAGGATTTATTTTTGCTATTCTTATCGGAATTATTGTAGGTACATTTACCTCACTATTTATCGCTACTCCGATTATGTCAGATACAATGATTAAAAGCGGAGCGGATAAAATCATTGAAGAAGAATCCGATACAGAAGAAGTAAAAGCATAAACAAAATATTTTTGTGATTTAAACCCTTTGAAATTAAATTTCAAAGGGTTTTTTTATAACCATAACATACTAAGGCAATAATTTTTCAGATAAATACACTTATTACTATTGGTTTTTGAATCAAAAAAGGACTTTTCATTTTAGGTTAAAAACCGTATCTTTGCAAACCTAACAAAAAAAGACATAAACGCTTATGTTCAATAATTTAACCGAAAAATTAGACAAGGCTTTTCACGTATTGAAAGGTCACGGAAAGATAACCGAAATCAATGTTGCCGAAACCCTAAAAGAAGTACGTAGAGCACTTCTTGATGCAGACGTTAACTTCAAGATTGCCAAAGAGTTTACAGGTAGAGTAAAAGAAAAAGCAATCGGACAAAACGTACTTACTACTCTTCAACCAGGTCAGTTGATGGTAAAAATCGTCAAAGACGAACTTACCGAACTCATGGGAGGCGAAACAGCCGGAATCAACCTTTCCGGAAATCCAACAGTGATTTTGATGTCTGGTCTTCAAGGTTCGGGTAAGACAACTTTCTCCGGAAAATTGGCTAACTTCCTAAAAACTAAAAAATCTAAAAAACCACTTTTGGTGGCTTGTGATATCTACCGTCCGGCAGCGATTAATCAGTTGCATGTGGTGGGAGACCAAATCGGGGTTGAGGTATATTCTGAACCTGAAAACAAAAATGCAGTTGAAATCGCTCAAAACGCTATCAAACATGCCAAAGCAAACGGCTTCAACGTAGTAATTGTCGATACAGCTGGTCGTTTGGCTATCGATGAGCAAATGATGAACGAAATTGCAAACGTTCACAAAGCCATTCAACCTCACGAAACCTTGTTCGTAGTCGATTCAATGACCGGACAAGATGCGGTAAACACAGCAAAAGCATTCAACGACAGATTGGATTTTGACGGAGTTGTACTTACGAAATTAGATGGTGATACTCGTGGTGGAGCTGCTATTTCGATTAAATCGGTAGTTAACAAACCGATTAAATTCATAGGTACGGGAGAAAAAATGGAAGCGATTGATGTGTTTCACCCTTCTCGTATGGCAGACCGTATCTTAGGTATGGGTGACGTAGTTTCCCTTGTTGAAAGAGCTCAAGAACAATATGATGAAGAGGAAGCTCGAAAACTTCAAAAGAAAATTGCTAAAAACGAATTCGGTTTTGATGATTTCTTGGCTCAAATCCAACAAATCAAAAAAATGGGTAATATGAAAGACCTTATGGGAATGATTCCCGGAGCCGGAAAAGCCCTAAAAGATGTGGAAATCGAAGACGACGCTTTCAAACACATCGAGGCTATCATTCAGTCAATGACACCAACCGAAAGAAGCAGACCAGCCACTATAGACCACAAACGAAAAATCAGAATTGCAAAAGGTTCGGGTACAAAAATCGAACAAGTGAACCAACTGATGAAGCAATTCGACCAAATGAGCAAAATGATGAAAATGATGCAGGGAGGCGGAGCAAAAAATATGATGAAAATGATGGGAGGAATGCCAGGAATGAGATAAGACTTGTTTCAGGTTGTTTTTTAGGTTCGATACCTCACAGGTTTTTAAAAACCTGTGAGGTTTGTAAACCAATCACTTACACACAACATTGTTTTTTCAACCCTTAACCCATTATTAAAATATTTTTAACAATAAAGAGAATAAAACAAATACCTTTGTTCCCTGTATTAAAGAACATAAAAACATTTTATTATGAAATTACATATACTGCTTATTCGGTTTTCAGTTTGTTTACTACTATTTAACAATGCTTTTTCGCAACCTCCAATAGAGTGGGAGAAAAACACCATACACGATAATTATGGGAAATCTGCCCCTATGTCTGTTTGCGTAGGCGATATTGATGGTGATGGGTTTCCTGATATTGTTACTGCAGATTATTGGGGTGGTGGAATAAGCTGGATTAAAAATATAGACGGCAATGGAAATTTTGGTAATTCAAAATTTGTAGCAAATCTACCTGCCATAGGAAATGCTGTTTATGGTATTACAGATGTTTTTATTGCTGATATTGATGGTGACGGATTTAATGATGTAGTTTATGTAAATACATTAGCTTATTGGGTAAGGAATTTAGACGGCAACGGAAATTTTGGAGAACCAATCACCTTGAGCACTACAACTTTCAGAACCTTTGGATTGCAAGTAATAGATATAGACAATGACGGAGATTTAGACATAGTACACTGCCGATTGACTTCTTCTCCTTCTTATCGTATAGAGGTCTTCAGGAATAATGGTGACGGAACTTTTGCTCCACCTGAACTTATTAAAACAAGTTCGGTTGTGCAACGCTTTACTTTAACGGATATAAGTGGTGATAATTTACCTGACCTCGTTTATGAAACTCAAAGTGCTGTTTCATATTATCAACAAAATTCAGACGGAACATTTCCATCTACTGCAACTGAATATATGGGCTCTACCAGTAACCATATGAGTTCGGGCATTCTGAATATGGGAAATATCAAAGGAGGAGACATTGACGGAGATGGTGATATAGATATTGTCAATATTTACCAAAATGGAAGTGCCAGAAGTATTCGATGGTTTAGAAATGATAATAATGTTTTTGCCAATTCTCAAACACTAATAAATATTCCGTCAGATAATGGCTCTTCAAGTAATGATTACTTCACTTTAAGATTAGCTGATTTGGATAATGACGGAAAAATAGATATTATTACCCAAAACTCTTTTACTAATAGCATTACCTGGTATAAAAATCTCGGAGAGGCAACTTTTGATTCGGCACAAGTCATATCTGATTCGGTAATGAACAATAAAGATGTTTTTATTGCTGATATAAATGGTGATAACAATTTAGATGTCGTAACAGCTGATTTTACGAACAGTTTAATTAAATGGTTTGATAATACTGACGGAGATGCTTTATCTTTTGAAGAACACACTATTGACGGTTATATAAGTATGGCTTATTTGTCAGATATAGGAGATATTGATGGAGATGGAATTAGAGATGCTCTGATTAGCTCGTCTAATACAGAAAAACTTGTTTGGCTTAGAAATACTGACGGATTTGGAAGCTTCTCGGAAACTCCGAACCACATCATCACAAGTTTAGGAATGATTGATTCTGCTCTTCTTGTAGATTTTAACGATGACGGACATAAAGATATTGTTGCCAGTTCCAATACTCAATGGAATGATACTACTCCTAAAAAAATAGTGTGGCTCACAAACGACGGGCAAGGGAATTTTTCGAATGAACAGTCAGTCAATATTTCAGAACGTAGTTTGCTATTTACGGCTGATGTAAATAATGACGGAAAAGAAGACGTTATAGCCTATTATAGCCACGGAAACCAATCGGAAACCAGTATTAATGTGTTAATTAATAATGGAAACGGTTTTGATTTGCCGGTTACTTTCAATTATACAACAAAGAACATTCAAAGTATTGAAGCAGTAGATATGGATTATGATGGGGATTTAGACCTTTTGGTTTATTTTGCCACCAATACTCCAACACATCCAAAAGGTTTGTATTGGATAGAGAACACCAACGGACTTGGTGATTTTTCGGTTATTCATCCAACTAATCTTCAGCTTGTATCTTCAAAACATTTTGCAACAGGAGATTTTGACGAAGACGGCTTAACAGATATTATTTATACTCACAAACCACAACAAAGTAGCAGTCAAAATATAAGAATGGTGTCTATTAATACCGATGGTACTTTAAGCACTCCTGTTGATTTAGTACAAAGTTCACAATTTATCATCACGCATGGTACTTTTGGACTTTTAAAAATAGTTGATTTTGATAATGACGGAGATTTTGATATTCTTTCCGAATATAAATTAGGTATAGGAAATAATAATCTTTTCTTTTGGCTTGAAAATTTAGGGAATAATTCTTTTACTTATCATCTTATTCAGGAATTCATTCCTCAGGTAGGTGCTCTTAATTTTATAGAAGATATGAATGCAGACGGAAAGCCGGATTTTGTAACAACATACCCAAGTAAAGACGAGATAGTATGGTATCAAAATTTAGGACTTAGTCTGAACCAAATCAAAGGAAATGTAAGTTTAGATGTAGCGTTAAACGAATGTAATCAGGATAGTATTGTTGCTCAACAAGTATTGATAACATTGGCTGATGGTAACTCTTCCGTTTCAACCTTTACCGCATCAAACGGAAATTACTCTTTCAAAGTTGAAGCAGGAAATTACTCAACCTCTATAACTTCAACATTCCCTTATTTTACTCCAAGTCCTAACACAATTAGTAATCAATTTGATAATAATAACGAAGATGCTATTGCTAATTTTTGTTTGATTCCGAGCCAGTTTTTCGATGATTTGGAAGTTAGTTTTTATCCTTTAAATGATGCAAGACCGGGATTTGAGGCAAAATATCAAATAGTAGTAAAAAATAAAGGTACAAATCCGGTAAGTACAACTGTTGAGATGCAATATAATCATCAGAAAATAAACTTTATTGAAGCAGCACCTAATCCTTTATCACAAACTTCTAATACATTAGTGTTTAACATAGAAAATTTGCAACCTTTTGCAACCTACAAAACAACCCTTTCATTTCAGGTAAATACAATTCCTGTAGTAACATTAGGTGAAACAATAGTATTTTATATTGAAAATAATCTTCAAGATGATATATCTCCAAATAACAATTCGTTGCAATATAACCAAACAATAGTTGGTTCTTATGACCCTAATGATATGTTGGTTTTAGAAGGGGAAGAAGTTCATATTGATAACAGTAGCGACTATTTACACTATATCATACGATTCCAAAACACAGGAAATTATTTTGCAGAACGAGTATTGATTACCACTATACTCGACGAAAAACTTGATTGGGAAACAATAGAAATAGAATCTTTTAGCCATTCAAATCGTGTTGAAATAATAGACGGCAGCATAGTTAATTTTATTTTTGATGCCATTTATCTTCCTGCAGTTACTGCAAATGAAGAAGGGTCGAATGGATTTGTTGCTTTCAAGATTAAACCAAAATCAACGGTTGTAGTAGATGATACAATTAGTGCCGAAGCGGGTATATATTTTGACTATAATCCTCCGATTATAACAAACGAGGTTACAACAACATTTGTTTCTTTTCTGAATGTTTCTGAACCAGAATTAAATCCGATAACCATATATCCTAACCCTGTTAGCTCATTATTATATATTAAAAATATTGACGGAAACTACAAAGTTGAAATTTATAACACCCTTGGATTATTAATTTCTACAGTTGAAAACAATTCCATTTTAGATTTTACAAATTTAACAACAGGTATTTATATCGTCAGAATAACAAACGAATCTGGAAAAGCACAAGTTGTAAAAGTTATAAAAAAATAATTATAATTCCTGCCTTTTCTGAATTCAGAAAAGGCAGGAATTATTCTTTTGAGAAAAAAGAATAAACCTAAAATAAAATGCAACTATTAGACGGAAAAAAAACATCTGAAGACATCAAGAGAGAGATCGCTCTTGTAGTCGAAAAAATCAAAGATAGAGGTGAAAAAGTACCTCATTTAGCAGCAATTATTGTAGGAAATGACGGAGCAAGCCTAACATACGTAGCAAGTAAGGTTAAAGCTTGCGAACAAGTAGGTTTTGAATCTACTCTTATTCGTCTTCCAAACACCACTTCCGAAGTGGAACTTCTTAAAAAAATTGAAGAACTCAACCTCGATGATAACATTGATGGATTTATTGTCCAACTTCCTCTACCAAAACAGATTGACGAACAAAAAGTGATTATGGCTATCGACCCGAGCAAAGATGTAGATGGATTCCATCCAGAAAACTTCGGGAAAATGGCATTGGATATGAGCACCTTTATTCCGGCTACACCTTTCGGAATCTTAGAGTTATTAGAAAGATATGGTGTAGAAACTCAAGGAAAACACACGGTAGTTATCGGAAGGAGCCATATTGTAGGTCGCCCGATGAGTATTTTGATGGGACGTAAAGGTTTCCCAGGAAATTCAACCGTAACTCTAACGCATAGTCATACCAAAAACATTACGCAAATCACTTCTCAAGCTGATATTATCATCACCGCTCTTGGAGTTCCAAACTACTTGAAAGCCGAAATGGTAAAAGACGATGTAGTGGTTATCGATGTAGGCATCACTCGTGTTCCGGACGAAAACAACCCGAAAGGATATGTAATCAGAGGTGATGTTGACTTTGATAACGTAAGTAAAAAAGCATCATATATTACACCAGTACCTGGAGGAGTTGGCCCTATGACCATTGCAATGCTAATGAAAAACACTTTATTGGCAAGAGAAAGAAGAAAATTACTACTATAATAATCATTTATGCAACCTAAAACCCCTTCTGAATCCCTTACGGTAATGACAGATGTCGTGCTACCGGGAGAGACCAATCCGTTAAATAATTTATTCGGAGGCGAACTCCTTGCCCGAATGGACAGAGCAGCAAGTATCACAGCCCGAAGACATTCTCGAAGAATTTGTGTGACTGCTTCGGTGAATCACGTAGCTTTTAACCGAGCGATTCCTCTAGGAAGTGTGGTTACGGTTGAGGCCAAAGTTTCCCGTGCCTTTTCGACTTCTATGGAGATTTTTCTTGACGTATGGATCGAAGACCGTGAATCAGGAGTAAGGACCAAAGCTAATGAAGCTATTTATACTTTTGTAGCGGTTGACGAAACAGGACGACCTATTCCGGTTCCTGAAATTATTCCTGAAACCGAATTGGAAAAACAACGCTATGAGGCAGCTCTTCGTAGGAAACAATTAAGTTTGGTTTTGTCCGGAAAAATGAAACCTCACGAGGCTACCGAACTCAAAGCTCTTTTTTCGTAAAAACAGAGTGGCCTTTTTAATATTTGCAAAGATTTAGAACGAAAATCTAAAATCTAAAATCATTAATCTTCAATCAAAAAATCCTTATATTTGCACTAAATTTTTCTAATCTTAAACTGTTTATAGCATGCAACTGTATAACACTTTGAGTGCCGAAGAAAGAAAAAAACTCATCGAAGATTCAGGTAAACAACGCCTGACCCTTTCTTTCTACGCATACGCTCAAATCGAAGACCCACAACAATTCAGAGACGATTTATTCCGTGTTTGGAATTCCCAAGAAGTTTTAGGACGTATTTACGTTGCCCACGAAGGAATTAATGCTCAACTTTCTTTACCAGCAGACCGTTTTGACGAATTCAAAGCCTATTTAGACACCTATGATTTTATGAGAGGTATGCGTCTGAATATTGCTGTGGAGCAAGATGATTTCTCGTTTTTGAAACTTACGGTAAAGGTTCGCCATAAAATCGTAGCAGACGGTCTTGACGATGCTTCTTTTGATGTTACCAACAAAGGAATCCACCTCAAAGCAGCCGAATTTAATAAATTGTTAGAAGACCCAAACACGATTGTTGTAGATTTCAGAAATCACTACGAAAGTGAAGTAGGACATTTCGTTGGAGCGATTACACCCGATGTGGATACCTTCAGAGAATCTTTACCTATTATCGAAGAACAATTGGCTCCACACAAAGAAGAGAAAAATCTTTTAATGTACTGTACGGGTGGAATTCGTTGTGAGAAAGCTAGTGCCTATTTCAAACACAAAGGGTTTAAAAACGTCTATCAATTAGAAGGCGGAATTATCGAATATGCAAGGCAAATTAAAGAACAAGGTATTGAAAGTAAATTCATCGGAACCAATTTCGTATTCGATAATCGTTTAGGAGAACGAATCACAGACGATGTTATTGCAAGATGTCATCAATGTGGAGAACCATGTGATACACATACGAACTGTGCTAACGATTCTTGTCATTTGCTTTTCATTCAATGTGAAAAATGTGCAGCTGCTATGGAAGGCTGTTGTTCCACCGAATGTGTAGAAGTGATTCATCTGCCAATGGCAGAACAAATTGCACTTCGCAAAGGAAAAATGAACGGTAATAAGATTTTCAAAAAAGGAAAATCACCTGCTTTGAAGTTCAAAACCCTACCTTCTGACGAAGTCATTGCGAAAGTTCAAGCCAAAAAACAGCAAGAACAACAGAAAAAAACAATCAAAAAACAGCTTATCGGAAAAGCGACTCATTATTATACTGCCTCAGGAATTTCGGAATTTACCTTGAGTGGAGACATTAATAAAGGTGACGTTCTGATTATTTCGGGGCCTACAACAGGAGAACAAAGAGTAGAAAACTACAAAATGGTCGTGAATAAAGATTTCGCTGAAACGGCAAAAAGTGAAGATAAAATCACGATTAAGCTTCCTTTCAGAACCCGACTTTCAGATAAATTATATCGCATTACAGCATGATGTAGGGTTCCTTTAGATTACTTTAATAAAGGAGATTAAATCAGTAAAGGATAACCTGAAACCTGAAAATAATCCGTTTGAAATTTATTTTCTATTCCGGATGCTCGGATTAGAATGTTCAATAAATTTCGGGCGGATTATTTTTATCGTTTGTATTTTTCATATCTTTGGCTTATGTTTTTTCCGATAAAAACAAAATAGTTTTAGATGAGTATTTTTAAAAAATTATTCGGAGGGGCATCTTCATCTGAGGAGGAAAAACAGAGTCAAACAAGTCCGTTTTTGTCCAAAAAGAGTGAAATCCCTGTAGATGAACTCTTCATGTCCCGGTTCGTTAAGAATGGAGGGAAGTTTCTTTATTGTGTTCATCTTGACGAGTTAAAAAGCCAGTTTGAAAATATTTTGGAAGAAAACGACTGGTTCGAAAAGGAAGTGCTTTGCCTCGAGCCAAATCTCTATAATTTATTAGAAGAGAATAAACTCCCACATACAAACACAGAGAATCCCTCTTTTTTGTTTGCCGGTTGCGAAAAACTTATTGCTGACGAAGGGTCTATTTTGTTTTCCTCAAAACAAATCAAGCAATTTAAGCCCAACGAATTACCTGCCAACATAGTGGTTTTTGCAACAACCAGCCAAATTGTACCCAACAAAGGAGACGGACTTCGGGGAATAAAAAACAAATACAAAACCGATTATCCCACTAATATCACTACTTTCAAATATTTCAAGAAAGAAGAAGACGAAAGTTTTATGCAATACGGAAGCGTTCCGAAAAATCTCTATTTACTTCTTTTGGAAGATCTATAAAAATATGTCTGAAACATTAGTCCGAGCCATATCAGGAGCTGTTTATGTAGCAATTTTATTATTTGCTTGTTGGTATTCCGAGGCGAGTTTTAAAATCCTTATCGGGATTTTTTTAGTTTTAGCTACGATCGAATTCTCAAAACTTATTCGCTTTAATACAATTATTGGGGTCTTATTGGCTTTGGGGTTCTATATTCCGTTTGGAGTTTTTGAAGATGTTGGAAATCAATTCGATTTAGTTTTTGTATTTTTTTCGATTATTACTGCCTTTTGGCTAATTAAGAAGCTGTTTAGTTCAGAGAATCTCATTGTTAACGAAGGATACAAAAAGTATCTGATTTTTTTAGGGTACATTGTTTTTTCATTTATTCTGCTAAGCAAGATTCCTTTTGAAAATACACATCTCAACACATCTGAACAAACATATCATCCTTTAATAATTATCTTAATTTTTGTGATGATTTGGATAAACGACACTTTTGCTTACCTGATTGGAAAAACCTTCGGAAAACATAAACTATTAGAGAGGATCTCGCCTAAAAAAACCGTTGAAGGCTTCTTGGGAGGAGCATTTTTTACTATAATTTTTAGTCTTTTTATACCTAAAATTTTTGACTGGAAAACAGAAACAAAATGGTTTTGGTTGATTCTGCCTGTAATAATTATTACCTTTGCTACGTTAGGCGATTTGGTAGAATCAAAATTTAAGCGTTCTGCTAACGTAAAAGACAGCGGAAATATTATGCCCGGACACGGAGGAATTTTAGACCGATTAGACAGTATCATACTGGTAGTACCATTCGTATTTTTATTTTATCAAATTATAAACTATGTTTCATAAAGAAGGAGCAAAAATTATTTTTATAACTTTAGTTATAGCCGTAGCGGTTATTTTTTTAGCCGATGCTTTTATTAGTTTAATGTGGCTAAAAAAAGCTGTTCAGATAATCGCTTTGATTTTCTTGATTTTGGTATTGCAATTTTTCCGTAACCCGAAAAGAAATATTCAAAGAGATGACAACCATATTCTTTCTCCCGTTGATGGAAAAGTGGTGGTAATCGAAGAGGTTTTCGAAAAAGAATACTTTAAGGATAAACGACTTATGGTCTCCGTATTTATGAATCCTCTGAATGTTCACGTAACCCGTTACGGACTTTCGGGAGAGGTAAAATACAGCCAGTATCATCCAGGAAAATACCTGGTTGCTTGGCATCCGAAAGCAAGTGAAGAAAACGAAAGAACAACCATTGTGGTCGATAACAAAGTCTTTGGAGAAATAATGTACAGACAAATTGCAGGAGCTTTGGCTAAACGAATTGTAAATTACGCCAAAGTCGGAACAAAAGTATTGCAAGGAACCGATGCAGGATTTATAAAATTCGGTTCAAGAGTAGATTTATATCTGCCTGTCGGAACAGAACTTAATGTAAAATTAGGCGATAAAGCCGTAGGAGGAATTACCGTTATTGCAAAAAAATAATCTCAAGAATTGGATACAAACAAAGACATAGATGAATTGTTTAAAGAGGCTTTACACAAAGCCTCAAAAATTACCTATCCTCTTCCGGACGATATCCGTTTACGATTGTACGCTTATTATAAACACGCGACCCAAGAATCCATAAACACCACCTCTGTCAACGAACACGAGCTTATCAGTGCCTTTAAGATGAATGCCTGGATGCAAGTTAGACAAATGAGAATTGATGATGCTAAACTCGAATACGTAAAACTAATTGATGAACTATATAAAAATTTAAAAAAATGAAAAAAACTAACATCATATTATTGAGTTTTTTGATGATTGCAACCTTACAATCTTGTCAAGAAAAAGAAGTGGTTGAAGTTGAAATTACTGAACCCGTAACTGAAGAAATAACATTAGGGAATCCTGCTGATGCCAAAGCAGACGGAAAATTCCAAATGTCAGAATTGTCGTATTCTTACAATGCGTTAGAACCAAATATTGATGGAAGAACAATGGAAATTCATTATTCAAAACATCATTTGGGCTATACCAACAACCTGAACAAAGCCATTGCCGGAACAGATTTAGAAGACAAAACAATTGAAGAAATTCTGACAGAGCTGGATTTAGAAAACAAAACTGTACGAAACAACGCAGGAGGTTATTACAACCACAATCTGTTTTGGGAAATTTTATCCCCCGAAAAAACAGAACCAAGCGGAGTATTATTGGAAAAAATCAATGCAGATTTCGGTTCGGTTGATACCTTGGTAAGCCAGTTGAAACAAGCCGGGTCAAAGCAATTCGGTTCGGGTTGGGCTTGGCTTGTAGTTAACAAAGAAGGAAAATTACAAGTCGGAAGCACAGCAAATCAAGACAATCCGCTTATGCCGAATATGGGAATATCAGGAACTCCAATTCTGGGAATTGATGTGTGGGAACATGCTTATTATCTGAATTATCAAAATAAAAGAGCAGATTATTTAGATTCGATTTTTGGTATTATAAATTGGGACAGAGTTGCTGAAAAATATGCGGCAACTTTGGCTCAATAATTTAAAAAATCTACTTTTTTAAAACCACAAATACACAACTTAAAACCTGCGTATTTGTGGTTTTCTCTTTTTTTGCTACTTTTGAGTCATCGGATTTATAATCAATGAATAACCTCCTCAAAACCCCAATCGAATATCTGAAAGGAATTGGTCCTCAAAGGGCTGATTTACTCAAAAAAGAATTGGGAATTTTTATCTATGAAGATTTTTTACAGCTTTTCCCGAATCGTTACATAGACAGGACAAGATACTACAAGATCAATCAACTACAACCGACTTTTAATACCGAAGTTCAGATAGTAGGTAAAATTGTTCATCTGAAAGTTGTCGAACAGAAAAAGGGAAAACGACTCGTTGCCACTTTTGTGGACGACACCGGGCAAATGGAACTTGTTTGGTTTCAGGGATACAAATGGATAAAAGAAAATCTAAAAATCAACGAATCTTATGTGGTATTTGGGAAAATAAATCTGGTTGGAGGAACTTTTTCGATGCCACACCCCGAAATGGAGATGTTGTCCGAACACAAGCAAAACCTAAAGTCGGTTATGCAACCCGTTTATCCTTCAACAGAACTTTTGGCTAAAAAAAACATCACTTCGAGGGTAATCCACAAAGCAATGCAACAACTCTTTTTAGAAGTACGAGGCTTGTTTACAGAAATATTTCCACTCAAAATAATAGAAAAATATAAGTTTATTTCTAAAACCGAGGCTATTTTTAACGTGCATTTTCCACAAAGTGCAGAGTTATTGGCAAAAGCTCAATTTCGATTGAAATTCGAAGAATTATTCTTTATCCAATTACAACTCATTACCCAAAACCTCATCCGAAAAAACAAAATTAAAGGACATAATTTTGAAAAAGTAGGGTATTATTTTAATACTTTTTTTCAGAATTATCTACCTTTTGAACTTACTGGTGCTCAAAAACGTGTGATTAAAGAAATTCGCAACGATTTGGGCAGTAATGCTCAAATGAACAGACTCTTACAAGGCGATGTAGGTTCAGGGAAAACCATTGTAGCTTTTATGGCTATGTTGCTCGCTTTAGACAATGATTTTCAGGCTTGTATTATGGCTCCAACCGAAATTCTGGCTGTCCAACATTTCGAAAGTATTCGAGGTTTTGCAAAAGACCTCAACATCAACATAAAACTCCTTACGGGTTCTGTAAAAACGATAGATCGAAAAATCATTCATGAAGAATTAGAAAGCGGAAGTCTGCAAATTTTAATCGGAACTCATGCTCTTTTGGAAGACAAAGTTCGATTCAAAAATCTTGGTCTGGCTGTAATTGACGAACAACACCGATTTGGAGTAGAACAACGTTCTAAACTCTGGAAAAAGAACGAGATTCCACCTCATATTCTGGTAATGACTGCCACTCCGATTCCGAGAACCTTAGCAATGAGTTTGTACGGAGATTTAGACATTTCGGTTATTGATGAACTACCCAAAGGTCGAAAACCGATTATTACAACACATCGCTTTGATAATTCCAGACTCAAAGTATGGAAATTCATGAAAGACGAAATCCAAAAAGGTAGGCAAGTATATGTAGTTTTTCCGCTTATTCAGGAATCCGAAAAGATGGATTATAAAGACTTGATGGATGGCTACGAAGCTCTTTCGAGAGATTTTCCACTTCCGAAATATAGTATTAGTGTCGTTCACGGACAAATGAAACCCGAAGACAAAGATTTTGAAATGAAGCGATTTGCTGAAGGAAAAACCAATATTATGGTAGCTACTACCGTAATCGAAGTTGGTGTAAACGTCCCCAATGCTTCGGTAATGATCATCGAAAGCGCAGAGCGTTTTGGGCTTTCGCAATTACATCAGCTCAGAGGAAGAGTGGGTCGTGGAGCAGAACAGAGTTATTGTATTTTGATGACTTCGTACAAACTTACCAGTGACAGCAAAACCCGAATGGAAACTATGGTAGCCACTAACGACGGATTCGAAATTGCAGAAGTAGATTTAAAACTTCGCGGCCCGGGAGATTTAATGGGAACTCAGCAAAGTGGAGTATTGAATCTGAAAATTGCAGATATTGTCAAAGACAGAGAAATCTTGACTTTGGCAAGGGCATCAGCTTTTGATATTTTGCGAAAAGACGCACCAATGCAACTCCCCGAACATCAGAAATTAAGAGAAGCTTTTTTAGAAATTGCCAAAAAGAAAAACATCTGGAATTTTATCAGTTAAGAAGAAAGTTTAAATCTTTAAGGAAATAATTTATTCTGAAGTATGCTTTCTCCGAAAAAAAATTATTTTTTGTTTGCTGATTACGAAATCTTATCTATATTTGCACTCGCAATTAAGTATTGCCTCCATAGCTCAGTTGGCCAGAGCACGTGATTTGTAATCTCGGGGTCGTGGGTTCGAATCCCTCTGGAGGCTCAAAAAACAAGAAAGTTACCTTTTTAGGTAACTTTTTTTGTTTTTTATAATTTGCAAATGCAAGAATAAGGGCAAAATTATGTTACTTTTATCCGACCAATTAAAAAATCATTTGTATGAATGCTAACATAAAAACCAACTATTCTGCTCTTTACACTTTGGTAATCGTCTTTTTTTTCTGGGGATTTATAGCAGCAGGTAACAGCATTTTTATTCCGTTTTGCAAGAGTTATTTTGGGTTAGACCAGTTTCAATCACAACTTATTGATTTTGCTTTTTATACCGCTTATTATTTCGGAGCGTTATTGCTTTTTATTTTGGGAACTCTTCGTGGTAAAGATATTGTCGGAAAATGGGGCTACAAAAAAAGCATTGTTTTCGGATTGTTGTTTTCGGCTTTAGGAGCAGGGGCAATGATTGTGGCAGTTGAGATGAATGTTTATGTTGCGATGCTTATCGGATTATTTATTGTGGCTCTTGGTTTTTCGCTACAACAAACCGCTGCTAATCCGTTTGCTATTTTGTTGGGCGATCCGAAAACGGGTGCAAGTAGGGTAAATCTCGGAGGAGGAATTAATTCATTCGGGACAACTATCGGTCCTATTATTGTGGGTCTGGCTCTATTTGGTTCGGCAGCTTCGGTTTCTGATGAACAGATAGCTAATTTAGAGCTGAACAAAGTAGTTTGGTTATATGTTTGTGTGGGGATTCTATTCTTGACAGCAGCTGCAATTTTTGCTTTTTCCAAAAAACTTCCCGACGGAATATCGGACGAAAAAGTAGAAAAATCCAAAAAAGCTCTTATCACACTTGTTGTAATGACTGTGCTTTTACTCATTGCATTTATACCTGTTTTTGACAGCTATAAAAGTCAGGAGGCTTTGGCTATCGAACAACTCTCTACCGAAATTACAGCTCTTGAGACATTGTCATCTTCTGATGCGGAAATAACAGCAGAAATAAAACACAAACAACTCAAAATAGCTGAACTAAGTGCTCCTTTGGAGCAAAAGCGTATGTACTGGCTTTTCGGGGCTTTAGTTGTAGTAATCGGAAGCTTATTATTCGCTTATGCTAATTCGAAAAAAAACAAAGAAGGTTGGGGTGCGATGCAGTATCCTCAATTGGTTTTGGGAATGTTGGCCATTTTTACTTATGTCGGAGTAGAAGTCGCTATCGGAAGCAATTTAGGCGATTTGCTTCAAACAGAAGAATTCGGAAATATGGCAGTTTCAGACACAGCAAAATACATTTCGATGTATTGGGGAAGTATGATGATTGGGCGTTGGGCTGGAGCTATTTCGGTTTTCAATTTGAGTAAAAACAGAAAAATTTTGGCAATGATAGTCGTTCCTCTACTCGCTTTTTCGGTTATTTTAATTGTAAATATCATTTCCGGAAAGGATATGGCTCCTTTGTATTACTACGTGATTTGTGTTATTATTCAGATTGCAGCTTTCTTTATTTCAAAAGATAAACCGGCACGAACATTATTCATTTTTGCTGTTTTGGGAATTTCTGCAATGATTGTCGGGCTTCTAACAGACGGAATGATTGCTGTTTATGCGTTTTTGGCCGGAGGATTAGCTTGCAGCATTATGTGGCCTGCGATTTTTAGTCTTTCGCTTTTAGGATTGGGCAAATACACTTCTCAGGGTTCTGCCTTTTTGGTAATGATGATTTTAGGAGGAGGAATCATTCCTCCAATTCAGGGAAAGTTAGCTGATATTATCGGAATACACCAATCGTATAGTATTGCGGTTTTTTGCTTTGCTTACCTGCTTGTTTTTGCTGTTTTGGTCAAATCCATTTTGAAAAAACAAGGGGTAAATGTCGATAGTATTGAACAGGAATAATCACGTGTCTTAGGAATGTTATAAAAACCACGCCTTTTAGTATAAAACTAACATTTGATTGAGGTAAAAACCTTGTGATGTACTGAAAAACACACAATAATCGTGTAATTTTTGGTTGCTATATTATAATCCGTTTGCCCTGCCCTTAACCTTCATTTATTTTGATTTCTCGCAAAAATCAATAAATTTGTCTTAAAACCCCAATAATATTTGATATGACAACAGACAGAAATTCAGGAGAAGTTATTACCTTAGCAGAAGCAATTGGTTTTACTCATTCTTTTCAGGAAAACAACCCCGATGCTATTAAAGCATTTTTTGTGGGAGCAAACAAATTAAACCTTATTCTGGAACAGGAAAACTGTATCGGAATCCGTATATACAACGGATATGACGATAATACAGATAAAGACAATCTTGTATTGATTGGAGTAGATGAAAACGGAGAAGATATAAGAAACGGAGTGATTGTAGAGCGTTTGCTTACTTGCCCTCCTGATTGTCCGAAATCGAGTGATTTGATTAAACCGTAGCATTGTATTTTTTTATTGTATATACAACTCTTTTTTAGGCGTTATGCCTTTGGCTGTTCTCTTTTATAAAAAGAGGGCTTTTGACAAACAGCACTCCGCAGTTCCGTTAATATGGCTGACGGCTTTGGCTTCACTTTATGAATATATAGGAACAGCGTTACTGAAAATTAATATCAATTATTGGTTTCAGATTTATTCTTTTTTGGAACTGACAGCGGTTTATTACTTTTTTTACCGTTTGTTAGGAGCTTCCTATACGAAGTATCGTATTGCTTTTCTGATACTACTCTTATCAACTTACGTGGTATCGTTTATGTATTGGGGTTCGTCCGATAAATTCATTTCATTGGCAATAAATAATTCGGCTATAACGGTTTTTGTGGTTGTGTCTGTATTTCTATGGTTCAGGCATATTTCCCAAAAAGGAGAAGTTATGAATTTGTGGAAATATGATAATTTTTATTATGTTTTCGGGATTTTTATCTACTTTTCTGTTACATTTTGTCTATTTTTGCTCAGTAAACTTATCTTTGAAAGTAGCGGATACGCGTATGATTACTGGTTGGCAAATATTTTGGCAACACTCGGATTACGAATTTTATTAATAATAGGAGTATGGAAAATGAAACCTCGTTCAAGTTACTTTTCTGGTCGTTTACAATAATTCTTTTTATGATTTCCGGAGGGGTTATGTGGCTTTTTCAGCATTTTTATCACAGGGATATTCGCAGGATAAAGCCGGAAGAACAACAGAAGTCAGATATTGCTTTTTCTGATGTTGAAATGCAGATAATTGACCTGACCTTTAAAGGACACACAGCAGAAGAAACAGCCAATAAATTGTGTGTGAGTTCTAAAACGGT
The DNA here is from genome assembly GCA_041677865.1 of Flavobacteriaceae bacterium. Classification (GTDB taxonomy): domain Bacteria; phylum Bacteroidota; class Bacteroidia; order Flavobacteriales; family Flavobacteriaceae; genus Flavobacterium. Next base: position 38,002 of record JBAYPE010000022.1, read on the forward strand.
CGAATACCACAAAAAAAAGATGATGGAAAGAACAGGAGCAAAAAATTTTTTAGGAGTTATACATTATGTGTATAAAAAAGAGAAGTAACACAAAAAAAACAGCATTGTTAGGGTTTTCCCTAAACAGAATTAGGGAAAACCCTAACAACAAAACGGTAAGCAAAGAGTAATTTTGAAGAAATTTTAACATTACGTATTATGAAAAAATTCAAAAAACTCAGAAAGAGCTTCTCCGGCAAAATGCTTGGGGGAATGTTCGCAATGGTATCCTGTATGTTTGTACAGGCACAACAACCGACGGTTAAGGTACCCAACAACTGTACAGTAGTAGTTGCAGGTGCAGGAGGCACAACAGGTGCAGGAGGAATAGCAGGACACGGTGGCGTAGTGGTAATGCCCGACCCTTTTACTCCCTCAGGGTATTTTCAGCTTTTAAGTAACGGGACAACCCCTCTTAGCTGGAGGTTATACGGGGATATATCGTTTAACTCTGGTAGTCTTTCGCAATCAAAAGCGGTAGGCTCTCCGACAGAACCTATTTACTCGTATAACAAAAATCCCAGGTTGTCGGAGTATAATGACCCTTCCGGAGGGACATTAGCACGCAGCAAAGGACGGGTACGTGTTACTTACGAAACCACCTATTGTAACAGTAGTATCGAATTTGATATATATAAAAGGTATCCTGTCATGGGACCGCCGTATGACCACATTCCTCCTATTATAGGTCCTGATTGTTGGGAGGCTAATACATCATACACCTATTCGGTTGACCAGATTGCCAGCGACAATCCCGGTGACGAAATAGGAGTTGATGAATATTACTGGAGCGGAATCCCGGCAGGAGCTATAAATGTTTATACTTCTGCCGATAAAAGCTCCATCACATTTACCACAGGCAGCACCGTTCCGGTCAGTGCAACTCTGAAATGCTGCTTTGGCAGGGCAAATCCGTGGGGAGGTACTCCCTCTACCTGTGTCGAAAAGTCAATAGGGACGATACCCTCAGCTCCTGATATTATTATTCCCGATTGTGTACTCATAAGCGAAACAGAGTTCGAGATAGAGGTTACGGAAATAACCGGTTACGAATACCATTGGTCGTCTTCCAATACTGCCTGGATATTTCCCGCTACCGGAGCAGAGATTACCGTAAGCAACCTTGGCTACGGAAGTGACAAGATGTTCCTTAAAGTGATTAATACGGCTGTGTACGAAGATTCCGAGGGGCTTTGCGGTTTTGCCGAATTTGAATACGAGATAGGCAGGTCGTATGATGATTCAATCGACATTTCGGGAGAAGCCTGTCTTGAGGCGGGCGAAACGTATGAGTTTAAAATAGAACCGTTAGAAGCACAGGGTAACTTTACCGGGTGGTTGCCTCCTCAGACACCTGTTTTGTGGACAATTGAAAGTTATGAAAACAATGCCCATACGGTTGTTCTTATAAAGGTTCCCGACGGTACACCGGCAGGCACTTATACCATTGAGGCTTTTTCCTGCTCTGACGAGCCCGAAAATATTATTTCTTTACAGGTTAATGTACGTCCGGAAGCTCCCGAAAAAGCAACAGGAAGTGATTTTGAGGATTTTTGTGTCAGCTGGGGTGATACCGGCAACATCACACTGTCTGTTACGCCTGTAGGGGATAACTATCAGTGGACATATCCTTCCGGTTGGACTTTAGTAAGTGCTGCCGACGACGAAGAAACCATTATCCTGTCTCCTGACGGAGAAAGTACGGGAACTATAAGCGTGGTTTTCTTAGATGAGGAGGGTTGCGGCTCCGAAGCTGTCAGCTGGGAGGTATTGCCTTTCCCTGTCGCTCCCGATGATTTTTCGCAGGGAAGCTGTTGGGATTATGATATTGTTAGTGACATTGTAGTAGCGACCAATACAATAACCATAGATAATGCTCCTGACCCTTTTGAGGGGGATTATAGTGTTACAGCCCCAACGGGAGTAGTGTATGATTATGATGTGGACATTAATGGGGTTATTACGCTGACGCTCTACGGAGATGCTCCCGTAGATAATAATGACAATATCGAAGGCTTGGAAATAGCCTATGTCAATCAGGATTCCTGTGAGAGCGAACCGATTGAATTTCCCATAAACTTTGATGCTAACGGCTTCGGATTGTCCTATACTCCGGGAGGGTCATTTGATATGTTTCAGGTTACAGGAGCAAATGTCGGCTCAGCAACCATAGAATGGACGGTAGATGGTGGTGCTCCTCCTTCGGGTTCTGTACCCTTCCCTTACTTACTGTTGCTGGAACACCCTCACTCTTTTGAACAGGTATGTGTAGAAATTGTTTTTGACAGCTGTACTACTATACTTTGTGAGGGGCTGGAGCAAAATTTTAATATGAAATCTGCTCCTCTTAATGAGAATACGGGAATTAAGGTTTATCCGAACCCGAACAAAGGCACTTTCAGCATTGAGCTGGAAAACGTTATCAAATCTGCCAATGTTCATATATATGATATACAGGGTCGTCTGATAAATGAACGCACCTTGAAAAAAGGTGAAAACACCCTTACGGAAAATATCCCGGCAGGTGTATATATGCTGTTAATTAATGTGGACGGAAAGATTTCTGCCCACAAAATGCAGGTAAATAATTAAGAGCCTGTTTAAATTTGTTTTTCAAGAAATTTAAACAGGCTCTAAGCAAGAATGTATGAGGAACTTTCTGTCATTCCGGCAGAGTGAGGAACGAAGGAATCTGTTTATTGTAGTATGAAGCAATTCAAAAGATTCCTCCTGTCGTTGGAATGACAGAAACCTAAGCAACTCTGTCGGAGCTAAGCTCTGACAGAGTTAAAATTTAAAGAGT
>JBAYPE010000023.1:0-38141 GCA_041677865.1 Flavobacteriaceae bacterium
TAATTCTGCTAAAAATTCTCCTTCGCAAATATCAGCAATCGGGTCAAAATCTGGCACTTCATTTGGAATTACGGTAATAGTCATTGAGGCTGTGGTAGCACACTGCCCTGAATCCGGAGTAAATGTATAAATTGTTGTTTGTGTATTATCAAGAGCCGGTAACCAAGTTCCTGTAATTCCATTAGTAGAAGTTGTCGGAAGAGCAGATAAAGATTGTCCTGCACAAACAGTAGCTACTTGATTAAATAAAGGAATAACAGAACCCGCAGTACAAGGGTCGATTATGTTTATCGTATAATCTTCTACCTGACCATATTCGGAATTTCCACAAGGAGTTGTGTTTCCTTCGTAATCACTATAATGTAAACGTACCCTCATACGTGTTGTTCCTAAGGTAGCGTCAGCAGGAATAGTAATATTACCGAAATCCGAAGCAGAAGAAAATATTAATGTAAGCACTAATTCTCCCAAGTCATCAAAGTCTCCATCTTGGTTATAATCTATCCACACCATCATTTCATCACTCTCATAATAATTAGATAAGGTGGTAGAAAAAGTATAAGTTTCTCCCTGAGCAACGTCTGTACTTACCGAAGTAAAGTTTTCGTATCCTGCCAAAGAAGTAGAGTTGTTATTAATATCTACGAAAGTAACATTAGCTATTTTTTCATCGTCCTCATAATTTGCTCCTGCCTCACAATATCCTACACTAAAGCTGTAAGGTCCTGTCCAATTGCTTTCTCCGTCTGTTCCGCAATCCTGAAGAACATAAAATTCATAAATAGTATCTGTTGTAATGCCAGTTAGTTGATACGAAGCGGTTGTAAGGTCAGTGACCAGAGTACCTGTTCCGGGTGTAAACCCTTGTGTTCCCCATTCAAGATTAAACAATGAACCTGTACCTGTCCAAGAAAGCTCTACAGAATTCATACTCAGTTGTGTGTGAGATAAAGCTGAAGGAGGCAGACAAGCAGCAGCAGAAGTAACATTTACGGTATAATCTTCAACTTCTCCATACATTATAGAATCACAAGGAAGAAGCATTGGTTCATCCCACCCTAAAAAGACTCTCATACGAGTCTCTCCGAGAGCTGCATCAATCGGAACAACAATATTCAAAGTATAAGACTGTGATACCGAAACACCACTTGCTACTAAATAAGATTCTCCTGTATCGTCAAGAACCCCGTTTTGATTCCAATCAATAAATACATGAATGTATTCGTCTGAATCGGCTTCTATAGCAACAGAAATTTGATGTGTTTCTCCCTGAGCAACTGTTGCTATTAAATTGGTGTAATCATTTGTGCCTGCGGTACAGCCTGTTGTGTTGTTTATTCCTGCAAAGGTTACGTTAGTAATTGAATCGTAATCACAATCCGAAGCAGAACCGTTACAATAAGTAATTGGTATTTCTCCGGTACATTCTCCTATCAATTCATAAACATAATCTCCACCGCCTATGGTCCATACTCCTAAGGAATCATCATTTGCATAGGCTCCGCTGAGTCCTACTGCAACACCCGCAACAGATTCCCATGCCAAAGCATCTGATTGAACCTGCATCCAATATCGAGTATCTCCAGTTGGTGCGTTTAAGACGAGATTTTCTCCGGAAATATCAAGAGTATATTGGTAAAAATCATAACCAAAATTATTTCCAACAATGGTAGATCCTGTTATCGGAACTGCATTAAATGTAGAAACGACAGCACCCGGAACTCCTGAATTATCTTCGTGAATAAGAATATTGAAATACGTAGCTGCATCCACCGTATTAATTTTTATGCTTTCAATCTCAAATGTTGTTCCTTCATAAACAGGAATATCAATAGCCAACAACTGATTATCATCTCCCCCCAGATACAATCCGTCTTCGAGAGTTCCCGGTGTAATCTGATTACATGAATAAGGCAAATCTCCTGTGCCAGAGGTATATCCTGTCCACGAAATATTGTCTAATACAATATGTTGGTTTCCGGCAGCACCATACATACGCAACTCAAGAGTAACTTCTCCTGAAATATTGATATCTTCTACTACGAAAGGAATTACCATATCACTTTCCCCGGAAGGGAAATCAGGTTCAAATTGTTCGACTACATCTCCGTTAATGACCAGTTCTAATTTTCTTTGAGTGTTGCTGGAATAACCTTTTCGGGTATCAAGTGAGAAACTCCCAATCCCTCCTTGTATAGTAGCACTCAAACTACTGGGTTCGTTAGATCTCCTTAATAGAATCCCGTTTCCATTAATTGGATAGCTACCTACTGCTTGAGAGTGTACGTAATGCCAAGTAATTCCGTCATTACCTACAAACAATCCGTCACCATAAGTAGTACCAGTCGGAAGGCTTGTAGCATTGTCAAAATTTTCTGAACCTTGCCCAAAACTAAAACAAGAGACAAGCAGAACAGCTATTAGTAATGTAAATTTTTTCATATTATTGTAATTTTAAGAATTAGTGCGTAAAATTATGCAAATTTATTCGCTAATAAAAGAATATATAAGAAAATTGTTTTTTTCAACAGTTGTTAAAAACTTTAAAGTCTAAAATTTTATTTACATACTCCGATTGTGTATTTTTGCATCAATGAAATTAGAAAAGTATATAGCACAGCTTTTGTACAGATACCAATGTGTAACTGTTCCTGAATTTGGTTCGTTTTTGACGGAAACTCGACCGTCAAAACTCCAACCCAACACCTATACATTTTATCCTCCCAAAAAGGTTATTTCGTTTAATGCCTTATTAAAAAAGAATGACGGGCTTTTGGTTCATCATATTTCGCAAAATGCCGGAATTCCTTATAGCCAAGCTGTTGAATTGATTCAGCAAGAGGTTTCTCTTTGGAGAAAAGTTTTAGAGAGTAAAGAAATTCTAATACTTAAAAATATTGGAGAACTTCGATTGAATTTGGAAAACAATTTGGTGTTTACTGCTGCTGAAAATTCAAACTATTTACCCGAATCTTTCGGGTTGTCTCCCGTTGTCTCTCCTATTATCAGAAGAAATTATATTCAGGAAACTGTTGAAGACGCATCAAAAGAAGAGGTTGTTTTTCAGGAAGACATCAAAGAGCCTGTTGTGGTTCCAATTGATAGAAAAAAGAAAACATACACACTTGTCAAATATGGAGTTGCAGCCGCTATAATACTTGGGTTGGGCTTTTTTGCCGATGATTACTACGGAAAGGAAATAACTAAGAATACCTTGTTGGTTGAACAGGAAGTTCAGCAAGAAGTTGAGAAAAAAATTCAGGAAGCCACTTTTGTAATTGAAAGTGCAAAAATAGCTCCTGTAACTCTTGTTATAAAAGAAGAAAAGTTAAATTATCACATTGTGGCAGGAGCTTTCAGAGAAGAAGCCAATGCAGATAAGGCTTACCAAGATTTGATCGAACAAGGTTACAAATCCCGAAAATTAGATAAAAACAAATACGGATTATACCCTGTGCTCTTCGGAAGTTACACAACTTATGAAGAAGCTCGAGAAAATCTGAAAAAAGTCCGAAGTATAAATTCCGAAGCGTGGCTCTTAGTTCAAGAACTGTAAACAAATTCTTAATTTTGTTTCCCTGAACATATACTCCTGTTTTTTTGCTTACCTTTACCTTAAGTTTTTAGTATGACAAAGGTGAAAGTCCATAAACTTGATATTGACGATTTTAGTGAAGTTGATTACGATTTGATAGCCATAAATACAGCTGTTGAAGATTATCGACTTGCTTTTTTGGTAAATCAAACTTTGAATTTATCGCTTTCAAGGCTCAAAGAAGATGTCGTTTTATCGGATGCGGAAAACAAAGATGTCGGGTTTTCCGTTTACGGGTACGAGGACGAAAAACAGCACTTATATTGGTCCTTGGTTCAGAACCAAAAATGGATAGAAAGTCAAAGCAACAAAACTTCTTTGTTAGAAAATTTTGGACGAAAACTACATTTGTTGTCCGAATTAAAAAATGTTGATTTTTTGCTAAAAATAGAAGATTCGCAATTTGAACCTAATCAAATTCAGGATATTTTGACTCGGATTAAAAGAATAGAAAAAGTAACTGCAGCTTTTTGGATAGATGCAAAAAAAATAAAATCAAAAAATAATTTAATATTTTGAATAAAATGCCCAACAACAAAAAGACGAAAATAGTAGCCACATTAGGCCCTGCTTGTAGTACCAGAGATGTTATTCACAAAATGATAAAGGCAGGAGTAAATGTTTTCCGAATTAATTTTTCTCACGCAGATTATGACGATGTAAAATCGAAAATAGACATCATCAGAAGCCTTAACGATAAATACGGATACAATACCGCTATTTTGGCAGACCTTCAAGGACCAAAACTCAGGGTCGGAATAATGAAAGAAGACGTAGTGGTAAACCAAGGAGATGTCATAACTTTTACTACAGCAGAACATATAGACGGAACAGCACAAAAGGTTTATATGAACTATAAATCTTTTCCGAAAGATGTAAAAAAGGGAGAACGTATTTTGCTTGATGACGGAAAATTAATTTTTGAAGTATTAGAAACCGATTACAATACCGAAGTCAAAGCAACAGTAATTCAAGGAGGACCTTTGCGTTCTAAAAAAGGAGTAAACCTGCCCAATACAAATGTTTCGCTTCCTGCTCTTACCGAAAAAGACAAAAAAGACGCTTTGTTTGCTATTCAGAGTCAGGTAGATTGGATAGCACTTTCGTTTGTAAGAACTCCGAAAGATCTCGAAGAATTACAAGATTTGATAAGTGAAAATTCAGACTATAAAATTCCCATTATTGCTAAGATAGAAAAACCCGAAGCAGTAGAAAATATAGATAAAATTATTGCTTTTTGCGATGGAATTATGGTTGCCAGAGGAGATCTGGGAGTTGAAATTCCGGCTCACGAAGTACCGCTTATTCAAAAAAAACTTGTAAATCGTGCCAAAGCAGCCAGAATTCCGGTAATTATTGCTACCCAAATGATGGAGACCATGATTACCAGCCTTACTCCGACCCGAGCAGAGGTAAACGATGTCGCAAATTCGGTTATGGACGGAGCCGATGCTGTGATGCTTTCGGGAGAAACCTCGGTAGGAAATTATCCGGTTCAGGTAATCGAAAAAATGGCACTGATTATTTCGGCAGTCGAAGATTCACCTATTATTCAGGTTCCTAAAAATATTCCACAAACCAGAACCAAACGATATATTACCAAGCTGATTTGTTATCACGCAGCCCACATGGCAAACGAAATTCACGCTACAGCCATTTGCACCCTGACAAACAGCGGATATACCGCATTCCAGATTTCTGCTTGGAGACCACAATCGCATATTTTGGTTTTTACTTCGAATAAGAGAATACTCACTCAAATGAGTTTGCTCTGGGGAGTAAATGCCATTTATTACAACAAATTAGTAAGTACTGACGATACGGTAGTAGATGTAAACAAAATGGCTCAAGAGGCGGGTTATGTAGAAAAAGGAGATATGGTTATCAATTTAGCCGCTATGCCTGTTCACGAAAAAGGAATGGTAAACACGCTTAGGGTCTCAGAGATTATATAGTTTTTTCTAAAGATTTAATGCAAAAAATTCTTTCATACCCTCTTACTTTAGTTTACTATCTGTGTTTCGGACTGTTACTTTGTGTATTTCACCCAATTCAATGGATTTGCCTGAATGTTTTTGGCTATCAGGTACATAAGAAAAGTGTAGATTATATGAATTTATGCCTGATTCGGTTTACACACATTTTAGGCACAACATATAAAATCGAAAACAGAAACTTAGTTCCGAAGGGTGTCCCTGTTATTATTGTTACCAATCACCAGAGTATGTACGACATTCCTCCGATTATATGGTTTTTGAGGAAGATTCATCCAAAATTTATCAGTAAAAAAGAATTGGGAAAAGGAATTCCGAGTGTTTCGTATAATTTAAGAAACGGAGGTTCGGTACTGATTGACCGAAAAGATCCGAGACAGGCACTTTCCGAAATCAAAAAAATAGCAAAATACATCGAAAAACACAACCGTTCGGCAGTAATATTTCCCGAAGGAACACGAAGTAGGAGAGGAGTTCCCAAGAGGTTTTCTGAAAACGGATTAAAAATGTTGTACAAAAATGCTCCTTCGGCTTATCTGCTCCCGATTACGATTAACAATTCGTGGAAAATGGTAAAATGGGGAGGTTTTCCGATGGGGCTCGGAAACCGTCTGATTTTCACGATTCACAAACCTTTGAAAGTAAGTGACTACTCGTTTGAAGAGCTTTTTGAAAAAACCGAAAACGCAGTGGTTTCCAAAATAGATGTTTAGTGGCTTTTTAAGAGTGTTGTTTCTTATATGCCCAAAGCGATTTTTATTTGTTTGTAAAGATTTCCGTTAGTGATTAAAGCTCCTTGTCGGATAAGTGTGAAAATAACAGAATTTTTATCTTCAAATGATTTATGTCCTTGTTTAATTTCAATTTGGTCAGACGAAATATTTTCTGAGAGCCATACAAGTCCTTCTTGAGTCAGCAAATCTATATTCGGATTGGCACAGTAAATCACAACAGATTCAGCCTTATTTTCGGTAAATCGAAACAGAAAAATATGATTTTTAGAGAAATGCTCCAAAAATTCGGATTTGTCTAAAGCACTTTCCCAAATTATATCGGAAAAAATATCGAGATGTTGTTCGACAATTTCAGGCTCTTCGGTCTTGAGTTGTTCCCATTTTATTTTGTCAATTCCTTGTACGGCTAAAAATTCAGCAAACTCCCTGTGTAATTCCTCAAACTGCTCTTTGGTTAGTCGGGTGTATTTCATAGTTGAATATAATGTAAAAAAACCTCCTAATTACAGGAGGTTTTTCGTAGTTTAACTCTAAAATTCAAAAGTTTATGAAAAACTCTTTATTACTACTTATTGTTCTGCAATAATTTCGTAAGGTAATTCTACAATTACATCTCTGTGAAGACGTACTGATGCAGTATATTTACCGGTTCTTTTTACAGTTCCTGAAGTAACAAATTTTCGATCGATTTCGTGTCCGGCTTTAGCCAACGCCTCAACAATGTCGATATTGGTTACAGAACCAAAAAGTTTTTCTCCTCCTGTCTTGGCTGTGATTTTGATTTCAACAGTTTTGAGAGCTTCTGCTATTTTCTTGGCATCTTCAACAATTTTTTGTTCTTTAAAAGCTCTTTGTTTCAGGTTTTCGGCTAAAACTTTTTTGGCAGAGGGTGTAGCCAAAACTGCCATTCCTTGAGGGATAAGATAGTTACGTCCGTAACCCGGCTTTACGTTAACCACATCGTCTTTAAACCCTAAATTTACTACGTCTTGTTTTAAAATGATTTCCATGTTGTTGTCCTTTTTTATTTGAAGTTAGGTTCTGAAAAATCAGAAACCAACAACGTCAATTTTTAATTTGATTATTTTAATAAGTCAGCCACATAAGGCATAAGTGCCAAGTGACGTGCTCTTTTAACAGCTACTGATACTTTTCTTTGGTATTTCAAAGAAGTTCCTGTCAAGCGTCTTGGAAGGATTTTTCCTTGTTCGTTAACAAATTTCAGAAGGTAATCAGCATCTTTGTAGTCGATGTATTTGATACCTGATTTTTTGAAACGACAGTATTTTTTTTGCTTGTTTGTATCGATGTTAAGTGGAGTAAGATATCTGATATCTCCGTCTCTTTTTCCTTTTGCAGATTGTTCTAAATTTGCCATAATTAGTTAGCTTTTGATTTAAGTTTTTCTCTTCTTCTTTCAGCCCACGAAATTGCGTGTTTGTCGAGTTTTACGGTTAAAAAACGCATAATTCTTTCGTCACGTTTAAATTCGGTTTCAAAAGCAGCGATAATATCTCCTGCTACTTGGAATTCAAATAAGTGATAAAAACCACTTTTTTTGTGTTGGATTTCGTAAGCTAATTTTTTTAGCCCCCAATCTTCTTTGGCTATCATTTTAGCTCCTCTCGAAGTAAGAAAATCTTCAAATTTGCTTACTGTTTCCTTTACCTGAGTTTCAGATAAAACGGGATTCAAAATGAAAACAGTTTCGTAATGATTCATAAGTAAAAATTTAATTTGTTATAAATAAGGGTGCAAAAGTAACTATTTGATACTAAATAGCAAAACTTTTCTGAGTTTATTTTTTCGGGCTGATAATACCTCGGAAGACTACTATCTTAAACCTTAACATAAAGACCATGAAAAATAAGCAATTGTTTAAAATGCAGGGAGGTAGTGTGAGTACACATAAGATAGTGAAAAATTGAAAATTGAAAATTGAAAATTGAAAGTGGAAAAAAAGACAAACTGTGTCATTCCGAACTTGGTTCGGAATCTAAAAAATAACATAAAAGCTGACACGAGCTTGCGAACTGAACTAAGTTAAACAAGTTCAGCTTGACAAGTGAGTTTTTCTTGCAGAGAAAGATAGTGGAGTGCTAACAGTATATGAAATCTAAAAGACAATGTGACAAAAAACAACACTTTTTTGAGCTAAAAATTAGTTGTAATTCGCCTTTTCAATACCTGAACACATAATTGATGATATTTGCACCCATTCTTAGTGCTTTTTCACGAACCTCTTTCGGATTGTTGTGTACTTCTGCATCTTCCCAACCGTCTCCCAAATCGGTTTCGTAAGTATATAGGCAAATCAATCTTCCGTCTTTAAAAAGTCCGAAAGCCTGTGGAGGTTTGTTGTCGTGTTCGTGAATTTTAGGGAGTCCGTTAGGAAAAGAGTAAGGCTCTTTAAAAATAGTATGATCTTTGCTTATCTCGATAAAATTCATTTCGGGGAAAACCCGTTTCATTTCTCGTCTGATGTATTCGTCCATTCCATAATTGTCATCAATATGCAGAAAGCCTCCTCCTAAAAGATATTTTCTTAAATTTTGAACCTCAGAATCACTAAACACAATATTTCCGTGCCCGGTAATATGAACAAAAGGATATAAAAAAAGAGCTGAACTCGAAAGCTCTAAAGTTATAGGCTTCGGATTTATTTTCGTTCCCGTATTGGCATTGCAAAACACAATCAAATTAGGCAAAGAGGTAGGGTTTGCATACCAATCTCCACCTCCCGAGTATTTTATCAAAGCGATTTCCTGACCTTGGGCAGTCAAGACAAAAAAAGACAGAAATATATATACAAAGTTTTTCATCTTGGATTTTAAAACCTTCAAAAATACATTAAATTCCTGAATCTTGCCTGTACAAATTAAATCTTTCGAAAAATTTATGCCGAAGCAGACAGAATTGTATTTGTAATATTTTATGAGAAAATACTTTTGAGAATAGGTCTAAAAACAATACTTTTACGCTTATATTAAGTTTATTGAAAATAAACAATTTACAAATACTAAAAAAATACTCTGAACAGATTGGAAATTAAAAAACTCAAACCTTTCCAAAAAAATATCAGTTCATGAAAAAATTAAATACAATTGAGTCATGGCAAAACACAACCTTCTATACAATGAAAGAAGTAAAAGCCCTTTAAAATCAATTAAAAACACCTTTTTTTGTATATTGTATAATTATTTATTAGGTTTGTTGCGTTATTAATTTAAATCTTACAACTTATGACAAAGAAAAACTTATTTATGGTGCTTTTTGCACTTGCAACAGCTATGTTCTACTCTTGTGAAAGTGATGATAGCAGTAACAACGGGAATACTGATAATACTCCAGGGGAAACTTCTGCCATGATTGGTACTTGGAAAGCTCTAATGCTTTATTATACTGAAGGAGGAAATGAGTATCCTCTATATCTTCCAGGTTCTTGGTACAGAATTTGCGGAGTTCCTGATTATTTAACTATTTCAGCACCAGCAGTAGCTAAACTAACTGAAACTCTTGATGATGATGAAAGTAGCTTTGAGTGTATTGAAATCGTTAAAACAGGTAGTTGGACAGAAACAACAATAACTATTCCTGGGGAATCTGTTCCTAGAAAAATCATCCAACAATCAGAAACAACATTTACATTAGAATATCCTGACAATTCTTATCACAATTTGGGAGTTATTAAGGTACAATATTCAAAGGAATAAAATAAAAAAATAACCAATTAAATAACTTTACACGCAAGACTAACTCTTAATTGGAGTTAGTCTTTTTTTATTTTTCATTGTGATACAATTTGTAAGTAAGATAAAAAAACAATATTTTTGCACTTATTTAGATTTATTAAAAATAGATATATGCAAACGCTAAAAAACATCTTCTTATTGGCTTTGGTAAGTACTCAACTCCTTTCTTGTAAAGGAAAAAATAAAACAGTCGAAACATCAGAAGTCGTTGAACACAGAATTATCTCTTTGAGTAGTGCGATAACCGAGATTCTGGCTTCTTTAGGACAAGAAGACAACATTGTAGGCGTGGATGTAACAAGCACTTATCCAAAAAACATTAAAGAAACAGCACAAGATTTAGGTCATGTTCGATCTATTTCTCTAGAAAACGTAATAACCCTCAACCCTACTCTAGTTTTGGCATCGGATAAAGATTTAAATCCGGAACTGATTGCTAAACTTAAAGAGGCGAACATTGAAGTAAAAACCATTCACCAAGAGCAATCTATCGAAGGCACTAAACAATTCATTCAAGATATAGCGACTGCTGTTGGAGACACCGATTATACTTCACTTATCGAAAAAATAGACACTGATTTTGCAGGGCTTACTCAATTTGAAGCCAAACCAAAAGTGCTGTTTATTTATGCCAGAGGAGCCGGAACGCTTATGGTAGCCGGAAAAAATACTCCTATGGAAAAAATAATTACCATTGCAGGAGGAGAAAATGCAGTTAGCGATTTCGAAGATTTCAAACCATTGACTCCAGAAGCCTTGATTCAATCAAATCCAGATTACATACTAATGTTTGAGAAAGGATTAGAAAGTTTAGGAGGGATTGACGGAGTTTTAAAAATTCAAGGAATCGAACAAACCAATGCAGGAAAAAACAACCGAATCATAGCTATGGACGGAGCTTTACTTTCCGGTTTCGGACCAAGAGTAGGACAAGCTGCTAAAGAATTAAATCAATTAATTTCAAAATAAATTTAGAATTTTGGATTTAGTATTTGAAAATTACTAAATCCTAAATCCCAATTCCTAAATCCTAAAAATGCAAAACAAACTTCCTTTATATTTCGTTGTGAGCTTCGTCTTGCTTATCGTATTGGCAATAGTGTCTTTGTATATGGGAGTTTACGAGTTTAACAGTTCGTTTTCGGAAATTATTTCGAGTTTTTTTGTAGAAAATTCCGCTGTTTCACAAACCGACCAATATGTCTTTTTGAATATTAGGTTCTCACGAATTATAATGGCAATTCTTATCGGAAGTGCATTAGCCGTTTCTGGAACTTGCCTACAAGGAATGTTCAAAAATCCACTTGCCACACCCGACCTTATCGGAATCACAGCAGGAGCTTCGCTTTTTGCAGCTGTTGCTATTGTTCTTGGAGTTTACATCAAGCCGTATATTCCCGAAGCTATGCACTTTTCGTTTTTGAGTATTGCAGCTTTTATCGGCTCATTTATTACAATGAGTTTGGTTTATAAAATTTCTACCTCAAACGGAAAAACCAATGTTATAATGATGCTGCTTTCGGGAGTAGCTATTACAGCTTTGGGTTTTGCTGTGATGGGATTGTTAATTTACATTTCAAAAGAAGAACAATTAAGAGATTTGACTTTTTGGAATCTGGGTAGCCTCGGAGGAGCCAGTTGGACAAAAAACGGAATTTTATTGCTTGTTATCCTAATTGCTTATTATTTTTTGATTGGAAAAGGAAAGACGCTCAACGCAATGATGCTCGGAGAACGAGATGCTATGCATTTGGGAATTCCGGTCGAAAAAACCAAAAAGCAAATTGTGCTTTTTACGGCTCTATTAGTAGGAACCTCCGTAGCTTTTTCAGGAACCATCGGATTTGTCGGACTTATCATTCCTTATATTTTAAGACTTATTTTTAAATCAAATTATTATATCATTTTGCCTTTATCAGCTGTTTTAGGAAGTATTTTACTCTTGGGAGCCGATACAATTAGCAGAACAATTGTAGCTCCGTCAGAAATCCCAATCGGAATTCTAACAGCATTTATGGGAGCACCAATTTTTATAGCCATTCTATTAAAACAGAAAAAATCTCTTTAGATTTAAGATTGATGATTAACGATTTCAGATTTCAGAACTTGAAACTAGAAACCTTAAACTTGAAACAAAAAAATGCTAAAAGGACAAAACATATCATACACTCATAAGGATTTTAAAATCTTAAGTGAAATTGATTTTTCTGCCCAAAACGGAAAGATGATTACAATTGTTGGTCCGAACGGAGCAGGTAAATCCACACTTTTGAGTGTTTTGTCGAATGAATTCGAAAAGTTTAATACTATTCTTTTCAAAGAAAAAACTTTCAAAGAATGGCATACAGGTGAATTATCACTTCACAAAGCAAAATTCTCCCAGCAATACAATTCAGATATTCCGCTTTTAGTTGGTGATGTAACCCTTATGGGACGTTATCCGTATTTTGAGAATAATCCAACCGAAGAAGATCTAAAAGCTGTTGAAAATGCAATGAAACAAACCGATGTTTTTCATCTGAAAGACAGAGATTACAACACACTTTCGGGAGGAGAAAAACAAAGAGTTCATTTGGCTCGGGTTTTAGCACAATTAGATAACGAGATTCAAAACAAACTTATTTTTTTGGACGAACCGCTAAACAATCTGGATATTTATCATCAATATAAAATATTAGAAAATATTAAAAAATTCACTCAAAAAGGAAACACAGCTATTTTGGTCTTACACGATTTGAACCTGACAGCTCGATTTTCTGACGAAGTTTTTTTGATGAAAGGCGGAAGAGTTGTAGCGAATGATGTTCCGTTAAATATTTTTACCAAAGAAATCATAACTGACGTATATAATTTTCCGTGTACAATTTTTGAAAATCCGGTAGATAAAAAGCCGATGATTTTCTTTGGAACATAATGATTTTAAGATTAACGATTTTTGATTGATGATTAACGATTTTTGATTTCAGAAGTTTCCCGAATTTTTGTAAGTTTGAGGCTACATTATAAGACTAAAAAAGCAGTAATTTATCAAAAGAACTTTTCACATTACCCAAACAAAGAATCGTACACTAAATGACATATTTTGAAATCTGAAATGAAAAATATAGATAAAAAGAGTTTGGAAAACGCATTTCGTTTGTTTGAAACGAATGATATTTCGAAAATAGTTATAGGCAACCCCTACAGAGCGACCGTGCAACAATCAACGTAATAATCCAAGCCCACCCACCGCCCGACATTTTTTTGACCGTTCAAAACATTTTCCAAAAACTATTTGCCCATACAAAAACTTTCACTAACTTTGTTGCTTATAGTCAACAATTAAAAATGGTAAAGAAAGCGATATTGAACGACCTTATTTCTAATCAAGACCTCACAAATCTTGAAAAGCATTTGGTTTGTCAATATCTGAATAATAAAAAACTTGACTTTACCAAAAGTCCAATATTGACAGAATACTTCAAAGGTTTTGAACAGGACACCGATTTGTTTTTTGGAGTTTCTGCTTTGGAAATTGAAACAATAAAAGACCTTGAAAATCATTTAGAGCTTATTATTCCACAAACGGACAGAAAACTAAATGGTGCATTTTTTACGCCCGACTATATTATTGACTTTATCATTAACGAAGTTAAACCACAGCCAACCGACAAAAATCTTGACCCAAGTTGCGGTTGTGGAGCATTTTTAATTGGCTTGACAGATTACTATAAAAATACTTTTGGAAAGTCTATAAAATCAATCATAAAAGAAAATATTTACGGTTCGGACATTCTTGCGTATAACATTCATCGCACCAAACTTTTGCTGACAATTTATGCTTTACAGCACAATGAGATTTTAGAAGAAACAGACTTCAACTTATTCAACCAAGACAGTTTAAAAGCTGAATGGAATTTGCAGTTTGACACAGTTGTTGGCAATCCGCCTTATGTGAAATTTCAAGACCTTTCTGATGAAAACAGGGAGTATTTAGTAAAGAATTGGACAACTGTTGAAGGCGGAACGTTCAATCTTTATTTTGCTTTTTTTGAATTAGGCTATAAATTACTGAAACCGACAGGAAGGTTAGGTTTCATTACACCAAACAATTATTTTACTTCGCTTGCAGGCGAAGCAATGCGTAGATTTTTTCAACAGAAAAAATGTGTTTCACGCATTATTGACTTTACGCATAAAAAAGTGTTTGATGCTCAAACTTACACAGCTTTGACCTTTCTCAACAAACAGGAAAATGAAGCTATTACGTTTGACAGACTTAAAAACGGCTACACACCACAAGACTTTTTACCAATAGCAAACGGTTCGCCAAATTATCTGAAAGACTTGAACGTAAAAAAATGGCGTTTGCTGAAAACTGACGAACAAAAAAACATTAAAACAATTGAAACAATCGGAACGCAAATCAGCAAATTGTTTGACATTTGTGTAGGCATTGCCACATTAAAAGATGATGTGTTTTTTATTGACGGAAGCAATGAGAGAAACGGTTATTTTATCAAAACGACCGATAAAGGAACTTTTGAAATCGAAAAAGAAATAACTAAACCTGTTTACAAAATTTCAGATTTCAAAACACAGGAAGAAGCCGAGCAAAATACAAGAAGAATTATTTGTCCTTACACCATAAAAGGAAAAACAGCAACACCAATTCCCGAAACGGAATTTAAAAAGCGTTTCCCGAAATGTTACGAATATTTACTTTCTGAAAAAGAAACACTTTTAGCAAGAGATAAAGGCAAGGTGAAATTTGAGCCGTTTTTTGTTTGGGGAAGAACGCAAGGTTTAGCAAAAACAGGAAAGAAAATTTTAAATCCGACTTTCAGCCAAACACCGAGATTTTTATTAATAAATGAAGAAGAATCCTATTTTACAAACGGTTACGGCACATATTTCAGAGAACAAGAAACCGAAACTTTATTTGCAGAAAGCATAAACCCCATTTCAAAAATTGAAAATATTGACGTAGTTCAAAAAATTTTCAATTCAATCGTAATGCACTATTACGTTAGCAAAACTAGTGTTGCTATTGAAGGCGGTTATCCTTGCTACCAGAAAAATTTCATTGAGAAATTTACCATTCCCGAATTTTCGGAAAGTGAAATTGACTTGCTTCGCTCTCTAAACGATAAAGAAGAAATTGACAATTTTTTGATTGAAAAATATCAGTTATCAATACAGATACCAGAAAATAAAAATATTAACGTAATTATCTAACCAATGTATATTGATTATTCTTCTTGGGAAACTTTTGAATACACGTTAAGTTCATTGCATCTTGATGTAAACAATCCTCGGATTAAATACAGAGGAGAAAATCTTAATCAAACTCAAATAATGAAGTTTCTAATTCAGAACGAAAGAGTGTATGAGTTGGCCAAGAAAATAAGTGAAGAAGGATATTTTGTAGGAGAAGAACCTATTATTTGTATTGAAGGCAACAAGAAAGTCGTACTTGAAGGCAATAGACGAACTGCCGCTTTGAAACTTTTACAAGACCCGAAGAAGTATTTATCAACTGCGAAAGCAAACACATTATTACAGAATATACTCAAAAATAATTTCCCTGTTGATAAAAAATTGAGATGCTATATAGCACCTAATCGTCTATTGGCAAATCCAATTATATACGAAAGACATAACGGAGCAACTCTACAAAGATGGAAAACAGGAAATCAATACGCGTTTGTGGCTGAAATGTATTATGAAGACGGCTTGTCTATTGATGATATTTGCGATGTTTTAAACGAAAGCCGAGCAAGAATACTAAAACCTTTAAAGGCTTACAATTTGTTTTTTGAAGGTAAAGAAATTTTAGAAAAAGAAGAAGGTCTTAATATTGATATTGCCAATTTTGACTTTACAAATTTAGAAAGGTTTTATACTTACGAAGATGCAAGAATCTTTTTGGGGATTGACTTTAACAACGAGAACGGAGAGCTTTTAATTAATTTACCCCAAGAAGAATTTGAAAAAAGAATATTAGAAGTTTTCAAAATTTTAATTGATGCTGAACGATTCTCAAGAGATTTCAATAAAGAAGATGATAAGAAAAGTTTTGTTGATAACCTTAAAAAGAATCCAAATTTTGATTTTTCTGTTTCCACAGAAGAAACAACAACAGAAAGTAAAACTTCTGCACAAAAATCATCTTTAGAAGAAAAGAAAAGCCAGATTACACCAAGAAGAAAAAGTAAAAAACGAAAAATAATATTTGATAATCGTATAATTCAGGGAGATAAAGAAATAATTTTTGATAACGAGAAATTAGATGGCTTGTTTCAGGAATTGAAAAATTTACCTGTTGACAAAGTTTATTCATTTGCTGTTTTGTTAAGAACTTATCTTGAACAAGGTCTATATTTTTATTTAAAAACAAATCAATTATTTGATAATCTTTCAGAAAAAACAAATGAAAAGGCTTTAGAAGATAACAAAAGAAAAGTTAGCTCAGTAATTCAATATGTAAAAAACACTCATAACATAGAAGATGATATAGATAAAGAGCAAATAATGAATATTTTGCGGTTTAACTCTAAAAAAGACTATTCAAATGCTTCATTGAAAACTATGCTTGATTACGTAAAAAATAATGAATTGGATAATCATTTGGACACTAATCAATTAAAATCCTTGAAACATTATATTGACAGAATTAAAGACGGATTGGATTTAGCTGTTCATAATTTTGAGTTTACTGTTGATTTAAGTCAAAATAAAACTGCTTGGAAACATTTAGAACCGCTTTTCGATATATTAAGTAACAATATAAATCGAGAAGAATAAGAAGAATAATATGATTTTTTATTCACCATTAAGATACCCAGGAGGGAAAAACAAACTTGCTGCATTTATTGCAAAGATTTGTATCGACAATAACATCAAAGGACATTATGTTGAACCGTATGCAGGAGGAGCATCTGTTGCTCTTTTTTTACTAATGGAGGGATTTGTCAAAAGAATTACAATTAATGACAAAGATAGGTCTATCTATGCCTTTTGGCACTCAGTTTTGCATAAGTCTAAACAGATTTGTGAATTAATAGAAAATACAGATTTAAGTATTGAAGAATGGAGAAAACAAAAAGAGGTTCAAAAGAATAAAGAAAAAGCAGATTTGCTTGAATTAGGTTTTTCAACACTCTTTCTAAATCGTACTAATCGTTCTGGAATTATAAGTGCAGGCGTTATAGGAGGCTTGAAACAAGACGGAGATTACCTTTTAGATTGTAGATTTAATAAACAAGAAATTATAGAGAGAATTAAAGCTATAGCAAAGAAGAAAAAATTTATACGTCTATATAAAAAAGATGCCATAAAATTAATTGATAAAATACAATCTGAATCTGAAAATTCTGATACAATTTTTTATTTTGACCCGCCCTATTTCCTAAAAGGAAGTTCTCTATATATGAATCACTACAAGAACAATGACCACGAACTTGTAAGTAACAAAATAAAAGAAATCCGCGATATTCGTTGGATTGTATCTTATGATAATGTTCCCGAAATCAAAGAGCTTTATTTATCATTCCACAAAAAAGAATATTCATTCAAACATACTGCTTACAATGCCAGACTTGGCCAAGAAATACTGTTTTTTAGTAATTCATTAAATTGTCCTGATATTCAAGATTGGAATCCCTTAAATTTCAAATTCAGGAAAAATGGAGATGAAAAAACTATCCAATATATCAGTTAAATCTTTCATTATAGGTTTCCAATAAATCCGATACAAATTTATTCCAAGAAAGTTCACTAATATCAATTGGTGAATTTTCAGGAATCAATCCTGCTTCTTTCAACTCATCACTTGTATTATAAATTTTGGCAGGACTTTGACTAAAATCAACGATAAGCAAACAAACTTTTTCGTATTTGTAGAAGTTCTTTTCCGTTCCTTTTCTATTATTGATTGCTTGAAATGATTTTATGTATTTCAAGACTGTTGCCTGATTAGGCTTTTTGAAAACAATTTTATTGTTTTTGACTTCTTTATCATCATATTCAGGAACGGCTATCATATAAACTTCGCCTAAAACCATCTTTGGACAACGGTCGTGAAGATTAATGGCTTCCGAAGTTGTTCTTTCATAAAGCGTGTCAAAGTTTTTCTGAATACTGCTTATTTGGCTTCTGATATTTATAGAAATTGTTCTTTCTGTAAACTTTTCGCCATATTCGTCCACAACATCTTGCAACAATCCTTCTTCTAAAATTTCTTCTGCTTTATCAAGGTTTGAAACAACACAAACATCTTGATTTTTCTGTTTACGAGAACCTGCAAGTTTTAATTCGGGAGTTCGGCTGTTTAATGGTGGAAAAATTAAATCTTCATTAATTCCAGCTTCAACCAACTCAACTTTTACAGCTTCGTGAATATTTAGAATCGGACGAGAAGACCTAATCATAGCTTCTTTTCCTTTTGCACCGTTCTCAATTATTGAAGTTTCTATTAACTCTTTAAAATTATCTATCGCTTTTTGTATGTTTTTCAAACTCATTATTATTAAAAAATTCTTTGAGCGTTACATTTAACGCATTGGTAATCTTTTCAATATTGACAATAGAAACATTACGCTGTCCATTTTCAATACTTGCGATATAACTTCTGTCCAAATCAGCAGTATAAGCCAAGTCCTTTTGAGACATCTCGGCTTTTTCTCTCAATTCTTTTATTCGCTGACCTATTTTTAGTTTTATATCCACGTTGCAAAAGTGATAATATGTTGACTATAAATCAAAGACTATAAGTAACAATTGAAAATAATTTTGACTACTAAAAATAAACGACAGAACTGGGGCAGCCTATAACAAGGTATTGCCAAAAGCGGGGCTGAAGAAATCCTTTTGAACTTTTTTGCTATATTTGAACATTGGTATTTCTATTGAAGTTCGGTGCTAAAAATCCCGCCTTCGGCAATACCCGAACCGAAATCGGAACAACCAAAGGTTTACAACAAATTCACAACTATCTTTTTGAGGATTTATATGATTTTGCTGGAGAAATCCGAACTAAAAACATTTCAAAAGGAGGGTTCAGATTTGCAAATACTTTGTATCTGAACGAGATTTTAGTAAAAATCGAACAAATGCCTGAAAATTCTTTTGAAGAAATCATAACTAAATATGTCGAAATGAATATTGCACATCCTTTTATGGAAGGAAACGGAAGAGCAATGCGCATCTGGCTCGATATGATTCTGAAATCAAGGTTGAAAAAATTGGTAAATTGGCAATTTATAGATAAAACACTTTATTTGCAAGCTATGGAAAGAAGCCCGGTAAATGACTTGGAAATACGCACCCTCATAGGTCAAAACCTTACAGGTAAAATAGATAACAGAGAAATTATTTTTAAAGGAATCGAGCAATCATATTATTACGAAGGCTACAGAAAAGAGGAATGAGATAAGAAAACAAGTTTGAAGTATTGAAAATTCTGAAAAAAACTGCACCTTTGTATAAGCTAAACGAGCACAAATGAAAGTAGCAGTTGTAATGGGAGGTTATTCCGGAGAATGTGGAATTTCCCTGAAAAGCGGACAACTTATTCTTAGTAATTTAGACAGAAACAAATACGAAGTATTCGAAGTTCATATTCTGAGCGAAGGCTGGTTTTTGATAGAAAATCAAAAAAAATATCCGGTGAGCAGAGGCGACTTTTCAGCCGAAAAAAACGAACAAAAAATCACTTTTGATGTGATTGTCAATATCATTCACGGAACTCCCGGAGAAGACGGATTGCTTCAGGCGTACTGGAAACTTATCGGAATTCCGTTTACAGGGTGCGATTTTTATCAGTCTGCCCTTACCTTTAACAAAAGAGATACGCTGTCGGTTTTGGCAAAATTCGGAGTGCCGAAAGCCCAATCGGTTTATGCTTCAAAAAGTGATGTTTTAGATAAAAGTAAAATCATCAAAGAGTTAGGATTGCCTTTGTTTGTAAAAGCCAACCGTTCGGGAAGTAGTTTAGGAGTCTCGAAAGTAAACCAAGAAGAAGAGTTTGACAAAGCTCTTAAAACCGCTTTTGAAGTAGATGACCAAATTCTGATAGAATCGTTTTTAGATGGAAGAGAAATTTCGGTTGGAGTGGTAAAACTGAACGGAAAAACAACTGTTTTAGGACATACGGAAATCATTCCTCAAAACGATTTTTTTGATTACGAATCCAAATATTCAGGAGAATCGAAAGAGATTACTCCTGCAGATATTACCCGAGAAATTCAAGATAAAATAGACCAAACTGCCATCAAAATATACGATGCTCTGAATATGACAGGTTTTTCCAGAGTTGATTTTATCATTATGAATAATGTGCCGTATTTTATTGAAATCAATACCAACCCTGGACTGTCTCCACAAAGTATTTTCCCTCAACAAGTTGCTCACAAAGGAATACGTTTTTCCGATTTGTTAGATTCTGAAATCCAACAGGCTTTAAACAGAGAATAATCTGTTTATACTTACTTTTTAAACCTTCGTAAATACTGCGGAGGTTTTTGCTTTTATAAATTGTCTGCTACAAATCCAATCTCAAAACCCCACAGATTTTTAAAACCTGTGAGGTTTGTGGACAAATAATAAGTCTTGTAAAATCAATACGTTGCGTTCAAACAAACACTTGCTCAAGTTAAAATTTTTTAAAAGAAATGAAAATACTTTTTTAGCCTAAACTAAATTTATATTTTCGCGTAGCTAATAAAATTATTAATTTAATAATGAAAAATGTATTACTCGTAATCTCGTTATTGTTTTCTGTCTGTTCTTTATCTCAATCGGGAAATCTGAAAGGAAAAGTAATTTCAGCAAATAAGGATATGGCAGAAGTTAGCATTTCAATTGTTGGAAAACCTATTTATACCAAAACTGATTCTAACGGAAATTACGAATTAAAAAATATTCCTGTCGGAAAAAATACTATCTCTATTTCGTTTATCGGATACAGAACCCTTACAGAAAAAATTGTTATTAAAGAAAATCAAACTTTAGAAATCAATTTTGAAATCCACGAAGATTTATTAAACATCGAAGAAATTGTAATTACCGGAACACGAAGCGAAGTTCCGCAGTACCGCTCTCCGGTAATTGTAAGTCGTATCAGCAGTAAATCATTTGAAACCACACAATCTTTGAGTTTGTCCGAAGGTCTGAATTTCAGCCCGGGCTTGCGTTTAGAAACCAACTGCCAGAATTGCGGTTTTACCCAAGTAAGAATGAATGGGCTCGAAGGTCCGTATTCGCAAATACTAATCAACAGTCGCCCGATTTTTTCGGCTCTTGTCGGAGTGTACGGATTGGATATGATTCCCGCTTCGATGATTGACCGAGTGGAAGTTACCCGAGGTGGAGGTTCTGCTCTTTACGGAGGTTCTGCCATTGCAGGAACCATCAACATTATTACCAAAGACCCTATCGAAAACACTTTTGAAATTGGGACAAATTATTCGTTTATCAATTATGACTTACCCGATAGAACAGTAAATCTGAATGGAAGTATTGTAAGCAAAGATTTTGACAAAGGAATGAGTTTTTATGCCTATAATCGAGATCGAAAACCTTGGGATGCCAATGAAGATGGATTTTCGGAAATGACAAAACTACAAAATACAACTTTCGGGTTTGATGCTTTTTGGAATACTTCGGATTTGAGTAAACTAAAACTCAATGTTTTTAACATCAGTGAGTTTCGTAGAGGAGGTAATAATTTTCACTTGCCCGCTCATCAAACCGATATAACCGAACAATTAGACCATAAGATATTGGGAGGAGGACTATCTTTCGAAAAATATTCAGCCGATTACAAACACAAATTCTCGGTTTATACTTCTGCCCAAACAGCCAAAAGAGAAAGCTATTACGGAGGTGGAGGAAGAATCTTGCAGGAAGGAGACATACTTACTCCCGAAGATATTTTAGCCATCAATGCTTACGGAAATTCCAAAGATTTATCCGTAGTGGGAGGATTGCAATATTCGTATGAATTCAACAAAAAACTCCTTTTGTTGTCGGGTTCGGAGTATCAAACAAATGATGTAGAGGACAGAATGTCGGGTTACAACCGACTTATTGACCAAGAGGTCAGAACACTCGGAATTTATTCACAACTCGAAATTAAACCTACCGATAAAATGACGTTTTTGGTTGGGGCAAGATTCGATAATGTAAATATCAACGGAACTTATGATTTAGATGTCGAGTCGTTTGAAGATAAAAAAAACCTGAATGTTTTTGTTCCAAGACTGACAGCGATGTATTCCATTACAGATTACCTGAAAGCTCGTGCTTCATTCTCGCAAGGTTATCGTGCTCCACAAGCCTTTGATGAAGATTTGCATATCGAGACAGTCGGAGGAGCAGCGATGTTTACCCGATTAGATCCAGACCTGAAAACCGAGCGCTCAAACAGTTTTAACGCTTCTTTAAACTTTACTAAGGACATCGGAAGTGTGCAATCAAACATCGTTCTGGAAGGATTTCACACCAAACTCAATGATGCTTTTGTAACTTCAAATCCTACTGAATTACCAAGCGGAATTGCTGTTACTACCAAAAGAAACGGAGGTGGAGCATCTGTAACAGGACTTAATTTGGAATCGAGTTTTGCAGTTTCTAAAAAGGTAAACTTTCAGTTAGGAGCGACATTTCAAACAGCAAAATATACCGATAATGAAATCATCTGGGAATCCGAAGATACAGAAGAGGTTATCACTACCAAAAAAATGCTCCGCACCCCCGATTTCTACGGATATTACACTTTTAACTACAACCCGATAGAAAGTCTTACTCTATCACTTTCGGGAGTTTATACCGGAAAAATGAACGTTGCACATCTGATTGACCCCAATACCGAACGCACCATTATCAAAAACGTAAGAGATTTTGTTGAAAATAACATCAAAATAGCTTATGACTTTGACATCAAAGACAACTGTATTCAGGTTTACACAGGAGTTCAGAATATGTTTAATGCCTATCAAAGAGACTTTGACAAAGGGGCTCTCAGAGATGCCAATTATATTTACGGTCCGTCAAGACCTCAGACTTTTTTTGTAGGAATGAAGTATAGCTTGAATTAAGGTTTAATCGGAATTAGCCAAAGCTGCACAACGAGTAAAGCTACGAAAAGAAATTCCAAAGTATTCCGAACCGTATTATAAAATCTCTATACGGCTGATTAGGAGTTGCATAGAAGTTATATCCGGTAAAACTCGAATTAAAGTGTTCTGCTTTCAGATAAATTTGAGCGGTAGATACTTTAGCATTTATAAAAAAATCAATCACAGGAAAATTCCCGATTTTTCGTTGGTCTTGCACATAAAATTCTCCGATTACTCCGTTGTAATTATTAGCATAATATTCTGTGAAGTAATTTACCGAGAACCCGGTTTGCACAAACATTGCTTTTTTAAAGAAATGGTCTGAAAAATAAAGCGTATTTCGGGTTACAAATTGAGGTACGTTCAGAATATCATCATCTTGAACCACCTGCTGATACAGCACCGTATTGTCAAGAGCAAACTTTCCGACACGAAACTCTTTAGAGAGTTTAACTCCTAAATAACTGATGGATTTGTCGTATTGTTTCGGAGTGGTAATAAGTCGGTCGTCTGTAGTTGCATCATTCGAAAAATATAAGTAATCATTAAGGTTAGAAACTCGCATCGAAGCGTCGAACCATTTCAAATTTGCCTCAACTTCTAAATTATTAATCTTTTGATTTTTAAAATTATTTGCCCAATTATATTCGATGTAATTACTTTGGTACAGGTTATAATTCAGGTTGGGCAATCTGTTGATATTCTGATATATGAATCGAATTGTGTTTTCTTCGTTTACGGCAAACCGTGCTGATACATCAAGGTTAGAAAGGTTTTCATCTCCGAGTGAGCGGGAATATAAAAACACACCTTTCCACCTGTTTTTGTAGTAGATATATTGCCCTCCGAAAGTATTGAGAGATTCAGATAATTTGTTTGGAACAACTACATCGTTCTGATTTAGAGTTACTCGGTTGTAGTAGTAATTATACCTTAAATCATCTAAAAAGAACATAAAATCGCCTAAGGTTTCGTTCTGATAAACCGCTCCGAGTCGGTTATATAGCTGGTTGTATTGTGTAAAATCACGTATGTCGGACAAAATATACGTATTGCCTAATCTTTGGCTTGGGGTTTTTTGAGTAAATTCGTATTCTTTGTTTTCGTAGAAAAATCGATGCGAAACAGCAAGGTTATTTTGTCCTTTTTCTTTGTTTATTCGGTATGAATGGTCTGTAAAAAATCGGTTTCCTTTTAGGAGCGAAGTAGCATCTTTGAAATGAACCTCAAGTCTTGTTCGTTCGGTGTAGAGTTCTTCTCCACTTTCAAAATTTTCGATATTGACGATTCCTCCGTTTTCCTGATTTTCAAAATCTTGTGCAGTAATGTGGTAATTTCCAACGTAGCGATTTCCGTCTGATTTGTAACTGGTTGTCAATCGGAAATTTCCGTTACTCGAAAGTGTATTGATATATTTTCCTATGGAGCGAATTCCTTTATAAGCTATCGAAAAATTAAGTTTTTCAGAGGTATTTACCGCAATAAACGCATCGAGCATCTGTCCTTGTTCCATAACCGATTTATAATGCAAATCGGTCATCGGAGTAGGTACGTGGTAGTAGTTAATATCGTCAATTTCTATATAAGCAAAGTGTTTTCCTTTAAATCCCATTTCGGGATACGGATTAAACTTTGCGAGTCGGAAGTCAAGAAGATTGTAAGGTTGTCCTTCATTGGGCAAAGGCAAAAGTCCGAAAAGGTCTCTTCGGAGGTAATTAAATCGATATTCTTTTTTGATGGTAAGAGCGGTGTCCATAACAATTGTGTCGTTGTTTATGGATATTGTTTTGTACCAATCTATAGGAGCTTTTGGAGTAATGTTCGATGTTGAGGCTTCTCCAAATTGGGATCTGTTTAGACTGTCATTCAGCATAACACCTCCGTTGGGATTTATGTTTCCTTTTGGTCGTCTAATTTGAGAAAAAACCAAAACAGGAACCGTGAAAATCAAAAGCAATAAAACTACTTTTCGCATTGTTTTTAATTGAAAGGCAAATGTAAGAAATTTTGATTTAGAATTCGGAATTTAATGCGTTTGACCCTAAGTCTCTACATGCGTATCATTCTGAATCCACCACCTCTTCTGCCTCTTCGGTTTCGTGAATTTTCTTCAGATTTTCCTCCAAAATTTTCTAATTTATACGAAAGTGAAAACATCAGATATCGTTGCAAAATAATATCTTCGGTATCAATGATGGCGATATCCGAAATTTGTCTGGAGTTGCTGGTGTTTTGATTCAACAAGTCGTAAACTTTGACTTTTGCGGTCATTTTTTTGTTCCAAAAACTATAAGCCAAACTCATATTCCAAGTAAAAAAATCTTTGCGGAATTCGTCTGCTATATTCGAATTGTAGCTATATCCGAAATCATTCCCGAAAACCCAGTTTTCAGGATAAAAGGTTGTCGCTTCCAGCCCAACTCTGTGAGTGAAATTCGACGATTTGTCAATCTGGTAATTTTTATAATTGGTCTGATTGTAGCTAAAGCGATAGCTCGGATAAATGGTCAGGTGCTCTCCGTATTCGTAGCTCAACTCAACTCTTGGATAAAACCCCAATTGGTTGGCTTCAAATAATTCTGAATTGATAAAGCCTTTATTAAAGTTGTATCGATTCCACATTCCAAGCGAAATTCCGTATTTGTGTCCGTTTTCGGTTTTGTAGGATTTATTCCAGTTCAAACTCAACGAAAAATTGTACGTGTCTTCTATGTTGGTATAAGTGGTAGTACGTTTTTTGTCTTGGTCAAAAGTAGTAACAGAAGTTACCCTGCTGTTGTAGTAACCTGAGTTGAGCCAAAGATTAAAACCACTTTGGCTGGCATAATCATAATTATTAAAACCTAAAGACAACGCATGGTTTTTGTTCAAATCTAAATCAGGATTTCCGACGGTAGTATTGAGTGGGTTTGCCAAGTTTTCTACAGGAAGGAGCTGAACGGCACTTGGGAGGTCTTCATTGTAATTGTACCATAGCGAAACCGACTTGGATTTAGTGATTTTATATCGTAAACTTCCACTATAAGAAGGCGTAACGTAGTTTTTTCTTAAATCGGTATAATTGCCTATATACAAAGACGAATTATCCATGTTTATGATATTTGAACCTGTTTCCAAAGTTAAATCGTATTTGCTTTTGCGTAGTTCAAACCTGAAAATTGGATTCAAATTTCGAATTTCAGACCAAATCGAATTAGAAAGTAAATCGTTAAAATCAGTATAGGCTTGTGAGCTCGAATCAAAATCATAGGTTTGGTTAATGTCTGATGATTTATCTATTTTGTAAGTAGCCATAAACCGCACACTTAACGAATCGGTCAGGGGTTCTTTGTACTCTAACCTCAGACTATAATTATCAGTCTTCCCTTCCTGATTTCTGTTTTGATTTCTGATGTCGTCTGCTTGCGGAGATTGATAAAAGTAGGTTTCCGATTTTGTAAGGCTATTGGTTTGAGAATCTCGATTATTGTTTTGAAAATTAATACCTATACTTCTGCCTTTTTGCTTTAATTTTTTGAAATAATAAAGCCGGTTGCTAAACGAAAGATTTTCATTTTCCGAAAAATCATCGTTAAAACTCTCGTTGAGCAAATCATCAAACTCATCAATCGAATTTTCAAAAGATGTGGTTCGGGCTTTACTGTTGGTTTTAGTTAGGGCTGGAGCAATCCAAAGCGTTGAGGTAGAATCTATCTTTATTTCGAATTCAAAATTAAAATTATGATTCGATTGGTCTCTTTTTGATGTAGTTTCTGATTCGGTAGTAAACAAATTATCGGGCATAAGGTTTACTCTTCGGGTTTTGTTGTGGTTTTCGTTAGAAGAATCCGAATAAAAATAACTTCCGCTTACTTCTGTTTTCTCAAACCAATTATCAGCATAGTTAAATCCGAGTATGTCCGATTGTGTGATTCCTTTGTCCATTCCTCCGAAATTAATGCCGTTTACAGACAATCCGCCTGTACTGCTTCTGCTTACGTTGCGTACACTGTTCATATTGTCAAAAACCTCGTCCATCGAAAAGCCCGAAGCGTTGATGTTGTTAGACGAAGCCAGAACACTTACTCTTAAATCTCCTTTAAAATAATTAACCAATCCGCTACTTTCATACCGTTTGTCGGTTCCGTATCCAGCCATAATTCGTCCGAAATAACCTTTGTTTTTATCTTCATCAATAGTCAGGTTGATGCTTACATCATCAGTAGTAGCGGCTTCTCCCGAAATTTCTTGTTCTTTGGTTTTTTTGTCGCTAACCTGAACTTTGTTGATGATTTCGGCAGGGAGATTTTGCAAAGCGATTTTTCCGTCCCGGTCAAAAAAAGGTTTTCCGTTTACCAGGATTTGCGTAACCGATTTTCCATTGACCGTAATACTTCCGTCCGAGGCGACTTCAACTCCCGGAAGCTGTTTCAGCAGTGTTTCTACATTGGCATCAGGGCGAACTTTGAATGATGAAGCGTTGAATTCCAGCGTGTCGTTTTTAATTCGTATCGGAGGAGCTTCTCTATTTACCACAACCGAATCTATTAAGGTTGATTGCAGGTTGAGCTTGATTTCTCCCAATTCAATATCATCGGAAATGCTCTGGAAATCTTTGTTGTAAACCTCGTAAATAATATGCGAAATTTTCAGTTGGGTCGGTTTGTCCGTTTTTCGGACGTTGAGCAAAAAGTTTCCGCTTTTGTCCGAAATCGTATAATCAACAAGTGTAGAATCTTGAGTACGATTCAAATAAACTGTTGCTGCTTCAACACCCAAACCCGTTTCAGCATCAGCAAGTTTTCCTTTAATGGTAATATTTTGAGCATTCAAAAAAGTAATTCCGAATAGTAGAAATAAGAGTGGTAAGGTGTTTTTCATCAGCAAAAATATTCAGTTTACAAAGGCAAATATATAAGTAACTCGCAATGTCGGGAAATATTGTTACCAATCAATTTCTTTTAATCCTTTTGATTTTAGAAATTCATTAGTTTTACTAAAATGTTTGTTTCCGAACCAATAGCCTCTGTTGGCACTCATCGGAGATGGATGTCCGGAGGTTAAGATATGATGTTTATTTTTATCAATTAGTGAAGTTTTGCTTTTGGCAAATCCGCCCCAAAGCAAGAAAACGACATTTTCTTTGTGGTCTGATACGGCTTTGATAACCGCATCCGTAAAAGTTTCCCAACCTTGATTTTGATGACTTCCGGGTTTTGATTGTTCTACAGTTAAAGTGGCATTTAATAAAAGTACGCCTTGGTCTGCCCATCGCTCTAAATTTCCGCTTTTCGGAAAAGGTTTTTCTAAATCGCTCTGAATTTCTTTGAAAATATTGATAAGCGAAGGCGGAAAAGCAATTCCGTCATTTACCGAAAAACACAATCCGTTGGCTTGTCCTGCTCCGTGATAAGGGTCTTGCCCCAAGATGACTACTTTTATTTTATCGAATTTACATCGGTCAAAAGCTGCAAAAATCTGATTTCCTTTCGGATAACAAGTCTGAGTGGCGTATTGTTGTTTTACGAATTCGATAAGAGAAGCAAAATACGGAGAACTGAACTGGTTTTCTAATACTGTTTTCCAAGAAGTATCAATTTTTACAGACATAATTTTTTTAGGTTTTGACAAAAGTAATTATTTTTGTTGAGCAAAAAGCAAAGCACGTATTTACCTGTTTTTCGCTAAGGAAAAAAATAAAAAAACATTTGCACAAACAAAAAGAATGTAATACATTTGCACCCAGCTTTTCAGAAGCGGATTTATTGAATACTATTACAAAGATTTTAAAGATACAGAGCAATGAGCAAAAGAACGTTTCAACCATCGAAAAGAAAAAGAAGAAATAAACACGGGTTTATGGATAGAATGGCTACTGCAAATGGTAGAAAAGTCCTTGCTCGTCGTCGTGCTAAAGGCAGACATAAACTGACTGTTTCTTCTGAACCAAGACACAAAAAATAATGGTTTTTTAATCATACATAAAGGTGTTACTTTTTTTAGTAACGCCTTTTTTTGTACCTTGTCGTTTTCAAAATAAAGAAAATAAACCTTTTTGGTTAAACGCTTACACAAACTCACGATTAAACACAATAAACAACTAACTACATAATGCCAAAAGACAACTCAATTAAATCGGTTTTAATTATAGGTTCAGGTCCTATCGTTATTGGTCAAGCCTGCGAATTTGATTATTCAGGATCACAATCTGCTCGTTCGCTTCGAGAAGAAGGAATTGAAGTAACCCTTATCAATTCGAATCCGGCTACGATTATGACAGACCCTTCGATGGCTGATCATATCTACTTAAAACCACTGACTACAAAATCTATTATCGAAATCCTTGAAGCTCACCCAAACATTGATGCGGTGTTACCTACTATGGGAGGTCAAACCGCTCTTAACTTGTGTTTGGAGGCAGACGAAAAAGGAATTTGGCAAGATTATAACGTAAAGCTCATAGGTGTTGATGTCAACGCTATTAACGTGACTGAAGACAGAGAGCAATTCAAACAATTATTAGCTCAAATCGATATTCCGGTAGCGCCTGCTAAAACAGCCACTTCGTTCTTGAAAGGAAAAGAAATCGCTCAAGAATTCGGGTTTCCGCTAGTGATTCGTCCTTCGTTTACTTTGGGAGGAACCGGAGCGGCTTTCGTACACAAAAAAGAAGATTTTGATGAACTTCTAACAAGGGGATTAGAGGCTTCACCCATTCACGAAGTGCTTATTGATAAAGCGCTTTTGGGTTGGAAAGAATACGAATTAGAACTTTTGAGAGATAAAAACGACAACGTTGTGATTATCTGTTCTATCGAAAATATGGACCCGATGGGAATCCATACAGGAGATAGTATTACGGTTGCTCCGGCTATGACACTTTCTGACAGAACTTTCCAGAAAATGCGTGATATGGCAATTTTGATGATGCGAAGTATCGGAAATTTTGCTGGAGGTTGTAATGTACAATTTGCGGTTTCGCCAGACGAAAAAGAAGATATTGTGGCCATTGAAATCAATCCTCGTGTGTCTCGCTCTTCTGCTCTAGCCTCAAAAGCAACAGGATATCCGATTGCTAAAATTGCAACTAAATTAGCGTTAGGATATACGCTTGACGAATTACAAAACCAAATCACTAAATCAACTTCGGCACTTTTTGAACCGACATTGGATTATGTGATTGTAAAAATCCCTCGTTGGAACTTTGATAAATTTGAAGGAGCCGACAGAACGCTTGGATTGCAGATGAAATCAGTAGGAGAGGTGATGGGAATTGGTCGCTCGTTCCAAGAAGCACTTCACAAAGCCACACAATCTCTTGAAATCAAAAGAAACGGATTGGGAGCAGATGGAAAAGGCTACAAGAATTACGAACAAATCCTCGATAAGTTAGCCAACGCAAGTTGGGACAGAGTTTTTGTGATTTATGATGCCATTGCTATGGGAATTCCACTTTCGCGCATTCACGAAATCACTAAAATTGATATGTGGTTCTTGAAGCAATACGAAGAATTGTATTTGCTTGAAAAAGAAATTTCAAAATACACCATTGATACACTTCCGAAAGAATTGCTTTTAGAGGCAAAGCAAAAAGGCTACGGAGATCGTCAAATCGCTCATATGCTGAACTGTTTAGAGAGTCAGGTACACAACAAACGCGACGAATTAAACATCAAAAGAGTCTACAAATTAGTCGATACTTGTGCTGCGGAATTTATCGCACAAACTCCGTATTACTATTCTACTTTTGAAGCAGAAATCGAAAAACCAGACGGAACACGCTATGTATCTAACGAAAGTGTAGTCACAGACAAGAAGAAGATTGTGGTTTTAGGTTCAGGTCCAAACCGCATTGGCCAAGGAATCGAATTCGATTATTCGTGTGTACATGGAGTGTTGGCTGCTAAAGAATGTGGTTATGAAACCATCATGATTAACTGTAATCCTGAAACGGTTTCTACAGATTTTGATACGGCTGATAAATTGTATTTTGAGCCTGTTTTCTGGGAACATATCTACGATATTATTCAGCACGAAAAACCAGAAGGTGTTATCGTGCAGTTAGGAGGACAAACCGCTTTGAAATTAGCTGAAAAGCTCGATAAATACGGAATTAAAATCATCGGAACGAGCTTTGATGCACTGGATTTGGCCGAGGATAGAGGTCGTTTTTCAACACTTTTAGAAGAGTTGAATATTCCATTCCCGAAATTCGGAGTGGCAGAAACAGCAGACCAAGCTTCGAAATTGGCTGATGAGTTAGACTTCCCGCTACTTGTTCGTCCGTCTTATGTACTGGGTGGACAAGGAATGAAAATAGTTATCAACAAACAAGAATTAGAAGAACACGTAATCGATTTGTTACGTCAGATTCCGAATAACAAATTGCTTTTAGACCATTATTTAGATGGAGCAGTTGAGGCTGAAGCCGATGCGATTTGTGATGGAGAAAATGTGTACATTATCGGAATTATGGAACACATCGAACCATGCGGCATCCACTCGGGAGACAGTAATGCTACACTTCCGCCATTTAATTTAGGTGAATTTGTAATGCAACAAATTAAAGATCATACCAAAAAAATTGCCTTAGCTCTAAAAACAGTTGGTCTTATCAATATTCAGTTTGCTGTAAAAGATGATACGGTTTATATCATCGAGGCCAACCCAAGAGCTTCGAGAACTGTTCCGTTTATTGCTAAAGCTTACGGAGAACCGTATGTGAACTATGCTACTAAAGTGATGTTGGGAGAGAAAAAAGTAACTGATTTTAATTTCAACCCGCAACTAAAAGGATATGCCATCAAACAACCGGTGTTCTCGTTCAACAAATTTCCTGGAGTAAACAAAAAACTAGGGCCGGAAATGAAATCAACCGGAGAAAGTATTTTGTTTATCGACAGCCTGAAAGACGATGCATTCTACGAATTGTATGCTAGAAGAAAAATGTATTTGAGTAGGTAGTTTACAGTTAACGGTTTCCAGTTATAAGTTTTATAAGACCCCGTAGGCTTTGCTTGTGGGGTTTTTTATTTATTGGAAGTGTTTTATTGTAACTATGAGAGTTGTTAATTTATATATTTGTTAAAAATTAATTATATGAATCGACTTTTTATTATTGGAAATGGTTTTGATTTAGCTCATGGGTTGAAAACTAAATATTCTGATTTTATTAATGATTTTTGGAAAAACTTGGAGTTGAAAACACGTGATGATTTAATTTATTTAAATCCTCAACGAAAGATGAAACCATTAAATAATGAGAAAATCACAAACTATTATAGTTTTATGACCGAGTTGTTAGAATCTGCATACATACCAAATCTAGAGGTAGATAGGTACAAAGATATGATAAAGGTGTCAGGATATAGAACTGTTGATTTATTTAGGTTTAATAATGAGTTTTTTAAAACAATCACATTAAAAAATGGAATTGAAAATTGGGTTGATATTGAAAGAGAGTATTATTATCAATTAAAGAAGATTGTAAAAACTGAAAGAGAACCAAAAGAATCTGATGATAGTTTTAATAGTAGAATTCGAGAACAAGTTTTAAAACTTAATTCTGAATTTGAACAAATAAAAGATTTGTTTGAACAGTATTTAAAAGAAAAGATAGAACCATGTATTAGTAAAAATCTAATAAAAGAAGAGATTATTACATTATTTGATGTTGTAGAATATAAGAAAGGACAGGCCCTGAATAATTATTTAGAAGAGTTTCCTAAAGAAGATCATGAATTGTTATTAAAGGAAAATGAACTTTTAAAAGATTTGTATTATTACAATATTGAAGAAAAAATTATAAATGGAGAGTTAGGAAACAAGACAATCTTCTTGAATTTTAATTATACAAGATTAATAAATGAATATATTAATTGTTATCGTCACGATTTATATAACCAAATTCAAATTCATGGGAAAATCGGAGATAAAAACAATAAAATTAATTTTGGTTTCGGAGATGAGATGGATGAAGATTATAAAATGATTGAAAATCTTGATGAAAATGAATTTCTACGTAACTTCAAATCATTTGGCTATCTTCAAAATTCAAATTATAAAAATCTTCTAGACTTTATAGAACTTGGGAAATTCCAAGTCATAATTATGGGGCATTCTTGTGGGATTTCTGATAGAACCATGCTTAATACCATATTTGAACACCCAAATTGTCGCTCAATAAAACCGTTTTATTATCAATGGAAAGATGAGGAGGGAATAACACATGACAATTTTACAGAACTTGTACAAAACATTTCCAGACACTTCAACAAGAAAAAGCAAATGAGAGAAAAAGTAGTAAACAAAAGTTTGTGTCAGCCATTACCTCAGTTTAAAAAGGAGTAAAGTCTTCTTTGGAGACATTCAATTATTCTAATCTTCTTCAAAATCAAAATCATCATCCTCAAAATTACTAAAACCCTCATAATCATCGTCATCAACACCATACAAAGCTTCTAACTCTCGAACCGCCCTTTCGAGTTCTTCTTCTTGTTCTTCGAACGTCATTTTGCTTATTCTTTCTTTTTCTGCTTCGTCGGCTGCTTTCCAGTCAAACATTTCAATCCCTTGTTGTAGGAGGTATTGTATCAACCATTCGTTCCACTCGATATGATTTTTGAGATTCATAGTATTTTGTGTTAATGGCAACAAATATTATAAAAAAATATCGACTTTTGCAAGTCTTAGCACGGGTTTTACCGATAGGATAAAGTCAGGAAAAAAATTCTTTAGTGCTTAAAATCTTTACGATTCAAAAGCCTAATATATTTTTTGTTAGCTTTGTGTTGAAAATAACGGAAGGTATTGCAAGTAAAAAAAATCAACAGACACAAACTTGCTTAATCTCTTGCGAAAAGCTTAAAAACTCAACATTTAAAACTCAACATTCAAAAAATGTATCTTTACATAAAAGCATTACACATAATTTTTGTCGTTACTTGGTTTGCAGGACTTTTCTATATGGTTCGCCTGTTTGTGTATCATACCGAAGCCAAAGCAAAACCCGAACCCGAACAGAGTATTTTAATCAAGCAGTACCAACTGATGCAAGGCCGTTTGTGGAATATCATCACTTGGCCTTCTGCTATTTTAGCCACGGTTTTTGCCATAATTTTATTGATATTGAATCCGATTTTGCTAAAAACGGGTTGGATGCATGTTAAACTTTTGTTTGTAGTTCTTTTGTGGATATACCAATTAAAATCGCATCAAATTTATAAGCAATTACAACAAAACATCACCAAATATTCTTCTCAATTTTTCAGAATCTGGAACGAAGTAGCTACACTGATTTTGTTTTCGGTAATATTTTTGGTGGTTCTGAAGAGTTCATTCAATTGGATTTTTGGAGTTGTCGGATTATTTGGATTGGCAATTCTGTTGATGTTGGGCATTAAATTATACAAACGAATTCGTGAAAAGTAGTTGCGGATAGTAGTTAGTTTGCGGTTTATATTCAATAGCTAAGCTAATTCCACGACTTCTAAAAACCTAAAACTTGAAACAAAAATTCAAAATCAAGCGTTTATCTTTCCGAACGAGAATCTTTTTATCGATGATTCTCCTGACGCTTATTGCTTCTGCCCTTATTGTGCTTATTACGATGTATCAGTTTCAAGAACAGGCTCGCGAATACCACGAAGACCGACTCGAAAAAAAGGAACATTCGATTCACGAACACATCAATTACGTGTTGAAAACCACCACTTATCCTTTAACAGCCGAAAATCTGTCTGCTATTTTTAAAGATAAAATTCACGAACTTTCTAATATTCACAACCTCGAAATCATCATTTATGATTTAGACGGAAACTATATTCGCTCTTCAAGAGGACAATTTTCGGTTGATACTCCCACGCCTCCCATTCAACCCTTTATTCTTAAAGCCATCAGAGGTTCGTCTGACAAAAGATATATCGAAATTAAAACCATTGAAGAAGAAAAACTTCGTTCGTCTTATACATATCTTAAAGACTTGAAATTTAAGCCGTTAGGAATTGTGTGTTTGCCTCATATCAAAGACGAAGGATTTTATGACGAAGAACTGAAGAGCTTTTTGATAAGACTTGTTCAGGTTTATGGAATAATGCTATTCATTGCCATTGTTTTAGCTTATTTTCTATCGAATTATATTACCAAAAATCTACAGAAAATTTCAAACAAAATCACTGAAACTAACCTGAATCAGAAAAACGAAAAAATTGAAGTTCAAGAGGCAAGCCGCGAGTTGAGTTTAGTGATTAATGCTTATAACGAAATGGTGGATAAACTCGAAGAAAGTGCCAACCAATTGGCTCAAAGTCAAAGAGAGGAGGCTTGGAGAGAAATGGCAAAACAGGTGGCTCACGAAATCAAAAATCCGCTTACCCCTATGCGACTCACCGTTCAGAGTTTTCAACGAAAATTTGACCCAAGCGACCCGAATATCAAACAAAAACTAAACGATTATTCGCAAACACTCATTCAACAAATTGACACAATGAGCTCGGTGGCTTCTGCTTTTTCCAACTTTGCCTCAATGCCTGCCCAACAAAACGAAACCCTCAATGTTGTTGATGCTGTGAATTTGGCTTTGGATATTTTTAACGAAAGTTATATCGAATTTCACTCCAAAGAAAAAGAAATTCTTACACTAATGGACAGAACGCAACTGATTCGAGTGATTACTAATTTGGTTAAAAATGCAATTCAGTCCATAGACGAGAATAATCCGAATCCGAAAGTAATTGTGAGCATCAAAAAACAGTATGATGATATTCTGATTTCGGTCAAAGACAACGGACAAGGTATCTCTATAGAAAATAAAAATCGTATTTTTGAACCGAAATTTACAACCAAAACAAGCGGAATGGGGCTCGGACTCGGAATAATCAAAAATATTATCGAGAGTTACAAAGGCATCATCTGGTTTGATTCTGAAATAGGAAAAGGAACTACCTTTTATGTGAAATTCCCTCTTTATCAGAGGTATAAGCAGTAAGATTTTGTGTCAATAGCCTGAAACTTTAAACAAAAAAATATGAACAATATTCTAACTCAAAGAGAAAACGGATTAGAAATCATTACCATCAATCGTCCGGATAAGTTGAATGCCCTAAATAAAGAAACCATTCAAGAGCTACACGATGCCTTTGCACAAGCAGAGGCTTCAGATGAAGTTCGTGTAATTATCATTACCGGAAGCGGAGAAAAAGCTTTTGTGGCCGGAGCAGATATTTCGGAGTTTGCAAACTTCTCTGCTTCTCAAGGAGCCGAACTGGCTCAAAAAGGACAAGAACTGTTATTTGATTTTGTTCAAAACCTAAAAACTCCTGTCATAGCCTGTGTAAACGGATTTGCACTCGGAGGAGGATTAGAGTTGGCAATGTCTGCTCATTTCAGAATAGCTTCTGATAATGCCAAAATGGGACTTCCCGAAACCTCACTCGGAGTAATTCCCGGTTATGGAGGAACTCAGCGTTTGGCTCAACTTATCGGAAAAGGAAGAGCAATGGAACTTGTAATGACTGCTGGAATGATTGACGCACAAACTGCTCTAAACTACGGACTTGTAAACCATGTAACTTCTCAAACAGAATTATTGGATTTCGCCAAATCTATAGCCTCAAAAATTATGAGAAATTCTCCGGTTGCCATCGGAAAAGCCATCCAAGCCATAAATGCAAACTATAAAGATGGAGTAAACGGATTTGAAACTGAAATCCGACTGTTCGGAGAATGTTTCGCAACCGAAGATTTCAAAGAAGGAACAACAGCGTTCTTAGAAAAACGAAAAGCTGTTTTCAACGGAAAATAGAAACTTTCGTTATTTGGTCAGAAAAACACTTATTTAAACAAGAAAGTTGTATAAATCTGTGTTTAAAAAATTACATTTGCACCTTCAAAAATTTAATCTAAAAATGTATAGAAGTCATACTTGTGGAGAGCTCAATAGCTCAAATATTGGTCAAGAGGTAACACTATCGGGTTGGGTTCAAAAAACTCGCGATAAAGGATTCATGATTTGGGTGGATTTACGTGATCGTTACGGACTCACTCAGCTTATTTTTGATGCAGACAGAACAAGTAACGAAGTAATCGAAAAAGCGAAAACCCTAGGTAGAGAATTCGTAATTCAAGCCAAAGGAACTGTTATCGAAAGAGCTTCAAAAAATCCGAATATGGTTACCGGAGATATCGAAATTTTGGTTTCGGAATTAACCATTTTGAATGAATCTGTTGTGCCTCCGTTCACTATCGAAGATAATACAGATGGTGGAGAAGATATCCGAATGAAATATCGCTATTTGGATATTCGTCGTAATCCGGTAAAAAACAGTTTACTTTTTAGGCATAAAGTTGCTCAAGAAGTACGTAATTACTTGTCAATTCAAGGATTTTGCGAAGTTGAAACACCCTATTTAATTAAATCAACGCCTGAAGGAGCTAGAGATTTCGTGGTGCCAAGTCGTATGAATCCGGGGCAGTTTTATGCTCTTCCACAATCACCTCAAACTTTCAAACAGCTACTTATGGTTGGAGGAATGGATAAATACTTCCAAATCGTAAAATGTTTTAGAGACGAAGATTTAAGAGCTGACCGTCAGCCGGAGTTTACTCAGATTGACTGTGAAATGGCTTTTGTAGAACAAGAAGATATTTTAGATACGTTCGAAGGCCTGACAAGACATTTATTAAAAGAAATTCACGGATTAGAAGTACAGAAATTCCCAAGAATGACCTTTGATGAAGCGATGCGTAAATACGGTAACGACAAACCGGATATCCGTTTCGGAATGGAATTCGGAGAACTGAATTCAGTTGCTCAACACAAAGATTTTGGAGTATTCAATTCAGCTGAATTGGTTGTGGGAATTGCAGTTCCGGGAGGAGCGGCTTATACTCGTAAAGAAATTGATGCTTTGATTGATTGGGTAAAACGTCCGCAAATCGGAGCTTCAGGAATGGTTTACTGTAGAGTAGAACAAGACGGAACCTATAAA
>JBAYPE010000024.1:0-36856 GCA_041677865.1 Flavobacteriaceae bacterium
GTTTATAGCAGTGCAACAGATTATGCAGGTCAAAAGGGAATTGTTGATGATATAATGGTTTTTAGAACTTTTGATTTGTGAAATTATATGTAACCACACGAAAGGATTCGTGCGGTAGCGGGGGAAGTAATTTTATTTAAAATCGGATTTTTCAGTCAGAAAATCCATAATCCTTTGAGTTGCTCCTTTTTGGCTTACAATAAAATCAGCACAGATTTTTCCTTTTTCCTTTCTGTAATCTTCTTCTGAAAGTAATTTGTCTAAAATTTGATTCAATTCTTGTTGGTTTTTGATGGAAATTACTCCTTTCAGATTCACCAGTTGTGTAGCTTCAGCAAAGTGAGAATAATTTTTTCCTATCACTGTCGGAATTCCGAAAACGGCAGGCTCCAACACATTGTGAACACCCGGATTTCCAAAACCTCCGCCAACATAGGCGATATCAGCATAACTGTAAATTTTGGTCAAAATCCCAATCGTATCTATTATCAACACTTCAAAATCAGATAGATTCTTGCCTTCTTTCTCAGAAAAAAGAACTACAGACCTGTTGATTTGAGATTTTAAACTCTGTATTTGTTCTGACTTAATGTTATGTGGAGCTATAACGAATTTTGTAGTACTTTTATTTTGATTGATGTATTCCACAAGCAACTTTTCGTCAGGTTCCCAAGAGCTTCCTGCTACGACCAACAAGTCCTTGCCTTTGAATTCTTCTACAAAATCCAAATGATTGTCTCTCTCGGCTATGGCATAGACTCGGTCGAATCTCGTGTCTCCACTTACGGTGACATTCGTAAAACCTAAACTTTTAATCAAATTTCCGGAACTTTCGTTTTGAACAAAAAAGTGAGTAAAGCAATGTAAAGCTCTTCTGTAAAAACCTCCGTACCACTTGAAAAAGGCTTGATTCTCACGGAAAATTCCTGAAATCAAATATGTCGGAATATTTTGTTTTTTGAGTTCGGTAAGGTAATTCATCCAATACTCATACTTTACGAAAATCGCTTTTTCAGGTTGAACAATTTTGAGAAATTGCTGCACATTTCGTTTCGTATCCCAAGGTAAATAAACCGTGACATCAGCCACCGTATTGTTTTTTCGAACCTCATAACCAGAAGGAGAAAAGAAAGTGAGAACCAATTTGTGATTCGGAAATTTCTTTTTGAATTGTTCCATTACAGGTAAGCCTTGCTCATATTCTCCTAAAGAAGCCGCATGAAACCAAATTGTCTTATCCGCTGAATTTAGCTTTTCAGACAGAATAGAAAAGGATTGTTTTCTCCCATTCACAAAAAGTTTGATTTTTTTATTGAAAAGGGCAATGATTTTTAGCAAAAACCCTACGAAAGCGATGAGTATGTTGTATAGGAATAACATTAATTATTTTTTAAATAAGTTTACATAATCTTCAAACATATAGAGTTTTCCTCTTTGAGCTCCCGTAATTTCTTTTACAATTTCAAGTTCTTCTAGAAGGACTAAAAGACTATAGGTTGATTTCAACGATTTTCCCGTTATTGAGCTTACTCTTTGGGCATCAACAATCGGTTGTGTATATAAGTATTCAACCACTTTTCGAGCATCAGCACTTCTTCCTCCTATTTCTTTTAACTTATTATCTATCATTTTTTGTAGTTGCAAAATACCATCAAATGTCGTCACTCCATTTTTAGCGGTTTCTATAACTCCTGTTAAAAAGAATTTAAACCATTGATTTATATCATTATGAGTTCTAACCCTCATTAAGTTATCATAATACAACGTTCTATTCCGTTCAAAAAAATCAGACAAATATAAAACGGGTTGTTTTAAAATTCCTTTATTTACTAAATAAAGCGTAATTAAAAGTCTTCCTACCCTTCCATTTCCGTCTAAAAAAGGGTGAACAGTTTCAAACTGATAATGTATAAGGGCAATTTTTAATAAGTCTGGTAAAGGATTTAACTCATCATTCGCAAACTTTTCTATATCAGACATTAAGTCATTTACTGCAGTATGTACAGGAGGAACAAAAACAGCATCATTAATACTTGCTCCACCTATCCAATTCTGACTTGTTCTGTATTCTCCAGGTAATTTGTGCTCTCCTCTTACCCCTTGAAGTAAAATTTTATGTGTTTGTTTTATTAATCGAGATGAAAAAGGAAGTGTATGCAACATTTTAACAGCTTCATTCATTGCTGAAATATAGTTTTGAACCTCTTCCCAATCATTTCTTTTCTCTGAATGAATATCTTCTTTTGCTAAAAACGCTTCTTCTATGTTGGTTTGTGTCCCTTCTATTTTAGAAGATTGTGTTGCTTCTTTAGCAATATGCATCTTTATGAACAATTCCAAGTTTACATATTCCGAATACATATCCAACCTTCCCAGATGCCTGTCGGCTTTACTCAATAACTGTAAAACAGACATATCAGAAACTTCCCAATACCTATTGATAGACTCAGGCTGAAAACACTTATAGTAACCCTGATTAATAGTTTGACCTGATTTAAATTGTTGCATTTTACTGCGAATTAGAATATTTCACCATTGCAAAAGTAAGTAAAATAGTAAAACAAACCTCTTCCTTATTTTACTTTTTAGCTAAAAACGAAAATAAGAAGTTCTGCTATTTTACTTTTTGACGAAAA
The DNA here is from genome assembly GCA_041677865.1 of Flavobacteriaceae bacterium. Classification (GTDB taxonomy): domain Bacteria; phylum Bacteroidota; class Bacteroidia; order Flavobacteriales; family Flavobacteriaceae; genus Flavobacterium. The sequence continues at coordinate 2,637 of JBAYPE010000024.1, forward strand.
ACGAAAATAAGAGATTCTCTATTTTACTTTATATGAAATTTACATTCCGTACCTTTGTATTTCAAAAAAGCACTATAATGGCTAAAGACATCACAACTTTAGACGATATTAAACTCTTGGTAAATACTTTTTACGGAAGAGTTCAGCAAGACGAACTGATTGGTCCTATTTTCAACGAAAAAATCCAAAACCGTTGGGATGAGCATTTGGCCAAGATGTACACCTTTTGGCAAACGGTACTTTTAGATGATCATACGTATTTCGGAAGACCTTTCCCTCCGCATGCACAATTGCCTGTTGAAAGCCAACATTTTAACAGATGGCTGGCTATTTTCAACCAAACCGTAGATGAACTTTTTGAAGGCGAAAAAGCAGAAGAAGCCAAATGGAGAGGCTCTCAAATGGCAAAAATGTTCCTTTCAAAAATTGAATATTTTAGAGACTTGAATCAAAAACCACCTTTTTAAATAAGAAACCAAAAAAAGCACCTACATATCTGTAAGTGCTTTATTTACTTGTGGTCCCACCTGGGCTCGAACCAGGGACCACCTGATTATGAGTCAGGTGCTCTAACCAACTGAGCTATAGGACCAGATTAGAGGGTGCAATATTACTACTATTTTTTTTTTGTTGCAACTTTTTTGTGAAAGATGTTTTTTAAGTCTCTGACTTAAAAAAATCAAAAATCATGATAATTTGTTTAAATTGCGACAAATATCTTTAATTACGCTAAACTTTTTTGAGAGAATTTCCGTTATCTTTGAGGCCGTTTTTCAGAAGTCAGAACAATAATGAATAAATATATTTTCGTAAAATCACTCCGAGCACCACAACAGCTTGTCATAAGGAAAACAAGTAAAAGCTCGTTTCAAAAAACACTTTTATCACTTAAAAGCATTTTTGCTATTTTGTTCTTCCTTCTCGGATGTTTTTCGTTTTCGCAACAAACAGCACGGGTAAAAGGAGTTATTCTCAACGAAAACAACCAACCAATTTCTGATGTTTCCGTTTCGTTTTTAGACAAAACAACCGTTTCCAACAAAAACGGATTTTATATGCTGACTATTCCTTCCAATACTACAGGAGGATTGCTTTTTTCGCATCTTTCATATAAATCTCATCAGATTACCTTCAAATTAAATCCCAATGAAGATTACGAATACAATCCTGTTTTAAAAATAAATTTTGAACAAATCGGAGTAATTATAATTGACGACAAAGGGAAAAAAAGAGTACAAGGAGTAACCAGTATTGAACCTCAGACCATTCGTCTTATTCCCGGAGCTAATGCAGGAATCGAAAACATTATCAAAACACTTCCGGGAGTATATTCCAACAACGAACTCAGCACTCAATACAACGTAAGAGGAGGAAATTATGATGAAAATTTGGTGTATGTCAACGAAATCGAAATTTATCGACCGTTTCTTATCCGTTCCGGACAGCAGGAAGGATTGAGTTTTACCAATACAGATATGGTCGAAAATGTGGACTTTTCGGCAGGAGGATTTCAATCGAAATACGGAGATAAACTGTCTTCGGTTTTAGACATTACTTACAGAAATCCGACCCGTTTCGGGGCAAGTGCCCAGGCGAGTTTTTTAGGAGGAGGTCTCACTTTAGAAAGCGTTTCAAAAAATCAGAAGTGGAGCGGAATTGTCGGAGGACGCTATCGAGATAATTCTCTTTTGGTAAATTCACAAGACACCGAAACAGATTTCAGACCCCGATTTGCCGATGTTCAGAGCTATGTTACATTTACTCCCAACAACAAATGGCAGTTCAGTTTTTTAGGAAATATTTCATCGAATAGGTACGACTATAAACCTCTTGTCCGAAGAACAAAATTCGGAACCATTGACAACCCGACCGAGCTTTCCGTTTTTTACGAAGGACAAGAAAAAGACCAATACACTACTTATTTCGGAGCGTTGAAAACTTCTTATTTAGTTAATGAAAACTTCAGCTTGAAACTCATCGGTTCGGTTTATCATGCAACCGAGCAGGAATATTTCGATATTTTAGGACAATATCGCTTGGGAGAAGTAGATACCAATATCGGCTCGGATAATTATGGAGAAGTAGAATTTACAAGAGGAATTGGTTCGCAACTCAATCACGGACGAAACAATCTCGATGCTTTAATCGCTAATTTAGAACTCAAAGGATTTCATTATCTTGGAACAAATCAATTGGAGTGGGGTTTCAAATATACCCGAGAAGATTTAAGAGACAGATTGGTAGAGTGGGAGGTTGTTGATTCGGCAGGATTTTCATTGAATCCTCCCGAAGATATTTATCCTAAAAACGACCAACCTTATCATCCTTATACCGGACCACTTGTTCCGTATCAAAATGCCAGAGCAACCAATTTCACCACTATTGATAGGCTTTCGGGTTATGTACAACTCAACAGAAGAGGCGAGTTAGGAAATCATCAGATTTGGTATAATTTAGGGGTGAGAGCTCACAACTGGAACGTATCGGGAGATGATATCAAATCGTCAAATCAGACAGTTTTTTCTCCCAGAGGACAGTTTGCCATAAAACCCGATTGGGAAAAAGATATGATTTTCCGTTTTTCTGTAGGAATGTATCATCAACCTCCGATGTATCGGGAGCTTCGAAATCAGCAAGGCGATGTGGTTTCTGACGTAAAAGCCCAACAATCTATACATTATGTGCTTTCGCATGATTACAGTTTTAAACTTTGGGACAGACCTTTCAAATTGGTTTCCGAGGCTTTTTATAAGTCAATGACTGATGTTAACCCTTATACGCTCGAGAATGTACGAATTCGTTATCGAGCAAAAAATAATGCCGAAGCGTATGCTGTCGGTTTCGATACTCGGCTTAACGGAGAATTTGTTCCCGGTACAGAATCGTGGTTTAGTTTCGGATACCTGAAAACAGAAGAAAATATTGAAAACAAAGGGTTTATTGCCCGACCAACTGACCAAAGATTGAATTTCGGAATACTATTTCAAGATTATATGCCCAATATTCCGAATGTAAAGGTTTATCTGAATATAGTATATAACACGGGACTTCCGGGAGGTTCACCTTCGTATGCTGACCCATATCTTTATCAACTTCGCCTTAAAGATTACAGACGTGCAGATGTCGGATTTTCGTATGTTTTTGTCGATAATTCTAAAGATAATATCCAAAAAACAGGTTGGCTTAAGAACTTCAAGGAGCTTTCTGCGGGGTTAGAAATCTTTAATTTGTTCAACAATCAAAACGCAATTACCAATACTTGGGTGCGTGATGTTTACAGCAAACAACAATACGGAATTCCCAATTATTTGACCACTCGTGTTTTCAGCTTGAAATTAAGTATGAAAATTTAGAGCAAAATGTTGCAACTTAGGAGTTTGTCTGATACTTTATTTAATACTTGATACTTCAATCTTAATACTTTAAATTTGCCACTTAAAATTTTAACGATGTTACAGATAGCACACCTTAGAGAAAACAAAGAAGCTGTAATAAAGGCTCTTGCCAAGCGAAATATTGATGCGACAACCCTTGTTGAAACAGCCATTGGTTTAGACGAAAAAAGACGCTCTACTCAAGTGGAGTTAGATAATGTTTTATCCGAATCAAATAAAATTTCTAAAGATATTGGTGCTTTGATGAAAGTCGGAGAAAAAGCCAAAGCCGAAGTTCTTAAAACAAAGACCTCTTCGCTAAAAGAAAAAGAAACCGAACTAAAAGCAAAGCTAAACGAGTATATAGATAAACTTCAGGAGGAATTATATAAGATTCCAAACACGCCTGCTGAAATCGTCCCGAGCGGAAAAGATGCAGAAGACAACCTGAATGTATATCAGGAAGGAGAAATCCCAACTTTATTTGATGGAGCCTTACCACACTGGGAATTATCCAAAAAATATGACTTGATAGACTTTGAATTAGGCGTAAAAATCACAGGTGCAGGATTTCCGGTTTATAAAGGAAAAGGGGCAAAATTACAAAGAGCTTTGATTTGGTATTTCTTAGATAAAAATACCCAAGCCGGCTATCAAGAAGTTCAGGTTCCTCATTTAGTGAACGAGGCTTCAGGTTACGGAACAGGACAACTTCCGGACAAAGAAGGTCAGATGTATCATGTTGGAATTGACGATTTATACCTGATTCCAACTGCTGAAGTTCCGGTTACGAATTTGTATCGTGATGTGATTATCGAAGAGAAAGATTTACCGATTCTCAATACCGGATATACACCTTGTTTCCGTAGAGAAGCAGGAAGTTACGGAGCTCACGTAAGAGGGTTAAATCGCCTTCATCAATTTGATAAAGTAGAAATTGTGAGAATTGAACATCCTGATAATTCCTACAAAGCCCTTGACGGAATGGTAGAACACGTAAAAGGAATTTTGCAAGAATTGAAATTACCATTCAGAATCCTACGTCTGTGTGGTGGAGATATGGGTTTCGCTTCTGCTCTAACATACGACTTTGAAGTGTTTTCAACTGCTCAAGACAGATGGTTAGAGATTTCGTCTGTGTCAAATTTTGAAACCTTTCAATCTAACCGTTTGAAACTCCGCTATAGAGACAAAGAAGGAAAAAATAAATTAGCTCATACGCTTAACGGAAGCTCGCTTGCTCTTCCGAGAGTTTTAGCTGGAATTTTAGAAAATTATCAAACTCCGGAAGGAATTGTAATTCCAGAAGTGCTCAGAAAATATACAGGTTTTGACGTCATTGACTAAGCCCTTGTTTATATTTGAGTTTTAAATATTTTAAAAAAATAAATTCGGGACAACATTCCTTTTTGAAAGGCGTTGTCCCGAATTTTTATTAAGAGAATTTACTTAGATTTTTTGAGTTTTTTCTCTTTTTTCTTTTGTATCATCTCTCCTCTTTCTCTCACTTCTCCTTTTCCTCTTCTCATTTCTTCTCTTCTCATTTCTTCTCTTCTCATTTCAAATTTCTTCGCTTGCTCAGGAGTAAGAATTGATCTCAACTCATTGTCAAATTCTTGATTTTCAGATCTTTTAATATCCATTCTTTCAGCTCTTTCTTTCTGGCGAGTTTCTCTTTTTTTCTCGTACAGAACTTTTAACTTTTCTTGCTGTTCTTGGGTCAGGTCAAGCTCTTGGGTCAATCTCTCTACCTTATTCTCTACAGGCATTGCTCTTTTTTCCATTCTTCTTTCTTGTGCGAAAGCAGTTACTCCAACCACCATTGCAATCGTCAAAACTAAATTTTTCATCTCTTTTTAAATTTTAAAGTTATCACGCACACTAAAATCAATACTTATGCCAAAAAATAATTTCCGTCTCAAAAAGCCCTTGTAAAACTTCTAAAATTTACCTAAACTACCTGCAAATAATTTTTGTTTCTTTAAGTTGTTTATATTTTTACGTACTTTTGTTTTGTGGGAAATTCAAACCCGATAAGCGTATGAGCAAAAAAATTTTAGTAGTAGATGATGATGTTGCTTTCTGCACCTTGCTTCAGACTTTTTTAACCAAAAAAGGATTTGACGTAACAAACAGTTTTACCGGAAAAGATGCTTCCGATATTCTTGATAAAACTGTTTTTGACGTTGTTATTACTGATATTCGTTTGCCTGATAGTGACGGGTTAGAAATACTCAAAAGAGTAAAAGAAAAGTCTTTCGGCACTCAGGTTATTCTTATGACCGGATATACCGATATCAAAACAGCAGTAAATGCGATGAAAGCCGGAGCTTTTGATTATGTCGGAAAACCTATAAATCCCGATGAACTGCTCCATACCATAAATGCTTCTCTGTCGAAAAAAGAAGAAAAATCGAGAGTTGTTTCTTCTACTCAAAAAGAAAAAAAACAAAATGCCTCTAATCCGGAGTTTGTAAGAGGAATTAGTAAAACCTCAGACAAATTACAAGAACATATTTCACTTGTTGCTCCAACCAATATGTCAGTTCTGATTATAGGTGACAGCGGAACCGGAAAAGAATATATTGCTCATTCCATTCATTCGCAAAGTAAAAGAAAAGACAATCCCTTTATTCCTGTCGATTGTGGAGCTATTCCGAAAGACCTTGCCTCGAGTGAATTTTTCGGACACCTTAAAGGTTCTTTTACCGGAGCTATTAACGACAAAATTGGACATTTTGAAGCAGCAAACGGAGGAACAATTTTCCTTGACGAAGTCGGTAATCTTTCCTACGAAGTACAAGTGCAGTTGCTCCGTGCTTTGCAGGAACGAAAAGTGAAACCTATCGGTAGCAACAAAGAGATTGAAGTAAATATTCGCGTAATTGCTGCAACCAACGAAGATTTGGCAGAAGCAGTCAAAAAAGGAGAATTTCGGGAAGACCTATATCACAGACTTAATGAATTTAACATTAAAGTACCTAAGCTTTCTGAGAGAAAAGAAGACTTGATGATTTTTGCCCGACATTTTTTGACCAAAGCCAATGAAGACCTCGAAAAGAATGTGACCGGGTTTAGCGACGAAGTAGTAGAATTATTTAAAAAATATCCTTGGTACGGAAATCTTCGTGAAATGAATAACATCATAAAACGCTGTGTACTTCTTACCAAATCAGATCAAATAACCCTTGATGTTTTGCCTCAAGAAATGCTAGAAACTCCTCCTACTCAAACAGAAAAAAGTTTCTCACTTTACTCGCATCAAAACGAAGAGCAGATTATCAGAGAAGCCCTAAAGGAAACCAACAACAACAAAACCAAAGCAGCTATATTGCTAAATATTGACCGAAAAACGCTATATAACAAATTGAAATTGTATAATATAGAACTGTAATCCTTTTGGAAACTTTCACAACTTTTTATTAGTTGATGTAACATTCCGGTCAAAAAAAATACTAATTATTAAACAAACTCTAAAACTAAATTAATATGAAAAAGTGGTTATTACCTTTAGGAATTATTGCTCTGATAGTAATTCTTATCTTTTCTTCGTATAACGGAATGGTAAGTCTTCGGGCCGATGCAGAAAAAACGTGGGCAGACGTACAAAGCAGTTACCAAAGACGTAACGACCTTATCGGAAATTTGGTTGAAACCGTAAAAGGAGCAGCAGCTCACGAACAAGAAACCCTCACAGCTGTGGTTGAAGCTCGTGCCAAAGCAACGCAGACAACTATTGATCCTTCAAACGTAACACCTGAACAGATGGCTACATTTCAAAAAGCTCAATCAGGACTTTCGGGAGCTTTGAGCAGATTGCTCGTAACGGTTGAACAATATCCGGATTTAAAAGCAAATCAAAATTTCTTGGAATTACAATCGCAATTAGAAGGTACAGAAAACCGAATTAATGTAGCTCGCGACCGATTCAATGAAGCAGCCAACACCTATAACAAAAAAATCAAAACCCTTCCCAATGTTCTGTTTGCAGGAATGTTGGGCTTTAAAGAAATGGGACTTTTTCAAGCAGACGAGGCAGCTCAGACAGCACCCAAAGTTCAGTTTTAATTCTCTCCCAACAGGATCCAAGTTCTGTTGGGCTTTATATATATAAAAAATGTCCAAAACAGAAGATTTCTTGACCGAAGCAGAAGAGCAAGAAATAATAAATGCTATTATTACAGCCGAAAACAAAACTTCGGGTGAAATCAGAGTACATATCGAAGCTCACACCGATTTGTCTCCACTCAAAAGAGCACAAGAAATTTTTTATGCTCTTAAAATGGAAAATACCCGAAACCGAAACGGAGTACTTTTTTATGTCGGAGTTGAAGATCACAGTTTTGTGATTCTCGGAGACAAAGGTATTAATGATTTGGTTGAAGCTGATTTTTGGGATAAAACCAAAGATCTGGTGATTTCGTATTTCAAAAACGGACAATACAAACAAGGTTTGGTTGAAGGAATTCTCAAAGCAGGAACAAAATTAAAAATCTTGTTTCCGTATCAACCCGATTCAGACAATAACGAACTTTCGAACGAAATATCAAAAGGATAAATGATACAGCTTATCTCAAAGTTACTCAAATATTTTGTAGTCGTATTTTTACTTCTGATGCAGTTTTTTGGGTTTTCGCAAAAGGCAGACATCCCTGATATACCGAGCAAACAAACGAGTTACTATGACTTTAACACTAATGTTTTGTCCGATGCAGAGAAGAATCATATTACACAAAAGCTCATCAATTATGCCGATTCTACTTCAACCCAAATAGTTGTCGTTACGCTTCCGACAACCGGTGGAGAATACATCAATCGCTATGCTGCTGATTTAGCTCACAAATGGGGAATTGGTCAGAAAGATAAAGATAACGGAATTCTTTTGCTCATTGCGGTTGATGATCGAGATGTAAACATTTCTACAGGATACGGAACAGAGCACCTGATGACAGATGCCATGTCGAAAAGAATTATCGAAACTCAAATTCTACCTGAATTTCGAAAAGGGAATTATTTTGCAGGAATAGACAAGGCCACCACCTCAATTATGCAAATTATGAGTGGTGAGTACAAGAACGATAAAATCCAAGGAGGTAAAGAGTTTTCAATACTTGCTTTGCTTATGGTATTTTTGTTTGTCGTTTTTGTATTGATAATTGCCTCAAAAGGTAAAGGAGGACGAAACGGAGGGAGCTCTGGTGGGTTAGATTTGACAGATATCATTATTTTAAGCAGTTTAGGGCGTAACTCCGGTAGAGGAGGAGGTTTTTTTGGTGGTAGTGGAGGAAGTTTTGGTGGCGGAGGTTTCTCAGGTGGCTTCGGAGGTGGTGGCTTCGGAGGTGGTGGTGCCTCGGGAAGTTGGTAAGCTCATTTTATACTCAACTATTCTCCGATTTTCACAAACATTCACAAAAAACAAGTAGAATTTTAAAATAAAATCAGACTCAAGGTAAAACTGAACTAAAAGAAAAAGAAAGGTAAAGCTTAGAGTTTTCCAAGCAACCTTTCTTCGTTGTTATAAGTTTTTTTCAGATACTGTTATTCCTTTGTTTTTATAAATTTACTTCTAAGCATCTGCTCTTTCCTGTTTTATTTCTTTTGCTTTGTGCGAAGTTTCTATGTTTCGTTCAATCTTATGAGCGGGTCTTGACCATTTCGGTTTTTCCCCTAAAGCTTGATATTCAGAGTCTTTTGCTTCAACTGTTGTTGGTTGAGATATTTTAGTAAATGGTTTTTGCGGAATCAGCCCAAGGGTTTCAAACATTTGCATATCTTCATTAACATCAGGATTAGGTGTAGTAAGCAACTTGTCTCCTGCAAAAATTGAATTTGCCCCTGCAAAAAAGCACATTGCCTGTCCTTCTCTGCTCATTTGGGTTCTTCCAGCAGAAAGGCGAACTTGTGTTTCGGGCATTACGATACGAGTTGTGGCAACCATTCGTATCATTTCCCAAATTTCAACCGGTTTTTCGTTTTCCATAGGAGTTCCTTCTACTGCCACAAGAGCATTGATTGGCACAGATTCCGGTTGAGGATTGAGTGATGCCAAAGCAACCAACATTCCTGCTCTGTCTTCAATGCTTTCACCCATTCCGATAATCCCTCCGCTACAAACCGTAACATTGGTTTTTCTTACGTTTTCTATAGTTTGCAAACGATCTTCATATCCTCTTGTTGAGATAACCTCTTTGTAGTATTCTTCTGAAGTGTCCAGATTGTGATTATAAGCATATAAACCTGCTTCTGCAAGGCGTTTTGCCTGATTTTCGGTAATCATTCCGAGTGTACAACATACCTCCATATCAAGTTTATTGATAGTGCGAACCATTTCCAACACTTGGTCAAATTCCTCTCCGTCTTTCACATTTCTCCAAGCTGCACCCATACAAACTCTTGATGAACCCGATGCTTTCGCTCGTAGAGCTTGAGCCTTTACTTGACTAACAGACATCAAATCATTTCCTTCGATATGAGCATGATAACGAGCCGCCTGAGGACAATATCCACAATCTTCGGGACAACCACCTGTTTTAATCGACAGTAATGTAGAAACCTGAACTACATTCGGGTTATGGTGTCTTCTGTGAATCGTAGCTGCCTCATAAAGTAAATCCATTAAGGGCATGTTGTATAAATCTATGATTTCTTGCTTTGTCCAATTGTGTTTAATACCGCTCATATAAATAGTCTAAGAAGCTTCAAAAGTAACCTTTTTATTTTAAAAAGACAAAGAAATTTAAAAAGCAAATACACTTCCAAATACACACATTATAAATCAAGCAGCAGGTTAGAAAAAAGTAGAATTTAAAAAAATCTAAACAGAATTTTTTTGTGTCGATTTAGCAAAGAGCAGTATCTGATAGTCGAATCTTAGCTAATGGTCAGAATTAATAATATTTTTTCAGAAAAAAAAATTATTGTACATTTGCCCAGATGTAAGGTTAACAAAAAACGCTAAAATGTTTTCCTTGATTAACTTGAGAGTTTATGAAAAAAGAACTAAACGTGCACGATAACGTGTTAGAGTTGATAGCTAACACTCCGTTAATAAAACTCAACCGAATAACAAAAGATTTAAAAGGATCTTTTTATGCAAAAGTAGAAGGATTTAATCCGGGACACTCAACAAAGGACAGAATTGCTTTACACATAATAGAAGAAGCTGAAAAAAAAGGAATCCTTAAGCAAGGGGATACGGTTATAGAAACCACATCGGGAAATACTGGATTCAGCATTGCGATGGTAAGTATTATCAAGGGCTATGAGTGCGTACTTGCAGTAAGTTCAAAATCGTCGAAAGATAAAATTGATATGCTACGCAGTATGGGGGCCAAAGTGTATGTCTGCCCGGCTCACGTATCTGCTGACGACCCTCGTTCTTATTACAATGTTGCCAAACGTCTGCACGAAGAAATAAAAGGTTCTGTTTACATCAACCAATACTTTAACGAACTAAATATCGATGCCCACTACCAAACTACTGGCCCTGAAATATGGAAGCAAACAGAGGGCAAAATTACTCACCTGATAGCTTGTAGCGGTACAGGAGGAACAATATCGGGAATTGCTCGTTTCTTAAAAGAACAAAACCCGAAAGTAAGAGTACTTGGAGTTGATGCTTATGGCTCTGTTCTAAAAAAATACCACGAAACCAAAGTGTTTGATACAGACGAAATCTATCCGTACAGAATAGAAGGATTAGGAAAAAACCTCATTCCTACGGCAACAGATTTTGATGTTATAGACAAATTTATAAAAGTTTCTGACCAAGATAGTGCTCACACCACCCGCGAAATAGCTAAAACAGAAGGACTCTTTGTCGGATATACTTCAGGAGCGGCTTTGCAAGCAGTAAAGCAATATGCAGAAGAAGGAGAGTTTGACCAAAATAGTTTGGTCGTGATTCTTTTCCCTGACCATGGCTCGAGGTATATGAGCAAAGTTTTTTCTGACGAATGGATGAACGAACAAGGTTTTTTTGATAGTGTAAATATCGAAGATTCTCAGAAAATAGAATTTGTGAAATAAATAACTATAAAAAAATAATCCTCTTGAAAAAGTTTATGAAGTGAGTTTCATAAACTTTTTTCTTTATTAGGATAAACCGCAAAAAAACCACAAGTTACATAAAGTGTAACTTGTGGTTTTTTTGAATATAAAGGCAATTTCTACTAAAAATCTCTATTAATGTCCCAAGACTCCAAATACTCTGCTACTCGTTTTACGAACTGTCCTCCTAAAGCTCCGTCCACTACTCTGTGGTCATAGCTATGTGAAAGGAACATTTTCTGACGAATTCCGATGAAATCTCCTTCGGGAGTTTCGATAACAGCAGGAACTTTACGGATGGCACCAAGAGCTAAAATCCCTACTTGAGGCTGGTTGATAATCGGAGTCCCAAATACGCTTCCGAAAGTCCCAACATTGGTTACTGTATAAGTTCCACCTTGTGTGTCATCCGGTTTTAGTTTTCCGGTTTTGGCACGGTTTGCCAAATCGTTTACTGCTTTGGCCATTCCAACCAGATTGAGTTGGTCTGCATTTCTAATAACAGGAACAATCAGATTTCCGTTCGGAAGAGCTGCTGCCATTCCTAAATTAATATTTTTGCGTTTGATGATATAATCTCCATCAACCGAAATATTTATCATCGGAAAGTCTTTGATGGCTTTGGCTACTGCTTCCATAAAAATTGGGGTAAAGGTAAGTTTTTCTCCCTCGCGTTTTTCAAAAGCAGTTTTAATTTTATCTCTCCATTTCACAATATTGGTAACATCAACCTCTATAAATGATTGAACGTGAGCCGAAGTTTGAATAGACTGAATCATGTGATGCGAAATTATTTTACGCATTCTGTCCATTTCGATGATTTCGTCTTGACCATTTACTGATACCGAAACAGCTTGTTTTGCAGGTTCTGCTTTTGGTTGTGAAGTTTGTTTTGACCCTTCAACCACAGGTTGTGAACCTCTGTTTTTGAGATACTCTAAAATATCATTTTTGGTAATTCTTTCGTTTTTTCCGGTTCCTTTGATGCTTTCTAATTCAGAAAGCGAAACACCTTCTTCTTTAGCAATATTTTTGACAAGCGGAGAAAAGAATTTATCTGAATCAGAAAAATCAGTTTCAACAGTTTGCCGTGCTGTTTCAACAGTTTTGACCACTTCTGCTACTGCCTGAGCAGGGACATCTTGTTTTGATGACTCCACAGCTACAGCTCCTTTTCCCTCCGTTTCGATAATAGCGATAGTTTGCCCAACTTGAACTAAATCGTCTTTTTGAAACAACTTCTCAATCAATATTCCCGAAACTTCCGAGGGTACTTCGCTATCTACCTTGTCGGTTGCGATTTCGAGTACCATTTCGTCTGCCTCTACTTTATCACCAACTTCTTTAAGCCAGTTCGTAATAGTTGCTTCTGCTACGCTTTCTCCCATTTTTGGGAGTTTTAATTCAAATCGTGCCATATTAACTGTGTAGTTTTCAGGGTGCAAATTTACGATTTTAATTTTAGATTTGAAACGCAAATCAAATTATAACCTCTCCTTTTTCATCTTTACTATTACTCCCTATCAAAAAATTAGTTGTTCTTGGTCTTATCTTAAAAGTAAAATTCCGGTTTTTGTTTTTCTGTATAAACGCAATAATTTCTTTGTTTGTGACAAAGTTATTGTCAAAGATGATTTCAATTGAATCTTTTTTCAATAAATTGAAGTTGTGTGCTTTATGGTTTTTGAGTAGTGAAACATTTTTAAGTAATTTTTGTTCTAAAACAAGTCTGAAATCGTCATCTTCCGAAATGAAAATATAGCTTTCAGGTATTTGCTTTACATTTGATTTTTTCCAAAACGAGTTAAAAATTAAAAAACATTTTATTGCTACATTAGTAAGAAAATCGATCAAAAAATTGGTTTTAAAGTGCTTTTTGTAAAAAATTTTCATCGCTTCATAAAATCGCTCAAAATAAATTTTGTCTTTAAATGTGCTTTCGCCTTTGTAGTGAATGATGGCAGTGTCGGCAAAATAATAGTTTTCAAAACCTAATTTCTCAGCCCGATAACACAAATCAATATCTTCTCCGTACATAAAAAAATCTTCATCAAAGCCTTTCAGGTCAAGGTATTTCTGTCTTTCCATAAACATAAATGCTCCGACAAAAACACTCGCTTTTCCGCTTTGATTCTCTGAGAGATGATTAGCATAATAATACTTGTCACGTCCGAGGAGCTTCAAAAGAGAGACTTTTGGAGTAGGAATATTTCGTTTGCTTTCGGGTAAAAAGTTACCGGTTCCGTCAATGAGTTTACACCCTACAACACCAAGATTTTTTCTGTTGTTGGCAAACTCTAAAAGTTTACAAAAAGTATCTTCAGCAACTACTGTATCAGGATTCAAAATACAGATATATTTTCCTTTGGCTCGGCTTACTCCAATGTTATTTCCTTTCGGGAAACCTGTATTTTCTTTATTTTCGATTAAAAGAACCTCCTTGAAGCGTTCTTTTATCATTTGACAACTTCTGTCAGAAGAGGCATTATCGACAACAATTATCTCAGAGTCAATATTTTTGAGTGATTTCTGCACACTCAAAACACATTGCTCCAAAAAATAACATACATTATAATTGAGAATAACTACCGACAACTGCATGTGACAAAGATATTCATTTTTAGTTTTGGGTTGGAGTTTAAGTTCAAGGTTAAGTTTTGTATTTTTGTCGAAAATTTCAGAATTAGCTGAAATCATAGAATTTGATACCAAAAATAAATGCACTACCCGAAAATACTTTTAGCCCAAAACCTGATTGAGATATTCAGACAAAAAGGAATCGAAAACATTGTGATTTCTCCTGGTTCCAGAAACGCACCTCTTACTATCGGTTTTACCTCTAATCCTGAATTTACTTGTTATAGTATTGTAGACGAAAGATGTGCCGGTTTTTTTGCTCTCGGAATAGCTCAGCAAATACGGAAACCGGTTGCGGTTGTTTGTACTTCGGGTTCTGCACTTCTGAACTATTACCCTGCTTTGGCAGAGGCTTTTTATTCGCAAATTCCGTTTGTGGTGGTTTCGGCAGACCGACCGGTTAATAAAATTGACATCGGTGACGGGCAAACCATTCGTCAGCAAAATGTGTTCAGTAATCACATTCTCTATAATGCAAATCTGACCGAAGAAGCATCAGAAGAAAATAACAGAAAAATTTATGAAGCACTCGATATTTCTGTCTTAAAAAAAGGACCTGTACACATCAATGTGCCTTTTGAAGAACCCTTGTACGAAACTACTAAAGCTACCAGCTTTTTAAAGATTCCGAGTCAAACAAATGATATAAATACCGTTACTTATTCATCTGATTTATCTTCCTTGCTAAAAGATTCTTATCATTCTTATAAAAAAAAACTGATTTTAGTCGGCACAAATTATCCTGACGAAATTGATTCGGATATTATCGAAAAATTAGCTAATGATCCTTCGGTTGTGGTAATGACAGAAACCACATCGAATATTTTTCACGAAAAATTTGTCAATAAAATTGATGTGTTGATTACTCCGTTTTCGGAAGAGGATTTTAAAACCTTCCAACCGGATTTGCTCATTACATTCGGAGGAATGATTATTTCGAAGAGAATAAAAGCATTTTTACGGAAATACAAGCCTCAACAGCATTGGCATATTGACCCGTTAAGAGCTTATGATACCTTTGGTTGCTTATCACAACATATTGAAGAACAACCGAACGATTTCTTTAAAAAATTATTGTCCGAGGCAACCCAAACCCAGAGCAATTATAACGATTTTGTTCAAAAAATAAAAGCAGAACGAGAAGGAAAAACATTAGCCTTTATTCGGACAGCTCCTTATTCAGATTTTACGATTTTTGATAAAATAATAAAGACTTTACCCGATGCTATTCAGCTACAAGTCAGTAATAGCACAGCTATTAGGTACTTGCAGTTATTCGATTTAAAACCTTCAATTGAAGTGTTCTGTAACAGGGGAACAAGCGGAATTGACGGAAGCACCTCAACGGCAATTGGAGCATCAGTAATTTCTGAAAAACCGGTTATCCTGATTACAGGTGACATAGGTTTCTTTTACGACAGTAATGCTTTATGGAACAGTTATATTCCCAATAATTTTAAGATAATTCTTGTCAATAATTCGGGAGGTGGAATTTTCAGAATTTTACCTGGGCACCAGAAAACGAAGGTGTTTAGTACATTTTTTGAAACCCAACATAACCTTAATGCAGAATATTTGGCCAAAATGTTCGACTTTAATTATTTCTATGCACAAAACGAACTCGAAGTCCAAATTGGGTTGGAGCGATTTTTAAAATGTGATAAAAAATGTATTTTGGAAATTGCCACTCCAACAGAAATAAACAACCAAGTACTGAATGAATTTTTAAAACTCCAACTTCTTTTTCCTTAACTCAAAGTTCTGTCCGAGATATACTTTTCTGACCATTTCGTCTTGTACGAGTTCTTCCGGAACTCCGGCTTTCAGAATTGCTCCTTCGAACATTAGATAAGTTTTGTCAGTAATAGCAAGAGTTTCCTGTACGTTGTGGTCGGTAATGAGTATTCCGATATTTTTGTTTTTAAGTTGAGCTACAATTCTCTGAATGTCTTCTACTGCAACCGGGTCAACTCCTGCAAAGGGTTCGTCAAGCAAGATAAATTTAGGATCGGTTGCCAGTGCTCGTGCAATTTCGGTACGTCTTCTTTCTCCTCCAGAAAGCAAATCGCCTCTGTTTTTTCGGATATGCCCTAAGCTAAATTCATCAATAAGAGAATCTAACTTATGTTGTTGCTCTTTTTTAGATAGTTTAGTAAGTTGAAGTACACTCAAAATATTATCTTCGATAGATAATTTTCTGAAAACAGAAGCCTCTTGAGCCAAATATCCTATTCCGTGTTGGGCACGCTTGTACATCGGAAAGTCTGTAATATTCATATCATCGAGATAAATATTTCCTCCGTTGGGCTTTACGAATCCTACAATCATATAGAACGAAGTAGTTTTTCCAGCTCCGTTTGGGCCTAAGAGTCCAACAATCTCCCCTTGGCTTACTTCAACCGAAACTCCCTTTACCACGGTTCTTTTTTTATAGGTTTTAATAAGGTTATCTGTTCTTAGCTTCATTTCAATTCTTTAATATCAGCAAAGTTAAGCGAAATATTAAATAAATTGTCATCTGAAACAATTTTAAACGGTCCTTGAAATCTTTATGGAGTTTTAAACCAATAATTTATCTTTGCACGACTTAATAAGTCCAAAAAAGTGAGTCTAATTAAATCGTATTTCAAATTCTTAGCGAAATCAACCAATCAGCACGGAGTACATTCTCCTTTTATTTACGATTTGGTTACAAAATGCTTTTACGACAAAACAAAATATTTGGAATACAAAACATTACAGCAATATAGAAGCTCGCTTCTAAACAACGATTCCGTTATTTCGGTTACAGATTTTGGGGCAGGTTCAAGAGTTTTTAAATCCAACGAAAGAAAAATTTCTGCTATTGCCAAAAATGCGGGAATTTCAAAAAAAAGAGCTGAATTGCTTTTCAGGATTACACGATATTTTCAGCCAGAAACTGTTTTAGAAATCGGAACATCGTTGGGGTTGGCTACTGTCGCCTTGTCTTTGAGCAATCCGAAAGCAAAAATTACAACTCTCGAAGGTTGTATAAACACTCAAAATGTGGCTAAAAAACAGTTTCAAACCTTGAAACTTGACTTACAAAGCACAGAATTCACAACTGCCGAATTTTCAGAATTTTTAAAAAACAACCAACAGCCAACAACCAACTATTCACTCATCTATTTTGACGGGAACCATTCCCAAAAAGCAACTTTAGAATACTTCAACTTGCTCTTGTCAACCATTACCAACGATTCAGTTTGGATTTTTGATGATATTCATTGGAGTAAAGAAATGGAACAAGCTTGGGAAGAAATCAAAAATCACGAAAAAGTAACCGTTACTGTCGATACCTTTCAGTGGGGCATAGTTTTCTTTAGAAAAGAACAAGAAAAAGAACATTTTACCATACGAACCGGTTTGTTTTAAAGTAGCAAATTTTATTATTCACCCTCAATAATCACAAAGTTGTAGGCTCCCGAGTCAATTTCTCCGCCTCTTGGATTTCCGAGAATATCGTTTGTTCCGCTATAGTTTGGAGAGGCAATTCCTTTTGCAGCTGATGTTTCGATGATTCTAAGGTCGTTTTGAGTTCCGTTTACAAATTCCGCTTTGTTGTTGTTAAAGGTTTTGGCAATAATGCTGTTGGGATAATACGAAGCGTTATCAAAATCATACAGAGAATTGTCAGTAAAGCGATTATTTGAGTCGATAAACCGAATTAGAGAATTGGTAAACGAAAAGTTGAAAATCGAATTTTCGGCTTTATTGATGTTTAGCTCAATATTATTTGAGCCATAAATTATGCAGTTTTCGAATTGTGCATTAAGAGGTAAAATTCCTTCTGTGGTTTCATAAGTATTGTCCAAAATCAGAGCTGGAAGCGAACGATGACTCCTATTCCAATGGTTGGCAATAGTTGAGTGGGCAAAATTATAATTTCCTCCGACGGTACAGGCAAGTGAGCTTTGTCCTGCATTGTTTATTACTACATTAAATCCGTTGATATTTCCCGTTTGAGCCATAATTCCGAAGTTGGAAGCATTGTATATCTGTACGTTTTCAAGCTCCAAAGAGCAGTCCTGAACAAGTAGTCCGATAACCGAGTTTTTTATGGTTGCATTTTTTATAGTGTTTTCAACGCTTCCACTGGTTAGCCATATTGTTCCCCATTGTCCGGGAATTTCAGAAAAAAACGGCTCTAATCGGTCTCCTTCAAATACGACAGGATTTTCTAAAGTTCCGTTTACTTGAATCGAAGCATTATTAGCAACAATAATTCCTGAGTTGTCATGCAAATGTATTTTTGTACCTTCTTGTACTTCAAGTGTTTTTCCGCTCGGAACGGCTGCATATCCGTAAATAACATACGGCTTTTCGTTGGTCCAAATCAATTCATTTCCGTGATTTAGGTCATTTTCGTCAAGGAAAAAACCTCGAATAGTATCAGAACCGACTTCCAATTCTTCATAAATTCCGTCATCATCTCGATATGGATACAGAAAAACAGCATCTTGAACAAGCGTTACGAGTTCGACTTTCTGAGTGTTTGTTATGCCTTCAAATTCGATTTTGTCCGTATAGAGAAACGTGGTTTCGGAGTTGGCATAATCGCTATAATTAATGGTTGTTTCTATAAAAATGAACATACTATCTTGAGCCAACATTTCTACATTGTCGAATACTTTTCCGTGTATCCCATCAACCATAAGGCGGTATTTTGAACTTTCTCCTTCACCTAAGCGAATTTTCGGAATCTTAATATCTTTATCACTTCGGTTGTAAACTTTCAGGGTATAAGTACTTGAACCAATCTGGCTAAAAACCGTATCCAAATAAACCGTATCTCTTGAAAATTGGAGATTTCCGGAGCTGGGTTGAAAGTCAAAATCGTTTCTGCACGAAGAAACCAGAACAAGCACAACCATTACAAACAGAAAAGGAACAAATCGCATTTTGATTTTTTTTTTGACAAAAGTACTAATAAACTGCGTAAACTTTATTTTTCAAAAGATTTTGATATAAAAAACATGAATAAACTTGTGTTTAAAGTCTGTTTATCAAACGAAAAAAATATCGGTATAGTATTTGTCAGGTCAGAATATAAACTTAAATTTGCAATATCAGGTTTTACAAAATGATAAAAAAATACTTCACATATTTGTTTTTTGTTTTGACTTTGTCGCTAAGTGCTGAAGCGTTGGCTCAGGACAACAAATCGAATGTCGCTCAGAAAACAGAACTTAATTTTTACCCGAACCCTGTAAGTGACGGAAAAATTTACATTACCTCGACCACAACTTCCAACAAAGAAGTCGAGATTTTTGACGTTCTCGGAAAGTCTGTTCTTAAAGCTACCATTATTAAAGAACTTAATATCGGTTCGCTTGCTCCGGGAGTTTACCTTATAAAAATTAAAGACGGAGAAAATTCGGTTACCCGTAAACTTGTTGTGAAATAATTATTTTATTGTCCAAACGCATTTTCGATATAACATTCTCGGTACTTGTCCTTCTTTTAGTAGGTTGGATAATTATTTTGAGCTACCTTGTTGCTTTGATTGACACCTGTTCTAACGGTATTTTTCTTCAGGAGAGAATAGGACAATACGGAAAGCCCTTTACCATTTTTAAACTAAAAACCATTCATCCGAAAACCAAAAAAATATCTCCGGTAGGGAAGTTTTTCCGAAGGTATAAAATAGACGAACTCCCGCAATTCTTTAATGTACTTTTCGGAGATATGTCCGTTGTAGGACCAAGACCTGATATTCCTGGATATTATGATTTGCTTGAAGGCGAAAACAGAAAAATTCTTGAGTTGAAACCGGGACTAACCTCAGAAGCAAGCATTAAATATGCCAACGAAGAAGAGCTGCTTTCAAAACAGGAGAATCCCTTGAAGTATAATGATGAGGTAATATTTCCGGACAAGGTAAAAATAAATCTTGACTACTATTATAACCGGTCTTTCTGGTTGGATATAAAAATCATTATCCAGACGATATTTTAAGAATAAACAGACCTAAAGGATTTTTGGGTTAAATAGCGAAAATCTTAAAAATATTTTTTGGTAAAGTCTCAAAATCTATGGTTTATATAATTTTTCCAAAAAAGAGAATAGGATAGTTGCGGCAAATTCGGGATAATGTGAAATGATGTAAATATGTGTAAATATTGTTTCAAAATAAACAAAAAAACACGATATTTGTAGGGTTATGAACAAGCATTGGATGGACTTATTGTCTTATCTTAAATATTTAATTAAGAGAAACCCCGAGTGAATCAAGTAAAGCTTGAATTTTCACAAGATGTTTAATTATAAAAATTAAAGTTATGCCTTTTTATCATAAATTAGGAAAAATTCCACACAAACGACACATACAATTTCGTAAAGAAGACGGAAGTTTGTATTACGAACAACTTTTCGGAACAGTTGGTTTTGACGGAATGTCGTCTAACATTTATCACGTACATCGCCCAACTCAGGTAAAAGAAATTCGCAGACAATACAGTGTTGCTCCGAAAATCGCTAAAGAGAACAACATTCAATCTTATCGGCTTAAGGGGTTTGAAGTACAACCCGAAAACGATTTTTTGGATAGCCGAAAAATTGTTTTGACCAATAGTGATTGCCATATCGCCTTGGCTGCTCCAAAAGAGTCTATGAAAGATTATTTCTATAAGAATACAGATTCTGACGAAGTAATTTTCATTCATAAAGGAGCCGGAAAACTCCGAACATTTTTAGGAAATCTTGACTTTAAATACGGAGATTATTTGGTTATTCCCAGAGGAATGATTTATCAAATCGACTTTGATACACAAGACAATCGTTTGTTTATTATTGAATCAAAAAGTCCGGTTTATACTCCGAAGCGTTACAGAAACTGGTTCGGACAGCTTTTAGAACATTCTCCGTTTTGCGAAAGAGATATTCGTCAGCCTCAAGAATTGGAGACACACGACGAGAAAGGAAGTTTTGTTATCAAAGTAAAAAAGAAAGACGAAATCTTCGAAATGGTTTATGCAACACATCCTTTTGATGTGGTGGGTTATGACGGATTTAACTATCCGTATGCCTTGTCTATTCACGATTTTGAACCGATTACCGGAAGAATTCACCAACCGCCTCCAGTACATCAAACTTTCGAAACAAGTGCTTTTGTGATTTGTTCGTTTGTTCCGAGATTGTACGATTACCACCCGCTTTCGATTCCTGCTCCTTATAATCACAGCAACATTGATTCTGATGAAGTTTTGTATTATGTGGATGGAGATTTTATGAGCAGAAACGACATCGAACCGGGGCATATTTCGTTACATCCGGCAGGAATTCCTCACGGACCGCACCCGGGAGCTTACGAAAGAAGCATCGGAAAGTTAGATACTCAAGAATTAGCAGTAATGGTAGATACATTCAAACCGTTAATGGTTACCGAAGATGCGATGAAAATATCCGATAATAAATATTTCCAATCTTGGTTGGAGTAAAAAAGAATGAGTCAAAACAAATTACCCGCAGATTCGTCTGCAACCGTTCTGGGAATTATATCTCTTGTAATAGCGATAACATTGGGTTGTTGCGGGCTTTCAGTTGTGGGAGTAGTATTGGCAATAATCGGATTGGTCAGTGCTAACAAAAGTTTGAGAGAGTTTGCAATGAATCCTCAGGCGTATTATCCGAGTAGCAGAGGGAATGTTCAAACTGCAAAAATTTTAAATATTATAGGTCTGATACTCAACGGAATTATAACACTTGTTTTATTAGGATACTTATTGCTTTACGGAACATTTTTGTTTACAGCATTAAATCAAAGCAAGGTAATTCAGAGCAGTTGGGAAGACGAATCAGAGTATTACTATGACGAATCAGAAACCGAAGAAGATGTTTTTGTCGAAGAAGACTCTTTATATTATTACGAAGATTCTATTCAGATAGAAGAAACAGAATAAAAAAACAATTATTAAAACAACAAAAATTTAGAATAAAATGTCAAAAGAATTAAAATCAGTAGAATACGGATTAGAGAAGATTTTTGAAGGAGCACAGGATTTTCTCCCGATTTTAGGAACAGATTACGTAGAATTTTACGTAGGAAATGCCAAACAAGCAGCCCATTATTACAAAACCGCTTTCGGATTCCAATCAGAGGCTTATGCAGGATTAGAAACAGGACTGAAAGACAGAGCTTCGTATGTTGTTAGACAAGATAAAATACGTTTGGTTTTAACAACTGCATTAAATTCACAATCTCCAATCGGAGAGCACGTAAAAAAACACGGAGACGGAGTAAAAGTTATAGCTCTTTGGGTAGAAGATGCCAGAAGTGCATTTGCAGAAACTACCAAAAGAGGAGCAGAACCATTTATGGAACCAACGATAACTTCTGACGAAAACGGAGAAGTGGTTCAGTCGGGAATTTATGCCTACGGAGAAACCGTTTTTGTATTTACCGAACGTAAAAACTACAATGGGCTTTTTATGCCAGGTTATATTAAATGGGAGTCAGATTACAACCCTGCTCCGGTAGGATTAAAATTCATTGACCACATGGTAGGAAATGTAGGGTGGAATCAGATGAATGTTTGGGTAAAATGGTTTGAAGATGTATTAGGATTCGTAAACTTCTTATCGTTTGACGACAAACAAATCCACACCGAATATTCGGCTTTGATGTCAAAAGTAATGGCAAACGGAAACGGAAGAATTAAATTTCCAATCAACGAACCGGCAGAAGGGAAGAAAAGATCACAAATCGAAGAATATCTTGACTTTTACGAAGGTGAAGGAGTGCAACACATTGCTGTGGCTACAGACGACATCATCAAAACCGTTTCGGATTTAAAATCTCGAGGAGTAGAATTCTTATCAACGCCTCCTCAGGCTTATTACGATGCAATTCCGGAAAGATTAAAAGCACACATGCACCGCTTTAAAGAAGACATCAAAGAACTTCAAAAACTCGGAATTATGATTGATGCAGATGAAGAAGGTTATTTGTTGCAAATCTTTACCAAACCGGTAGAAGACCGTCCGACCTTGTTTTATGAAATCATTCAGAGAATGGGAGCCAGAGGATTTGGAGCAGGAAACTTCAAGGCTTTGTTTGAATCCATTGAGAGAGAACAAGAGAAAAGAGGAACTCTGTAAAGGTTTTCTGTTAGATAATTTTTAATAAACCGGCTGCTTTTGAGGTTTTGAATATGAATTTTTTGTTAAATATCTAATTTGACTAAAAATATTTCAAAAGCAGCCGTATATTTGCACCGAAATTTGTTTGTGTAAAAGATTTACATAGTTAAGTTTTGGTTGGTTAATAAAAAAGAAAACTCCGTTGCTTGGGAAGTGATGGAGTTTTTTATTTTTTGTAATGTTTTGAGAGAAAATAAAACGCTAATTTTATGAGTAATAGCAGATGTTAACCTAATTTTTCTTTTATAAAAATATTACACTCAATCCGAAACTTGAATTCCTTATATTTGTAGCTTTGAAAACACTATGAAAATAATCGATTGGTATATACTCAAACGCTATCTGGTAACATTCGGAATGATGTTGCTTTTGTTTGCTCCAATCGGGATTGTAATTGACATATCCGAAAAAATAAACAAAATATTAGAAAGCAAGGCTCCTCTTGACGAAACCATTTTTTTCTACTTGAATTTTACGGTTTATTTTGCCAACCTCCTCTTTCCGATATTTTTGTTTTTGTCGATTATTTGGTTTACCTCAAAGCTGGCAAACAACACCGAAATTATTGCTATTCTAAGCTCGGGAGTTTCGTTTACGAGGTTTTTACGACCGTATATTGTCGGAGCTACCATGATTTCGATTTTTGCAGTATTGATGAGCTTTTATTTAGTGCCTACCGCAAGCAAAAACTACAACGAATATCGTTATAAGTACCTCAAAAGAAACAGTGAAATACGCGAAAGTACCAATGTTTTTAAGCAACTGAACGATACGCAATACATTCATGTAAATTCGTTCAATCCCTCAAGCAAAATGGGATTTGAGTTTTCGTTAGAAACATTTGACACAGAAAACCGGTTAAAAGAAAAAATTCAGGCCTCGAGTATCAAATGGAATGCAACAGACAGCTCTTATACCTTGCGGAATTTCAATAAAAGAGTAATCGGAGAGCTTAACGATAGAATTTATTCGGAGGCAAAAAAAGATACGGTTCTCAATTTTGACTTAGAAGACTTAACTCCTGTAATCTATATGGCCGAAACACTTTCGATGCGAGAACTCAATCGTTTTATCGAAAGAGAAAAATTGAGAGGTTCAGGGAATATCAATACTTATTTGGTTGTAAAATACAAGCGATATGCTGTTCCGGTCTCGGCTTTTATTTTAACAATTATTGCCGTTTCGGTTTCGGCTATGAAACGTAGAGGAGGAATGGGAATCAACTTGGCAATCGGAATTTTTATTGCCTTTTCGTATGTGTTTTTTGATAAGATGTTCGGAACTTTAGCCGAAAAATCAAGTATTTCTCCGATGTTGGCAGTTTGGCTTCCGAATATTATTTTCGGACTTTTAGCAATTTATCTCTTACGGAATGCCAAGCGTTAAAACCAAAAGTTATCTACACCTTCATTTGATTGTCTTCATTTGGGGATTTACTGGAGCTTTGGGAGAGTTGATTTCGGTTAGCTCAATGGCAAAGGTTTGGTATCGGATGAGCATTGCTTTTGTTTTGGTAGCGATTTATATAGGGTACAAAAAGATTCCACTGAAAATCTCACGAAATCTATTACTGATATTTTTGGGCTTAGGATTTATCATTGCCCTTCATTGGTTTGCTTTTTTTGAAGCTATTGAAGTGTCTAATGTTTCGGTTACGCTCGCAACACTCTCGACAGGAGCTTTTTTTGCTTCGATTTTAGAGCCTATTTTTTACAAACGAAAAATAATCGGATACGAAGTATTGTTCGGATTGTTTGTAATGTTGGGGTTGTATATTATTTACGAAGTAAACGGTAATTTCCTTTACGGAATCACTCTGGCTCTTATTGCTGCGTTTTTGTCGGCTACTTTTTCGGTTATTAACGGAAAGTTTGCAGGAAGATACAGTTCGTCTTTTATTTCGTTCTATCAAATATTAGGAGGTGTTTTCTTGATTAGCCTCTATCTTTTTTTGACAGGCGAAATGACTTCTGATTTTTTTGTATTGAGCAGTAGCGACTGGATTTACTTGCTGATTTTAGGCTCGATTTGCACCGCTTATACCTTTGTGGCCTCAATAAATGTAATGAAGCATTTAAGCCCTTATACGGTTATGCTTACCATAAACCTTGAACCTGTTTACGGAATTATTCTGGCCATTATCCTTTTCCCTGAAACCGAAAAAATGAGTACCGAATTTTATATCGGAGCAGGGATTATCATCCTTACAATTCTGGCTAACGGATATCTAAAACTGAGAAGAAAACAAAAGACAGACTAAACCGTAAAAAAGCGAAAAAGTATAAGTTTTCTGTTTTTTAAACTAATCAAATTCTTACAGACTTTTAGCTCCAACACCCGTTTTATCTGTAATAAACTTTCCGTTCTGACAAAAAGCAGAAAGCCTGTTTTTTATAAAATCAGATATTTCATTTTTGTATTTTTCAGGATATAATACGTGGACATTTGCTCCTGCATCAAGTGTAAAACAAACGGGGATTTTAGTGATGTTCCTAAATTCCCATATCTGATTTATAATGTGTAATGTGTTGGGTTTCATTAGGATAAAATACGGATGCGAGGTCATCATCATACTGTGCAAAGTAAGGGCTTCGCTCTCGACAATACTAATGAATTTGTCATAATCTCCCGATTTAAAAACCTCCAAAATCTCCGAAAGATTTTGATTTGCCTGTTCAAAACGCTTTTCGGAAAACGGATGATTGTGCATCAAGTTATGCCCGACACTGCTCGAAACCTGTTTCTGTCCAACATCAACTAATAAAATGGTGTCTTGGTAGTTTTTAAAATTCTCGTGTAATTCAAAATCAAGCTCTACCCCAAATAAATCCGAACTTTCAGAAATTTCTGGATGTTTTCCCCAAACAATCGGATTTCCTTTAACACTTCTGCAGGCACTTCCTGAGCCCAAACGAGCCAAGAAAGAAGCTTTTTTATAAAAATAGCCGTCCGACATGGTTGTAAATTTCCTTTCGATATCCATAAGACACAAAGAAAGTGCAGCCATTGCAGAGGCAGAAGAAGCAATTCCAGAACTGTGAGGAAAAGTGTTTTTACTGTCAATAACAAAATGAAAAGCTGTCAGAAAAGGGAGGTATTTTTCGATTCTTTCGAAAAACTGCTCTATTTTTGGGTAAAAATCAGGTTTGGATTTTCCTTCAAATAAAAATTCGAACGAAAAATGTTTATCATTAATTTTTTTTTCAGAAAAAGCAACCTTAGTAAGGGTTTTACATTCGGAAAGCGTAAAACTTACAGAACTGTTTGCCGGAATTTGATTTTGTTTTTTTCCCCAATACTTTATTAAGGCAATATTGCTTGGAGCTTCCCATGTTACCGTTCCTTTTTCTTGAGAAAAACTATATTTTTTGCAGATGAAATCTCTTTCTGAAATCATAAATTTTACTTTTTCGTTAGCAAAGATACATTTTTTAGAGGCGAAATCAATTAAAACACATTTCAGGATTATTCCACAATAAAAATGTTGAAAAATTCCACACCTTTTCCACATTTCTACAATATGATTCGACTTTTAAAATAAAAAAAGAACTGTTTTCAGTCAGTTTTCACGATGTTTTGTTGTTATGCAATCCTTTGGCACGATTCTGTATATTTATCAGGTACATAAGACTAATTTTAAAAGTCAGTATTGAGTAAGGTGGTTTTTTGAAGATTTTTTCTTCAAAGGGAAAGGAAGCAGGAGTGCTTCCTTTTCTTTTTTGGTTTATTCTGAAATACTTCTTTTCTGTATAGAATTAGCATCAAGTCTCTTTAATATTTTTCATATAATTGATTATCATTAAAGTAAACATTTATTTTATTGGTGGTTTATGTTTGTACAAAAGTTAATTCATTGGGCTTTTTTATGAAAAATTGAGTTCAAAAAACCCGAAATTTCTTTTACCTTTGTGAGTTGCAAGATGTATTGATTTAGTATGAGTTTAGTAAAACTTTCTATAAAGGGAATTTCGTACAGCCAGACCCAAAATGGGGCTTATGCTTTGATTTTGAATGAGGTTGATGGTGAAAGAAAATTGCCAATCGTAATTGGAGCTTTTGAGGCACAATCGATTGCTATCGCTTTGGAAAAAGAAATAAAACCTCCCAGACCGCTTACACACGATTTGTTCAAGAATTTTGCCGACCGATTTGATATTGTAGTTAAGCAGGTCATTATTCATAAATTGGTGGACGGAATTTTTTATTCGAGTATTATCTGCGAAAGAGACCGAATTGAGGAAATCATCGATGCTCGAACTTCAGATGCAATTGCCTTGGCTTTGCGGTTCGAAGCACCCATATTTACTTACAAAAACATTTTGGATAAAGCAGGTATTTATCTTCAGGTCAATCCGTTCGAGAAAGAAAAAAACGAAGACGATCCATTGGAATTGGCAGAAGAACAAGACAGTCCGGTAAATACTGAGATTACTTATACTAATCATACCAGAGATGAACTATACGAGCTTTTAGAACGTGCGGTAAACAACGAAGATTACGAAAAAGCAGTAAAAATCAGAGATGAAATATCTCGAAGAGAGCAAAAATAATGAAACATCTTTTTCTCGGAAAAAACTGGATTAAAACCGGACTTCAATTCGGTTTTTTAATGTTTCTGATAGTCGGAGTGGCTTTTGCAGTTTTGCAAGGAAAAATGCTATCTTGGCAATATCTCATTATTAATTTCGTGATAATGATGTTAGGCGGTTTGGTTTACGGATTTCTGATGAAAATATATTTTACATTAACTAATAGAAGAAAATAAAAAACCTTTTAATCCGTGTAATCTGTGATTAAAAAATAAAAAAATGAAGCAATATTTAGATTTAGTACAACACGTTTTAGACAACGGAACTCAAAAAGGAGACAGAACCGGAACCGGAACCAAAAGCGTTTTTGGGTACCAAATGCGGTTTGATTTAAGCGAAGGGTTTCCACTTGTAACTACTAAAAAACTACATTTGAAGTCCATTATTCACGAGCTTTTATGGTTTCTGAAAGGCGATACAAACATCACTTATCTCAAAGAAAATGGAGTTCGCATTTGGGATGAATGGGCGGACAAAAACGGAAATTTAGGTCCTGTTTACGGACATCAATGGAGAAATTGGGACAGCAAAGAAATTGACCAAATTTCCGAACTTATCGAAACGCTAAAAAACAATCCGAACAGCAGAAGAATGCTTATCTCGGCTTGGAATCCTTCAGTACTTCCTGATACTTCAAAATCCTTTGCAGAAAATGTAGCGAACGGAAAAGTAGCGCTTCCGCCTTGCCACGCCTTTTTTCAATTTTATGTAGCTCAAGGAAAACTTTCGTGTCAATTATATCAACGAAGTGCCGATATTTTCTTGGGAGTTCCTTTTAATATTGCTTCGTATGCTTTACTGGTTATGATGATTGCTCAGGTTACAGACTTGCAACCCGGAGAATTCATTCACACTTTCGGAGATGCTCATATTTATAACAATCATTTCGAACAGTTAGAATTACAACTTTCGAGAGAACCCAAACCACTCCCTAAAATGATACTCAATCCGGAGGTAAAAAATATTTTTGACTTTAAATTTGATGATTTCACTTTAGTGGATTACAATCCGCATCCACGCATCAAAGGAGTAGTGGCTGTTTAGGTAGGCTCAAAAATCATTATGAATTATAATCATCAAACGCACTGAAAATCAATTCGTTTTCGATTTGTTGGTCGATTTTGATAGTTCCGATTTGGTCGAGTAACACAAATAATATTTTTCCGTATTCGTTTTTTTTGTCGAAAGATAACAATTCGATAATAGCTTCAATATCTTTTTTATCAAACTTTACAAAAGGATAAATTTCTTTCAAGACAGATTTTATTTCTAAGTAATCTTCTGCTGAAATCAATCTTTTTTTAAATGATAAAAAGCTCTCTAAAATCATTCCGATAGCAATAGCTTCTCCGTGCAAAAGTGTTGGTTTTTCAGAATTTGTCATACAATAGCTTTCGATTGCGTGTCCGAGAGTGTGTCCGTAGTTGAGAGCTTTTCGGATACCGTTTTCGGATAAATCCTCCGAAGTGATTTTAGTTTTTATTTCGACCGAACGGATAATAAGTTGGTCTAACTCTGTTAAATCAATATTTCGAAAATCGGATAATTTTTCCCAATATTTCCTGTCCTGAATCAGTCCGTGCTTGAGCATTTCTGCATATCCCGAACGAATTTCCTCATCGGGAAGTGTATCTAAAAACCGAAAATCAATAAGTACCATTTGAGCATTGGTAATCGTCCCGATTTGATTTTTCAGGTTTCCCAAATCTACTCCTGTTTTTCCTCCGAGCGAAGCATCAACCATTCCGAGTAGGGAAGTAGGTACGTTTATAAAATCAATACCACGCTTAAAAACCGAAGCCACAAAACCTGCTATATCTGTTATTACACCTCCTCCAAGCCCAATAATCAGACTTTTTCGGTCGGCTTTAAACTCGATAAGAATATTCCAAAGCTCTGTACAGGTTGAAAGGTTTTTATGTGTTTCTCCTGCTTCGATTTCGATAATTTCGATTTGGGTTTCCGTTGCCAATTCCGATAAAAAAACAGCAGAACAGTGCTCGTTGGTATTGGTATCTGTTAATACAAAAATCTTAGAATAATTTTTTGCTTTGAGTAATTCGTTAAGATAATTATATCCGTTTTGGGAGTAGTAAATATTCATTTTTATTTGATGTGGATATCTTTGCTTTTGGTTTATGCTACAACCATTTGTACAGTTTCTTTTGATGTTTGTTTTATCAGGAGTTTTTTTCCGTTTGCAACCGATGTGATAGCTTTTTCGTCGAAATGTCTTATGGTATAAAGCGATACATTTTCGTGATAACTTATATTAAATCGGTCTGAAAGCTCATTTATTAGTTTATTCAAATTTAAAAATTTATCCTCAATACACACCGAAAAACTAATAGCGGAGTTCTGAATCAAATGAACCTTGATTTTATATTTATGCAAAACCGAAAAAATAAAACTAATATTTTCTTCCATTATAAAAGAAAAATCTTTGGATGAAAACGAAATCAGGTGTTGTGGTTTTTTTACGATAAAACAAGGTAATTTCGGATGTAAATCTACTCCTTTGCTTATGGAAGTTCCTTTTTCTAATGGATTTAAAAACGATTTCACAAAAAACGGAATTTCCTTTTGTTGTAAAGGTTGAAGAGTTTTAGGGTGGATAATCGAAGCTCCATAAAAAGCCAATTCAATAGCCTCACGATACGAAATTTGCTCCAACAAAGTGGTGTTTTCAAAAAATCTCGGATCAGCATTAAGAACTCCCGCTACGTCTTTCCAAATAGTAACATTTTCTGCATCGAGCGAGTAAGCAAAAATAGCAGCCGTATAATCCGAACCTTCTCTACCTAAGGTAGTAGTGAAATTGTTTTCGTCTGAACCCAAAAATCCTTGAGTGATATAATTTTGAGTTTTATTTATATGCTCTGAAATCTGTTTTTCGGTCTGCTCCCAGTTTACATTTGCGTCTCTGTAACTGTTGTCGGTTTTGATAAAGTTTCGGGAGTCTAACCACGTCAAATCAAAACAATTATCTTTTAAATAATGATACAAGATTTTGGACGAGATCATCTCTCCAAAACTCACGACTTGGTCATACACAAAGCTATAATTCGGAGATTTGTTCTGCTCCAAAAATCGGTTTAAATCAAAAAAATAATTTTCCACCTCACTAAACACCAAATGCGTTGGCTTGAATAAATTTGAAATAATTTCAAAATGATATTCCTTCACGCTCTGCACAGATGATTGTAGCTCCTCAGACCTGTCAAAATAATTTTTAACAACAACCTCAAGAGCGTTTGTTGTTTTTCCCATTGCAGAAACTACAACAAGCACTTCATTAGCTTTAATTGTTTTCAGCACATTATATACATTCTGAATTCCTTCTGCATCTTTAACAGAAGCACCTCCAAATTTCAGGATTTTCATTTGTTTATTTTTCGCTTAATTTTTAGTTCACGAAAGTACAAATTAAACCCAAATTTTGAGTATAGTTTTTTTGTGTTTTTATAGAAGGTTATACAAATCGCTCTAAAATTCTTGCATTGATATTTTCGTGCGAGGCCACATAAACAACTTTTCTGTTTTTGATAACTAAAATTTGCGGAGATTGATGCTCTATTTCAAATTTGCGAGCAATTTCGTTCGAAATATCTCTGTGAGTAAGTAAATCCAAATAAAAAAGTTCGATGTGTTCTTTTGGAAAATTAAACTCATTCTCAAAGCGATTAAGAGCAAATCTGCTGATAGCACAACGAGTACTGTGTTTAAAAATCACTACGATTTTTTCATACGAATGTGTTAGAATCTCTTCTAATTGTTGTAAGTCATTAAGCGGAATCCAATCAAAAGTATTTTTGGAGGATGTTTCGCTACTGCTAAAAAGTCGGTTAAAGAATCCCATTTCATATATGATTAAGACATTATGTCATTTTAATCTTCTCAGAACAAACTATTTAAGTCATTTTGACATCTAATAAGTATCGGAATAAAACTTGCTTAAAGTTACAAAAAAAGTCCAAATCAACGCAATAATCACTTAACCAATAACAATTTAATAACGAATAATAAAAAATGAACTTAAATAATTTTACAATCAAATCTCAAGAGGCAATTCAGAAAGCCCAGCAACTTGCTCAAGGCTTTCAAAATCCTCAAATAGAAAATGACCACATTTTCAAGGCAATACTCGAGGTTGACGAGAACGTTACACCTTTTTTACTCAAAAAATTAGGTGTTAATCTCGAACTTTTCAAACAAGTTCTAGACAGTTCAATAAACAGCTTTGCTAAATCACAAGGTTCAGACCTAATGCTTTCCAGAGAAGCCGGAACTACTCTTACCGAAGCGATGAACATTGCTAAAAAAATGAATGACGAATATGTTTCAGTTGAGCACTTGGTTTTGGCAATTTTTAAATCAAAATCAAAAGTTGCTCAGATTTTGAAAGACCAAGGTGTAACTGAAAAAGGTCTTCAAGGCGCTATTGCTGAAATCAGAAAAGGCGAACGAGTGACTTCACAAAGTCAGGAAGAAACCTATAATGCACTCAATAAATACGCTAAAAACCTGAATCAATTAGCTAATGACGGAAAACTCGATCCGGTAATTGGTCGTGATGAAGAAATTCGTAGAGTTTTGCAGATCTTGTCGAGACGTACCAAAAACAACCCGATGCTTGTGGGTGAACCCGGTGTGGGTAAAACCGCTATTGCAGAAGGTTTGGCTCATCGAATCATTCAGGGAGATGTTCCTGAAAACCTAAAAGACAAAATCGTTTTCTCACTCGATATGGGAGCGCTTATTGCTGGAGCAAAATATAAAGGAGAGTTTGAAGAACGTCTGAAATCTGTAGTAAAAGAAGTAACTTCGGCTGACGGAGACATTGTGCTTTTCATTGACGAAATTCACACCCTTGTCGGAGCCGGAGGTGGCGAAGGTGCTATGGATGCGGCCAATATCCTAAAACCTGCTCTTGCTCGTGGAGAACTTCGAGCTATCGGAGCCACGACTTTAGATGAATACCAAAAATACTTTGAAAAAGATAAAGCTCTTGAACGTCGTTTCCAAAAAGTAATGGTGGACGAACCTGATACCGAAAGTGCTATTTCTATTTTACGTGGTATCAAAGAAAAATATGAAACCCATCATCAGGTACGCATCAAAGACGAAGCGATTATTTCGGCTGTTGAGCTTTCGCAAAGATATATTACCAATCGTTTTTTGCCTGATAAAGCCATTGATTTGATGGATGAAGCCGCTTCAAGACTTCGAATGGAAATCAATTCCAAACCAGAAGAATTGGATGTATTAGATAGAAAAATAATGCAAATTGAGATTGAAATCGAAGCCATCAAGCGTGAAAATGACGAAACTAAACTTAAATCTCTAGGACTGGATTTAGCCAACCTTAAAGAAGAGCGAAACGAAATTTTCACCAAATGGCAAAGCGAGAAAAGTTTGGTGGATAGCATTCAACAAACCAAAATCGAAATCGAGAATTTTAAAACCGAAGCCGAAAGAGCCGAACGTGATGGTGATTACGGAAAAGTAGCAGAAATCCGTTACGGAAAAATCAAACAAACTCAAGAACAACTTGATAAATTACAAGAACAACTGGCTCAACAAGGTGAAAATTCGCTCATAAAAGAAGAAGTTACTAGTGAAGATATAGCCGAAGTTGTTGCTAAATGGACCGGTGTTCCGGTAACCAAAATGTTGCAATCTGAAAGGGAAAAACTCCTGAATCTGGAAGATGAATTACACAAAAGAGTAGTTGGTCAAGAAGATGCGATTGTAGCCATTTCGGATGCGGTTCGCAGAAGCAGAGCAGGATTGCAAGACCCTAAAAAACCTATCGGTTCGTTCTTATTCCTAGGAACAACCGGAGTCGGAAAAACCGAACTAGCAAAAGCTTTAGCTGAATACTTATTTGATGACGAAAATGCAATGACTCGTATCGATATGAGTGAATATCAAGAACGTCATAGCGTATCGAGATTGGTTGGTGCGCCTCCGGGATATGTAGGTTATGATGAAGGCGGACAACTCACCGAAGCCGTTCGTAGAAAACCTTATTCGGTAGTGCTTTTAGACGAAATTGAAAAAGCTCATCCTGATACGTTCAACATCTTGTTACAAGTATTAGACGAAGGACGACTCACAGACAACAAAGGACGTTTGGCAGATTTCCGAAATACGATTATCATTATGACCTCAAATATGGGCTCTCACATCATCCAAGAGCGATTCGATAATGCAGGAGGAAACTTCGAAAGTGCAGCTGAAGCCGCTAAAGTAGATGTTCTTGGCCTTCTAAAACAAACCGTAAGACCCGAGTTTTTAAACCGTATCGACGAAATCGTAATGTTTATGCCACTTACGGAAAATAACATTCGTCAAATCGTAGAATTCCAACTTAAAAATGTATCAAAAATGTTAGAACATCAACATA